>NZ_JBALDU010000037.1:0-88693 GCF_036917235.1 Nostoc sp.
CACCATTGTGTTCAGTTTAACCATTGAGTTTTACCCACTTGACAAAACTCTAATTTTCTTAACTTGACACCAATGGCAGGATGCCCACCCCACAATAAAAAAGAGAATTTTTGTCATCAAATGCCTTAGCTCTATAGCCAAGGCGATTTTGTTAAGTTAAACTTCTCACTATATTAATAATGAGTGCCTGTTTTCCGATGGTTGATGGCAGTCACAGCATCAGGCTTGAGTAATTTACCTTCGTCCACAGTTGCATATACAACCCAGTGATCGCCACATTCCAGCCGTTGGTTGACTGAACATTCCAAATATGCTAATGCGTCGGTGAGGACAGTACAGCCATTATCTGCAACTGCTGTACTAAAGTTGGCAAATCGATCTTCCCCAGGGGCGAAAGATTTACGGAAATGCTTCATGTAATCTTGATGATTGCCTTCAGGTAGAATATTTAAGGCAAACTTACCGCCTGGATACATCAAAGATTCGATTGCTCGCTCTTTAGCGATCGCAACAGTTATTCCGGGTGGATTGAAGGTGGCTTGAGAAACCCAAGCGCCTAACATCGCAGTAGACACTTCTCCTTGTTTGGCTGTCACCACGCAAACGGAACCAACAATTCGACCAACAGCCTGTTCTACTGGGGTAGCGGCTTGTTGGGGTACGCGTACTTTTTTAGCCTTTTTCAATGCTTGGGCAAAGTCTGTACCTAATTCTTCACAAAACTTGAGGGTGACATCATCAGGTTTAAACTTCACCTTCAAAGTGTCAAAACCAAATCGATATCCAGCATCCCGGAGTTTACCTTCGATTAAGTCAAATGCTTCGCCACTCCAGCCATAGGAACCAAAAACCCCAGCGAGTTTGCTGTTGTCCCCGCTTGATAGCACAATCCCTAAAGCAGTATGAATGGGAGTTGGCGCATGACCACCGATAGTAGGAGAACCAATGATAAAACCCTCTGACTGTGCGAGGTTGATGCGAATTTCATCAGGGGTAGCAAATTCGCAGTTGATTGATTTGACTGCGACTCCACCTTTAGTTAATCCCAGAGCGATCGCTTGTGCTAAAGTCGCTGTATTTCCGTAAGCTGAAGCGTAAAGTAGGGCAACGGAAATTTCGCGATCGTTGTGAGAACGGCTCCATTCTCCGTAAGCTTTGGTAAGTTCGATTAAACTGGTGCGTACCAAGGGTCCGTGTCCCACAGCATACATTCTCACCTGCAAATCTGATATTTTCTCCAAAGCTGCTTGCACATGAGGAATTTGGGGAGCCATCAGGCAGTTAAAGTAGTAACGCTGGTCTTCTTTGAGGGCTTCCCAGTTATCATCAAACACTTCATCACCACAGAGATGAGTTGCAAATAACTTATCTGTGTAGAGGATTTGGGTTTGCTGATCGTAGGTACAAAGTCCTTCCGGCCAACGCGGACTAGGAGTGGGAAAGAATTTCAAAACATGACCCTTACCTAAATCCAGAGTTTCTTTCCCCCGCATCACCAAGACATTTAAATCTTGCTCTAAGAAAGCAGCACGCAAATTGTTCGCACCAGGAAGAGAACAGACAAAAGTTACCTGTGGTGCCAGTTCTAAAATTGCTTTGAGGGTTGCAACTCGATTGGGACTAAAATGACCCAGGATTATATAATCCAAACTTTGTAAATCTAAAGTCTGCCGCAATGCCTCTAAATAAATTTCGGTAAAGCTTTCTGGCGGTGGATCGATAAGTGCGGTTTTATCAGCTTCAATTAAATAGCAATTGGAGGTAGTACCTCTTTCAAGTGCGTATTCAATTTCAAACCGCAGACGTGACCAACTACGTGCTCTGATCGCCTTAGTATTTGTAGCAATTGGTAGAACTTGTACGTCGCGTGGCTTGGAATTGGTCATAGCTGTTTTATAGTTGGGGAACAGAGACTGGGGACTCGGGAATGGGGACTGGGGACTGGGGACTCGGGAATGGGGACTGGGGAATGGGGAATGGGGACTCGGGAAGAGTTTTCCCAATCCCCAATACCCAATACCCAATACCTAATCCCTAGTAGTAATTACCTACTTTGCGATGGCGAACGGCTGTCAATCCATCGTTTTTGGAGACACGACCTTCTTGGACTGTGCAGTATAAAATCCAGTGGTCGCTGCATTCCATACTGGTCTGTATTTCACATTCCATGTATGCCAAAGCATCTGTCAGAATCGGAGAACCGTTTTTTGCGGTTTGAGTTTTTACTCCTGCAAAGCGGTCAGCACCAGGATGTAAGCGCTTGAGGAAGTGTTTCTTGAGTTCTTGAAAATTGCCTTCTTCCAAAACGTTGAGGACGAAGCGATCGCCTACTTGCATTAAGGAATCAATGGCGCGGTCTTTCGCAACGGCAATTGTCAATCCTAAGGGTTGCAAACTCGCTTGCGTTACCCAGGATGCCAGCATTGCACTTGAGGCATTATCTTTTTTAGTGGTGACTATATACAGTCCACTACTAATGCGACCCAGTGCCTTTTCCATGTTGACATCAAGGGACTTAATTTGCTTGATGTTGCGATCGCGCACTAACAATTGTCCCAAGTCTTTACCCGCTTCTTCACACAACTGAAATGTTGATGCTGTGGGAGCCTCTTTAATCCGAATGGGTGGGAAAGCTTCTTTGATGCCAGAGTCAAGAAATTGTCTGCGGAGTGTATCAATGGGTTCATCATCCCCACCGTAACATTCAAACAGCCCAAGAAATTGCTTGTTTTTAGCAACAGCTAGCACCGAACTGATACTAGCTTGGGCGGCGGCGGCGGTAGTCGAGGGCATACCGATAATGATCCCAGTTGCTCTCCCGGCTAGTTCTTGAATTTCTTGGCTCCCAGCAGTACTCAGATCCAGTACTTCTACGCCAACGCCAGTTTTCAGGATACCTTCGGCAATTGCGTGACCAAGGCGTTCGCCATACCCATATTCTGAGACGAAAAACAAGCCAACTGTTGTTTCTGCTTTAGCTTGTTTTTGGCTCCAATTTTCGTAGCACCCGGTCAGAACATCTAAATGGTGGTATAATAGTGGCCCGTGACCATTTGCGATAATATTAATCTTTCCGAGATCGCCCATCCGCTTCATCGCATTCAGCAGCGAACGAGCGTTAGGACCCATTAAGCAGTCGTAGTAAAATCTAAAGTCAGCTTCAATCGCTTCTAAATCTTCATCGAAGGTGCGATCGTCACAAAAATGCATCCCAAAAGCATCACAGGTGTAGAGAATTTGGGTTTTGCGGTCAAAGCTAAAGATTGTATCCGGCCAGTGTAGGTTAGGCGCACTCACGAATTCCATTTCGTGGCCTTTGCCGATATCGATGCGATCGCCAGTTTTCACAACCCGCTTGGAAAAAGGATCGTGAACCAAACCTTCCAAAAACTGAAGTGCAACTTTTGAGGCTAAAACTGTAGCTCTAGGAGCTAACTGGAGGACATCTTCTACTAAGCCGCTATGGTCTGGCTCTGTGTGGCTGACAATTATGTAATCAATTGTTTTGGGGTTGACAAGACCTTTGAGAGTCTCTAAATACAGATCGCGAAACTTCTGGTGAGAAGTATCAATCAGAACTGTTTGTTCGCCCCTAATTAGATATGAATTGTAGGTTGTACCGTTTTGCAGTCCGAATTCGATATCAAAGCGATCGCGATCCCAGTCAAGAGAGCGAATCGCCGTTGTGTTAGGGGCAATTTCTACAGTTTGTATAGTTAGCCGATGTTGAACGTTCTCTTCGTGGGCCTTGCCGGTCGTAGACATCGATACCATTATTCGTCTCCGAGCGCAAATTAACAGGTTTTTCTTCTGCCCCCATTCTCTCTATTATTTTTATTTGAAGTTGTAATGAATATCAGTTTTTGAAAAATTTAACTTGTATCAAATATTGCTGTTTTTTAGCAAAAAATGTGACTCAAAAAATCTACTAAATATTAATTTATTCCTAAGTTTTACTGAGTAATTATTTTTGCTATTTATCTGGTTTTATTTTAATTCAAAAATATCATAGCAATTATATTTTTTAACTAGAACAGCATAATTTAAACAATATTAGATTGCTGGTCTACGTACCAAGTCTAAATTACTTGTGATGCTTAATATTGTCAGAGAATATATTTTTTAAGTAGAAAAATATTTTTTTCAGATACTCCCTTAATTAGAAAAAGTAGGAAAGGTGGGAAAGGTGGGAAAAGTAGGAAAGGTGGGAAAGGTGGGAAAAGTAGGACAAACCTTATTAGACTTCCAAAAGGCATCGAATAGGCTGTTAACATTAGTTTATTCAATAGATATTCAATCTGTTGTTGTCTTAATCAAAAATATAGGACATGGAATATAAACTTTATGTAAAGTTGGTAAAACAGATATTTTTTTGGAGATAATCAAGTCAAATTTCCAGAGACTAGTTGAATAAAAAGGAACTAGGCTTGTATATCTTTTTCCGCTTATCAAAATGGAAACTAGGGTAAAAAGGATTCTTAAAGTTTCGATAAACCTGCGTAAGCATAGGAATAATCTCAGGAATTTAATGATACAGTCCTTTATTATCGACTTTAAACATTAATCAAGATAACAACGCTAAAAAATTTTTCTTTTCATAGCTATAAGCTACAGCTTCAGGCTATCAGATAAGTTTGCCTATATAGGTTAATGTGTAATCTTGATGTGCCGAACTTTTTATAAAAATCCATTGTTGATGAAAAATTACAAACTTTGATAGTGTTCTCAAGCCAATACCGATCGTGTTGCAGCCTTATAGACGCTGACATCCTTAATACTTGTAGTTTAGTTTTCTCGAATGTATGGTGAAATACTTAAGTAATTCAGTATACAGACGTAAATAGATACAAAAATGACAAAAATTGATTTTGTAAAAGGTTATTTTTTATGGGATGCCGATTAAAAGTGTTTCTCACAGAAGAGGAAAAGCTAACTTTAGAAGAGTTGAGAAAAGCCAAAGATGTTCCTCAACGTACTAAGGATCGTGCTCAAGTTTTACTGCTGAATACTCGTGGCTTAAAAAATGAGCAAATTGCAAAAGGCTTGAACTGGGCGATTTCAACAGTGCGTCAAACCCTTCATCGCTGGGAAAAAATGGGTTTAGCAGGTTTATGGGATGCTCCTGGTCGAGGAGGAAAACCCCGATATTCGGAATCGGATTTGGTTTATCTCGAAAATTGTTTAGCTCAAGAGTCAGAGACTTATAATTCTAAACAATTAGCAAAAAAACTGGCGTCTGAACGTCAAGTAAACTTGAGTGCAGATCGACTACGACGGGTACTGAAAAAAAGGGGAAGGAGGTTTGGAAGGGCACGCACACAAACCCAGAAACAGCATAATTAGCTAAGTGAACTACCCCACCCTGCCTTCGGCTGAGGGTGGGGCTTCTGTAATCACGGGGGAGTGCCTAAACTTAGACTTTCGCCCAAGAGTAGGACTTACCTCCCTTCCTACAGCAGAGACGGATGAACCTTCCGCCTTTATCATTTCGGCTGCGCTCAATGCAAGCATTCTGATGCCTTCTACTCTAATGTTCTGTGCGGCGTTCGCGTCCCGATCGTGATGAGTATTGCAATGAGGACAAGTCCATTCACGGACATCCAATGGCATCTCACCTATTTGATACAAACAATTAGAACAGAGCTTGGAACTGGGGAACCACCTATCAATCTCAACAAACTTTCCACCTCTGCGTTCTAGTTTATAAGCTAGAAAGTTAGTGAATGTTCCCCACCCTACATCAGATATTGATTTCGCCAATTTGTGATTACGATAGCGTAGCGTTAGCGAGTCTTCGAGCGTCACCATGCCTTTAACATGAAGATTCTCTACTATAACAGCTTGGCTATCGCTGACCAACTTATAACTAAGTTTATGTAGAAAATCCTGCCGTGAATTACTAACTCGCTCATACACCTTGGCAACAACTTTTCTATATCTATTTCTTGACTTACTCCCTTTTTGCTTACGTGCTAACTTTTTCTGCTTACGCTTGAGGTTTTTCTCGTGTTTGGCAAGGTGTTTAGGGTTATCGTATTTGGAAACCTTTTTGCCATCAGTGACGATAGCAAAGTGTTTCAAGCCTAGATCAATCCCATATATCTTACCTTTTGAAATAACCGGATTTTCACCCTCTAACTCAGTCAGGATAGATGCAAGGTATTTGCCAGAGGGCGTTTTGCTTATAGTAACAGTCTTGACTTTCCCCTCAATCGCTCTGTGTATTTTGGCTTTGACTATCCCGATATTGCCGGGGAGTTTGACATTGCCATCTACAATCTTGACGTTTTGAGGATACTGGATAGACTGTTTACCATGTTTTGATTTGAATTTAGGAAATCCAGCACGTTTCTCAAAAAAGTTTTTGTAGGCTGTAGTTAGATTCAGCGTCGTAGCCTGTAGAGGGACGGGGATAGATAGACGAATCTGTTAAACCATCTTGGACTCGAATCACTGGTTTCGTTTTGCGATCGCTAAATCGTGGGTGACAATCACGATTACCTTCTTGACAAGTTCCTGTTTTTTGCAGAGATAGTTAAGGCAAGAGACGGCGATGAATCGCGTCTTTGCGATCTAGAATTTTCATCAAAAAACCTTAACCGAACCGTATTGGACGGGTTCGTGCTTGTTGCAGAGATAGTGCTTGTTGCGCTTCTTTCTATTACTTGGGCTTAACTGAACGGTATTGCTATATTAGCCGTTGAACTCAAGTTAGCTGTGCATTATAGAAAATTCTGATGGGAGTTTCCCATAAAACAAAGTCCACTTACACATCACAGTGTCAAGTGGACTTGTTACTATCTTTAGTGGATCCGAGCAGAGTCGAACTGCTGTCCAAATTGGGTATTGACTCCCCGCTCATTCACAGGTTTAGCCTTTCTGACCCTCAAGGCGGGAATCGTTCATTATCCCGAACGTAGGATGCTCTGATTTGATCTTAGCCAGCAAGCCAACCAGAGAACGCTTGCTAGAGCATCCGTTGGGGTTTGGTCTTCAGTCCTTAACGGAGTCAAACCGAAGACGCTCGAACCTATAAGAGGTGTTTAGGCAGCTACTAGAGCATCCTTACGAGCAAAGCTAACGATGTTATTCGCATTTACTTTTTGTTTGAGCCTTTGATTTCCGAGAGGAGACTCACTCTCGACCTGAATCACAGAGCAGCGTTCGCCAACCTGTCGAAACCGTGACGGACCCATGCGCTTCATACTTCAATTATAATACGCAATTCTTGAAATGTGTTAATAGACATAATTAAAAGTCCCCAATACTAAAATAGCCAATTGCTAATCTTAAAATAATTAGCAATTGGCTATATATTACAACGCACTACAAATAAATAATTAGCTATACCCTAAGTTAGTGCTTCAGCACCGCCCACAACCTCAAGGAGTTCTTGAGTAATTGCAGCTTGTCGAGCTTTGTTGTAAGACAAGGTGAGGGTGTTAATCAGTTCACCAGCATTTTCACTGGCATTACTCATGGCTGTCATCCGCGCTGCTAGTTCACTAGCTGCCGATTCTTGCAGCGCCCGCAATAGCTGGTTACTCAGATACAGGGGCAATAGAGAATCGAGAATCTGCACTGGATCTTGCTCGAAGATCATGTCAGGAGCCAACGTGCGGGCTTGGCTAGTCACTTTTTCCCGTTCGACTTCAAATTTACCGCCGCGGGTTGTCAAGCGGAAGACTTCATCATCGGCTGCTTCTAGACCTTGTGGATCGAGGGGCAGTAGGGTTTGGATCACAGGACGGGAGCTAACTAAGGAAAGGAATCTGGTATAGATTAATTCGATGCGGTCAACTTCTTCCGAAAGGAACAAGGAAAGTAGTTGATCGGCGATCTGATTAGCTTCCGCTGCGGTGGGAATTTGCTCTAGGCCGCTGTAGGTAGCATCAATGGGCTGATCGCGGCGTTGAAAGTATTGTGTTGCTTTGCGTCCGACTAGCACAAATTGATAGTTTAAACCTTCTGCCTTGATTTCTTTGGCGCGGTTTTCTGCACGACGGATAACGTTATTATTATAGCCGCCGCATAAACCGCGATCGCCTGAAATAACCAACAACCCGACTGACTTAACTTGGCGTTTTTTCAGTAGTGGTAAGTTTGCTTCTTCAAAGCGCAGACGGCTTTGCAAACCATACAATACTTGTGCCAAGCGATCGGCAAAGGGGCGAGTTGCTAGCACTTGTTCTTGCGCCCGACGCACTCTAGCCGCAGCTACGAGACGCATGGCTTCTGTGATTTTTTTGGTGTTTTTGACCGACTGGATGCGATCGCGTATTGCTTTTAGATTGGCCATATTCTTGAGTTAGGAGTTAGGAGTTAGGAGTTAGGAGTTAAGAGCTAGGAGTATTTCATTAACTTTTAACTCTTAACTCTTCACTCCTCACTTTAATTACGCTGTAGCTTTGAAGGTCTTTTTGTATTCGGTAAGTGCTTCCTTCAAAGCAGCTTCTTCTGCGTCACCTAGTGCTTTAGATGCTTGTACTCCTTGAGCATACTGGGTCTTGCCAGTCTTTAAGTACTCACGTAGACCCGCAGTGAAGGTGGTTACTTGATTTACAGGTACATCATCTAAGTAACCATTAATGCCAGCGTATAAAATTGCTACTTGCTCGTATACCGAGAGTGGCGAATTTTGTGGCTGCTTGAGGAGTTCGCGCAACCGTTGACCCCGTGCCAACTGGTCTTGAGTGGCTTTATCTAAGTCAGAAGCAAATTGTGCGAAAGCTTGCAGGTCGTCAAATTGGGCTAGTTCCAATTTAATCTTACCGGCAACTTTTTTCATTGCCTTGGTTTGAGCGGCAGAACCCACACGGGATACTGAAATACCGGGGTTTACAGCGGGACGGATACCAGCGTTAAACAAGTCAGAAGATAGGAATATCTGACCATCGGTAATAGAAATTACGTTGGTGGGGATGTATGCTGAAACGTCACCAGCTTGGGTTTCGATAATTGGTAGGGCGGTCATACTGCCTTTACCTAATTCGTCACTCAGCTTTGCGGCTCTTTCTAACAAGCGGGAGTGAATGTAGAATACATCTCCGGGGTAAGCTTCACGTCCTGGTGGACGACGCAGCAGTAGTGACATTTGCCGATAAGCTTGGGCTTGCTTGGAAAGGTCATCATAAATTACCAGGGTAGCTTTGCCTTTGTACATGAAGTACTCAGCAATAGTTGCGCCTGTGTAGGGAGCTAGATATTGTAGGGTTGCAGGTTCACTGGCGCTAGCGGCGACGACGACGGTGTAATCCATCGCGCCTTTTTCTTGCAATGTTTGCACCACGTTAGCAACTGTGGAAGCCTTTTGACCGATCGCAACGTAGACACAAATTACATCTTCTTCTTTTTGGTTGATGATGGTGTCGATCGCGATCGCAGTTTTTCCGGTTTGGCGATCGCCAATAATCAATTCCCGTTGACCGCGACCAATAGGAATCATTGAGTCAATAGCTGTGATACCCGTTTGCATGGGTTCGTGTACAGACCGACGGGCAATGATACCGGGTGCTGGAGATTCAATCAAACGGCTTTCTGAGGACTTGATGTCTCCCTTACCATCAATGGGGCGACCCAAAGCGTCTACAACTCGTCCAATTAAGGCTTCTCCGACTGGAATCTGAGCAATTCTACCAGTGGCAGTTACAGAACTACCTTCTTGAATTTCTAGCCCTTCACCCATCAGCACCGCGCCCACGTTGTCTTCTTCTAAGTTTTGGGCGATGCCAATTGTGCCATCTTCAAATTCCAAAAGTTCCCCAGACATAGCCTTTTCCAGACCATAAATCCGGGCAATACCGTCACCAACTTGGAGAACAGTACCAACGTTAGCAACTTTGACCTCTTGATCGTATTGCTCGATTTGTTGTTGGATAATGCTGCTAATTTCGTCAGGTCTAATTGATATACTCATGTGTCTATCTTGTTTGCTTTCGAGACGGAAAAATTCAAGAGTTAGGAGTTAACAGTTAGGAGTGATGAGTTAAGAGTGATGAGTTAAAAATGCAAAAATGACAAGTTAAAAGTCAAAATAAATTACTATTTACTTAACTCCTAACTTCTAACTTCTAACTTCTAACTCCTAACTCCTAACTCCTAACTTTCTAACCACTGGTTAAACGCAATGAAAGGCGGCGCAACTGACCCCGGATACTAGCGTCAATTACCTGCGAGCCTACTTTAATGATCACACCACCAATTAACTCGCTGTCTACCCTGGTTTCTAGTTCTACCTGGCGAGCATTGGAGATGGCGATGACCTTTTGGATGATTGCCTGCTGTTGAGCTTCTGTGAGGGGAACGGCTGAAATTACTTCCGCTAATACGGTTTGATTCAGCTGCCGCAACAGCGCCAGATACTGTTGAAAAATATCTTCCAAGAATGCAATGCGCCGCTTATCTACCAGTATTAGCAAAAAATTGCGTAAGTAGGGATTAGCGCCTTCACCGAGTATTTGTTTGATGAGAGCTTTTTTGTTCTCAGATTGAATAAACGGGTTGCTGAAGAAGTTGTGTAGCTGTTTGTCTGCCCTGAGCAGTCCCAGGAAAGTACGCGCATCTTCCCCAAACTCTTCTGTCAAATTTTTCGATTGCGCTATTGACAAAAGTGCCTGTGCATAAGGTTGGGCTACTTCGGCTGAAGCTACTTGACTTGTCATACATTGCCTCCCAGTTGTGCGATGCTACGGTCAATTAAACTTTGTTGAGCATCGTCGGCAATCCCGGTTTTGAGTTGCGATTCGACTTTTTGCAATGCTAGTGTAGCAACCCGTTGCCGCAGTTGAGCGATCGCTCGATCGGTTTCACTGTTTAAATCTGCTGCTGCTGTTTGTTTCAAGCGTTCTACGTCTTGCGCTGCCTTCGCTAACAAGGCTTCTTTCGATTTTTGAGCGTTTTCTACAGCCGATTGGCGGATACGTTCTGCTTCTGCCTGAGATTGCTTCAATTGCTCTTGCGCTTTTGAAAGGGCAGTCTTTGCCTCTTTTAAGCGCCCTTCTGCTTCCTGAATTGCAGTGGCAATATTGGATTGTCGCTCGTTCAGGATATTGCTTAAAACCTTACGTCCGAAGTAGAATAGTATGCCAATCAGAATCGCTAGATTAATCAGATTGGTTTCAAAAATGTCTAGGTTTAGACCGAAACCACCTTCTGCTGCGCCTTCTGCCAATTCAGAGTGAACAGCGTTCGCTTCTGCGGCAAGTAATAAGAATGTCCCCATGATACCCATTTACAAGTGCGCTGTTCGCTGCTAATACGTTGTATTTTCCCTGAAGGAAATTTAAGTATCTTTTCCCCGTAAGGAAATTAAGTATCTTTCCCCAGAAGGGGAAAAAGTGCCTTTTTTTGACACTTAAATTTGGCGCTCTGGACTAGTGGCCAGTTGCGCGTATGCTTTCACAGAACCAGTCTAGTTAGCTTATCTAACTGGAGTTGGCCCCAATAGTTTTTCTAGAATCTGCCGGCTTAAAGCATCAACTTGTTGCTCTAAGGTGCGAAAAGCTTCCTGCTTTTGTTGTTCTATTTCAACAGCAGCTTGTTCACGTTGAGTCTGAGCTTCCTTTTGGGCCTCAGCGATTTTCTCAGCAGTAATTTTCTTAGCTTCGAGTTGAGCTGCTTCTACAGTTGCTTGCGATTGTCTGCGAGCGTCTGCGAGTTGCTGTTCATACTCGGTAGCCAAGCGCTCGGCTTTAGCCAAGCTCTCCCGCGCTTCCAGGGTATTCGTTCGGATATAATTATCGCGATCGTCTAGTACCTTGGTCAGTGGCTTATAGAAAATTGCATTCAACAAAGCTGCTAGTAGCAGGAATTGCAATGCCATGAAGGGCAAGGTAGCATCGAAATCAAACATTTGTCTCCTCTTTGGCTGGAGTAGCAGTTTTCGTGGCTAGCAACATCATCCAACCTTTCATATTTTAGAGACCCATAGCCAATAAGGGTCAACTGAACATTAGAACTATTAAGATACCCAAAACATTTCGATTGTAGAGGCGTGATGGTTCACGTCTCCACACTCACAAAAACTTTCAAGTATTAGGCGAAGGGGTTAGCAAACAGCAATACCAGGGCAATTACTAGACCATAGATAGTCAAAGATTCCATGAATGCCAAGGTTAATAGCAGAGTACCGCGAATTTTTCCTTCTGCTTCAGGTTGACGAGCAATACCTTCTACTGCTTGTCCAGCAGCATTTCCTTGACCGATACCAGGGCCAATTGCAGCTAAACCAATCGCTAAAGCAGCAGCGAGAACTGAAGCAGCCTGAACTAATGGATCCATGTTGATTTTCCTTGCTTTGATTACAAAACTAACAAAAGTACGTTAACGATTAGAAACGTGGTTTTCACGCTGCACATGAGTTCTTTTGATCGCGCTTTGCGATGTTTTGAGCGAATATGCTCTGGGAACTGTGCTATCAGCTGAGAAGTTTAATGCTCCTCATGTTCTTCTCCGCCATGCCCCTCCATTGCCTCATGAATGTATGCTCCGGCGAGGGTGGCGAAAACCAGGGCTTGAATGGCACTGGTAAATAAGCCCAAGGCCATTACAGGCAGAGGTACAAATAGAGGAACTAGCAGCACCAGCACCGCTACTACCAATTCATCCGCCAAAATATTACCAAATAGCCGGAAGCTTAGGGAGAGGGGCTTGGTGAAATCTTCTAGAATTGCGATCGGCAACAAAATGGGTGTTGGCTCTATATATTTCTTAAAGTAGCCTAAACCCCGTTTGCTAAAACCTGCGTAAAAGTACGCCAAGGAAGTCAGCAATGCCAACGCAACAGTCGTATTGATGTCATTGGTGGGAGCTGCCAATTCGCCCGAAGGTAGCTTGATGAGCTTCCAGGGAATTAGCGCACCTGACCAGTTCGATACGAAAATAAACAAGAACAATGTGCCAATAAATGGCACCCAAGGGCGGTACTCTTTCTCACCGAGTTGGTTTTTGGCCAAATCACGAATAAATTCTAGGGCATATTCCATCAAATTTTGGATGCCCTTGGGAATTCTTTGTGCATTTCGAGTCGCAGCTATTGAAGCCACTACTAGAATACTAATCACAAACCATGAGGTGAGAAAAACTTGCCCATGAATTTTAAGATTGCCCAACTGCCAGTAGAAATGATGTCCTACTTCTAATTCGGCGAGGGGAAAAGAATTAAAGGCGTTTAAGACACTAAGCATTTGCATTCTTCAAGCATTTTCCCCAACGAGCGAGGATGGGATTACTATCTTTGTGAGCCTGACTTTTTAAGAATCAGGAATGAACGCAATTTGCACCATATAGACGAATAGCGTGGCTTTGTAAGTTAGAAATCCCAAAAAAATGGGCAAAATCTGTAGCTCACGCCATTGAGTTGCCACGATCATGACTCCCATAAATAGAGCAAAACGAGTTTTGCTCAGACTGGTTTTTTCACTACCAAGCTGCTCAACGTCTCTAGCCAACATTTTTAAGTAAACCACACCTGTACACGCCCCAATTAAATAATTTAGGGCAATGTTTAAGGAATAAAAAATCCACACAGAGATAAAAATAACCCCCGTCAAGACAAGCGTGATTACCAACAATCGCTGGAAGAGTTGATGGAACTCTTGCATGGAGTTACCTGATTCTGTGTCTTCAGAACCAGTTTTAGCATCTTGTTGCGTTGTCGGAGTGGGCGCAATTGATTCGTCAGACAAGCTCACGGGACTTGAAACCAGTACAGTTAAATATGATGACTGCACATTCAGTCAGCTGAATCATATCACGATGCGGTAACAATACTTTAGGAAAAAACAATTAACTTCTTGTCAACATCAAAGAGTAAGTGCCGACAGACTAAAGCCTACAGCACTTTCACCAAATCCGCCAATGCGAACTTGGTGAAAAAGTAAAGATTTTATAGGATATTGATAAACTGAGGGCAGGCAAGATGCCCGCCCCACAAGAGTCTGGGGTTAAATATACCTCTTGATTAAATTATCTTGGCAGTCCGTAAACCGAACAGCAAACCTACAGATAAGCCAAAGAATAAACCCAAGAAGACGATATAAGATACAATTGCAAACATTTATTGCTCTCCAGAATACTTCCTAAATCTATTGAATCATTAGTTGTTGGGTATTGGGCATAGGGCAAAACAGTTCCGAGTGCTGTTAGCGGAAGCGGGGCGTTTAGCCCGTGCTGAGTCCTGAGTCAGATTCTTTACTTCCCATTTCCTAGATTGCGATACAATACAGCCCACGAGCGCTTGTTTGGGGTTGGCCAATGACTTCTGTAATTAATGTAAATTTACCAGAGCAGTCTTATGAGATTGCGATAACTTCTCTTCGAGACGCTACGCGAACGTTGAGCTACGCTAACGCACCTTCGAGTTTAGATCAACTAGGTCAACAGATGGCCAGTCTCAATCTGGGCAAGAAGGTACTGCTAGTTTCTAATCCGACGATTTTTAAGCATTTTGGCGAAAGAGTAATTACATCCCTAAAATCTGCTGGATTTGAAGTTGCTAGCTGCACTCTACCGCCTGGTGAACGCTACAAAACCCTCAATTCCATCCAAAAGCTTTACGATGTAGCCTTAGAAAACCGCCTAGAACGTTCTTCTACGATGGTGGCTTTGGGCGGAGGTGTAATTGGTGATATGACTGGCTTTGCAGCCGCAACTTGGCTGCGCGGTATTAATGTTGTCCAAGTGCCTACCTCTTTGTTGGCGATGGTAGATTCGGCAATTGGTGGCAAAACTGGTGTGAATCATCCCCGCGGTAAAAACTTAATTGGGGCATTTCATCAACCGCGTTTGGTTTTGATTGACCCAGATGTGTTAAAAACTCTACCTATGCGCGAGTTTCGAGCAGGGATGGCAGAAGTTATTAAGTACGGTGTGATTTGGGATGCCGAATTGTTTGCCCAGTTAGAAGCAAGTAAACGCCTCGACCAACTCCGCTATGTAAAACCTGACTTAATAACGAACATATTAACGCGCTCTTGTCAAGCAAAAGCTGATGTTGTTGGCAAAGATGAAAAAGAAGGCGGATTACGCGCAATTCTCAACTATGGACATACCATCGGTCATACAGTAGAAAGTTTGACTGGTTATCGTCTAGTAAATCATGGTGAAGCGGTGGCTATTGGTATGGTAGCAGCCGGTCAAATTGCTGTGGATTTAGGATTGTGGCAAAAGGAAGACACAGAACGTCAAAATGCTTTAATTCAAAAAGCAGGTTTACCGACTCAGTTACCAGATGGGTTAGATATTGAAGCAATTATTGAGGCGTTGCAGTTAGATAAGAAAGTCAAAGCCGGGAAAGTTCGGTTTGTTTTACCAACAGAGATTGGTGTAGTAACAATTACCGATGAAGTGCCATCAGATATTATTCGGCAAGTATTGCGAGGAATGTAAACAATTTGAAGAAGAATTCAGGAGTCAGAATTTAGGAGTCAGAATAAAAGTTAGTTGCTCTGTCCTTCAATTACGAATTAATGAGCCATGATACTCCAAGGAAAAAATCAATTAACTTTGCAAGAGTTCTTGAATCTTCCACCAGGCGAGGGAGATATCACCTACGAACTTGTTGATGGTCAAGTAATTCCTAAAATGTCACCAAAAAAATTCCACTCTAAACTTACCCGCGCCCTTCTCAATTTAATTGAGCAATGCTGTGAGGGGAAAGGAGAAGTTTGCCCAGAATTAGCTATCGCATTAACTCGTCGAGGACGAGATTGGATGCCAATACCTGATATTTTATATATTTCTAATGAACGTTTACCCCTTGATTGGGAGCAAGAAGGAATATGTTCTGTTCCTCCTGATTTGGTGATTGAGATTATTTCTCCAGGACAAACCTTTGGACAAATGGCGGCTAAAGCCAAAGACTATTTGGATGCTAAGGTGCTGCGGGTATGGGTATTAGATAGTAAAGCCAGAAGCATTACTGTTTTTTATCCAGATGCAGCACCACAAACTTATATGGGAGAAGAACTACTCACAGATTTTTTGTTTGAAGGACTGCAATTTACTGTTGAGCAGGTGTTTCAAAAGGCGAAAATACCATTAGCTAATGAATAGCACAATTATCTTGCTTTAAACATCCATCGAAATTTAAAGTAGTGGAAGGCTTGTCTAACTTTAACCAGTTGCTTAAGCAACTTATCTAGTTAATTTAGATAGTAGCTGTATTTACGCTGTACTGTACTAATAGTTTAGCTGATTAATTCATCCATTTGTAGGAGGTAATTAGTAAGGGAATAGGTATACTTTGTTTATAATCAGACCAACACTAATATGGTTGGAAGCTGTATTCACGCAACAGATGTATCAACTATGTTAAACCTAATATTCCCCGGATGTATAAAAATAAAACCTTTGGTGCTTTCAACAGCTTTTTTACTGGCTGTACAGACTTCTGCCAATGCTGAACAAGCAGTTCCTAGTTTGACTCCAAGACAAGCTCAACATTTATCCCGTGACTTGGTTCCATATAATTCTCAAGACTTTTTTAGACAAGGAAAAGATTCAATTGAGAGAGAAATTCAAATTCTTAATCAAAGGCAACAGCGCCCAATTAAACCTATTCTTAAAATTGATTCAGTACCACAAAGCAAAAAACCATATACTCAGCAAAAACCCCAACGTTTTATCTAAGTAAGAATCATCACTCTTCTATGGCTTTTGCTTGTCCTGTTAATTCTTAAGCTGTAGCAGATAAGCTACATTCCGAGGCATCACAATCACTATGCTATGCTTTGCTTTTAGGCAACAGAGGTTTTGTATTTCCAATAAATTTTGCAACAAAATTTTACAATCTTATTCGTCTAGCAAACTCATCAACGCTTGAATTTCAACGTCTTGCTCTTGCGGCTCTGATAATTGAGACTGTAGCTTTAATAATTGACTCTGTAATTCTTCTGCTACATGAAGCATCTCAGACTCTTGTGCAATTTTTAGCTGATTTTCTTTAATTTTGATTTGTTTAAGCAAGTTATTTTCAACATGAATTGAGTTGTAATGTTGAACAATCATAGCTTTACATTTATTATCAATGTATGGAGTGCAATTAAATTTTTCACTTATGTATTATTCCACACTTTTGTCATTTTTTAAATATCTGGTGATTTAATCTTGATTTTTCATAGTTTTTAGCCTGTTCTCTTCTCAAAATTTTGGGAATATTGACTTCAGGTACTTCCAGTTAAAAAACATCTCATCTTAGATGCGCCTGGATGTGCGCCCGTAGTACAAACGTACAAATAAAGCTAGCTCTGCTAATTTAACTTTGCAACATATCTATATTTTTATAGGCTTTTACAAAAATGGAAATCATGAGATAAAATTGGTTGACTTATGGCAAATTTTTAGACAACACACATTATCTTGTCTGTTAATTTTCCAAGTTTTGTAGATATGTTAAATATTATTGTTGTGAACAGTATGGACTTAAAGTTTATCAAGAAAAAGATTTATACGTTTGTAAAAATTATATCTACAGTGCTTATAACAGGCGCAATTGGATTGGAATCGTGGAATATTTACGCAGTAATAACTAACATTAATGTACCAAGCAGCCTTAATCCAATTTTTTGGATTGAGCGTTTTGCCATGATTAGCCATTTTATTGAAAGCATTATAGCAGCTTTTTATGCACCTTCAAGACAAAAAATGCCAATAAAATATGCCACTTATACTTTTTTTGTTGGCACAATTGGGTTGTTAGAATTATTTGGCCAGCAGGATGACTATTGATGCTTCTACGCCTTGAAGGTATGGGTTTTGGATTAGGTTGGTTGGGTGTGTTATGCCGCGCCCTACGTATAAAAAAATAAGTTACTAAATATACTTTAGCAAGCAAAAATCATTTGTGGGAGTTTCCCAATGAATGTAGGTAACTAATAAATCTGGCATTCAGAAAGGAGTATAGTTTGTATAGTTAGCTTTTTGCTGAAATTTTAGTTTGACACTAAGGAATTAAAAAATGTCTACTGATACTGACATAGTTACTTACGTTGAAGAAAGTGAGTTTGATGTTGTTTTAAATGGAAGTGAAGAGAAAGTCGTTGTTGTTGATTTTACTGCTACTTGGTGTGGCCCCTGTCGCCTAGTCAGTCCGTTAATGGATCAACTTGCCGAAGAATACAAAGGTCGGGCTAAAGTCGTTAAGGTAGACGTTGACAGCAATAAGCCCATTTTCAAAAAATTCGGTCTTCGGAGTATTCCAGCAGTTTTAATTTTTAAAGATGGTATTTTAGCAGAAACCATTGTGGGAGTTTCTCCTTACGAAGACTTTAGTAATGCTGTTCAGAAGCTTCTTTAGCTAATTCGTAATTCGTAATTCGTAGCAAACATCATTAAGAATTACGAATTCTTTTAAATATTTTCTTTTCGCCTATAATGTGATTGAAGTAAGCCACTTGAATATTGTTTTGAGTTAATCAGCTCCAATTTTTCTTCAGGGGTAGGTGGTGGAAAAAGATATATACCGCCACCTAATATAGTTGGAATCGTTGAAATGATATATTCGTCAATCAAGCTGTGCTGAAGAAACGAATTGATTAATTTTCCGCCACCAACTAGCCAAATATTTTTAAAACCTTGAGTCTCTATATTAGCTAACGCCTGTTTTACTGGGTCAGAAACAAACACAACGTCCTCACGGTTAGATTGGATATGACGCTGGGTGAATACGAAGGATTTTTTGTCTGGATAAGGCCATCGCTCAAAACCCAGGCCTACTTCATACGTCTTGCTACCTAAAACGATCGCATCAATAGATTCGTAAAAATCAGTGTAACCGTAGTCTTCATCTTCTGTATCAAGGAGGGATAGCCAATCAATTCCGCCATCGCTGCGAGCAATGTAGCCATCCAAACTAGCTGCAATGTAGAGTGTAACTTTCGTCATTGTGCTTCTGAATTTGGTAGTTTTCACTCAATAAGTACAAGCGATGCCTGTGGCAACGCGAAGCGCGATCGCAGGCTTATTTTTTATACAGCATTTTAGCCCTTGATGGTTTATATCACAAAAGAGCGATGTCTACGACGGGCTACGCCTACGCTTACCCAATTACTTAGGTTTTTTGATTATGCGATTTAAATCGACCTGCAATAAATTCTCGCTGAGATAAATGCTTTGTATTGCGTTTGGTGACTCGCTCTCGCCACATCTTGAAACTAGATTCCTTCATTTCGCGCCTCATTAAGGCAATTACCTGTTTCTCCAGTAGCCCAAACTGAGCCTCAATGGCATCAAAAGATGTTCTATCTTCCCATGCCATTTCAATGATGCGATCGATGGTTTCCGAATCTAGGTTAGGGAGCTTCATTTTTTTTGCTGGCAATTAGTAAATTTGAGCTATATATCTATATATTTTACTTTTCATTTTGAAGAACCATTGTGTCTGCTGCACCCAGTTGGAGAGCATAAAGGTTGGCATAAACACCCTGCTGATTAACGAGTTCGGCGTGAGTACCTTGTTCTACAATTTGTCCTTGCTGAATTACTAAAACCCGATCTGCCTGCGTAACCGTACTCAGGCGGTGGGCAATTACGAAACTGGTACGACCTTGGAGCAAACGAGCGATCGCACTTTGTACTAGTGCTTCTGTGCGGGTATCGATGCTGCTGGTGGCTTCATCGAGAATCAGAATTTGGGGATTAATTAATACCGCACGAGCAATACTGATTAGTTGTCGCTGTCCTTGGCTCAGAGGCGCTCCCCGTTCACCTAATTGAGTTGTATAACCCTGTGGTAGTGAGGTAATGAACTCATGCACATTTGACAGTTGTGCAGCCGCTTCGATATCAGCTTGAGTGGCATAAGGAGCGCCAAAAGCTATATTTTCGGCGACGGTACCGGTGAACAAAATATTATCTTGCAGGACGATGCCAATTTGTCGGCGCAGACTTGCTTGAGTCACACTACGCACATCAATATTATCAATTTTCACTGTGCCGCTTGATACATCATAGAAGCGCAAAATCAAGTTAATAATTGTACTTTTTCCCGAACCGGTTGGCCCGACTAATGCAACCATCTGTCCTGGATAGGCGTGTAAATTCACTCCTTTGAGAACCAGTTGATCTGGATTGTAGCCAAATTTAACATTCTCGAATGTCACCTCACCTTGAATAGGCGGCATTTCTGTGGCATCGGGTGCATCTTTGAGTTCTGATGGTTCATCTAGTAATAGAAATATTCGCTCTAATCCGGCGAAAGCAGATTGAGCTTGAGTATAAAACTGGCTGAGAATTTGGATCGGGCGGAAGAACTGCTGGACGTAAAGTAAAAAGGATGTCACTACACCTACTGTTGCAGCTCCTGTTACCGCCAGATAACCGCCATAGGCTAGCACACCTGCCGTTGCTAGTGTGTTGAGAAAATCGATCGAGGGCAAAAAGGCTGAAGTAATTGCCACAGCTTCAACGTTGGCATCTCTATTGGCGGCGTTAAGAACGTCGAATTCTGCGATATTCATCTGTACGCGATTAAATGCTTGTGCTTCTCGCACGCTGCCAATATCTTCTTCTAACTTGGCAGAGAGTTCCCCAATGGTTTGTCGGGTGACGCGAAATCTGACTCTTGCCCAACGTGCAAATAAGCTTGTGGTAAAAATCATCAGTGGCACAACTAGATTGCTCAACAAACCAAGTTGCAGGTTGATTGAGAGCATGGCAATCACGATGCCCACCAAACTGAATGTGTTGCCCAGCATTTGGGCGATCGTTAGTCCAAATGCTTGATTCACGGTGTTGACATCATTCAGCAATCGGCTCATTAAATCGCCTGCTTCGCTGCGATCGAAAAAGCTGAGTGGCAGACTTTGGATTTTAATGAAAATATCTTGCCTCAATTGAGCCAGCAATCGCTGCATAATCCAGCCGACTCGAATAATTTGACCCCGAATTGCTAAGACACCAAGTCCATAGTTCAGCCCTAGTAGCCCTAACAATATTAGCAGTCCTTGCAAATCCCCTTGTGCAATCAGACGATCGATCGACCAGCCGAGAAAGAATGGCCCAACTGCCTGAGTTATGGCACCAATTAATACTAATGTCAGGGCGACGGGAATTTCTTTGCGATAAAGTAGCACGTATTGTAAAAAGCGCCGCAGGGTGGAAAGTTGCTGACTCGCGTTTTCCTGGGATGCAACAACGGGAATAGTGCCTCTCATAAAAATTTTGGATTTTAGATTTTGGATTTTAGATTAAAAGTCTTTATTACAAGGCTGTAAGCAAAATTAATTATGTTAATTGGAGATCATTTTTTCTCCTTCGGCTTTACCTGAGATTCCAAAATTACACCGTAGAGTGGGCTGGTTTGCATCAATTCTTCGTGAGTGCCTTGTGCTACTAATCGCCCTTTGTCCATGAGAAAAATGCGATCGGCATTTTTAATGGTGCTAATGCGTTGAGCCACTACAAAGGTTGTACAAGCTTTTTGGCGCATCAAACCATCTAGTTCAGCTTTAATTTGGGCAGCAGTTTTGGCATCTACAGCCGAGGTACTATCGTCTAAAATCAGAATGCTGTAATCGGTTAGTAAGGTACGAGCGATCGCAATTCGCTGTTTTTGTCCACCAGATAAGCCCACGCCCCGTTCACCCACAATCGTCTCGTAGCCATTGGCTAGACCGCTAATAAAATCGTGCATTTGGGCAGTTTTTGCAACTTCAATTACCTGCTCTAAGGTGGCATCAGGTTTGGCGTAGGCAATATTTTCGCGGATTGTGCCAGAAAAGAGGGTAGTTTCCTGAAAGACAATACCAATACGCGATCTGAGGCTTTTGAGTGTGAAACTTTTTATATCTCGTCCATCAATGCGAACTGCTCCCTTTGTGACATCGTAAAAGCGGGGAATCAAGTTCATAATTGTGCTTTTTCCCGAACCAGTCATTCCAAGAACGGCGATTAGCTCGTTAGGCTTGGTTTCAAAGGATACTTCTTTCAGAGTTTCGGTTGTCGCTCCGGGATAGCGAAAGGAAACATTTTCAAAGGTAATTCTACCCCCGCAGGTGTCAAAGGGGACAGCGCCGGGGCGATCGCGAATTTCTACCTCTGCATCCACAACTTCGTAGACACGTTCGGCGGAAGCTGCTGCTTGAGCGATCGCGGGTGCGGCAAATCCAATTAACAAAATCGGTTGGAGAATCAATGCTAGGTAAGAGTTAAACGCCACCAGTTCGCCAATGGAGAACCGATTTCCAATCACCTGCGCTCCCCCATAGGCGAAAACTGCCAATGTTACCAAATTACTCACCAAAAAAATGAACGGGAAGGTATTGCGGATGGCGCTAATGGTCTTCATGTTTGCCCTGACTAGACCATCATTTAGAGTCGTGTAACGCGACCTTTCGGTTGACTCCCGCACAAACGCTTTCACCACCCGTATTCCTAGCAAATTCTCTTGCAATACAGCATTGAGATCGCTTAGTTGCTCTTGTACTTGCCGAAAAAGTTTGTCATTCCGAGTAACGAATTGTGCCATCAACCATGCAGCTATGGGCACTGCCGTTAGCGTAATCAATGCTAGTTGCCAGTTCATCACCAGCAAAACTACAGAAATACTCACCAATGTCACAAGTGAACCAACGACTTGAATTAAGCTAGTGCCAACAAAGGTACGAATCTGCTCAATGTCGCTGGTGACACGGGTTAGTAGTTGGGAAGTCTGCGCCTGATCGTGAAAGCTGAAACTGAGATTTTGAATCTTGCTGAAAATTTTGTTTCGCAGGTCATAAGCAACACCTTGAGACGCTGCTTCTGCTAAATAGCTTTGTCCAAAATTAAATACACCACGAGCGATCGCGGCAACTACCATCCAGGCGGCACTATATAGCACAATTTGGAGGTTTTTTTGCGTGATGCCTTGATCAATTCCCCACCGAAATAATTGTGGGGTTACAGCGTTTGCGATCGTCAACAGCAACAGGCTGACTAATGCTCCCAGTGAAGTCCATCGGTAAGTGCTTAAACTCTTAAGCACACGCTGGGTTGACTTGATCGACGAAGTTTCCTGGAGTTCTGGTTGCTGAACCACTGAATTCACCCCTGTATCATTGGAAAATTATCTCGTATTTTGATTGTAAAAAACCAATTTATTCTTTGAGAGTGGGAAATGTGATACCAATTTGAAAAAAGAATGCGACAAATAGACCACTTGTAGAGACGCGATTCATCGCGTCTTTACCCAAGGATGTTTTGCAATCATTAATTGAGTTGGCATGAGATAGAGAGCAGCCCTGTTCTTTGTGATGAAAATTCCAAGTTTTGGGACAGTGGCATGGGAGAATACATTTTTAGCAAGCATTGCGGCTAATCAATTTCAAGACCGAAGAAAACCAAAGAACAAGAATAATGGCTCAAAATTTTTATAGCGATTCCCAGCTTCCCTTAGATATTTCACCTGCTATCAGTCGCACAGCAAAGCCAAGTTTTGAGTTCTACTCTCTTTTTTCGGAAGAAGAAGTTTTAGGGATAATTCATGCATTAGAAGTCAGACGAGAAATACCTCTCAAGTATTCTTATAAAGGGAGAGGTGCAAAGATTTGGAACGATTTTTATCTGAAATATGCTATTCCTAGATGGTATGGAAGAGCAAATGTAGAAATTGACCTTTTAAAAGATAATTTTAAATACCTGAGTGATCATATAAAAATTGGTGGGAGAGTAAATATTATAGACGTTGGTGCAGGTAATTCCTATCCAGTTAAAAACTTTATTCGCAGACTAAACAAATTAGGAAAAGTTAATAAATATCTTGCTTTGGACATTAGTGAAGAATTGCTTAATGTCTCCAAAAGCAATTTTATAAAATGGTTTCCACTAGTCGAGTTTATCAGTTCCACAATTGACATAGAAAGTAGTTGTGTACCCAAAAGTTTATTCCAAAATCAAGCTAGCCTTGAAATTGACGATACAGCAAAAATATTTTTACACTTAGGAGTTACCATTGGAAATCATCAAAATAGAGATGAGGTGTTCAAAAACTTTAGAGATAGCATGGGAAAAAATGATCTTTTAGTATTTACTAACGAAACTGGTTCTAACTCTACATGGGATGGAATAGTTAGAGGTGGCTGCAAGTATCATGTAGAAGAAGTATATGGATGGGTTAAAAAGAAGATTGGGATTCAATCTGAAGATTGTGAACTAGTGAGAAAATACGATTTAAAAACAGATAGTATTGTTGCTAATTTGAAACTACGTCATGATTACACTATAAATTTTAGTCGGATGGGTATAGATAAAAATATTGAAATCTCTAAAGGTGAAGAGATTACTATTTGGCGACATCACAAGTATGAAATACCTAAACTATTCCAAGAACTAGAACGTTCTGGACTACAACTTATTCACTATACTACTAACAAACACAAATCACATATTATGGTGATTTGTAAAGTTGCTAGTAACTAAGTTTTTCACTTAGAGGATGTTTGAAAAGTTATGATTAATGTATCAAATATTCTTTTACCTCACCCTAACCTCCCCGATATATTGGGGAGGGAACCGGATTTTCTTGTTTCCCCCCTTTATAAGGCTATCCATTAGTCACATCTTTATTTACAATCTTGAAACGCTTGTTCTGTGGGCATCTTGAACACTGAGGTGTCAAACATACTTGACAGATTGGCTCTTAGCCTTATCGCTAAAATTAGGTTTTTATTGAGAATTGATGACGAACTAATCAGGGTTAGAAAAAGCGTGAGTGAATACTCTCGCAAATGTTAAGAAAGATCCGGGTAATGGATAGCCTTATAAAGGGGGGGTAATTCGACTTGTGGTACAAGCATTTGAGCTTAAGTTGATAATAATGGGCAATACCGTGTACCCATTCAAATGAGAATCGATATAACTTAGATACTATAATGGCAGCCAGTAGAATTTTTTAGGTCTTTTAGCGAAAATTTTTCCGATCCGTATCTTAAATATGGTATTAAATATTTCTGATAATGCTAAAAAATCAGTTTAACTTGGTTTGTGTATCAATTAAATGTACATTAAACGTGGTCTAGGTTCAGGAACTGGACGCCCCAAATCCTTGGCAGTTTCTATCCATTCCTGCACAACTAATTCTACATTATGCAGTGCTTCTTGATAAGTATCACCGTCAGCAGCACAGCCTGATAACTCTGGAACTTCAGCAATAAAGGCTCGATCTAATTCACTCCAGTAGAGAATAATTTCATACCGAAACATCATTTTTACTTCCTAGCTTATATTTGAGAATCACTGCCCGAACTTGTTTAATTTGATAGCTTTTGGCTTTTCCTCTTTTATGTTGCAGGTTCAATATCTCCTCAACATCGGCTTTGACAAAAATACGATGGTCACCACGAATCCGTTCTTCAAAGCCTAGTGTATATAAAAGTTGCCACAGTTGGGCGAAAGGGATATCTGTATCAGAAGTCCCAGAGAGAATTTTGTCTAAGAGTTTGTCTTGCTGACTCACGTTTTTCTGACTGCTTTAATGTTTCTATAGTCTCATATTTATTTAAAATCAGGGTATCCAAAAGCAAATCTATCATTTTGCTCCTGAGTTAGAGCATCCCTCATGATAATGACTATTCCAGTTATCAGGGCAAACTTTAGGCTTGGATACTGCTCTACTAATTGACTTGATTAAAAAAAATATTAATTATTTGGATGTTACAGATGCTTTCTTTGAAACGATATTTTGCAGTGAGTTTAATTTTGTAACACCAGTTTCGCCTCTAGTGGAGTGTATCATTTATCTTGACGAATGATGCTCATTTACCCTTTTTACTGGGGTTGTCAGTCTTAATATCGGCTCGATTTATACTTTCACCACTTTTCTAGAATGCTTTAGCGTAACATTCCATAGAAAAGGTATCACCAATTTATAGGTGATGTAGGCAACTACAGAGGGCAAATTGTTGAGATTGCTCATATCATAATGCTGAGGTATAAATCCATCTCAATTAATACTGCTATTGAGTAAAAAATATTACATAAACATGAAAAACCAACTTCTGGGTGCAGTTGCATTTTTAACCACGATTAGTTTGACAACAACCGTACAAGCAGCCAATTCTGAACATATTAAACAGTTATTGGCAACCAAACAATGTCAAAATTGTGATTTGACGAGTGCAGGTTTAGTAATGGCTGACTTATCTGGAGCCAATTTGAGCGGTGCTAATCTCACAGGTGCTAACCTCAGCCGCGCAAACTTGAGCGGTGCAGATTTGCGGGGTGCAAACTTAAGTGGCGCGAGTTTATTTGGCGTTAACCTGAGCGAAGCTAAATTTAATGGGGCAAATTTGACGGGTGCTGATTTGAGAAATACTTATTTAGCAAATGCAGAACTAACTGGCGCTTACTTAAATGGGACTAACTTTCAAGGTGCAGTTGCGATACCATCACAAATTGCTTCACCAGCAGAATTTTATGCTTTGGGTGTAGCAGAAGGGCAAAAAGGCAACCAACAGCAAGCAATCAGTTATTTTAATCAAGCGATCGCAATTAAACCAGAATATGCGGATGCTTATCTAGCTCGTGGTGTCGCCCGTTACCAAATACTAGATAGACAAGGTGCATTCCAAGATGCTCAAGTTGCACAAAAATTGTTTACATCCCAAAACAACAGCACTGGAACCCTAACAGCCCAAACTTTTATAAAAGAACTGCAAACACCCGTCAATGAGAAGATAAGTACTGGTAAACCCAGCTTCGTTGACTTTTTGGGAAGTATTGGCTCAGTCTTGCTCCAGTTCTTCCCTTTTTAAAGGGGATAATAACAAATACTTCTCTACGAGAGGCTACGCCAACGGCTTCTCTACGAGACGCTACGCGAACGCGGTAGTTGAGCGCAGTCGAAACTCAGTACAAGTGACAAATGACAAATGACAAATGACTTTATCTAACGAATTATGGGCAGCAAATCAAGACTTAGCCCAAGCTTGCCTAGAGCATCCTTTCGTTCAAGGTATTGGCGATGGTACTCTTGAGCGAGCTAAATTTGCTTACTACGTAGGGCAAGATGCTTTTTTCTTAGAAGCTTTTGCCCGTGCCTACAGTATCGCCGCAGCTAAAGCACCAGACTGGTTAGGTTTCACCACATTTCATAATTTAGCTAGTGGAGTTTTAGAAGAACTACGGCTGCATAGTAGCTATGCTTCTGAGTGGGGAGTCAATTTGTATGCTGTAGAACCTGCATCTGCCACCCGCCGCTATACTGATTTTTTGTTAGCAACTGCTTGGAGCAAAGATGTTGGTTTAACTGCTGCGGCGATGTCTCCCTGTATGCGTTTGTATGCCTTTTTAGGAGAAAAATTGGCTTGTAACGGTATTCCCGATCATCAATATGCAGACTGGATTCGTACTTATAGCAGCGCAGATTTTCAACCACTAACACAACAATTAGAAAATTTAGTTGACAATTATGCTGCTACCAACTCTGTTGTGCATTCAACTTATCGTTATGCGATGTTTTGTGAACGCGACTTTTTTCAGGCTGCGTGGATGTTCAGTTGAATAAATTCATATCTAGCAACCTTTTTGACCTTTTCTATCTGTCGAACTCACGTTGTTTGAAGATATCAAGCCCGGTAAAAATATTGAGTTCTGTTTTTAAACCTATACACAAAACAAAAGACGCAAATTTATCCTTTGCGTCTTCTTTTAAGATTTAAAAAATTAGAAACTGAATGTGGTTCTCAATGCACCAATAACAACATCATCATTGGTGTCGTTGTGATCTGGAGATGTTAACCAGATTACTCCAGGAGTAATGGTGATATTGTCACTCAGCTTATACTGGTAGAACGCTTCAAGATGATAGGATGTATCAGGATCGCTATCCAAACCTGCGATGTCAGAGCTTGTGACTTTTGGCTCCACACCAGCGATGATACCTGCTAAGTTACCTTTTTTACCGAGGTCAGGGAAGCCCAAGGTAACAGCATAGTTCCAAATATCAACGTCTCCACGGGTTCCTCTCAAGCTTTGGCTGTTGGTGTATCCAGCCCAACCACCCAAGACGATGTTATCAGTGATGCCAATGGATGCTTGAACACCGTAAGAATTACTGGAAAATCCTACTTGATCTTCTGGTAAACCCTGGATAGCTGCTATATCCTGGAAAGTGGCGGCATTGCTACCTGTGAGTAGTGGTTGGTTATAGGAATTGATGTAAGTTAAACCGATAGAAATGCGATCGCTTGGTTTAACTGTCAACTGTGCCAACGCACCATAAGAACCATTGAACAAACCATTATTCGGTGTAGGGTTATTAGCTGTACCACTCAAATACCCTAGACTTAATGCCAGTTTTTCGCTGAACTCGTATGTTACTCCCAACCCCGCGCCATTTATTTGGTTATAAATTGGGTTACGTGTACCAAAGGTAGACAAAGCACCAAAAGCGCCATCACCATCAAAGAGATTGACAGTGCTGGTAAGATCGTCTGCTGCACCTGCATTAGCGATCGCGATAACCTGTGTTTTTTCGCCCAGAGGGAATTTGTAATACAAGGCATCTATGTCAGCATTAGTAGTACCATCCTCGCCAGCAAAAAATAAGTTACCTTCTGGCGTACCAATGTTAGGGCTGAGAATATTATTAGCTTGGATTCTGGTAAACAGCGTATCTTTCCCTGTAAAGCTGGTTACTAATTCTATGCGTGCCCGTACCCCTAAAGTTGTATTCTCGTCTGTGATTTCTGCACCGTTGACTGTATTTTTTGACAACACATCGCTGACAACTGCAACAACTTGTCCTTGCAATTTAGTTGTAGTTGAGAACTGATTCGCTTCTAATTCAGCAGCTTTAGCTTCTACTGCATCCACACGACCTCGGAGTGTCGCCAGTTCTGCGGAAAAATCTTCTTGCAACTTTTGTAATGTGGCTAAATCTTGTTTGTTAACTAAATCGCCAGTAGCTGTAGCAATAAGTTCGTTAACGCGATCGAGACAAGCATTCAAACCAGCAGCAAATTCATATCGCGTTAATGCCCGATTACCCCGATAAGTGCTATTTGGGTATCCGGCAATACAGCCATACCGCTCAACCAAGGACTGCAATGCTTGGAATGCCCAGTCGGTGGGTTGTACATCAGAAAATTGAGACACGGAGGTAACTTGTCCCATTTTCTGATCTGGGGCGATGTTCGTAGCTCTTGCATCTGGATTAGCTAAAACTTGCGGTTGATTGATTTCAGATTTACTCGATGTTTCACCTGCAAATGTAGCAGTATTAACAAATAGCATGACACCGCAGACTGCTGGACTAACTAGCAGATATTTCCAGAATTTTTGCATTTCTCTCCTCACACTAATCTCCAATTCACACCCAAACCACGTTTTTTTAACGGGCATTTTATGACAATATTTGTCAGCAATCTTATCAGAAGTAAGCAACCTTTTTAACAAAAAAAGTCAAGAAATCCTAATTATTTAGGGAAAACTAAATTGCAGAGGGCTGTACCGTCTGAAAAAGTTTTGTTGTTACTCATTACACAGCAAACCCAGAATGATATTATGTACTTAAAATGAGAATGAGAATTATTATAGTATAAAATTTAGAATACTTCCCATTATCAATGGTGATGATGACAGAGGTAGAGCAAGCATCCGTTTGGAGGAGAAATATTGTGATTGTGAATTGCAGAGAAATTAGAACAGGTAGGCAAAGAAGCGGCATCTTGCCCATAATTGCTCTGCTAATGTTGTCGATGGCTACTGGGTGTAGCCAATCGAATTCAAATCAGGGAACAACTTCCGAACAGTCGCCGCAAGTACAGGAAGCTGCTTCTACCCCACAGGCACAGTCGGGAAAAACTAAAGTAGTAGCGACATTTTTGCCGATATATTTGTTTACTAAGGCAGTAGCTGGGGATGTGGCAGATGTAGAAATTCTAGTGCCACCTGGTACGGAGGTGCATGAATACCAAGCGACACCAGCAAATGTCAAAGCGATCGCTACTGCTAAGGTGTTAGTAAAAAATGGTTTAGGCTTGGAGCAATTTCTGGAAGGTACTGTCAAAAATGCCCAAAATCCCAAATTAACTGAAATTGATGCAAGTATTGGTATTAAACCCTTAAATGAAATTTCACCTATTATAAAAACGACACCAGATGAAAAAGACCAGGAACATAGTCAGGGTAATCCTCACGTTTGGTTAGATCCAGTTTTAGCAAAACAGCAGGTAACAAATATTCGAGATGGATTAATTGCTGCCGATCCGGCGAACAAAGCTACTTACGAAGCAAATGCTACAGCTTATATTAAAGAATTAGAAAGTTTAAACAGCGAATTTCAGCAGACTTTGCAGAAAAATCCCACTTGCACCTTTATTACCTTTCATGATGCGTTTCCATATTTAGCTAAACGCTATAACCTCAAGCAAGTTGCTGTGGTGCAAATTCCCGAGGATCAACTTTCACCAACAGATGTGCAAAATGCCGTCAACGCTGTGAAAAAATACAAAGTTAAAGCTTTATTTAGCGAACCAGGAGTAGATAACAAACTGCTGAATAGCCTCTCTAAAGACTTGAAAATAACTTTGCGTACTCTGGATTCTCTAGAAACTGGCGAAACAGATCCACAGCATTATTTCAAGGCAATGAAAGCTAATTTGCAAACTCTGGAAACATCTTGTAAATAGATTTGTCAGTTGTCCTTTGTCATTTGCAAATGACTAATGACCAATACTTCTCTACAAGAGGTTGTGCCAACTACTACGCGGTAGTTGAGCGCAGTCGAAACTCAGAACAAGTGACCAATGACCAATAACTAATGACTAATGACTAATGACTAATGACATTCCTATTTTGAAAGTAGAAGGATTAACTGTTTATCAAGGCAGCTATTTAGCTGTTCGAGATGTTTCCTTTGAATTGTTACCAGGAACAGATACAGCCATTGTTGGCCCCAATGGTGCTGGTAAAAGTACCCTGGTAAAAGCGGTTTTAGATTTGATACCTCGAAGTGCTGGGACGATTGAAATCTTGGGTCGTCCAATTTCCAGATTGGGGCATTTACGCCACACATTGGGCTATATGCCGCAAAACTTCATTTTTGACCGTAGCTTTCCCATTTCTGTCAGCGAATTAGTGGGACTGGGATGGACTAAGGAAAGGAAAAGAAAGAATTCATTTTTTTCCAAGCTGTGGAAACAAGACCGAGAAAAATCGGCAGCAGTAACAGAAGCTTTACGGCGAACTGATGCTTATCATTTACAGCATCAAGCTATTGGTACTCTTAGTGGCGGTCAACTCAAGCGGGTTTTATTGGCTTATTGTTTGGTAATTCCTCGGAAACTCTTGGTACTAGATGAAGCCTTTGCTGGTGTTGATGTGCAAGGTGCAGCAGATTTTTACGCTTTGCTAAATGAATTAAAGCGAGAGGAAAGTTGGACAGTATTACAAGTTTCTCACGATATTGATATGGTAAATCGGCATTGCGATCGCGTGCTTTGCCTGAACCAAAGCATTGTTTGTACTGGTAAGCCAGAAATTGCCCTTTCACCGCAAAACCTGTTAGCAACCTACGGCCCAGGTTTCAGTCGCTACCAGCACCAACATTAATCTCCATAAGTATGAATTTCTTCAATGATTGTCAGATAAATTGGCTCGCGATCGCTAGTAGTAATGACTTGCTAGAGTTGTTAGAACTTGCCTCGATACAGCGTGCGATCGTCGGTGCTGCCTTGATGGGAATACTTGGCGGGATGTTGGGTAGTTTTGTCACCTTGCGCCAGTTGTCATTTTTTAGCCACGCGGTAGGTCATGCAGCATTAGTAGGTGTGGCGTTAGGCGTGCTGCTACAGGTAAATCCTACTTGGATGCTGTTACCTTTTACCTTAGTTTTTGGGGTTATTGTCCTCTACTTCATCGACAAAACCGACTTAGCTAGCGATAGCGTACTTAGCATAGTGCTATCTGGGGCATTAGCGATCGGTTTAATTCTCACAAGCCTAATTAAAGGATATCGTGGCAACTTGATGGCTGTACTGTTCGGGGATATTCTAGCGATCAACACCACAGATTTGATTTTGACGCTGCTAGTCCTTGTGGGAGGTAGCATATTTTTACTATCAACTCTGCGACAGCAAATTTTATTGACCCTTAACCCCGATGTCGCGCAAGTTCAAGGCATTCCCGTTCAATTGTACCGCTACGCCTTTGTTGTCTTGCTTTCACTCGCCGTTGCTGTGGCAATTAAAGCCGTCGGTGTTTTACTGGTGAACGCCTTTTTGGTCATTCCCGCCTCCACCGCCAAACTGATGAGTCACCACTTTAGCCGCTTTCTAGTTATGTCGGTGATAGTTGGTTCCATTAGCAGCATTGCTGGCATTATGGTCTCAGGTATTTTCAACCTTGCTTCTGGGCCAAGTATTGTTCTTGTCCAGTTTCTCCTATTTGTAGCCGTTTTCGTCTGGTTTAAGTTGAGCTTGAAAGCTGCATAACTATTTTTCTCCAAACACTTGCTATATTCTTTTATCTTTGCTACATTGATTAATCGTGGCTCACAAAAGCCCCAGCCGGGATAGCTCAGTTGGTAGAGCAGAGGACTGAAAATCCTCGTGTCACCGGTTCAAGTCCGGTTCCTGGCATCAGTTACAAGCAAAAACAACTCTGACACACTGGTTCACTGACACAAAAACTGACACACAATCTCAGGCACTATACCAATTATGTTGGTTAAGTTATTGCTCATTGTTTCAGTTTTTGTACAGTGGTAGGTCAAGTACTGTCTATGCAACAATCACGAGTACTTCATTAAAGAATAACGAAGTTAAGTACTTCTAGTTAACTTAAACAATACTGCTGATGTCAGTATTGCTTTTTTGTTTGTGATACCAGTATCCACCAAGTATTTGTACCAGTTTTGTGTCAGTTGATAAATCCCAAGCATTTCTCACACTGCATTCGATACTTTATTGTTTGTGCCATGTATGTTTTCCAGGTGTCATAAAAAAGTGTCATTTAAAGTGTCATAAAAATATGTCATCCAGAGTGACACTATTGTTCAACATCCCTCACCTGCTTAGAAACATAAGGATTGTGACTACCAACGATCTGTTTGTGTTTGATGTACTCCTCGCCCTCGTGACGATAATGCTCTACATACAGTCGTGAATATTCCTGGTCTAGTAGGCTGTACTGTTCTTGCAATACCTTGAGTGACTTCGATGTAGCGTCAATACGTTCTGACAGTAATTCCTTGCGCTTTGCCAGTTCGGCAACTTTGGCGGCAAAGGCAGTGTTCAACTTGGCAGGTGTGGGCGGTGTATTGGTGGGTGTGCCATAGCTACCAGTGCGACGTATAGCAGGAATGACTTCTTGTGTCAGCCACTTCTTAAAACGTCTGGTTGACGGCTTGCGACTCGTAAGAACAAGTGAATATAACCCCGGTTCGTTTACGCACCATACTTTTTGAACCCTAGTACTGGTAAATTTACCACTGACATCATTTAAAGTTATGTCATGTCTTTTCTCATCATCATCGAGCTTGCCAATTGCCATGGACGGGTTCGTAATCTCTAGTGCCTTGCAAACATCAGCAGCTACCCACCAAGGGTCTATCGCAGTACCCACAAAACGTATATCGTGTGCTTCAAAGCTGAAGATGGATAAGTTGTTCATTGTTTTTATCGGTAAAACTTGTGTGTATTGAAGTGATGTTAAAACCTGTTGTATGTATTATTCGTAGATGACACTAAAACATGACACTTTTAATGTCATATTTCTATGTCATCTCACGCACTAAGGTACTTGTTAGCTTGTTTGGCACGTTCTATTATTTCCTTGGCATCAAGTACTTGTTTTGCCAGGTCAGGATTAGCATCGAGTACTGCTTTAGCTTCAGCGAATAGCTCTTGTTGAATGTTTTGTAGTTCACGCCTCTTATCGGTCAGTTCACTCTCAAGCACCTTAATCTGATGCCGTACTAGTGCGTCATTGGCTTTTAAATCGGTAAGCCTTGAGGTAGTAACGGATGGTAATTGCTTTTGACTGTTAACGCTATAACCGCCAGTCTTGCGGATAGAGGGTAAAACTTCACTGAAGACCCAATCTTGAAACTTTTCCGCAGTTTCTAGTTTGCTGCTAAAAATAAGTTGATAGATGCCAGCCTCTTTAAGTACGATCACTAACTGCATTCCACCTGGTGTTTCCATTTCGGCAACCCCTTTGTTTTTAGGTGAAACCTTCTTACTAATTGTTGACTGCGGGTCAGCGTAACCCAAGACAACGGCTACATCATTAGCGACGGGCTTACCTTCGATAAAACGAATATCGTGTGACTCAAAATTAAAAGCAGTTAAGTTACTCATCACTCAATCCTTGTGTAGTATTGCTTGAAAGTGTCACCTCAACTGACATCTAAAAATGTCACTTTAAATGACATCTACGAGTGTCACTTCTGAAAACAGGTTAAGTGTTATACAACACTGGGCAATCTCTTATATAGTTACTATATTAGAAGAGTCAGACACCACAAGGCTTTGGAGTGTTACTCGCCATAACGTAGTGCCTGGCATCTGCTAAACAAAAGAAAGAACCCAGTCAAATATATGCCTAGAGGAATTCCTAAAGCGGGTAAGCGCGCTAGTGGTGCTGGTAAGCCAAGAAAGTATGGCGAGAAAACAAAAGCTGTTAAAGCTCCACTGTCTATTGCCGATAACATCGCCGATGTCTACTACTTTCTGATCGAGTTAGAGGGTGAAATTGCGGCGTGGGAGGAATCGCTAGAACTAGTGGATGTTGCCAAAAATCCACGCTATGACAAGGCATCTGTGCTGGTAAAGGATATAAGGGGAATGCTGGACGGAATGGGACTGGATATCTCTCAGATGGGAGGATACGAGAGTATAGATTCGATTGATATTGATAACCCTGAACAGTAAACACCAAGTTTGCTTGTAGCCTAGTACCCTATGTTTTTGAAGTGTCATATTTTTATGACATTAAAAATGTCATGTTTTCATGTCATTTTGAGTGACACTTTTAAGAAGGGTATAGCCAGTATTGCCAAGATATCTGTAAATATGAATTTCCCTAGTCACAGTATACGTTGTGGCTTATACTCTTATTTATCTGTTATAAATAATTAACAGTTTTTTGTTTACCTGTTATAAATAAGAAAAGCAAACAACAGCAAGGGATTCAGAGATTCATCGATTCCATAGCGCTGTTGATGCCCAGTACACCCAATCAATGGAGCATATTGTGTTATCCCCCGATTACGAACTAGAAACCATCCAATCTGATGCATTTGAGTTAGTTGCTGAGGCGCGATTACTTGCATGGCATATTTTGGGATTAACAGACGAGGTAACACCTCAAACAATGATTGAACAGTTCGCTGAACTAGACAAAGCCTATCAATCCCTGAAAAGTCAAATTGATGTTGTTCGGAACAGTTTAGATAATGGACACGCCCCCGACAGGCACTTGTCTGATTATTGATTGTTTCTTCCCTCTCATACACACAATAAAATGCGCCACCGAATGAGCTACCAACTCAAACGATGACGACTTCCATCTCACGTAATCAACCTACGCAAAAGGCTAAATTATTATGTCAGCTAATCAAGTATCTGTACATCCTTCCGTTGTGTCTATTCCCGCTCCTCTCTACAAAATAGGTCAACAAGTTGATTGGACTATGGGTGAATTTTTTGAAGTACGTGAGTTCACAGGGATTGTTACTGGTCAAACTTACCGCATCGATTACATGGGTGGCAAGTGGGAATATAACATGGCAATCACAAAGGCAGTAAGTGCCGGAAAGTTCTTAAAATTTCATGTTGGTGGGCATTATTCCAACGTAGCTGAGAGTCGTTTGAGTGCCTGTATTGAGCACGAGTAAGTGAACATTTTCTGAGTGCTGGCTAAAGTCAAACATTGAATTTTCCCAACAATCTATAAGTCAAAACAAGACAATATATTCCACTGGTTAGCGCTAGTGGAATGTATGACAAATTCTGAAAGTAATGAGGTTTTAATCTATGCCTAGAGGTGTTCCAAAGTCTGGCACGAGAAAGCCAGGTTCAGGCAGGAAGAAAAAATACGCTGGAGAGGTAATGCAAAAATATGTTCCACTTTCTATCGCCGATAAGTTGGATGATATCTATCAACTCTTAATTGACCTAGAGAAAGAGGTTAATACATGGGAAAAGACTTGCGAGGAAAAGAGTACTTCACCACGTTACGAACAAGCACGCAAGCTAGTTTCAATACTTAGGTTCCTCTTGGACAGACTAGGTATTGATGCTAGCAGTATCTATGCACAAGACAACGAAAATGACAAACAGGAGGATGAATCATGACTCATTTAAGCAACACTATGATAGCGTTACCTCTCAGCAACACTGGAAATTTTCTAAACTCTAGCAGCACAAATGGATTACCTGCCGCTTGTGACTATGCATCAATGTATTGCAACAATACTGACCATAGTTTGGCATCAATCAATGAGTCCATTGCTGAAATCGTTTGTAGTAAAAATCTCGCACTGAGAAACAAGGCACTTTTAGCATTCCGAGATAGGTGTTACCCTTTCTTCGTACTGGATGAAATTGCTTTGTCCTATAAGCCAAAAGACATCAGAGATTACATCACTCTACACGTTCACCCTCTCAATAATGCTTGTCACCGTGACTTAAATGTTCGTGGCGGAAGTAAAGACTTCTGGGAAGCGGTAATCAAGTGGTGCAGCAATCACTAAAGGAATACTAAAAACTGATTAATATTTGTGCCTAGCATATCACTGCTGGGCTTTCTTGCTGGCACAGCAAGCGCAAGGCAGCAGAAAGAATTATTCTTACAGGTTAACCTGTTAGAAAAACTTTTTCTGCTAGAGACTATATAGCGACCGCATTTAGAGTGTTAGTACTTGGGACAGATTAACCTAGTCGAAGTGATACCCCAGAGTGGTGTTTTACTGCTTTAGGGTATTGTTGTAAAGTGTCATATTTTAATGTCATTTAAAATGTCATCCAAATATGTCGTATGGATATTTTGCTGGTATGACACTGTAAATGTCATAAAAATATGTCGCTTAGAATGACACTTTCAAATAATAGGGTACTTATGCCAATAAATATCCTAATCGGCAACGAAATCATGTTGTTGTGGGTAAATATATTCATCGCCTTGTATGCATAGGTAATGCATTATTTACGTGCTAACTGTGTAATGTCGTATCTAGCTATCTGGCATTGCAATATCGCTAACATCACCCAAATATCTCTTGGCAATCATATTGGGTGAATTGCCCACCCACTTAGCCACAACCACACTATCAACACCACTTCTAACCATCATTGTTATAGCAGTATGCCTCATTTGATAAGGGTTTCTATATTCAACATCTGGTAGACTTTTAAGTACTGACTTCCATGCTCTATTAGCAAAGTTGTGCCAGTCTATAAAGCCACCTTTTTTTGCAGGGAATACGAAATCATCTTGTGAATATTTATCTGGCTTAATCTCACTCATAACAGATACTATCCGTTCGTTCACCGTAATAGAACGTTTACTCTGTGTCTTAGTACCTGCTTCTATCTCACCACTGGCTGTTAGCTTTTGACAGAATGTTATTTTTCCGTTCTTAATGTGCTTCCATTGCAGCGCTAACGCTTCCTCTGGGCGACATCCAGTAATAAATAAAAATTCTATTAATGGGGCGTAGTAAGCATAATTACTGCTAGCGTAAAATGCTTGAATAATCTGCTTCCGTTCGCTATCGCCAAAGGGATTAATGTCTTCCTGAGTAGCTGATTTTTTCGTAGATGGTATTAAGCTTTTTAGTCCGTCAAATGTATTTGACTGCAATTTCTTGCAAGCTACTCCCCACTTACAGCAAGCGTTTATCAGTTTCCATTGCTTCTCAACGCTGCTAGTGGATACTCCTTTGTGGTCACTTACTAACCATTGCATAATATCTACAGCATCCCTCACTAGCTTATGAGGACATTTCCTAAGCTTGTTTTTTATGCGGTCATAATCAATCATGCTGTTAGCTTTTAAAGTCTTAGACTTGAACTGCGTATAGTCCTCAAATAATTGCAGTAAGTCAACCGCATTCACTGACAATCTTGCGGCTACAATTTCTCTTGCTTCCTCAGCGTCCTGTAAAGCAGCTTCCTTGGTTCTCCCCTTCAAAGCACTGGGTTTATATTTTGTCAGCGTAGGGTCAAAATATCCGTTTATGCAGTCTTGCTCAATACGGTAAGCCATGCTTTCTGCTGTAGCGAGTGCTGCTTTGTCAGAGTACTTGCTACCGGGAACTGGATTAAAGTTATAGCGCTTACCTTCAAAAGAGAAACGGATAACTATGTATCCGTCACGATTAAGTGGTGTAATTTTTCTCACGATAAGTTTTTTCTACTGTGAATATGTCTATTCTGACACAAAAACTGACACACAGTAGGATAGCATAAGTACTTAATCATCACTAACATCTATGTGATGCAAGCATTTTGAGCGTTATTGAGTTAGGACTGAAAATCCTCGTGTCACCGGTTCAAGTCCGGTTCCTGGCATAGAATACAGACAAAAAAACAACTGAGATATTGCATAAGCAAAAAAGTTGCCTGCAAATTGTTTTTAGCTGGGGTGGAGAACGCTATTAGAATGCGTTCCTTCCCTACACCCTTGGCAAGTTGAATTTACCTATAATCAAAGAAACCGAAGCCACCGCGGTAATAGTCATGCTGTCAGAAAACCTTAAAGTCGTTGGGCTTCCAAGCACTGACGAACTAGCCTGCTCAGACGATATACCTGTGGATAATGAGGATCAAAATTTTCTGCCCAACATTCTACTGTTCCTATTAACCTCGATTTGGGCAACGCGCACCGATTGGTTTTTCGGCGTAGACATGGCAATCTACCACACGACAGGGGCTAATGCGAGAGTCCCCATAGTACCAGATGGGTTTCTGAGTTTGGGAGTCGATCGCAAAAAAGGTGGTAAATCGCGTAGAAGTTAAGCTGTCTGGGAAGAAAATGAGGTAGTACCGATACTAACATTGGAGATGGTATCCCATTCCCCAGGAAGTGAATACGACGAAAAGTTAGAAATTTATCGGAAACTTGGCGTACTTTACTACATTATTTACAACCCCGAATATTGGCAACGCGATCGACACCAACCATTTGAAATTTACAAATTGGTAGATAAAAATTATCAATTACAAATTGGCGAACCTCATTGGATGCCAGAGGTTGGTTTAGGAATTGGACGACATCAAGGTGTTATTGGTGGAATTGGTCAGGAATTTCTATCTTGGTATGACGAACAAGGAAATCGGTATTTAACGGCAGAAGAAAAAGCAGAAAAGTTTGCACAGCATTTACGTTCTCTTGGTATCGACCCCGATAATTTACCCAGCAATCCGTAAATTAGGTTTGCTTCAAGCTAAAAAGCGGGAAGTTGTTAAGTAGTTGAAATCTTGTTAGCTTTTATGCTTAAAATTGCACAAGAGGTTTATTTAGCATCTACTGACAGCTAAAGTTTACCCTTTGCAGGACTCCCCCAAGCAATGCTGACTGAAATTTTGCCTTTCCGTTTTGAGTTAGACACGATCGCGATCGCCGGAGCGAGTTTGTGGTCATTGGCGCTATATCTAGGTTTTTCCAAAGTTAATGAATGGGTAATCGAACAACTCAATCGCTGGTTTAACTTTGCCGAGCGATCGCTTTATACCAGCCAGTCAGAATTTGAAAAGACTCGTAAAGCCAGAGAATCCCAAAATGCTTTCTACGCTTCACTGTTTAGCATTGTGCCTTTTTTGGTAGTCGGCACTTTATGTAACTGGGGTCTGGAAATTAGTTTAGGCGAGAGTTGGGGAATTAGTACAGGTATATTAGCCTGTATGGGTGCTGGCATTTATGAACTTGGGCGCAGGGATGGAGAATCTTCAGATTAAGCCAGAGTAAAAATGAGGGGGATGTTGCTCCGATTACTCCCTCATCTTTCCCTACTTCCCAATTTCCTCACCAACAATCTGTGCTATCTTCTGCGCTGCACCGCTTTCACCGCGAATATTACGGAGTTTGGCGCGCATATCATCCAATTTTTCTGGATTCGTCAAAAAGTCTAAAACCATTTCCCCAACTTCTTGCGGTTGAACTTTACCCATAATTTCTGGGACTATCTCTTCCTGTGCCCAGATATTTGGCCATGCTAATAAACCTTTGTGTCTCACAAATCTCAGAAATGACCAATTAATCACCTTAGCGCATAGTGTACCTAACCCTGGCAGATTTGCTAACAATCCAGGTAAACCATCCCAAGAACGCATAGCATCAAGTTGCTGTGTTGGTAGTAAAACAATCATTGGCACTCCTAAAGCACCAAGTTCGGCAGTGTTTGCCCCCACCGTAGTCAAGCAGATGCAGCATTGGGATAATAAGTGATATGCAGGGTTTTCTTGCCACAGTTCCACAGTTAAGCCCGTTGCAGTTTTGAGCAATGCCTTGCCTTTAGCATCCTCTGGGATAATTAAGGAAGCACCGCCAAAGCCAAAGATTTCAGCAATAGAGTTCTTTTGGGGATCGGCAAAACTAGCTAAAGTTTGTAAATCCAAAGTTGGTGCTACAGGAATTACAAATCTGGTTTGCGGTATTTTTGCATGAACGTATTCGGCAATAGCTAAACATAATGGTACTCCTTGGGCTAATTTTGCTGCTTTTGAACCAGGGAGTAAACCAATCAATTCAGTTTTTTGTCCTACCTTGTGGGTAGCCGTTGACGCATCTATGTCATTAGTCATTTGTCCTTTGTCGTTTGCTAAGGACAAATGACCAATGACTAATGACGAATGACTACTAGCTTCTAGCATCAAATCACCGACGACAGTGAATTTATGAGCATATTTCTGGGGGACACGGGCTGCAACTTCGGGTTTCATGATTCCAAAGCGATCTATCCAGTTATGCCACCTGGCTTCCCATTCGGCGTAAACTACTGTGCGATATCCGAGCTTTTTGCCTATAATCACTGGAAAAATTTGATCGCCGCCCAAAAAAACGATAACACCGCGACTTCTCCAATCCCAATTTTCAAATGTTTTGCCCCAAAGCAAAAATTGCCAAAAATGTTCTGCTCCCTGAACTCTATCTACTTCGGGGAAAGAAAGAGCGATCGCTGCTTCTTTACCACTGGCATTTGAGCAAGGTGATAATACCACAGAAATCCTCGCTAAAGAACGGTCATCCCCTAATTCTTGGCGCAACGCCTTTACTACTGGACGCACCCAGGTTGTTACTTCACCTGGGCCATTTGAAAGGATAAGAATATCTATTTGAGTCATTAGTCAAAAGGCAAATATTACCTAATTCGTTCTTATGTTATGGGTATGCAGAATAGAAAAATCCTTCAAGTTGATTTAGTCCACATAATTTAACTCACTCTGCTGCTCTATTTTTGAAAGAGCTTATAACCACTTTAATTTACCTAATGATAAACCTATACGTCCTTCCCAATACACGTCTGTAAAGTATGGTTAGCAAAGTTTAGGGTATTGATTATTTTGCTATGGCTAACAATCAAAGCTGCGATCATCAATAATTTTTTGGGCAATCTAAATATAGTCTTTTTTTTGCTTACCAAACCCATTATTTAGAGGGTGAATCCTGTGATAAAAGGCAACTCCAGCCCATCTGATACCAAAATTCATTCCTCGTGCAATTTGCTGATTCGATTTATTCTCGGCGGCACTACTCTTATTGTGAGTATTTCTGCTTATTTTAGCTATCAGGCTGCTCGCAAAATAACGTTAGAAGACTTGAGAGGAAAGGCTTTTTTAGAGGTAAAAAGAGGGGTTGATGAAATTGAGGAGTGGTTGCATGTCCGCAAAGTAGAGGTGCAAACCCTTGCTCAGACTTCAACTGTACGCTCCTTAGACTGGTCTATCACAGAACCCTATTTAAAGTCAGAAGTTAAGCGGATCGATGAATTTTTCTTTTTCCTAATAGCTACCCCGGATGGTTCGTATTTTAATACTAAGGTTGGTCGATCAAATAAAAATATTAAGGATCGAGACTACTTTCAAAAAGCACTAGCCGGAAAAAGCAACATTTCCGATCCCTTTATCAGCCGTTCCACAGGTATTCCTTTAATTGCGATCGCCACTCCAATCTGGTCAAATTCTCCTACCAATCGTTCACCGATTGGGGTTTTCCACGGTCATGTTAAAGTCGATCGCATTGCTAAGGTGGTCAACTCGTTGCGCTACGGCAAGAATAGCTATGCATTCGCTCTCAATTCCCAAGGAGAAGCGATTGTCCATCCCAACTCAACGTTAATGTCAACGTTAGAAAAACCTGCACCTAGCCTGTTGAAAATTCCAGATCGCAATTTAAATGCGATCGCGCAACAGATGGTAAACAAACAACAGGGAATTCAGTTGATGGAAATTGACGGCACTAAAAAGTATGTTGCTTATGTGCCGTTGCGAGAAGCTAATTGGTCTGTAGCTTTGGTAATTCCGCGCCAAAATATTGAATCTCGGCTACAATTCCTCGATGCGATCGCCCTAATTGTGGGCGGATTGACAGTGACGATGATTGCTGTTTTGTGGCAGGTGCAAGCGTTTGAACAAGCTCAACTGAAAAAATCTAAAGCAGCGGCTGATACTGCAAACCGGGCTAAGAGCGAATTTTTAGCCAACATGAGTCATGAACTGCGAACGCCTTTGAATGGTATTTTAGGTTGCGCTCAAATTTTGCTGCGTTCTAAAGCTTTGCCAGAGCCAGAGCAATATCATGTAAACATTATTGAACAGTGTGGCTCTCATCTACTGACTTTAATTAATGACATTTTGGATCTTTCCAAAATTGAAGCGCGAAAACTAGAGTTGCATCCTCAAGATGTGCATTTTCCGTCTTTTTTACAAGGAATTGTAGAAATTTGTCAGATTCGGGCAGAACAAAAAGGCATTTTGCTTGTCTATGAACCCGCCAGCAACTTACCCACAGCGGTTCATGTCGATGTCAAAAGGTTACGTCAGATTCTCTTGAATCTGCTGGGAAATGCCATTAAATTTACCGATGAGGGTAAGGTTAGCTTCAAGGTTGAGGTAATCGAGCGACTTCCTGCTGATGGGCAGACAAAGAAATATCGCATTCACTTTAGTGTAAAAGACACAGGAATTGGCATAACTCCAACCCAATTAGACAACATTTTTTTGCCATTTGAACAAGTAGGTGAGAAAAAGCATCAGATAGAAGGGACAGGACTGGGTTTAGCTATTACTCGGCAGTTGGTGCAGATGATGGGTAGCGATATCCAGGTTAAAAGTGAGATTGGTCAGGGTAGTACTTTCTGGTTTGAAATTGCGATCGCCCAAGCCAGCGAATGGGTACAGTCTACGATGACTGCATCCAAGGGACAAATCATTGGCTTTGAAGGTAGTCCCCGCACCATCCTGATGGTGGACGATCGCTGGGAGAATCGCACAGTAATTACAAACTTATTGCAACCATTGGGTTTCAAAGTGGTTGAAGCCAGTAACGGTAAAGAAGGTTTAGAAAAAGCGATCGTTCTTAAACCAGACCTGGTGATTACAGATTTGCTGATGCCAGAAATGGATGGGTTTGAATTGATTAAACACCTGCCTCATACCTCAGATATCCAAGATGTCAAGATTATCGTCTCTTCCGCTAGTGTCTTTGAAGCCGACCAACATCGCAGTCTGCAAGCAGGAGGTGACACCTTTTTGAGTAAACCGATACAGGCAGATGAATTACTGCATCAATTAGAGTGCCATTTAGGTTTGACATGGATTTACCAGCAGTCTGAGGAACAAAAAATCAATTCTTCGCCTACAACACTTGATAGTTCACCAGATAAGTTGACTCCTCCTTCCTCCGATATATTGCGGGAACTGATGATTTTAGCCAGTAAAGGTAACTTTAATGACATTCTCAAATGGGCAGATAAACTAGAGGAAACAGACACAAAATTTGCTCCCTTTGCTAACCAATTGCGGCAACTAGCAAGGCAGTTTGACGAAGATTTAATCCTTAATTTTTTAACCGAAAAATCAAATGATTAATTTTATTAAATTTATTTATAGGGATTGTAGCGTGTGAATTTTAAATTTGAAGTGTTCTCCTTTAGCGTATTGCAAAAAAGTAACGTGAATCAATATAGGATAGAAATATTATGACAGCAAGGATAGGCGATCAAAAAAATTCCCTAAATCGCGATCCTGCTAGAGGAATTATTTTAGTCGTTGATGATAACCCTGCCAACTTACAAGTTTTATCGAGCTTTTTGGATCAGTCTAGCTTTGAAGTTTGGGCAGATCGTAGTGGTGAAAAAGCCATTCAGAGATTAGAAAATGATAATTTACCTGATTTAATCTTACTTGATATCATGATGCCGGGTATCGATGGGTTTGAAACTTGTAAATACCTCAAAAGTGATAGCAATCCTCGTGTCCAGGATATTCCAATCATTTTTATGACTGCTCTTTCAGATACTGCTGATAAGATTAAAGGATTGCGATTGGGAGCCGTAGATTATATTACTAAACCTTTTCAGTATGAGGAGGTCTTGGTGCGAGTAGAGCATCAACTTAAGCTAAGAAATTTGACGAAAACCTTAATGGCCAAAAACGCCGAATTACAACAGGCTCAAACCCAACTAATCCAAGCAGAAAAGGTAGCAACCTTGGGTCAAATGACAGCAGGAATTGCCCATGAAGTAAATAATCCTATCAATTTTATTGCTGGTAATTTGAATTTTATTGAACAATATTTCCAAGAGGTTGTTAATTTGCTTGAACTATATCAAAAATATCTACCCGATCCACCTATTGAAATTCAAAATGCTATTAAAACAAAAGATATCAGCTATTTGTTAAATGATTTTTCCAAAGTTATTCAATCCATGCAACTGGGTACAGATCGTGTTACAGAGATTGTGTCATCATTGAACAAGTTCTCTCGACACGGAGAAGCAGGGAAGAAACGTGCTAACCTGCATGAGGGGTTAGAAACTACGCTACTCATTCTTGGACATCGACTCAAAGCAAATGCTCATCGTCCAGCAATACAACTAAGTAAAGAATATGGAGAATTGCCTCTTATTGAGTGCTATCCAGGCGAACTAAATCAGGTTTTTATGAATTTGATTGGTAATGCAATAGATGCAATTGAAGAAATACAAAAAGATCAATACTTTGATGAAAGTTTTAGGCATATTGGTATGATTTGGATTAAAACTGAAGCAATTGGAGAGCGATTTATTATCAGAATTGCAGACAATGGCTCAGGAATTACCGAAGCAAACCGGACAAAGATATTCGATGCTTTCTACACTACAAAAGTCATTGGTAAAGGAACAGGGCTAGGTTTATCTATTGCTTACCAAATTGTAGTAAACAATCATCGCGGGAAGCTAAGTTGCCATTCAACACAAGGTGAGGGTACAGAGTTTGTGATTGAATTACCTATCCGATAAATTAGAATCCCAAATCCTAATTGCGATCGCATTTCCCTGAACTCTATCGACTTATGAGTAAAAAGAGCGATCGCGGCCTCTTTGACACAGCATTTGGACAAGGCGATCGCTCTTGTTGATTCCATTCCCAACAAAACACCTATAAACGCGATAGGATCAATACTCGTAGATTAATATTTAATCATATTTATAATGTCTTATAGTGACTTCTCGCTGTCAAAAGTCAAACGCGACTTTAACTTAACTACGCTTGAAAATGGACGGTTCTTACCCGAAATCCAGTCCATAGAACCTAGTTTTTACCTCAAAGAAGCACTAAGCGAAGGACTACCACTAGCAACAGCAACAGGCTCAGAAAAAGCTCGATCAGAGTTAATTATTAGTCCAATACTCGTAGAAGTTCGGAAAATTCTTGAACGCAAAGTCAGCCTTTTTTCTGGTGAAGATTTTACCGTCGTACCGGAGCTAGGCTTAAGTGGAGTATGTGATTTTTTAATTAGCCGTTCACCCGAACAAATATTTATTGAAGCTCCTGCGATCGTGATTATTGAAGCGAAAAAAGGTGATTTAAAATCTGGTTTAGGGCAATGTGCAGCAGAAATGATTGCCGCCCAAAAATTTAATGAAATCAATAGTATACCGATTAAAACAATTTATGGCAGCGTCAGCAGCGGTACGGCTTGGCGATTTTTGAAATTAGAAGAGCAAATATTGAGTATTGATTTGAATGATTATACTGTTCCGCCAGTGGAAATACTATTGGGAATGTTGGTTTGGATGGTGCGGGAAGGTTGAAGAATAATTCAGAATTCAAGTTAGTTAAAATTACTCAAGCGAGCGCACGAAAATCAGTGCGTATTTTTGCGGTTGTCAGTATATTTCAAAATAAGGCATTTTGAAAGCAGTAATTTTTTCAAAAAGCTTTTTAATTTGGATTCTGAATCATGACAAATAATACCCAAGTTACAACAGATGAAATCTATCATGTCTTTGTACCTTATCAAATAGCCAAGCAGGGTGGAACTCAAAAATTTACTTCTAGAACAGGAAAAATATATCAAGTAAATATTCCAGCCAACTGTGCAGAAGGAAGTCAAATCTTTTTAGACAAGACATCTTCTAGCTTTTTGAATAAAATCTCTGATTTGTTTTCACAAAAAACTGTGTTAAATCAAAAGTACAGTGTTATAACCCTGCATACCTTATTTGAGCAGAATGATAATATAGACAAAATGATATTTAAGTTGATTAATAATGCGGATATAAAATTTGAAAGTAAAACTAGATGTAGCAATATCTACACTTCACTTAGTAATGCTGAATATAAAAATGATTTGTCTGCATTAGAACTATTAGATTTTATTGTTGACTCAGCCCAGAGTGATACATCTTTTTGTAGGCGATATAGTCTTGCTAGTCAGAATTTTAGGCTAATAGCAATTGCAGAATGTATTGAGAAGTCTTTACAGATATCTAAACTTAACCAATTTCAGAAAGAATCTATTAGAGGGGTATTTCAATGTATTAGAGCCGGAGAAAGTATATCTAATTTTACTTCTTTGAAACAACTGGACTCAATAGTACAAAACTACTCAATTCCTGAAAATATTAAACAACTATACTTTAATTTTAGTGTTAAATCTAAGGTAATGACTACTGAGTTATTAATCTTAGATGTAATTAATAGTGTTACAGCAAGTATTGATAGGTCAGACTTACTTTCTACTTACACTAAATTAAGAAATGGTGAACAAGTTAACTCTTCAACAGACTTAAAATCACTAGATGCATTAATTCTGGCTTCTAATATACCAGATGATTGTAAGATAATTTACAAGTTTATGCGAGAACCAATCAATTCTCAAAAAGGGAAGTCCACATCATAAAGCTCAATATTAGAAAGACTTCAAACAGTTTACCAATCCTTTAAAAAAGCATCTAATCTTGTTCCAAGTGCTACAACTATGGCTCAGGCTACAGGAATAAAAGCAGGGACAGGGGTAGTTATTAGTTCTTTATCTGGAGGTGCGGCAACTAATGCAACCCTAGCTTTTTTAGGTGGTGGTTCTGTGGCTGCGGGCGGCTTGGGAATGTTGGGAGGACTAGCAGTTGCAACTGGGGGAGCTGCTTTAATTGGTGCTGCTGCTTTAGTATCTGTTGCTTCGCTTACTCAAATGGACTCTGAGGATCAAAAAATTTTGGGAATTGCAGCTGGAGCCGGAGTAGTCACAAGTGCTGCTGCTCTTAGTACAGCCTGGGCTGCTGTTGGTGCTTTTGGTGTGGCTAGTACTGGTAATGCAATTAGCACCCTATCTGGGGCTACTGCTATCAGCGCTTCGATGGCATTCCTTGGAGGTATTGGTCTAATGACTGGAGGAACTGCAACAGTTGCATTTGGCGTAGGTCTTGCAGGTTTTGCTGCTTGGAAATTTCTGAAGGGAGATAAGAACGATCCGAAGAAGATTTTGAAACAGTTAGAAGCTAAACTTTATTCTTAGTTAACAAATTATAGAAATTACGGCGATGTCTACGACTAGTTACGCCTAAGCATTCCGCCAAATAAAATACCAATTTTACAACCCGCACAAGCGGGTTTTGTTTTTTAGATAGGATAATATCTTTAAATGACTATTTAGCGATTAAAAGATATTACGAAATATTTACATTATTGTGAGCTAGTACTTTTATGTAAAGTCAACAATTACAAAGAAATATTTCGTTTTTTATATCGATTTGTGTCATATAAGGGATAAAATGCCTACTGGGCAAGCGTTTTCTGATAAAAAACAGATATTGCCTAAAAGATCACAAGTTACTTGTGGCTGATGATGCCGCGAGGAACTTCCTTCAGAGAACACGCATCAAAGGAGCCGAAGAAGCATGTTCACACACGTCAAGTCCACCATTAGACACATTGCGCCTGATAACTTACGCGGACGTAGTTTAATCAAGGTGGTCTATGTCGTGCTAGAGTCCCAGTACCAGAGCGCATTGTCGCAAGCGGTTCGCACGATTAACGCGAACAATCCCAACTTGGCGATTGAAATTAGCGGGTACTTGATTGAGGAACTCCGCGACCCAGAGAATTACGAGGAGTTTAAACGAGAAGTTGAGAATGCGAATATCTTCATCGCTTCCCTCATATTCATCGAAGACTTAGCACAAAAAGTAGTAGCGGCAGTAGAACCACACCGCGATCGCCTGGACGTTTCCGTTGTCTTTCCCTCCATGCCAGAGGTAATGCGCCTGAGTAAAATGGGCAGCTTTTCTCTGGCACAGTTGGGTCAGTCAAAAAGTGCGATCGCCCAATTCATGCGGAAACGCAAAGAAAAATCCGGTGCAGGATTCCAAGATGGGATGCTGAAGCTATTGCGAACACTGCCGCAAGTGCTGAAGTTTTTACCAATGGATAAGGCACAGGATGCCCGAAATTTCATGCTCAGTTTTCAGTATTGGCTAGGTGGTTCTCCAGAAAATCTGGAAAACTTCTTGCTGATGCTAGCTGATAAATATGTATTTAAAGGTTTAGAGAAACAAAATTTTGCACCTTCTACTTATGAACAGCCGGTGGTTTATCCCGATTTAGGGATTTGGCATCCTTTGGCTCCGAGTATGTTTGAAGATGTCAGAGAGTACCTCAATTGGTATACGGCTCGTAAGGATATTTCTAGCGATCTAAAAGATCCCCTAGCTCCTTGTGTCGGGTTAGTATTGCAACGCACCCACCTAGTTACAGGGGATGATGCCCATTATGTAGCAATGGTGCAGGAGTTGGAAGCACTAGGCGCACGAGTATTACCTGTGTTTGCGGGTGGTTTGGATTTCTCCAAGCCTGTAGATGCCTACTTCTATGAACCAACTACCAATATACAGTTGGTTGATGCAGTGATATCGCTGACTGGTTTTGCTTTGGTGGGGGGGCCAGCCAGACAAGACCATCCCAAAGCAATTGAGTCACTCAAACGCTTAAACCGTCCTTATATGGTGGCGTTACCCTTAGTATTCCAAACCACAGAAGAGTGGATGGATAGCGATTTAGGGTTACATCCAATTCAAGTAGCTTTGCAAATTGCGATTCCTGAATTAGATGGGGCAATTGAGCCGATTATATTATCTGGTAGAGATGGAACTACAGGGAAAGCGATCGCACTGCGCGATCGGGTTGAAGCTGTCGCCGAACGTGCCTTAAAATGGGCTAACCTCCGCCGCAAGCCGAAGCTAGATAAAAAAGTCGCCATCACCGTTTTCAGTTTCCCGCCAGATAAAGGCAACGTGGGAACCGCCGCTTACTTGGATGTATTCGGTTCCATCTACGAGGTAATGAAAGCCCTTAAAAATAACGGCTACGACTTACCACAATTGCCAGAATCAGCCGAAGCGTTGATGCAAGAAGTCATCCACGATGCACAGGCGCAGTACAACAGCCCAGAACTGAACGTTGCTTACAAAATGTCGGTTCCTGAATATGAAGCGCTGACCCCTTACTCTCACCGCCTAGAGGAAAACTGGGGCCCACCTCCCGGACACCTTAACAGTGATGGGCAAAATCTGCTGATTTATGGTAAGCAATTTGGTAATGTCTTCATCGGCGTACAACCTACATTTGGTTACGAAGGCGACCCGATGCGGCTGTTGTTCTCCCGTTCAGCTAGTCCTCACCACGGTTTTGCTGCCTACTACACTTACCTAGAGCAAGTTTGGAAAGCTGACGCTGTACTGCATTTTGGTACACATGGTTCCTTAGAATTCATGCCAGGTAAACAGATGGGGATGTCTGGTGATTGTTATCCAGATAACTTGATTGGCTCAATTCCCAACCTGTATTACTACGCAGCTAATAATCCGAGTGAAGCGACAATTGCCAAACGTCGGAGTTATGCCGAAACCATTTCTTACTTGACACCGCCAGCAGAAAATGCTGGTTTATATAAAGGTTTAAAGGAACTCAGCGAATTAATTGCTTCCTACCAAACCTTAAAAGATAGTGGACGCGGTGTTTCCATTGTTAACAGCATCATGGATAAATGCCGGATCGTGAATCTGGATAAGGATATTAACCTGCCAGAAACCGATGCCAGAGATATGAGTGCCGAAGAGCGCGATAATATTGTTGGTAACGTCTACCGCAAGTTGATGGAAATCGAGTCCCGGTTGTTGCCTTGTGGTTTGCATGTTATTGGTAAACCGCCAAGTGCAGAAGAAGCGATCGCAACTCTCGTCAACATTGCTAGTCTAGATCGTCAAGAAGAAGGACTTCAAGGCTTACCGGGAATTATCGCCAATAGCATTGGGCGTAACATTGACGATATTTACCAAAATAATGACAGAGGCATTTTAGAAGATGTCCAGTTATTGCAAGATATCACCTTGGCAACCCGTGCAGCAGTTACCGCCCTTGTCCAAGAGCAAATCGACGCAGAAGGACGAGTTTCTCTGGTTTCGCGGTTGAATTTCTTCAACATGGGCAAAAAGGAACCTTGGGTTGAAGCATTGCATAAAGCAGGTTATCCCAAAGTTGACACCGCAGCCTTAAAACCCTTACTTGAGTATTTGGAATTCTGTCTGCAACAAGTTTGTGCCGACAACGAACTAGGAGCATTACTCAGAGGCTTAGAAGGTGAATACATCCTACCTGGCCCAGGTGGGGATCCCATCCGCAACCCGGATGTATTGCCCACTGGTAAGAATATCCATGCTTTAGATCCGCAATCCATCCCCACAACAGCAGCAGTTCAATCAGCCAAAATCGTTGTAGATCGGCTTTTGTTACGTAACAAGGCTGAAAATGATGGTAAATGGCCAGAAACCATTGCCTGCGTCCTTTGGGGAACCGATAACATAAAAACTTACGGTGAATCCCTAGCGCAAATTATGTGGATGGTGGGCGTGCGTCCAGTTCCCGATGCTTTGGGACGGGTGAACAAGTTGGAATTGATATCTTTAGAAGAGTTGGGACGCCCCAGAATTGATGTGGTAATCAACTGTTCTGGTGTATTCCGCGACTTGTTCATCAACCAAATGAACCTGCTAGATCAAGGCGTGAAGATGGCAGCCGAGGCAGATGAACCCTTAGAAATGAACTTTGTTCGCAAACACGCTTTGCAACAAGCCCAAGATATGGGAATTAATCTGCGTCAAGCAGCAACGCGCGTTTTCTCCAACGCCTCTGGTTCCTACTCGTCAAATATCAACTTGGCGGTAGAAAACAGCACTTGGGATAGCGAAGCCGAGTTGCAGGAAATGTATCTCAACCGGAAATCCTTCTCTTTCAATTCCGATAACCCCGGAATTATGGACGAATCGCGGCAGATTTTTGAAAGCACATTAAAAACTGCTGATGCAACTTTCCAAAATCTCGATTCTTCCGAGATTAGCTTAACGGACGTTTCTCATTACTTTGATTCAGATCCTACTAAGTTAGTTGCAAGTCTGCGCGGTGATGGTAAAAAACCAGCATCTTATATTGCAGATACAACTACAGCTAACGCCCAAGTGCGGACATTATCAGAAACCGTGCGTTTGGATGCACGTACCAAATTGTTAAATCCCAAATGGTACGAGGGGATGCTGTCTCACGGTTACGAAGGTGTGCGCGAACTCTCCAAGCGGTTGGTGAATACAACAGGTTGGAGTGCAACAGCCGGCGCTGTGGATAACTGGATTTATGAGGATACTAACGAAACCTTCATCAAAGATGAAGAAATGCAGAAACGGTTGCTAAACCTTAATCCTCATTCTTTCCGCAAGATTGTATCAACTTTGTTGGAAGTGAATGGACGCGGTTATTGGGAGACTAGCGAGGATAATTTAGATCGTCTACGCGAGTTGTACCAAGAAGTTGAAGACCGGATTGAAGGGATAGACTAGGATTACATGGGCAGGCATAAAGCCTGCCTTAAAATGAGATAAGGTTAATTATGGATAATTGGCAAGATATTACTGATGATAGATTAGTAAGACCAATACATCCTGGCGAAGTAATTGCAGATATTTTAGATGATTTAGATATTAATACCGCAAATTTTGCAGATATTTTAGGAGTATCTAATCAAACAATTCAGGAAATTATTAATGGTCAAAGAGCAATTACAGTAGATATAGCAATACATCTTGGCAAAGCTTTAGAAAATGGCCCAAGACTTTGGCTTAATCTTCAGCAAAAAGTTGATATTTGGGATGCTTGCAAAGCTAAAAAGAAGAATATGAACAAGTAATGACATTGGTTTACAAGAAATTATGACGAATCTTAGATCGCCTATGTGATTTGCAGCAACAGATTAAAGACCGAATTGAAGGAATAGAATAGTGCTTATAGGGCAGGCAAAATGCCTATCTTAACATTTTAATCTAATTGTATAAATATAAATGCTCAAACAAACTATTGAAAAATTATTATACGAATATCCAATAGTAAACCAAGAAAAATTCAAAAACCATAATTTTCCAAGATATTTAAAGAATGATGTTCCAAAGTTGTTAGATAATTCTCTAAATCTTCCTGAAATATATAGTATACAAGCTTCAGCAGGAAATGGCTCATGGGCAAATATCCCTTGGATAGCTATTTTTAATAAGCTGGTTACAGAAAGTGTGAGATTTGGATTTTTCCTTGTATATTTGTTTCAGGCAGATTGTTCTGGTGTTTATCTATCTTTGAATCAAGGTACAGCATCTTTAAAAAAAAATTATGGACTTGGAGGTGCAAAAGATATATTACGAGAAAGAGCAAAAACTTTTAGGAAAATTATATCGACCGATATAATTATTAAGTATTCTGAAAATATTGATCTTAAACTTGAAGCAATTCCTAAAGAAACTACTGCTCGAAGATTAGGTCAGGCATACCATGCCGGTAATATATTAGCTGCTTATTATCCAAAAACACGTTTGCCAGACTCAGATAAACTAGTCAATGATTTATTATTTTTTATCAAAATTTATGAAGAACTGATCGAAAAGCAACCTTTAGATACTCAGGATAATGAATTAGATTCTGAAGAAGTTTGGTTTGAAGATTTAACAAAGTATAAAATTCATAAAAGAGTAGAAAGAAATCAAGCTTTGTGTAATAAAGCTAAAGAAATACATGGGTATATATGCAAAGCTTGCGGTTTTGATTTTGAGATGAAATATGGCAATATAGGCAAGAATTATATAGAAGCTCATCATCTAGTACCGATTGCAACTCTAGAAAAAACGAAAGTTCAGCTAGACCCTTCAACTGACTTTACTGTTTTATGTTCCAATTGTCACCGTATAATACACAAAATAAAACCTATACCAACACTAGAAGAGTTTAAAAATATAATCACAACTGATTAGTCAAGGCGAAAATTGAATTAGATTGTCCAACTCCTGAACTGAAACAGCGTTTAATATCTGCCTGATTGATAATACTAAGTATGATCGCACACTCTTCCACAACAGCGATCGCTTTGTTTTTGAGGTTTAGTGCAAGGCGATCACACATTCTTCCACAATAGGCGATCGCTTTGTTTTTGAGGTTTTCTGCAAAGCGATCGCACTCACTCTTTCACAACAGGCGATCGCTTTGTTTTTGAAGTTTTCTGCAAAGCGATCGCACTCACTCTTTCACAACAGGCGATCGCTTTATTTTTGAGGTTTTCTGCAAGGCGTAGGCGTAGCCCGTCGTAGACATAGCTTACTCTTCCACAACAGGCGATCGCACTTTAGGAAATTTTGAAGGTGTAGTGTACCCCAGCTACGCCTACGCTTCTATATTTTCAACGATATCATAATATGATATCATTATATCTGTGGCTATATTCAAGTTAACTGTAAGATGACTGAAATTGTATTGATTAAATGGATCTCAATAACAAACAACGTCAGATTTTAGAGTTAATTTTTACGAATCCTGTACCATCTAATATTCTTTGGAAAGATATTGAAAGTTTATTTATAGCTCTCGGTGCTGATATTACTCAAGGTAGAGGTTCGCGGGTTCGTGTGAAATTAAATGATGTGAAAGCTGTTTTTCACGAACCGCATCCTCAAAATGAGACAGATAAAGGAGCAGTCAAATCTGTTAGAGAATTTTTAATTAAGGCGGGAATTGAAATATGATGACTTATAAAGGATACACAGCTAGTATAGAAGTAGATGTAGAAGCGGGAATACTTTTTGGTCAAGTCCTAGATATTAATGACGTGATTACCTTTAAGGCAAAAACTGTAGAGGAAGCGCGTCAAGAATTTCAAATTTCTGTTGATGATTATCTTGCTTTCTGTGAAGAACTAGGAGAGGAGCCTGATAAACCATTCTCTGGTAAACTTCCATTCCGCACAACTCCAGAACACCACCGCAAAATATTTATTGCTGCTAAAAAGGCTGGCAAAAGCATAAATGCTTGGATGGATGAAATCTTAACTGGTGCTGCGGATAAAGTAATCAATACTTAAAGTCAATCATTCTAAATATTTTTTTCGCTAAAGTGCATTCGCCTTTGGTATTTTCATGGGAATATTCAAGTTTAAATTTTTCTATGGATGCGTTAACTATCAACTTTGCTCCTGTTCTTCAAATAACAGATGACCAATTTTTCCATTTATGCCAGATAAATGAATTAATCAGATTTGAGCGTAATGCTGATGGCACATTGCTACTAATGCCTTTAGTCGGAGGTTTAACCAGCAACCGCAATGCTAATTTAACTGCTCAACTTGGAGTGTGGAATCGTGATGAGTCACTAGGTATAGCTTTTGGTTCTTCGGTTGGGTTTATTTTACCAAATGGGGCAGTGCGATCGCCTGACGCATCTTGGTTAAAACGTGACAGATGGGATTCTCTCACACAGGAGCAAAAAGAGGGATTTCCGCCTGTATGTCCTGATTTTGTCGTGGAATTGCGTTCTGATACTGATTGTTTAATAAGGCTACAAAATAAAATGCAAGAGTACCGAGACAACGGTGCTAGATTAGGTTGGTTAATTGATTTAAAAACTCGGCAAGTAGAAATTTATCGCTTTGGTAGAGATGTTGAAGTGCTGCAATCTCCTGCTAGTTTATCAGGAGAAGATGTGCTACCGCAATTTGTGCTTAATCTTAAAGATATCTGGTGAATTGATTAAAATACAAAGTGTGATCGCAACATACACAACAGGCGATCGCTTTGTTTTTGAGGTTTTCTGAAAGGCGATACTTACGGTGAGCTACACTAACGCACTCACTCTTCCCTAAAGGGCGATCGCTTGATTTTTGAGGCTTTCTGTAAGGCGATACCTACGGTGAGCTACACTAACGCACTCACTCTTGGACAACAGGCGATCGCTTGATTTTGAGGTTTTCTGCAAGGCGATCGCAGTTGCTACTTCTACCGGGAGTGATGCAGTTTGTAGATGCTGAGTTATCATTGTCTATTCTTACACTTGTACACTTAGCCGTATTTTCTCGTAATTTCTTTCAACAATCAAATAGGATTCCTATAGAAAAGAATACATAATTAAAGTTCATCTGTGGTTTTTTGCCCTAAGTCTCATGAATCGTCAGCTAGCTATTGAAGAACCGATATTTTCCCATCTACCAGTATTACCGCAGGAAGTAATTGCAGGTTTAGCGGTATCTCCAGGAGGTCATTATCTTGATACGACGGTAGGCGGTGGTGGTCATAGTCGCCTAATTTTAGAAGCTTCTGGAGATGTGCGGGTAACGGCAATTGACCAAGATGAGGATGCTTTAGCAGCAGCGAGGAAAGAATTAGCTGAGTTTGGCGATCGCATACAATTTATCCATAGCAATTTTGCTGACTACGAGTTTCCCCCCAACACTTTCGATGGTATTTTAGCCGATTTGGGGGTGAGTTCTTACCATTTAGATAAAGCAGAAAGGGGTTTCAGCTTTCGCCAAGCTGCGAATTTGGATATGCGAATGGATCGGGGGCGATCGCTAACTGCTGCTGATGTAATTAATAATTGGGATGAAGCGGAATTAGCAGATATTTTCTTTAAGTACGGTGAGGAAAGATTATCGCGGCGCATTGCTCGTCGCATTGTCGAACGCCGTCCGTTACACACGACTACAGAATTAGCTGATGCGATCGCTTCTTCTGTTCCCCCGAAATACCGTTATGGGAGAATCCACCCCGCTACCCGTGTATTTCAAGCTCTGCGAATTGTCGTCAACGATGAGTTAAAATCCTTAGAAACCTTTTTGGATAAAGCCCCAAATGCCCTTGTCCCTGGCGGCAGAATTGCAATTATCAGTTTTCACAGTTTGGAAGATCGCCCGGTGAAGCATGGTTTAAGAAATTCACCTTTGTTAAAGGTCTTGACAAAAAAGCCGATTATTGCTCAAGAAGAGGAAATTGGGAAAAATCCGCGATCGCGATCGGCCAAACTGAGGATAGCTGAAAAGTTGCTGTAAGCCTTAAACTGTTCCATCTCGTGGCTCAGAACTGCTGCGAATACGCTCAATGAACTTAGGATAATTTTCTAAATCCTGTTCTGACTGTAACGGCGGCATTTCAATCCAATTACCTTCGAGATGCAGCTTATCCACATAAGCGTAGAAGGCTTCTCGATCTTCTCGGTGAGCAAGAACATAATCATGTAGCTCTTTCTGACTCATTACATGAAAATTAGGCTTGCTCATCCTATGTATCTCCATTTACCGTTAGGGTATATCTCTATCAAAGAGAAATGGCGTATTGTTAAATTACTCTACGCCATGCTTCAGAATGCATTTTTCTTTACTCGCTCTTGACTTTCCCAAGTGAGAATAAATCTGATAGCCTGATTTTTAAAGCAGAAATTACCAGGATGACAGTTTTCAAAACATTATTAAGATTAACCTGCCAACGAGGATAGTTTTTGTGCAGCATCTCCCTATTCACTTCGTACAAATCCCCTAGCCATTCTTCACGTCGTTCTGGGGGGAAGAGGTAAGCAATTGGGGAAGCTATCCACCTACTAGCCCAAGTTTCAGCAGGATCAGATTTTTTATACTTGCGTAATCTCTTCTTTAATTTAGAGAGCTTCTCTAAATTTTCTACTGAGTCTTCTAAATCGTTCACCACTTTCTGAACTATCAACTCTTCCACAACTTTGATAACTTCCTCTGATTTTAAATATGTTATGGCTTCCAGGTGTTGTGTCTTGAGTTGAATTTCTTTTATAGTAAATTCCCAATCGTTATCTTCAATTTCTGTGCCTGCTGTTCCGCTAAGTGGGCTGCCAAGTAAGTAGGTTAGAGCGGAAAGACTGGACGGCTTCGAGAGTCGCAACGCCGCTACCTGTAAGTTTGTAATAGCGCCGTCTTGCTCCACCTCGTTCTTCACGCCCTTCATCTCCCCAACGGGATTCGACAAGCCCTTTCTTTTCCAGAGAATGGAGAACAGGGTAAAGGGTGCCAATCCCCATCTTAGTATTACCGCCACTAGCCTCTTCCATAGCCTGCGGAATTTGGAGACCATAGAGTTCTTTGTTGTAGAGTGCGAGCAATACGATTTCTTCTCGTGGTGAAACTTGGGCATTGGTTGAGCCTTTATTGAGTATTTCGCTTTGATGTGGTGTCATAATGTGCAACTATTTTTCTCTAAGTATAGTTAGATATTTCTCGTTGTTACGACCCCTGTAATGGGGCAACAAGCCTACTCGCTGTTACGGCTCCTGTAACGAAGCAGCGAGACTTTTATCTTAAATGCAGTATATCTTATAAATTTGATAGTTGCTGTAAAACATTTATGCAGCTTGGGCAAGCCGTACTTGCTGCTAACACTTTAAAACTTGCAGAGCAATTGATATCAACTTTGCTCAAGCAACGATCTGTTAACCTAGCGTTGTTGAAGAGTTAAAAAATAATAAATGGAAATTAGTAATCTGTTTACAGCAGGTGGTGTGGTCATGTGGCCTCTGCTGGCCTTCTCTTTGTTAGGGGTAGCGCTAATTATCGAACGTATCATCTTTTGGGTAAAGATAAATAATCGGCAAAACAAGGTGGTGCGAGAAGTGCTACACCTTTATCGCCTTGATAATGTAGTTAGTGCTTTAGATAAATTGCATAAAAATACTGATTTACCCCTGGCTCGAATTTTTTTAGCAGCTTTAGAATTGGAGGAGCCGACACCAGAGGAATTTCGTTTGGCATTAGAAAGTGAAGCACAAGCCGAAATCCCCTTGCTCAAGCGCTCTCAAAATATTTTTGAGACAATTATTGGTCTTGCGCCCCTATTAGGACTTCTCGGCACTGTATTAGGATTAATTAACTCCTTTGCTTCTCTAAATATCGGAGATGTGGGAGGTAGTAAAACAACAGGTGTAACAGCTGGAATTAGTGAAGCTTTAGTATCTACAGCATCAGGGTTGGTAGTGGCAATCTTTACACTATTATTTGCCAATACCTTTCGGGGACTCTACCAGCGGCAGATTGCCTGGATTCAAGAATATGGCGGACAGTTAGAATTACTCTACCGCCGTCGCTACGAAAGAGGAGATAAATCATATCTGCCGAATAAATGAAGCGGAACTGGGTAATTGTAAATTAGTAATCGGTAATTGGGATTAGTTCATTATTTGTTACCAATTTTGCTCTAACACTTTTGACTCTAATAGTATTCTAAAATGACGAATAGCTTTGTTCGCTACAGTTATTGAGGAAATATTCCATGACTATTTGGGTAAATGAGCAAATCGATCCGTCTGGGATGATTCATGCCTGTATTGCCACTCGTAATGAATCTCAAGCTAAAGATTGTCATGATTCATTTCAAAATAATTTGACCAAGACGCAAAAGGCCGCAGGTTGGGTAGCGCGATTACGGACAGTCGATTCTTGGGATGAAGTGCCGGTGAATTCTTTAAAACTCAATTAATTGGGTGCTATAGAAATTAGCCTACATAGCTGAAATATCTTCTGGCAGACATAATTACTTTTGTTATTTTCTGCTTACTCCAACCTGCGTTGCTTTTTTGGGATTTTGAACGAACATATTTCATCTGCGTAGGCGTAGCCCGCCCTAGGCATCGCCTGTCTACTATACGCTGTATCTATGCCAATACCCAGAGCGATCGCAGCAAATTCTATGAGAACAGGTTAATAAAGGATAAAATTCGGATTAAATTTCTCAAATTATTATTAACTGCTTCCCAAAAAAGTAACATATTATAGAAAAATGATGATTTTTCTTAACTTTTAAGAGGTATCATCTATACCGTAGATTAAATTAAAAAATTTGTATAAGCCGAATCAATTTAGTGAACTATCCCAAAGTTTACACTTCGGAGCAAGCCTGTCCCATTAATTTAGTTGGCGAAACAGGACAAGCGGTTCAAATTTCAATTCATGCTCCCAGTCAATATATCTGTGCCAACTGCGAACGGATATTACCAGATTGGAAACGGCAGCCATTTTTACGAGTAGTGATTGTATTACAACAATCGCGTTATCAATTAGTTGAAAAGACAGCAGAAGTAGAGTCAGAAAAAGAACGCTTACGAGAAAAGTTTATGAGATTTGGCTGTGATTTAGCATTTAATTTGCGCGATCGCGGCTATTTAACTGACCTGATTGACCCTCGTACAGGCTATCCTTTACTCTCCCATCCCGGAGCAATTCCTCACGACGACACAGCAGTTGTCAAGGCTTTGCTAAACTATCCGGTGATTAAAAATCAATGCCGTGTGTTAGTTCATCCCGATTGGGGTGCAGCAGTTTATCCTAGTATTTTGATATCAGAAGCTCCCCCAATTGTGATTGAATGGGTTACAAAAGGCATAGCATCCATGCATGGGTGGAAAGAAATTAATTATTAGTCATTAGTCATTGGGTATGTAAAAACGTATATCAGCACTTGTTTCTCCAAACAAATTCTTCCAAGAAGCTAGGATAGTCGAAGCGATAGTGCAGCTTGTTACTTCTCTCTCATAAGTAGACGCTACAAAGTAAAGTTGGGGATAATAACTTTTGGTTCCTGTTTGGGTAACATCTCAGGCTGATCGGCAGGTATTTTAAATTGATGATAATTTTACCCACTACTGTCAGACTAAACTTTTAGCCCGTAGCGAAGAAAATGGTACTTTAGCAGCATCTGCGGGAATTATATAACTATCGGCAAAAATCCTGTTCCCAACTTTTTGCATATAAGTAGATGGGTGGGGAAATTTATAACTATGTCCGTAGCGATCGCAAAGCGTGTCTCGTTAAGACTCAGCAAAGTGTTCGCGTAGCGTCTCCTAGAGAAGCAATCGCAGTGGTTTCAAGCTTTTTATACCTCGTTGGATATTTAGATTTATTTGTGCTTACCTAGCTTAGACACCAAGTTGATTCTGAGCAAAGTGAAATACTTGTTTCATAGTTATGCTCAATCCCAATTTCCATAACAAAATTTCTCCTACCTGATGTATGAAAATATTAATTCAACACCGTCATTATGACAATGAAATTAGTGGAGTTTTAACTTATATTTATTCTATTATTCCTGAGTTGGAAGCTAGATTAATTGAAGTTAAAACTATTTCGACCAGACAAGATAATATCGCTAAATGGTTTAGTTATATTGTTTGGGCAGATATAATACACATGAATTCAAATGATTTATTGTTTACTTTGCTATGTAAAGCCTTGCAAAAAAAGATAATTATTAAATACCATTACTCCCTTTATCAATCTACTCATACTAGTTATGAGCAGATGAAGTTAACGCAACGTTTAAAAGCTGAATTTAAACACACATTGCCAAAAGCTAATTATCCATTAAAGTGGAAATTACACACTTTTATCAAATGGGCACGCCTAAGCACCCGCCTTTCTACTGCCTTCTTAGCCGATTATCATACGGCTTGTAGTAACTTTTTAGGAGAATCTTCTGCTTTTCCTTGGCCAGTTGATACTTTATATAATCCGATTGAAATAAAATCGGAAAACCAGCTCAAAACTTTAGAAAATTTATCGCAGCCATATAATTTTATTTTTGTCGGTAGATTAGCTACAGACAAAGGTGTAGATATTTTATTAAAAGCAGCGCGAATTTTACAAGATGAAAATAAAGAATTTAAAATTACTATTATTGGCGATGGCGAACAATCTCAGGAATTAATACAGCTAACGTCTGATTTAGGAATTGCCAACAAAGTTAATTTTTTAGGTAAAGTTCCTCAAAAAGAAGTACTTCTAAAAGTTCAAGATGCTTTGGCTTTAATTGCTCCATCCCGTTGGCAAGATCCAGCACCTTACGTAGTGCAAGAAGCCTCTAGCGTTCAAACCTGCTCGATTGTCTCAAAAATGGGAGGATTGTCTGAAGTAGGAGGGCCGCACAGCCTATTTTTTGAAAATGAAGATGCAGAAGAATTAGCTAAATGTATGCAATCCTGCTTAGATAATCCAGATGAAGCAATTAACCGAGGTTTTCAGTCCAGCCAATACGTTGCGGAAAAGTTTTCGGCTGCGCGTGCTGTTAATAGACTACTGGAAATTTGTAGCGAACTTACTCCTAAAGCATTGGTAACAAAATCTGATACATAATTCCCATTACAGGGTTGCTGCCCTGTAACAGGCTCATTGGAAGCTGTACCAATAGTATATAAGCACTTCCTTATGGCCCAGAAAACACAGCTTGTTCTACATCATCCCGACTAAGAGAATACTTGAATGAGCGTTGGATATCTTGTCCATTTTCTCCAGATTGAACATATCGCACTACAATTTGCTCAACATCGAGCCATAATTCAGCTTGCCAATTAGGTCGCTGTACACGCCAGCAATGCCTTTGTGTTTCGTCTTGTTGACAGCCTTGGTCTTTTAGCCACTGCTCAATTTGTGGCAGGGGATGATTATATAGGGGAGTATCAGAGGGAAGAAGAGCCATAGGAATTTTAGATTTTGGATTAGGGAATTGTTTAATTTTTAATTATCGGATGGGTAATTAGTTGCGACATATAGGTAATCTGCTGTTGTACAGATGTATTTGGTTGCAACAAATGGGAATGGAAAGCAGCCTCGCCACGAGTTAAGCCAATGGCAACTGCTAATAACAAACAACCTACAAATGTTAACACCAGCATAAATAAAGCAAAGATTTCGCCAGATGATAAGGGGCGATCGCTCGCATCGAGGTAAGCTGATTTTGACCAGTCATGAGAATGCGAGACGGGATGATTCAAATCAGGGGGTGGTTGAATCACTCCAAAGCGGGAATAGCCAATTTTCAAATCGTAGCTTAACCGGCGTTCTGGATGGCTAAGGGTGGCGTAAGCTTCGTTGATTTGCTGAAATTTGGGAGTAGCGATCGCAGTCGGCAAGTCTGTAGTATCAGGATGATAAATTTTGCTCAGTTGCCGATAAGCGCGACGAATGTCAATTACCGATGCCCAGGGATGCAGTCCTAGCAGGGAGTAATAAGTTGGTTCGCTGCTTTGTGGCATTGCCCCGTTTTGATTCACATCTGTTTGAGTCACTTTGCTCAAAGATATTTTTTATATTTTAAATCCTTTGTGAATTTGAGAAGACACAGCAGGTCTAGCATTTGATAAGATATCTTAATAAAGCATTTAATTTAGATGCGATACAGATCAAAATTAATCTCGAAAATATTCAAACTTTTACCGACTTTAAGCACAATGCCAAAGATTAGACCTCTTGCACAAATGCAAAACTAGCCCTCATCCCCCAACCCCTTCTCCCAAAATTGGGAGAAGGGGAGATAATTTCAAAGTCCCTCTCCCAAGCTTGGGAGAGGGATTTAGGGTGAGGGCTTTTGATTTATGCAAGAAGTCTGTTCTAAGTCCTCAAAATCAGGTCTTCTCACAAGAGTCCATTGATCGCTTATAGATCAATAGTTCCCAATGCCCAATCCCTGTTTACCTTGTAATTCTCCGCATATAATTTCCCCACAACTGAGCTGCTTGAGCACTGCTGCCAGATGTCGGGGAATTATTGTCGTTTCCCAACCAAACGCCAGTTACAAGTCGCTGACTGGGGATAAAACCAATAAACCACAAGTCAACGTTTTTATCAGTCGTGCCAGTTTTACCAGCTTCGCCTAGTCCAATGGCAGCACTACGACCAGTGCCTCTTGCGATTACACCGCGCATCAAACTAGTCATTTCATCGGCGACATTAGTTGTCAACACTCGTTTGTTGGCACCTGGATCTTGGTCGAAGGAGTAGATTACACGACAGGTTTTGATATCATTGCGATCGCTGCAATCACCACTGTCTAAAATTCGGCTAATAGCATGGGGAGGATTCAACACTCCGCGATTGCCAATAGCGCCAAAAGCACCAGTCATTTCCAAAACATTAACTACACTTTGACCCAGTACCAAGCCGGGAACTGGATCGAGGTTTGATTTTATCCCCAAACGCTGCGCCATGGCCACAACTTTATCCAGCCCCACTTGTCTGGCAACTCGCAAGGCGATGGGATTTTCTGAAAGCGCCAGCCCGGTGGCAATATCGAAACTAGTGTCAGCACCAGCACGACAAGGTTTATAAGTAAAGCCTTGCCAAGTTAAAGGGGCGCAAGAATAACTATTGGATGGCGAAATTCCCTGTTGAATGGCGGCAGTGTAAGCAAAGATTTTGAAGGTGGAACCTGGTTGTCTTTTGGCTTGAACAGCACGATTGAATTGACTTTTTTTGTAATCAGTCCCGCCTACCATTGCGAGGATACTGCCTGTACTAGAGTCAAGAGTTACTAATGCCCCTTGAGAAAAATTAAAAGTTCTACCAGAGTTGTTGACCGAATTACTTAATGCTGCTTCTGCTTGTTTCTGTATGGCTGGATCGAGCTTGGTTTCAATGATATAGTTTCCCTCTCTTGCAGCTCCCTCCCCTAAAATTGATTCGAGTTCAGAAAAGACATAACTGTAAAAATAAGGTGCGATCGTTTTAGCTTGCTGTTCGCAGACTTTAGGACTAATTTGGACAGTGGAGCGTCTAGCCCGGTTCGCATCCTCTGCTTTAATTTTGCCCATCTCTAGCAACCGCTTAATCACACGATTTCGGTATTCGGCCGCTTCTAGCTTATTTGGCCCATCCCCACAAAAATCGAAAGCGTTGGGGGCTGGTAAAATTCCTACCAATGTTGCTGCTTCTGCCAAAGTTAATTCTTTAGCCGACTTCTCAAAGTAATATCGGGCTGCATCCTCAAAGCCAGAAGTATCCCCTCCCAAAAAAACCCGATTTAAGTACATCAGCAAAATATCATCTTTGCTGTAAAAGGTTTCGAGCTTGAGGGCGACAACTGCCTCCCGCAATTTGCGGCCAAGGGTATCCTGTCTACCTACATACTCGCGGAACAAACTGCGGGCAACTTGCTGGGTAACAGTACTGGCTCCTTGTTGCACATCTCCGCTGCGGCTATTAATCAACACAGCTCGTAAAATCCCTAGAGGATCAACCCCAAAGTGCCAGTAATAACGACTGTCCTCTGAAGCCACTACCGCAGAAGGCAAATAAGGGCCAAATTCCTCTAATCGCTTCATGTCTACATGAGAGATTGTCCGAGGCTCTCTCAGGGGAGTGGCTCCATCACGGGCGTAAACAACTACTGGGGCGCGTGTCGCTGTCGGTAGAGGTTTGACTGAAAATTTCAGCCATTCGACACCAATCACTAAGGTTAATAGGGCACTGACACCACCAACTCCATAAGCTGTCCAACTTGCAGCTTTAACATACCATGCGGGTGGATCGACATATTGCAACCGCACAGAAGCGGCGAGTTCTGGGGGACCCAGAGTCAGAATATCGCCGTGACGCAGTTCTAGAGAACTAACACGACGTTTGCCACGATAAATGCCATTGGTGGAGTTTTCGTCTTTGATCGTGAAAACTGGTGTGCGTTGAGTAGAATTCCGCGATAGTGACAGGTGAATTTGGCTGACAACAGGGTTACGGATAACGATATCGCTGGATTTGGAACTACGACCGAGAATATAGCGATCGCCCAACAGTGGATATACCTCTGCTTTATCCGCCCCCGCATCCTGCACCCAAAGTTCTGGTACTTTGGCATTAGGCTTGAGCGCCAATTTTGAAAAATCGACCCTAGCTTGAATCGTATGTACTGCTTGAGTCAGTTGACCTAGTAACGTTTGTGGCTTGTGAGGGGGTTGGGGAGAACTCATCGGCTATTCACATCACAGTTTTTAATGAAGAATCGGGCGAATTACAATCAATTTTAGATGTTAATCTTTCATCATTTTACTCATAAGCCAAAGCATAAATTAGCTATACGGGACTTTATTGATTTAATTTATACTTAATCTTATATTATAGCTAGAAGTTATTTGTGATTTTAGTCACTTCTTTATAGAATAGAACTTACGCATTGACAAAGACAGCCAACTGTGGATTTCCTCTCATTACAAGGCTCCGCCTTGTAATGCTCTTATGGGAGGCAGAGCCTCCCGTCAAACAAGTAGGCAGCAGCCCACCTCGATCGCATTCCCAGGCACAGGCTGGGAACGAGGCATGGTAAGACTCTTAGTTTAACAAGTTGACTATTCACATAATAATCAATGTGTAAAGTGCGTAAGTCCTATATAAGAAAAATTTCTTCTATATTCTCCAAGGCTTAGTAAGTAGCTAGTATTTTTCATTCAATAACTACAAGTATAATTTTCCCTTTTGTCTTTTTAAACACTAGCTATTAACAAACAACTGAATTTAATTGTCACCAATTTTACATATCCACATATTCTGAAACAAACCTAAATATCTTCATTTAGGAGGATTTTCTAAATCTTAATTATCTGCTTTAATAGGGCGAGTGTTCTGTTGAGGTTTAATTTCAGAATGATGGGAAAATCTCTGACCCTGATTGGTACAGCTTTATCTTTGGCACTTACCACTAATATTGCTGTAGCCCAATCCAGTAAATCCCCCATAGCCCAATCTAGTAGCGACTCCACTAGTGCACCAGCGGAAATTAAAATGTCGCCAGAAGGGATGAAAATTCTGTGCGAGCATTTTCCGCTCAACTCCCGCTGTTCCGGCGGCACAGCAGCCACCCCTAGCGCTCCTGGTAGCACTACAGTACCAGCAGAAACAACACCAGCAGAAACAACAACGCCTGATAGCACCACCACTCCTGATAGCACAACTGCACCAGGAACCACTCCTCCTGAATCTGGCACTCCCGAAACCACTCCAGCACCAGGAAGCATGACCCCACCGGCACCTGGCGCACCTAGCAACTTAACTCCAGCACCAGGAAGCGTTACTCCAACCACTCCTGAAGGCGCACCTAGCAACCTAACTCCAGCACCAGGAAGCTCAACCACTCCTGAAGGCGCACCTAGCAACCTAACTCCAGCACCAGGAAGCGTTACTCCAACCACACCTGAAGGCGCACCTACTACTCCTGGCAGCACTACCGAACCAGGTAGCTCAACTACACCTGAACAACCTGGCACTCCTGGCACTCCTGGCAGCAGTATCGAACCAACTCCCAGTACTCCCGGCTCTAGTGCGCCAAAAACTCCTACCACAGGTAACTAAATTAAAAGCTGGGGCGTAATCTAAATATTAGTTTGCCATCAGCGATCGTCGGTGCATCTTTCTTGAACTCTTGCACCAGTTATGCAAACTGGTGTCAGGTAACAAATAAAAATTGATAAAACCTTATACGTAAAGTCTTCGCATATAAGACTAAGCAAGGGTTTCACTAAGTCAATAGCCTGGGATTAATCATCCCAGGCTTAATAGTTTAATGGGATCTGCCAGTTGAAGTGGGTGTTTTTTGCAAGGAAGCGATTAATAGGCAAACGATACCGATACTAATAAATGAATCTGCCACATTAAATACAGCAAAGTTAATCAGGCGAAAATCAAGAAAATCAACGACATAACCTAAAACAAAACGATCGATACCGTTGCCCATCGCTCCACCTAAAATCAAGCCATAGCCTAACTGATCCCACAAATTTAATGTTGGGCCAATTAACGCCAATGCTATCAAGACTAAACTCACTCCTAGAGACAGCCAGCGCAACCACTCTACTTTCCCGCTCAACAGACTAAAAGCCGCACCAGTGTTAGTGACATACGTGAAGTGAAATATCCCAGGCAAGAGTGGTAGTGTCTGCCCCAAGCTAAAGCTTTGTACTACCCAGTACTTTGTTATTTGGTCTAAGAAAAAAGCAATGAAGGCAGCGATCCAGAAAAGACGATTTTTTAAATGCATGGCGAATTAGTCATTAGTCGTTCTACTTGTAGTGAGCGTAGTCGTTGGCGTGGTCACTGAGCGTAGTCGTTCGCGCAGCGTCTCGCAGAGAAGTGCAGCCTCTCCAAGAGTTGTATTGGTCATGAGCTTTTGACAAATGACAAAGACGAAAGGCAATAAACTAATAAAACATTAAGTGACGCAATATATATGCTATTACAGTAACTGCACAGACCACGATTAGTTGACCTGGTAGTGCAAACCAGGAATATCTAAGGATTGCTTGCATCAAGGGTAGATTTTCTGTGCCTTTCCACTGAAAAAAATAGCTAATAATCAAATAAGTAATACCGCAGATGTGGAGAGTTAACAAGCCACAGATACAACTAAAGGCCAGAGTTTCTAGTCGAGGTCTTGCTTTAAAAGCAACTAAGCCACAAATCCAAGCTCCAGGAATAAAACCTAGTAGATAGCCAAACTGAGAAAGCTTGACATAACCAATACCGCCGCCATCAGCAAATACTGGTAATAAGGTTAACCCCATTACTAAATAGGCAATTTGCGAGAGCGCACCCGCATTTTTGCCTCCTAAACAACCCACTAACAATACTGCGCCAATTTGAAAAGTGACCCCTAAAGAAAAAGTCTGAATTCCGTGCTGACTCCAAGTCCAAGGAAAGGTGATGCCATAAACTTCTAAGAAGGTACCACCCATTGTCAGGAGTAAGCCAATCATAGACCATAGTAATTGATTGGAAGCAGCAAACATTTATCAGGCAACTAAGGAAAAGCAAAAGGGAAAACCAACAGCAACTAGTATATTCATTAATATTGAAATCAAATTTGTGCTTATATCTTAAGAACTAGCATATTTTCTTTTGCCTTTTTGGTATTGTAATTTTTCAGTTCTAAGAATTGTAGCTGAGGTGTCTATTATCTGATTTTCTTGGCTGAGGCGTGCTGTGAATTCTGGTATTTAACCTAAAATATGGTAAATTAATATTATCTATACAAGTATTTATACTAGTTTTGCAGAGCAGTACCTAAATTTGGCTACAAAGTATTTAATGCTTAATCTTAATTAATATTTATATATTTTTTTATGAATTGACCAACAAAATTACACTAACAATAAATTTTTGTAAATAGGTATAACAAACTTCCTTTAGTAATATTTCTATCTCAGATTGAAAGCAATGTATAAAATTTATCAATAAAAACTAGAAATAAGGGTTTGCTCTTCATCAAAAAAACAAGTATCTTTTTGCTTTGTTAACCTTTCGTTAATCTCTATTGTTGTTCTTTGGGAGTATCTTAGAAACGCTCACCTGAAAAGTTACTAAAAAATTGATAGCGATGCTCTCACGTCTTAGTGCAATAAAAACTCATCGCCTCACAGGTTCAATTTCAGTGTTAGCACTGACAATCAGCCTAGCAGCTTGTGGCGGACAGCAAACACCAGATGGTACAGCCACCAAGGATACGCCTTCTGGTACTGCTACCGATACTACTGCCTCTAGCCCAGCTAAATTAGACCTTGGCGGAACCGTAAAGTTAAGCGGGGCTGGTGCGTCTTTTCCGGCACCACTGTACGATACTTGGTTCACAGATTTAAACAAAAAATATCCCAATCTGCAAGTTGACTATGCATCAGTTGGTAGCGGTTCTGGAGTTGAACAATTTATCAAAGGCACTGTAGACTTTGGTGCCAGCGATGTCGCAATGAAGGATGAAGAAATCCAGAAAGTACCAGCAGATAAAGGTGTTATTTTACTGCCTGTGACTGCTGGTAGCATCGTGTTGGCTTACAACTTGCCTGATGTTCCAGAACTCAAACTCCCACGAGCCGTTTATGCCGATATTCTACTAGGCAAAATCACGTCTTGGGATGATGCCCAAATTGCCAAGGCTAACCCAGGTGTAAAGCTTCCGAAAGAGTCAATCACAGTTGTTTATCGTTCCGATGGTAGCGGAACTACGGGTGTGTTCACAAAACACCTCAGTGCTATCAGCCCTGAGTGGAAGAGTAAAGTTGGTGAAGGCAAAACTGTCAACTGGCCTAAGGGAGTAGGGGCTAAAGGTAACGAAGGTGTTACTGCCCAAATCCAACAAACTCAAGGTTCGATTGGTTATGTCGAGTATGGCTATGCCAAACAAAATAGTCTCAAGTTTGCTGCTTTGGAAAACAAAGGCGGTAAGTTTGTTGTAGCTAGTGAAGAATCAGCTTCTAAAACTCTCGAATCAGTACCTCTACCCGCAAATCTCCGCTCCTTCATTTCCGATCCCGAAGGGGCTGATTCGTATCCCATCGTCACTTACACCTGGATTTTGGCTTACAAGAAATATCCCAATGCGGCAAAAGCCAAGGCGATTGAAGCTGCCATCGAATACGCTTTAACTGATGGACAGAAGCAGGCTAGTGCATTAGGATATGTTCCTCTACCCTCAAATGTGATCACAAAGGTGGCTGCTGCTGCTGACCAAATCAGTCCAGAGTACAAAATTTCTGTTGCTAGTGGTAGTAGTGCTAGCAAGTAAGCAAGCAATAAAACATGCCTATCCAGTAGTAACTTTGGACACGGAGTTACTATTGTATAAGTCAGTTTAAATAGATCGTGAGGCGACAATTTTACTAATCTGGTTGCCTCCTATATTCTTCTCTGATTTAATTCTGAAAGTCGGTATTCATGACTACAAATTCTCAAAATCTGTCATCAGCGATGAAAAATCGCTCTAGCGCAGAAAAATCCTTAGATTTGGGTTTTATTTGGCTGACTAAAATTTTTGCTTTTGGGGTTGCTGGGACTTTATTATGGATCGGGTCGCAAGTTGCAATTGCCTCTTGGCCTGCTATCCAAAAGTTTGGTGCTGGCTTTTTAGTCAACACCACTTGGAACCCGGTTAATGATACCTATGGGGTGCTACCTCAAATTTATGGAACTCTCGTGAGTTCTTTTATTGGTCTGCTGATAGCAGTCCCAATTGGTGTTGGTACTGCTATTGTACTGAGCGAGGATTTTTTACCTGCAAAAGTGAAACTGGTACTGGTTTTTGCGGTAGAACTACTCGCAGCTATTCCCAGCGTTGTCTATGGCGTGTGGGGTATTTTCGTTCTAGTGCCAATATTAACCAGCCTGGGAAAATGGCTCAATGGTTACTTTGGCTGGCTGCCATTTTTTAGCACTTCTCCTACAGGGCCAGGAATGTTGCCAGCGGGAGTCATATTAGCGATTATGACTTTGCCCATCATTACAGCTTTATCTCGCGATGCCTTGATTTCTGTACCCCCCAGTTTGCGCCAAGCCTCGATAGGACTAGGAGCAACCCGCTGGGAAACAATTTTGCAAGTTCTTATCCCAGCAGCCTTTTCGGGCATAGTTAGTGCTGTGATGTTGGGACTTGGCCGCGCAATGGGAGAAACAATGGCTGTAACGATGTTAATTGGCAACTCCAACAACATCAGTCTCTCTCTTTTTGCCCCAGCCAATACAATTTCTTCTCTACTGGCAAATCAATTCTCAGAAGCTAGTGGTTTGCAAGTTTCGGCTTTAATGTATGCGGCTTTAATTCTATTTTTCTTGACACTAGTGGTCAATATTCTGGCAGAGTTGATCGTTCTGAGAGTCAAGCGAATATAGCTTAGTTTTGGGTTAAATTATGACTTCTAATTTTCCAGAGCGCAGTTTAACTCGCTCCGCCATGTCTCAAAGAACACTGTTTAATACAGTGATGACCGTAATCGCTTTTACCTGCGGAGTATTGGCACTTGTTCCTTTGCTAGCAGTACTTTCTTATGTAATTATTAAAGGCTTTAGCAGTCTAAATCTGGCCGTGTTTGTTGAATTGCCACCCAAAGCTCTCCAAAAAGGAGGAGGCTTTGGTAATGCAATTTTAGGCACGCTACTGATGGTAGGAATTGCTGCCTTGATTAGTATCCCCTTTGGAGTTTTAGGGGCGATTTACATCACAGAATTTAGTTCGGCGAGAGTAGCCAGATGGGTGCGTTTTGCGGCTAACGTCCTTAGTGGAGTCCCCTCAATCATTGCTGGGGTATTTGCCTATGGGATTGTAGTTTTAACAATGGTAAAGTTGAACTTAGGATCGTATTCAGCTCTAGCTGGAGGGTTTGCACTGGCAATTTTGATGTTGCCAATTATTCTGCGAACTACTGATGAAGCGTTGCAGTTAGTATCGCAAGATTTGCGACAAGCATCTGTAGGGTTGGGAGCGACTAACTTTCAAACTGTAAGTCAAGTAGTCTTACCAGCAGCTTTACCAGCTATTGTAACTGGAGCAACGCTAGCGATCGCCAGAGCATCTGGAGAAACCGCACCTTTGCTATTTACTGCTCTATTTTCTAACTTTTGGCCAGATGGTTTATTCCAACCAACAGCTTCACTGGCTGTTTTAGTTTACAAATACGCCATTTCTCCGTTTAAAAATTGGCAATCTCTAGCTTGGGCAGCATCTTTGATTTTGGTATTGATGGTTCTAATCACAAGTATCATCGCTCGCTGGGCAACTCGTCAAAAAGCTTAGTAAACAACCATCCACAGTGCAAATCCCCATCGCTAAAATCAACACTAAATTTAATTTATGGCTACCAACACTAGGACAGTGAATGACACTGAAACCGTTTTACGGGCTGAAAATCTCAACATTTACTACGGCAAGTTTTTAGCCTTACAGAATATTTGGCTAGATATACCGAAAAATCAGGTGACTGCTTTTATCGGCCCTTCCGGTTGTGGTAAAAGTACATTGTTGCGATGCTATAACCGCCTCAATGACCTGATTGAGTCATTTCGGGCAGAAGGTAAAATACTTTTTTACGATAAAAACTTGTATGCACCCGATATCGACCCTGTAGAAGTGCGTCGGAGAATTGGGATGGTGTTTCAAAGACCAAACCCATTTCCCAAGTCAATTCATGACAATATTACTTTTGGAGCTAAAATCAACGGCTACAAAGGTGATTTCGATGAATTAGTAGAAAGCAGTCTCAGAAAAGCAGCTTTGTGGGATGAAGTCAAGGATAAACTACATCAAAGTGGCTCGTCTTTATCTGGTGGACAACAACAGCGGTTATGTATTGCTCGCGCGATCGCAGTCCAACCTGAAATTATACTGATGGATGAACCTTGCTCCGCTCTTGACCCCATTTCTACCTTGCGTGTTGAAGAACTGATTCACGAACTTAAAGAGCAGTATACTATTGTGATTGTCACCCATAACATGCAGCAAGCAGCGCGTGTTTCTGATAAGACAGCCTTTTTTAATGTTCGGACTTCAGAGAAAGGAACCCGTAGCGGCTACATGGTAGAGTACGACGCAACAGAATTAATTTTCAACAATCCTCAGCAAGAAGAAACCAGAGATTACGTTAGCGGCAAATTTGGATAAATATTTGTTTTACATTGTTGATATTAAAGCAATGAGGGATACTCGGAAATTAAAGCTGTGCGATATTCCTCTATGTTTTTTATTTGAAGGACTTTTTTCTTCCCAACAAACTTCATCTCCATGCAGTCCGAAGTCTATTACTTAGTGCGCTCAAAAACTGACGGGAATTATCTTATAGCTCGTCCTGATGCTGAAACATCGGGTTATTTATTGCTGTTTCAAGAAAACTTTGACGCCCTTAGCTATCTCAACACCCACGCAGCAGAAGTGGCAAATCGCTTTGCTGTAGAATCTATTGCGCGTACACAGTTGGGAAATTTGCTCAAACGCTGGGGTTTTAGCGGTGTGGGTATTGTAACTGACCCATTATTGCCCAAAATTGAGTTTTTACAGCACAATTAACTAATTTGTAATTCGTAATTTTTATTAATTAAATAGTTGTGCGATGGCACAAGTAAAATTAGGCAATATGGGTGAACTCAATTCATCACCATTGAATAACGTAGCAACTAACTTTAAATTCGCTTGTTCGCGTCGATATACTTCCACCTGTTGCTTGCGCCAATCTGCAATCCAATATTCTCTGACACCTCGTGATGAGTACAGCTTAAGTTTTAGTTCTCTGTCCCGCTTTTCATTTTCACTACCAGCAGATAGTACTTCTACAACCAGTTCTGGCGCACCTGTTAAATGTCCCCCCTCGTCTAAAAGTAAAGGCAATCTTTCGTTGCTAGCCCAGACAACATCGGGAATAACATTATCATTGTCGCCAAAAATTATTCCTGGAGCAATCACAACTTCTCCCAGACCAGTAGTTTGTGACCAGTTATCCAAGGAAGTGCTAATTCTGACACAAGTTTTTTGATGCTTCCAGTGGTGCGCTTTAGTCACAAACAATTCTCCGTCAATAATTTCATAGCGATTCCCGTTATCTGGAAACAACTCTAAATCGGCGGTAGTCCAGCGCACTCTCTCAGATATCGGCTGGTTCATAAATCATCTTTGTTAGGGGATTTACCTATTTTAGCCTGGGTGGAAATGGGACATTAATTAGGAAAGAGCCAAGCCGGGAGTCAATCTAAAATCCAAAATCTAAATTCCAAAAATATTGGGTGGAGCGATCGCCCCACCCAACCTAAAATAATCTAATCATTAACTACTAATTCGCTACTTCAGCCACTTCGATAACTCGCCCTTCATAGTCCTTTACCAAAAAGTTCAGGGGTTTGTGGTTACGAATCTTCAATTTCAAACCGCGCATTTCGATTCGCATTAAAATCATTTCCAGGCAATCGTGGTCAAAACAAACGTGGCGTTGTTGATTTTTGCTACCTAAACTTGCACCAGTAATCACGTGTAGCTGGGTGTTTTTCTTCAATTGATACCACAGCCCATCGTTAGCATTATTCATCATTTTGCTAGACAAGCTTGGCCCAGTAGACATATATAACGGATCGATGCCAGTTGCGCCTATAGTTTGTTCGTAGTTGTAGTAATAGTGCAATGGCACCTCAGCTGCTGGCAAATCTAGCAGTCCTTCATACAACTGTCGGGCAATCTCCAAATCTGACACCATTACAGTGTGTACTTTTGGGGCACTGGTGAGAAACATCCACATGGCACCAGCGTAAGCTGCTAGCAGCATCACCATAATGCCTTGGGTGGAGAATAGGCTATCTAAGGGCAGGGAAGGCAGAAAGGAGCCTAAAGTAAGGGGACTGAGCAGGAACGATACCACACTAACTGCTATAACCATGAACAAATAAGGATTCTTTAAGAGAGTTGATTTTATGATTGTCGATTAAGACTAAAATTAAGTCCTTGTTTCTAGTTTATCAATACTCAACTAGTCTGAGTCTCATCTACAAACTGAGCAACACCAAGATATTATGCGATTAACTAGGGGAGTGCAATTCCCAAAACTATTTTAACAACTATCAACTCCAAGACTTGTGCAAATTCCTCATTTTCCTGAAGCTAATCACCCACTGGTGAAGTCGCTGTTCCATCACAGTGACCATGAGCTACTGACTCTGTTTCAGCGCTATCCAGATGCCGGAAAGTACTTTACGGTGATTTTTTGCCGCTATAGCCCCATAGTCTACACCTTAATTCGGCATTCGGCGCGATCGCCTGTGCAAGCAGATTATCTGTTTGCCCTCACTTGGCGACATATTTATTACGAACTTGGTGGACTAAAGTTAACTGACTCTGAATCAGCTGAGGAAGCCTTGACCATGCAGAATTGGTTAATTAATATGACAGCTTTCTGTATAAATGAGATTAAACTACCACCCACAGAAGCAATTCATTATTCTCTGCAAGCGACTTCACCGCCGCTATGGTGCTATGTACAACAGGCATTAGACCAACTACCACCAGTTTTACGATTAATTGTATTAATGGCTCAAACTTTCCACTGGAGTGAAACTAGAATCGCTGCTTATCTACAAGCTGAAGGAGAAGCGATCGCTCCTAACGAAGTAGCCAATTTTCTCCAGGAAGGCTATCGTATGCTAGAGGACAAATTGCCTAAAGATATCCGCGCAATATACTTTGGGGAAGATTTAGCTCAATCACAACTTAAGTAGAAATGCGTATATTAATTGTCTTCAATTTTAAAACTTAAAACTTCTTCTTAGACCTTCTACTTAAACCCGCAACTTTACGGGTAATTTTTATGAAACAACGGCTTGTATTTCCCTACCAAAAGGTAGGCTTAATTTGTGTAGATGCGATTTCTTGTCCTCAGGTACTTTTACACAGCTTTTTACTGTTTGCTTTTTTGCTGAGTCCTGTAGCGGGTGCGGTTGATATTTCCGAACAACTCCATCGCCCTTTAAATAATTCCGTTGGGCGACAATCAAGAGATGAAGCAGACAGCTTGCTGCGTATTGGTCAACAAGAATACACTTCAGGATATGCCGACAAAACAATTGCTTCCTGTTTGCGGGCATTAGAACTATATCATTCCATTGGCGACCTGAAAGCACAAGGTCTGACGTACAATTTGCTTGCTAAGGCTTATGTGCAGCTTGGTAGTTCAAAAGAGGCAGAAGATGCTTTCAGAAGAGGATTAGCGATCGCTCGTGATACTAAAGACTTTCAATCTCAGATTTTTGTGCTGAATAATATCGGTACATTTCTGCTGCAAAAAGGCGAATTTGCTGCTGCTGGTCAAACAATTGAAGATGCACTCGCAATTGCTCACGGGGTGAAAAATATTGAAGGTGAAGGACTGTCTTTGAGTAATTTGGGCTTGGTAAATGCCAGGTTGGGAGATTATAACAAGGCGATTAAACTCTACGAAAATGCTTTAACTTTCCGCCGTCAGACTGGCGATGCCATTGGTGAAGCAAATACCTTGAATAACTTAGGAGATGCTTATTTCGCATCTGGAAATTATCAAGATACCATTGCTACTTATGGTGAAGCAATGCAGACAGCTAAAACCAACCGCGATCGCACTAATCAATTACGGGCAATTGATGGTTTAGTTACGGCTCACACTGCTGTAGGACGTTACGAACGCGCCTTTGACTTATTAGAGCAACGTTTAGCACTCGCGAAAGAATTACAAAATTTACGCGAAGAATTAAAATCTTTTGAATCTTATGCCCAGTTATATAAGCAACAAGGTAACTACCTAACTGCCCGAAATTTTTACGAAAGGGCAATTATACTGGCGCGGACATTGCAAGATAGCAGACAAGAAGTGCAATTGCGGGATCAATTAACTAAAATGCTTCAGCGAAAGTAGCAGTCAACTAATTTTGGATTTTAGATTTTAGATTTTGGATTTGGAATTGACCCCGCGCCACTTGCGGTACGGGGTTTGGGGATTTTAAATTTTGGATTTGGGATTTTTTCCGCCCACCAGGGACGAGGCATGAATCAAAAAAAATCTAAAAGATGCTCTTTACGAGACGCTGCGCGTAGCTTGCAACTCTTACAGAGTACGCGGACTCGCTAACGCTCCACTATCGGCAATCTAAAATCTAAAATTGGCACGGTCAATTTAGCATTACAAGGGCGGTTGGAAACCGCGTCTACACAGGCAAAACCCACCTACGTGGGTTATAAAAGTAGCCGCGAATTACCTTCGCCCTAGCTCTAAATTAATTAATTTAAGAACACTGAACCGTTTCGTTCAATTCTCATCGCACTTCTGCCCTGTGTTGCATTGGTGGCTTCCTTAAATGTAACTTCCAAGCTTCCTGGTTCTGAAGAGCCTTGTGGAGTCACTATTAATTGTCCGCCATCTTGTCGTTCAAATGTTACTGTTACTGGTGCTTTTAAAGCTTGCAGCGTTACATCTGACTTACCTTCTAGCGATCGCGGTGCTGTATCGCCAATCACTTGGAAAGTTATCTTAGTCGCAGTATTATTCACCAACCTGATATTAACCATACCATTAGTAAGTGCAATCCTCGCACTGGGGGCTTGCCGTGGTTCTACCAGTGGTTGTTGGTCATTGGAAACCGTAGGTGGTGAAGGTTCTTGAGTTCGATCGCCAGGAATTGGGCGTGGTGGTCTAGCACCTGGTTGTGGTGGTACGGGAGACACTTGTCCCTCAGCCGGCGGGACTGGTTGTGCTGGTCTAGCACTTGGTTGTGGTGGTACGGGAGACAGTTGTCCTTCAGCCGAAGGAACTGGGCGAGGTGGTATGACACCTGATTCCGGTGATACAGGGGACTGAGAGCGGTTGTAGGGTGGTTCGCTAAAAATACTGGGTCTTGGGTTAACCTTAACAGTAGATTCTTGTGCTAATGCTTGAGGAATTGCTGGCAGACTAATTAGTAATCCCCCACAAAGAGCGCCAAATAACTTGCTAGACTTGCGAAAATTTTGAGACTTCATATTTGTTTTTGACTCCTAGAAAAACTTCAATTTTTTTCTTACTAAAAGATTTCTCCAGCCGGTAATTAAATTAAGTTTTATCGGTTGTTGAGTACATCTAAACATTTAACAAACTACTCGATTTCTCGCATCTAGCTAAGGATACGGAAATAATCTAAAAAAACTTGAAATATTTCATTCTCAAGATTTACAATCTTAACCATTGTCATTAAGCACATATTCGTAACAGTCAAATTCAATATACCGCTAGAAAATAAGTTTATTCACTAAGAATTAAACTCCACTTGAATGGACTAAAATCTTACATCTATCACAGGAAATAAAAATTTATTAGCAAATTATGACTCAAGAGTTATTGGTAAAGTGATAGTAAAGGTAGTGCCAATGCTTTGGGTACTTTCAACTTGAATATTACCGTGATGATGTTCGACAATAGCTTGAGCGATCGCTAATCCCAATCCTGAACCTGTAGCGCTGGCTGTCGCTGTATTCCCCATCCTATGAGTGCGTGCCGGATCTACTCGATAAAAGCGGTCAAATAAGCGTGGTAGTGCTTCGGCTGGAATTCCAACTCCGGTATCACTCACCTTAACTTGCAACTGGGCACTGGTGTTACGTAGTCCAGAAACACGATTTATTCCTTCTATCCGCGCCAATTCCACTTTCACTCGTCCACCTGCTGGAGTGTAATGCAAAGCGTTAGCAATTAAATTTGTGAACAGCCGCACCAATTGATCCCAATTACCTACAAGAGTAAACCAATTTTCCAGTAATTCGGGGCTAGTTTCAGAGGTCGGAGGGTCAACTAAGTCTAGAGAAAGGGTGATTTCTTTCTCAGGGACTAACAATTGTTGTTCTTCAACCACCTCTATTAGCAAAGCATCCAGCGGACAAGGTGAAAAAGTATCTTTGCTAATACCACTATCCTGTCGTGCTAGGAAGAGTAAGTCATTGACTAACTTACCCAAACGCTGCGTTAACCGTTCCACTACTTTTAACTGTTGTCGATATTGCAAAGAAGTAGTTGTTTCTGTCTCTGCTAAATCCAAGTCAGCAAGAGCAACTTGCACATTAGTTTGAATCAAAGTGATCGGACTTCTAAGTTCGTGGGAAGCATCAGCAGTGAATTGTTTAAGACGTTGATAAGATTCACCCACCGGTTCCATTGCTTTACCCGAAAGAAACCAACCACTTGCGCCTACGGAAAGCACCATTAACCCAATACCTAAAGCCAAATCAAAAATTAACTGGCGACTAGGTTTAGTAACTTCAAACCAGGGATGACTAACACGCAGATATCCTAATACTTGTCGTCTCACTTCTACCCGTTCGGTGACTTGTCGCAATAAGAGTGGGGAGTTAGGAATTTTCAATTTTGAATTTTCACTCTCTCCCTTGACTACGCGCACAGTTTCACCAGTGCGATTGGCACGAATGGGAATATTTAGGGGTTCAGATAGCGTTGACCAAAGTAATTTACCAGTTGGACTAAACCATTCTAGGTCAATGTGGTCATCTTCTACAGTGTCGCTATTATCGCCAAAACTGGCTTCTACATTAATGCGAAATTTATCTGCATCAGTATTAATTGGCTCAAATATGAGCGTAGATGCACAGCCACTTGTTGTCAGGCAACGCTCTACTATTTCTACTACATGGTTAAGGGTATCATCAATCCGCTCAATCAGTGTACTGCGGACGTATAAATAAACGCCACTGGCAAACAGTAGTAGTAATACAGCAGTGACGGCAGTGTACCAAATTGCAAGACGGCGGCGAGTAGCTTGAAACATATTTTCACCTACTTCGTGTTAAGAATAATTGGAAAGTGGTTTTTATTATTAACAATTTTGCTCAAAACAATACTAGTTTATTTTTTTGCGATCGCATCAAATTTAAATGCTAAAAAAAATAATATAAATATAACTTCGATTCAATTTGCCGAACGGTTAAAGAAAAAATTAATCTTTGTATGCCGTGAGTTTCTACGCATCTTATGCAACAAAGGGTAAGACCTTTTAAAACCTAGTTTTTAGCCAAAAGTTATACCAATTTGAAAAAGAATGCAACAAATAAACCATTTGTAGAGACGCGATTCATCGCGTCTTCCCAAGGATGTGTTGCAATCATTAATTGAATTGGTATAACAGTTGAGTATTTTTTATCTGCAAGTCACTTGAATACGAGACACTGTACAAACGAATAGTGCAGCGTTAGTTAGGAACGAGCATCTGGAGAAGCGTTATTACGAATTACATGATATTAAACCTCTACCAAAATGGCCTCGCGCAGCTTGCTAATCACATCACTCAGATTACCTGTATTCAGGCGGTAACTCAGAGGATGAGCAATCAACCGCGCCGTGCTTTGATACAGACTAGCAATTTCAATCAAACCATTTTCGCGCAAAGTCCGCCCTGTAGAAACCAAATCTACGATCGCTTCTGACATACCAGTAATTGGACCTAGCTCTACTGAACCATACAACGGCACTATTTCCACAGGTAAATCCAGACTATGGAAATATTCACGAGCGCAATTCACATATTTTGAAGCAACTCTACCATGCGGTGGTAAATCTAAAGGCGATCGGTAAGCACTTGATGCTTTTACCGCCACTGACATCCGGCAATGACCAAACTGCAAATCTACCAAGTGGGCAACTTGCGGCTGCTTCTCCCGCAGCACATCGTAACCTACAACACCCAGTTGTGCTTGACCATATTCCACATAAACGGGCACATCTTGCGCGCGCACCAATAAAGCTTTCGCAACTCCCTTAGTGTCAGGAATTTGAAGTTGGCGAGTTCCTGAATCTAAAAAAGCACTAAAATCTAATCCGACAGCTTGTAGCAAGCGGATGCTATTTTTAAGTAGTTCCCCTTTTGGCAATGCAACAGTCAGCATTTTTTTAATTGGTATCCTTAGCGTCTTGGCAGTTGAATAATATTGAGAATATCTCTATATGCTTACCACAAGCAGCATGAGAATTTTATTAGTTGATGATGAAGTTGAACTAACTCAACCCTTGAGCCGCTTGTTAACTCGTGAGGGTTATGCCGTAGATGCCGTTTATGATGGGACATCTGGCAGCGAACTTGCACAGGCTGGCAGTTATGACCTACTTATTTTAGATTGGATGCTGCCAGGAAAAACGGGGTTAGAGATTTGTCAGGAATTGCGACGCCAAAGCAAAACCACTCCCGTATTGTTTCTTACAGCTAAAGATACTCTCGATGACCGGGTACAAGGTTTAGATGCTGGTGCTGATGACTATTTGGTTAAACCTTTTGAACTGCGGGAGTTATTAGCAAGAGTCCGTGCTTTATTGCGTCGTTCTGGTACTCAAACCTATGAAACCACCACCGGACGTTTAACTGTTGCTGATTTAGAACTCGATTGTGAAAATCAAGTAGCCTATCGCCAAGGACGAATAATTGAGCTATCACAAAAAGAAAGCCAGTTGTTGCAATACTTTATGGAACACACTGGACAACTTCTGACTCATGCCCAGATTATGCAAAATTTGTGGCAAGAGTCAGAACAACCCAGTAGTAATGTAATTGCGGCATTAATTCGTTTGCTGCGCCGTAAGATTGAGGTAGGTAAAGAAACTACGCTGATTCACACAGTCTACGGTAAGGGTTATCGTTTCGGTGCTTCCTCAGTAGAGTTAGTTTAGTGCCTCGACATCAGTATTTTCCACAAATAGATAAGCATTGGTAACGAAACAGGTTGTGTTGCTAACGAAACAGGTTGTATTGCTAACACAACAGATTGTATTGGTAACAAAACAGGTTGTATTGCTAACAAACGGACAAGCTGTGGTAGGAACAATAACTTCATTCCTAACAACACGTCAATACAGCATTACCAATGTTTTCAACGATTTTCTCTATTATTGGCTTAGTCAACAGTATGGTGGCGATCGCACTCACAACAGTTATCAGCGTCCCAAGTTCCACAAATGCACTACAAACTTACAGTAGCTTTCATTTAATTGAACCACATCGTAAACCTGTCGTAATCAACAAATTTTAGCTTTTAGTATTAAGATTTACCCAAAAATTGATTAATTTGAAGTTGCAGTTTTTCTCTTAATTGTTGCGCCTGTTGATAAGCTGCTGCACGCCCTTTCTTTGAGTGGTTATTCAATCCTGCTGGTTGCAAAGGGCTAATAAAGTAACGCAAACGAGTTCTCATTGCCCAAACTCCCATTGAGGGAAACAGAAGTAAGGCAAACATCAAAGGCGACAAAGGTAAGAATGGTAGTTTGACTAGTCGTTGTAACTTGGTGAAATTAATGGCCCAAGGATGCAGAGATTCACTGCCGATGCAAACTACTGGCAGAATGGGAATATGATAGCGATCGCTCAACTGAATAAAGCTCACATCAAACTTTTCTAGTTGATAGCGTCTTCTCCAACCTTTCAAAGGCCCACGAATACCTTCGGGTGCATATAAGAGAATTTTACCTTGAGCGAGTGCGCCCTCAAAATCATCTAATTCGGCTCGCACACCACCTAAAACCTGCGACCATTGAGGTGGTAGCCACCAAATCACCCAAGGATGCTCAAATAACGCTGAATTTGCTATGGGTTGTACTACCCATCCTTTGGCTTCACTTAATAAATAACCCAAGGTTAAAAAGTCCCAAGGAAAACACATTCCGGCATGATTCATTGCCACAATCAATGGCCCTGTTGATGGCAAGTTTTCAACTTGTTGCAACTCTCCCCGAAAATAGTATTTAACGATAGGGGCTAGAATTTCTTTGCCAAAAGCTTGTTGATATTTAGGATCGAATTCACCAATTTCTTTTCGGGGTGAACGAAAACCCAGACGCAACCAGCGACTCAGCAACGCTAGATAAAATCCACCAGGAATTAAAAATAATCCATATTCTAGCCAATTCCAACCATCTCGATCTGTGTGATAGTGCTGCCAATGGCGGTTGAATAAAATTAGCCACCCTGGAGGATACCAAAGACAAAACCAATCAAACCAGTTAAATATATAGCCTTCACTTGGTGCATTCTCTTGTTGACTGTTTAATAAGTTTTCGGAGTGTTGATTAATCAAAACAGTTAAAGATTAGGATTAGGCAAAAGTTTTATTAATAGTGGATCGTAACTTTCTAATTTTTTGACTGGCATCTGACCAGAGAAGTAAAGATAACTAGTAATTATTTAGTTAAATTGCCTTAGATAATACTATCGTGCCATCCCATACTAGGCAAAACTTAATGTTTATTTTATATATACCTTCTACAGCAAACAGTAAGCCGTGAAGACTGATAACTGAATTTTGATGTTTCGCCAAAAGATGAAATTGATAACGACTAATGATGATTTAAATTCTTCCTCAAGCTGGAGACGAATGGCGAGACATCTGTCTTACTCTTCCTACTATGGAACTAGGAAAGCCACTCAAAATTTCAGATTTAATCCGCGAACTTCGGCAGCAGTTCGATCTCTCTCAAGAAAAGTTTGCAGCTAAGTTAGGAGTTTCCCTACGCACAATCAATCGCTGGGAGAACGGATCTACAGTGCCTTCACAGATGGCACTCAAGCTGATTAAAGAAATGTTAGAGAAGATGGGCGAAGCAGGCAAAAGATTAGTGAATGAGTATCTCCCAAAATCGGAGCAACGGGAGGACTCTTAAGATGATGGTGAAAGTACCTAAAAAATTTTTCATGATGCGTTCTCGGTTCATAGCTTTTAATGTAATGATTTTGGCAGTCATAACGGCACTGCTATTGACAAAAGTGTTACTGCCAGTTTTCGATCCGAGCGTATTTACACTATTTTATGCTGCTGTGGCAGTCAGCGCCTGGTATGGCGGTATGAGACTTGGAGTACTAGCGATCGCTTTATCTGTGACAACTGCACTCTATTTTTTGATCGATCCAGTCTACTCCTTCGATTTCCTCAGCCTGAAAGTTCTGGTACGATTAACCACATTCTCACTAGTATCCTTCTTAATTACTGCGCTATCTTCAGAGTTGCGAACTGCTAGATGCAAAGCAGAGACAAGCCTCAAGTTGTTGCAAAATAGCGAAATGCGGTTTAGCCTACTGGCAGAATCCAACATAATTGGGGTAATTGTAACTGATATGAACAACGGCTTCATTATCGAAGCCAATGATGCTTTTCTGAAGATGATCGGCTATACGCGAGAAGATTTCTCTGCTAACCAAATCAACTGGCGCAAGATTACCCCGCCTGAGTATCTTCTTTTGAGCGAACATTCAGTGGAAGAAGTGAAAACTACTGGAATATGTAAGCCTTTTGAAAAAGAATACATTCGTAAAGATGGCGATCGCATTTCTGTTCTGCTCGGTTCTGTGATGCTGGGAGATAGTCAAGAAACGGTCATTGCCTTTGTTGTTGATTTGAGCCAACAGCAAGCTGCGCTACGCGAACGCAAACAAGCAGAAGCGGCATTACAGCAAGCCAATCAGCGCAACACACGCACTCTAGAAAACATGAGTGATGCATTTATTACTCTAGACCGGGACTGGCGAATCATCTACCAAAATGCCGAAGCAGAGCGAATTAACGGTAAACCCCGGACAGAGGTCATTGGTAAGTCGCACTGGGAGGAGTGGCCTATATCATTAGGTACGAATGTAGAGCGTCAGTACCGACGGGCAATGGCAGAGCAAATTCCCGTCCACTTCGAGCATCACTACTACTTACCATCTAAGTATGACTTTTGGCTGGAGATTCACGCCTACCCTAGTGAAGATGGTCTTGACATTTTCTTCCGCGACATCAGCGATGTCTACGACGAGCTTCGCTTACGCAAACAAGTAGAACGAACTTTGCGACAGAAAGAGGAACGTCTGAAGTTAGCGAACGAGCGGTTTGAGTTAGCAGCATCTGCGGTAAACTGTCTGATTTATGACTGGAATATAGAACAGGATAGCGTTGAAAGAACCGAGGGTTTAACCCGAATTTTGGGCTATTCCCTCCCAGAAGCTGAAGCAACTGGTAATTGGTGGTGTGAGCTTGTTCATCCAGAAGATTTGCCAAGCGTACAAGAGGCGATACTTGCTTTGGTAAATAGCGATCGCTATGCTGCCGAATACCGAATTCGCAACAAAAACAATCAGTATATCTATGTATTAGATCAAGGGATAGTGGTGCAACGGGATGCAGATGGAAACCCAGTACGTTTAGTTGGCAGCACTACAGATATCAGCAAACGCAAACAGGCAGAGAAGGCAGTCCAAGCAAGTGAGGAACGGCTCAGGAGTTTTGTGAAAGCGAATATAGTTGGCATTCTCTTTGGTGATGTGAATGGTAGCATCACTGAAGCCAACGACGAGTTTTTGCGAATTGTCGGCTATACCCAAGAGGATATCCAAGCAGGTAGATTAAGCTGGGCTGATATCACGCCATCTGAGTATCAATATTTAGATGAACTGGCTATTGCCGAAGCAATAGCGAAGGGAACCTGTACTCCTTATGAAAAGGAATTTATTCGCAAAGATGGTTCCAGCGTCCCAGTTATAGTTGGCTACTCCCTTTTAGGAGAATCTCGGCATAAATCAGTCGCATTCATTCTGGATATTAGCGATCTCAAACAAGTTAAAAAAGCGCTGAGTCAGAGTCAAGAGCAATTTCAAGCTTTTATGGATAATATTCCCGCCGCCGCATGGATTACAAATGCAGACGGACGTGTAATTTACCTCAGTCCAACTTATTTGAGCACATTTAATGTAGCAACAAATAAGGCGATCAATAAAAACATTTTTGACCTATACCCAGTCCAAATTGCTCAACCCCTCCTCGATAACATTAGAATAGTTGCCGAGACTAATCAGGTTATTCAAACGATTGAGTCTGCCCCACGCACAGATGGCACCCTTGGCGAATTTTTGGTCTATAAGTTTCCCATTGCCGATGCGTCTGGCCAACGCTTGGTAGGAGGGGTTGCAATTGACATTACCGAACGCGAACGCGCCCTTCGCGAACGTCAGCTTGCAGAACAAGCCTTACAAGAGCGCAGTGAAAGACTTAAACTGCTTTCGGAAACGACCAGTGATTTGCTTTCAACGGAGCGCCCTTTGGATCTAATGAACAGCTTGTTTAGCAAACTCTCGGCGCAAATGGATTTGCATTGTTACTTTCACTATTTAATCGATACACAGGAAAATAAGCAGAAACTCCGGTTAGTAGCTTGGAACGGCATTACTGATGAAGTATTTCAAGCAATTGAATACCTAGAATTTAATCAAGGGATATGCGGACTAGTGGTGCAAGAACGCCGTCAAATCGTCGTCAATAATGTGCCGCAGTCTACCCATCCCCATGCCCACATTCTCCATGCTTTAGGAATTACAGCCTATGCAGGTCAACCGTTAATTGCTCAAGGAAAGCTGCTTGGTGTCCTCTCCTTTGCCAGTCGCACCCGTACCCATTTTACTTCTGGGGAAATAGCTCTATTACAAGCAACCTCCGATCAGGTGGCGGTTGCTCTGGAACGCGCTCAGTTAATGGCTTCGTTACAGCGACGGAAAGAAGAATTAATCCAAGCTAACCGAATCAAAGATGAGTTTTTGGCGGTGCTTTCCCACGAACTTCGCACCCCACTAAACCCGATTTTGGGATGGTCGAAATTACTACAAACGAAAAAATATGATCAAGCAACCACTACTCGCGCTCTCGAAACCATTGAGCGCAATGCCAAGCTGCAAACCCAATTAATCGAAGATTTACTGGATGTCTCTCGCATTCTCCAAGGTAAGCTGAATTTGAATATTGCTCCTGTAAATCTAGAAACTGCGATCGCCGCAGCAATAGAAACTGTACGTCTAGCCGCTGAAGCCAAATCGATCGATTTGCGATTTACGATTTTAGATTTTGGATTAGACAATTCTCAAATAAATTTAGAGTCTATCGATTTTAATAAGCAACTTAACAATTTAAAATGCCAAACTTCAAATTCTAAATTTTTAGTCAGAGGTGATTCTAGTCGCTTGCAGCAAGTTATCTGGAATCTAGTTTCCAATGCTATTAAGTTTACACCCCAACGTGGAGAGATAGAAATTAGTTTAGAATCTGTTGGTTCTCAGGTTCAGTTGCGAGTCAGTGATACAGGTAAGGGAATTAGCCTTGACTTTTTACCATTTGTCTTTGACTACTTTCGACAAGCTGATGGCGCAACTACCAGAAAATTCGGCGGACTGGGCTTAGGATTAGCTATTGTTCGTCACATTGTCGAGCTACACGGCGGCACAGTTAAGGCAGAAAGCTTGGGTGAAGAACAGGGAGCAACCTTTACAGTCATGCTACCGCTAATTCAGGTCGATCTAAATAGCCATCAGATTGCCTTTCAAGCTGATGATTTACCCAATTTAAAGGGGTTGAAAGTTCTGCTTGTGGATGATGAGCGGGATACACGAGAGTTAATTGCTTTCATTTTGGAGCAATCTGGCGCGGTAGTAATCCAGGCTGCATCTGCGATGGAAGCACTACGAATTATGCCTCAGTTCCAGCCAAATCTGCTGTTAAGCGACATTGGAATGCCAGAAGTAGACGGTTATATGCTAATTCGTCAAATTAGAACTATGTCACCAGAACAAGGAGGGGAAATTCCTGCGATCGCCCTTACAGCTTATGCTGGTGAGGTTGATTATCAACAGGCAATTGCCGCCGGATTTGGGCAGCATATCACCAAGCCAGTGGAGCCAGCTAAATTACTTCGTGCGATCGCTAACCTATACCATCAATACATGGTTTCAGCGTCGGAGGGAAACGGGTGACTTTAATGCCAAAGTCAGAGTGCATCGGGGGAATGGGCACAAAATCACTGACTGGGAGAAGTTTCGAGCATTCGTAGAAACCTACGCTTCCAAAACTCAGGCGGAGATGGCCGAACTGTGCGAGGGTGATATTAGCGATCATACCATCTCACGAGGGCTGAAGAAAATCGGATTCACGCGAAAAAAAAGACCTATGGGTACCGCGAACGGAATGAGGACAAACGGCGGGAGTTCCTCAAACAGCTAGCCGAAGGTTTTGCCTGAGTTGATTGTGTATGCTGATGAGGCTGGCATGGATGAGCGCGACGACTATGGCTACGGCTACAGTCTCCAAGGTGAACGCTTCTATGATTTCAAGTCAGGTCGGAGAACGGGGCGAGTTAATATGATTGCGGCGTTGTGTGCCCAGCAGTTGCTTGCACCATTCACGATTGAGGGAGCTTGCAACCGCCAAGTCTTTGAGACATGGTTAGAAGTATGCCTGATTCCGGCATTAAAACCAGGGCAGAAGTTGGTGATTGACAACGCTACCTTTCACAAAGGTGGACGTATTGACCAATTGGTGCAGGCTGCTGGTTGTGAGGTCTGGTATTTGCCAGCTTACTCTCCTGATTTAAATAAAATTGAGCGATGCTGGTCTTGGCTAAAAAGTCGTATCCGCAAGCAACTGGAGTACTTCCCTACCTTGCGAACGGCGATGGAGCATGTCCTGAGCTTAGTGTCCTAACCAACCTGGCGGTTGCTATATCCCTGTTCTGTCACTCTCCGAAAACATTTGCCATTTCTTAATTCTAGAGCTTTTGTATAGCAAGCGATTGCGCGATTCTTTTCTAATAATAAATACAAGACCAATTTTTTTCTAATAGTATAGCTTGTATTGATTGCCTCATAAGACTTCTAGCGATTGCCCTGCCGGAAAGTGACAGAACAGGGATATCACAGGCTACTATTTTTCAGCGATTGCAAAACTTTTCGGTCTACTGATATTGGCACAGTTAAAACTTTAGGATTTTGATGAAAAACCAAAAGCCCCAGGCTGTGGGGCGTGGGGCTTTTGGTTATGAATTATAAAACCTGGCATCGAGCTATTTTTGCGTAGGGCTACCCCTAAACT
>NZ_JBALDU010000038.1:0-33740 GCF_036917235.1 Nostoc sp.
TCTCAGTTGCACTCAATTTAATAAATCCTCAACATTTAAGAAACTGGTTTACTAGTTGCTGCTACTGTACCTCATAAGAGCCGTAAATGCTGTATCGCTTTTTTAGTAAGAAATAAAAAGTCCGCTACCCAAAATTAGAGTTGAGAGCGAAAAGTGGATCTATGGAAGAAGATACTATCAAGATTGCTGGTTTTCATGCTCATGTTTACTTCGATCCTGCGAGTCGAGATGTAGCTGCGCGTGTACGCGAAGGATTAGGCGCTAGGTTTGACGTGCAACTCGGACGCTGGTTTGACAAGCCCATCGGGCCCCATCCAAAAGCGATGTATCAAGTTGCTTTCTTGCCGAATCAGTTTGAGAAAGTCGTTCCTTGGTTAATGCTCAATCGTGAGGGATTGGATATTCTCGTTCATCCTGAGACAGGGAATGCTGTGGCAGACCACGCAGTTCATTCCCTATGGTTAGGAGAAAAGCTAGATTTGAATATTGAGTTTCTTCAACAGCTTAGTCCTACTTGATCCAACTAAGGAAAGTAAATGACGTTGTTGGCTAAAAGTTTTGCTTTCTATTTTGCCTTCCTTAAGTGGAGCAATTTTCTAACAGAGATGTAACATTCAGTATCTACAAGAATTGGTATTAAACTCCTTGATTGCAGATAACTGTTTATTAACACTTTTGTTGAAAATAAAGATAAGACATCCATTTTGCAGAATGCTATGCTGTTAATCGGCATTCTCATAAAAATAAATTTCTCTGATGAAAAACATCTCTGCGAAAGGAAAAATTGCAGGTATTTCTCAATTCGGCAAAGCTAATTTCAGAGTCACGAAGAAACAGATTTTATTTAGTACTATTATTCTCTGCTTTGGTTTGCTGGGACTAGGTGGTTTCTGGTTTAAATCCAGATATAAATTTGATAATCAGATGAGTGTAAAACTACAAGAATTATCTAATGTCGATTATCCAGCCAATCCTGCACCATTAGGAAAAAATTTTAAAAGATATTCTAATCGAAAATTAACACTTATTAAGAAAGATGATACACATTTCGATTTCGTACTAGAAGCAACAGACAAAAATACGGCAAAAATAGTTATAAAAAATGTTGATTTAGAGCTATTAGTTCCTAAAGCACCTGAATGGGTTAAAAAAGATCGAGGTTTAGAAATAATAGCTTTTACAGATAGGGAGTGGAACAGGCAACAGATTAGTTTTCCTGCTAATTCAAAAAACATAGAAATTGTTGGAGGAGATGGTTTTGAAAAGCAAAATATTGTAGAGATAGCTTTGGCTAATAATTGCTTAAATGCCGGATTTTGGGAAATTTTGCTTTTTACTAAAGAGGATAATAACAAAACCCTTTATTATCAAAGTTGGTTTACTTTCCCAATTGGACATTACAAAAATATTTTTGAAAAAATTAATAATATTTCATATTGGCAGCATTGGTGGAAATTAGAACACTGGCAAGATCCGAGTGGCACAATAGTAAAAACTAATCTTTTAAGAAATGTAATCGATCAAAAAGAAGTTGCTACTCAGTTCCCCCTTGATGAGAGGATAATTGTATCAGGAGAGCAAAGTAGAAAAGTTAGAACTACGCTAGCGACCAACATCACCAAATGGAGAGATTTTTACGACGTTAAAAATGAAGTTAAGTTTGCAAGTTTTCGAGCGCCAGGATTTTACGATCAAAATAAGCCTTGGGGAAATCAATACTGGAGAATAGGCAAATTTGACAAAGCGATTTTAAGGAATATAAAACCGATTGGCGTTGAACAAAATTTACAGGAAATTGAGCTAGGATTCACAGATACCAAAACTGGTGAGAAAAATAGATTATTCATCAGTGGCGTTAATCTGAAAACGCTTCCTCAATTGCCTGTAGCAGATTATTCCAAAGGTTTATATATGCCGATGGGAATTGGGATACCTCCTTTTTATCAAAGCTATGAAGAATTAACAAAAAATCATCCCGATGTCAGCCCCTATTTCAGTTTTTTACTAGATTCACAGGAGAAGTGGATAGATCATCACCACTTAGCAGTTGATGGTTCAGTGATGCACCTTGATAAAGATAACCCAAATCTTTTGCATCTTTACTTGTTATCCTATGAAAGAAATACTTTAATAGCTCATTTTTTGATCGATTTAACATAGATATAGCTGTTCTCGGTTGAGTGAGGTATAAAAACCTCACTTCCCTCATAACAAGCGAGGAGGCGACTACGATAAACCTTATACCAATTCGATTAATGATTGCAACACATCTTTGAGTAAAGACGCGATGAATCGCGTCTCTACAAATGGTCTATTTGTGGCATTCTTTTTTCCAATTGGTATTACTTTTACTATTTTCTAGTAAAAGAAGGAAAATCGTATAGATAATTGGTCTTTCAGACGCGATAAATTGCGTCTCTATATCAGGATTTTATTGCTTAGTATTAACTGTATTGAACTCTATAATTGAAGAAACTGGTTGACTTTAATATTTAGTCATTCGGTATTTGCTTGAGTAAAGCTATCCACATATCAGATGGATCTGAATAGTAATCAATTTCTTCAACTTGATATTGATAAGATTCACAACCTTCTCGTAAAATAATGCGATCGCAAGCTTTAACGCTTTTCCCTACTCCAGTCATGTACCCGATTGTTCCTTCATTAAGGCGCTCAAATATGTAGTCGCCTCCACAAACTTGTTGTCTGTAATCATGGATTTTATTCTTTTGTTTTAATTTTGTTACTGGAGAGATAACCAGAGATAATTTATTGAAAAAACTAAAACTTAAGTTCATACCTGTTCTGATTGAAGAGAAGGCACTTAAAAGCATTTAAAAAATAGAACTTTTAATTCATTTAAAAGCCGATTCTTTTAAATTTACAGTACTATTAACCGCAGATTCAACTGTAAAATCACCTAACTGTTGGACGAGATTTGGTGAGATATAAGTTTTTTGCTTAACTATCTAGTATTAATTAATAAGCTTTTTATGTCTTGAAAATGTCATATATGTATATATTTTAATATTAATATAATTTAGTCACTACTTGTAGTGGCTAGAGCTACATCTATCTGCTTCAGTAGTACTTCTAGGGTAGAAGAGTTATCTAAAACGACATCTGCATGAGCCACTTTTTCTTCGATGGATAATTGGCTGTTAATCCTGGCTCGAGCCTGTTCTGTATTTAAATGATTTCGTTGTATCAATCTTTGTAGTTGTTGTTCTTGAGAACAACGCACTACCCAGATTTCTGTTACCAAATCAGTCATCCCAGCTTCAAATAATAGAGGCACTACTAACACCAGTATTTTTGACGAAGACTGAGCAATTGCTTTGAGAAAGCGATCGCGCACATCAGGATGAATCAAATTGTCTATCCAGTTGCGTTCATCTTGACGATTAAAGATAATTTCGCCTAACTTTTGACGGTTGAGGCTGCCATCTGGTAGTAAAATTTGTTCGCCATAACGTTGAGCGATCGCACCGAGAATAGGCGAACCTAAAGATACTGCCTCTCTAGCATAAATATCTGCATCCAAAATCGGCAGATTATAAGTGCTAGCTAAATAATTGGTGACAGTGGTTTTACCTGTGGCAATACCTCCGGTTAAGCCGATTATACGTTTTGTCATTTGTCAGTAGTTATTCTCCCCTGCTCCCCTGCTCCCCTGCTTCCCTGCCTCCCTTGCTCCCTCATCTAAGAATTTGTCGCCCATGCGATTAGTGCTTGGGTTAAACCATCTAAAGTGTATTCTTCGGCTTCTACATCCACGCGTCCGAATAAATCATGGCAAGTTTTGGAGGTTTGGGGGCCGATAGAGGCAATACAAACTCCCTCTAATAATTGGCTAGCATCAGAGTTGTTGGAAAATATATTATTAGTAAGTTGACAGAAAAATTGTACAGTTTTAGAACTGGCAAAGGTGATTGCATCTACCTTACGGTTTTGGAGAGCTAACTTTGCCGCAGGTGGAATACTACTAGGACAACAAGATTGATATGCCGCAACTTCTATCACATTTGCTCCCTTGAGAGTTAATTCCTTAACTAAAACTTCTCTGCCGCCGCTTTCAACTCTAGGAAATAATACCTTTTTACCATCTAATTTATCTGGGAAATTTTCCACTAAACAATCGGCAACAAAGTTGGGCGGAATAAAATCTGCTTGCAGAGAGCGTTGTTTGAGACTTTGGGCTGTTTTCTCACCAACGACGGCAATTTTGATGCCAGCTAAGGCACGGCTATCTTTACCTTGGGCAATTAGCCTTTCAAAAAAGTAGTCTATGCCATTGGTAGAAGTAAGAATTAACCAGTCGAAGTCAGATAAATGAGCGATCGCATTATCCAAAGCTTCCCAACTGGAGGGGGGGCCGATTTCTAAGGTAGGCATTTCGATGACTGTTGCACCTGATGCAATGAGGCGATCGCTAAATTGACTCGATTGGCCAACTGAACGTGTCACCAAAATCATTTTACCAGTAAGGGGAAGAGGAGATAGGGGGAAATTGCTTGACATAACAGGAGGGCTAAAAGTTTTGGCTGTAGTCGAAACCTGACAATCTATTTTCTCAGGTTGTAAGTACTTGCGTAGCCCAACAACTTCGCCAATCACAATTACCGCCGGGGAAAGGGATAATCCGGCGGTTTGTTCTAGAATATTGCCCAGTTGCGCTGTCCAAATTTGTTGATCGGGAGTTCCTGCCCAACGGATGATAGCAATGGGTGTTAAATGCGATCGCCCGTGTTTTACCAGTTGATCTACAATCTCTGCTAAATGTTGCCCTCCCATCAAAATTACCAGTGTCTCTAAGCGTGACAGTGCCTCCCAGTCTAAAACCTCTGGTTCATGAGCTGTAAGCACTGCAAAAGTGCGGCTTAACACTGGATCTGTTAGGGGAATTCCTGCCAACAAAGGTGCTGCAAGGGCTGAGGAAATTCCTGGTACTAGTTCAAAATCACAACCGGATGCTTTCAACGCTTCAATTTCGGAAGTGCAACGCCCAAAAATTAACGGATCGCCTGATTTGAGCCGTATAACTTGTTTTCCTTGCAGACAGTGCTTTACCAGTAACTTGTTAATCTGTGCTTGGCTTGTACTGGGTTTGCCACCGCGTTTACCGACATCCACCTTCAGGCAATTATCTGGTGGTACGCACTGCAATAATTGAGCATCTACTAAAGCATCGTAGACTAGCACTTGAGCAGTAGCTAAGAGATTGTAAGCTTTTACTGTCAGGTATGCTGCATCTCCAGGCCCAGCACCTACGAGGTAGACTTTGCCTCTGTCATTTGTCATTTGTCAGTAGTTATTCTCCCCTGCTCCCCTGCTCCTCTGCTCCTCTGCTCCCCTGCTCACCATACATATTCAATTCATTTGGGTATTAATTTTTTGGATTAGCCGATCGACTTGTTCAACCATCTCCTTGTTTTTCTCAGCTTGGAATAATTCTCTGGCTTTTTTGAGATTAACGATCGCTTCTTTTGGCTGTTGTTGTCTTCCCAAAGTGATTCCCAAATTATAGTAAGTGAATGCATCGTTTGGTACAAGGCTAATGGCTTTTTTGTAATGTGCGATCGCTTCTTGAGGTTTACCTCGATCGTCCATTGCATTTCCCAAACCTGTGTAAGCTTGTGCGTGTTTGGGATCGAGGCGAATGGCTTCGGTATAGCCAGCGATTGCTTCTGTTAACTTGCCTTGAGCGTAAAAAGCACTTGCTAAATTATAGTGAGCGTCTGCATAATTGGGAGCGAAACTGATGGCTTTTTGGTAATGTGCGATCGCTTCTTCTAGTTTGCCTTGAGCGTACAGAGTATTTCCCAAGGCATTATAACCTGCTGGATTTTTCGGAGCGAGGCGAATGGCTTCGGTATAGTTGGCGATTGCTTCTGCTGGCTTTCCTTGAGCGTATAAGGCGTTTCCTAAGTAATAGTAAGCATCTGTATAGTTAGGATCGAAGCTAATAGATTTTTTATACTGAGTAACTGCTTCTGCTAGCTCACCTCGATCGTATAGAGCATTTCCTAAACGGGTGTAAGTCGGTGCATAATCTGGTTTGAGGCGAATAGCTGCTATATATTCGGTAACTGCTTCTGTGAGCTTGCCTTGAGCGTAGAGAGCATTTCCTAAGTTATAGTGAGCTTCAGCATACTTGGGTTCAAGGCTGATGGCTTTCTGATATTGTGCGATCGCAGGTTCTAACTGATTCAGTCTTGCTAAAGTCAAACCCAGATTAAAATATGCTCTAGAGTCTTGAGGATCGAGGCTAATGGCTTTATTGTATTGAGCGATCGCTTCTTGTGGTTTACCTCGATCGTCGAGAGTATTTCCCAAGGCAATATAAGCTTGTGCAAAATTGGGTTCTAGTTCAATTGCCTTCCGAAAAGCCGCCTCTGCTCCTTTTAAATCTCCCTGTTTATAGAGATTGCTTCCTTGCTCGAAGTTGGCAACTGCGTTTTTGTTGCGAATGACTGCGGACTGAGTAGAGTTGTGAATTTTTGCTAAAATAACGCCAACATTTTGACCAAAGGCAGTATTTCCATTACTCAAACACAAGCAGATAATAGCTGCTACCAGTAGATTCTTGTTTTTCAGCATTTTTATTACCTTACCTACTTGGTTTAGATATAATGTCAAGTTCGGCTAATTGCCATCATAAAAATACCCCATCTCAGCCCTTCCTTACTATTCGGGGAGCAAAAGCGTAGCTTTGGCGGAGTTATAGCAGGAATTATAAGTGATTAAGCTAACTTGATACAAGTGTAATCTCATATAAATATCTATTTGTACACAATAGACATTTCAAAGTCCCTCTCCCAAGGTTGGGAGAGGGATTTAGGGTGAGGGCTTTTAATTCATGCAAAAAATCTAATAGATGGTAATTTATTAAAACTAAAAAGTCGTTTTTAGGTAATTGCTGACACTTTTGTTTCCATCAATTTAACAATGGCTGCAATTAATTTCTCTGGGTTAAGAGGTTTGGATAAATGCATTTGAAACCCAGCTTTTAGGGCTTTTTCATGGTCATTGTTTCTCGCAAAGGCAGTCAAGGCAATTGCTGGAATTTGCCCACCTTGTTCTGGTGTCCGAGTTCTCACTTCATGTATTAACATATAGCCATCGATATCGGGCATACTAATATCGCTTACCAACACATCTGGCTTGACTTCTGCTAAGGCTTGTAATGCTTCTTCAGCAGAAGATACTGCCATCACAAAAGCCCCATCTTGCTCTAATACAAAAGCAACAAAATCTCGTGAATCAGTATCATCGACAACTAAAATCCTAATGCCATTCAGAGGTAAGGAGTTAGTAGCTAAGAATGCAGGGAAATTTTGTCCATCCATCAGCCTTGGGCTTTCATCTGCCAGAAGCGGTAAGCTAACAGTAAATATTGCCCCTTGACCCTCACCGTGGCTATCTGCTTTGACGATGCCGCCATGCATTTCGATGATATTACGCACAATTGCTAATCCCAGTCCTAATCCACCAAAATTTCTCGTAGAGGTGCTATCTGCTTGGCGGAAGTAATCAAACACGAATGGCAAAAAGTCACCGCTAATTCCCTTACCCGTATCGCTAACAATTATTTGAGCATAGCCATCAGTTTCCTGGAGTCGCACTTCTACCTTTCCTCCCCTGGGTGTAAATTTGATTGCGTTAGAAAGGAGATTCCAAACGACTTGCTGCAAACGAGTCGAGTCGCCCATAATTTGTCCCACACCCGGTTCAAATACTGTATTCACCTCAATCAACTTTGTTTCTGCTGCTAACTGCATTGTCTGTAATGCCGACAATACCGTGGACTTTAGATCAATTTTCGTGATATTCAGCGTCAGTTTGCCTTGTAAAATTCTGGAAATATCCAGCAAGTCCTCAATGAGTTGAACTTGTAAGGTAGCATTGCGTTCGATTGTAGCTAGGGCTTCAGATGTCTTTGTTTGGTCTAACCTGCGGGTTTGCAACAACTTTGACCAGCCGAGAATTGCGTTGAGTGGAGTGCGTAGTTCGTGAGAGAGGACGGCTAAAAATTCATCTTTAATTCGATTGGCTGTTTCTGCTTTCGCTCGTGCTACTTGTTCTAATTCCAGTAGGTGCGCTCGTTCTTCAAGTATTTGTTTTTGTTCGTGGATATCCGTACAGGTTCCAAACCACTTGACTACAAAACCTTGCTCATCTTTGAGTGGTAAACCTCGCGCGAGCTGCCAACGATAGGAGCCATCAGCAGCTCGTTTAAAGCGATATTCATTGTTATATGTAGTGCTATTTTTGACAGCATCAGACCACACTTTATCAGCTCTTTGAACATCATCTGGATGCAATGCAGCCAACCAACCAGAACCCAAAGATTGCTCTAACGTTAGCCCAGTGTATTCGCACCAATTTTGATTAAAATAATCGCATTCACCGTTGGGTTTAGTTGTCCATACAAGTTGAGGAATTGCCTCAGCCAAGTAACGGTAGCGTTCTTCGCTTTGTCGAAGAATTTCTAAGATGCGTTGGCGTTCAAGAATCTCTTGTTGTAATTGCTCGTTAGTCTGAGTAATTTCATTGGTGCGAACAGCAACCATTTCTTCAAGATGATTCTGGTATTTTCGCAGTTCCTCCTCTATCCATAAGCGTTCGCTTATTTGTGTTTGAAGTTCTTGATTTGTCTGTTCTAATTGAGTAGGGCTAGGAAGTGCCAATGCTTGTGGAACTAAAGGTATAAGCTCTACTGCTGTAATTACAGAAATTGTTGCAGTTACTGCTTTGACAAACCCCGACACCCAATAGGTTGGATGCCAAAGTGTCCAAATCTCCATTAAATGAGTAGTGCCGCAAGCTACGATAAATCCACTAAACAGCAAAAAAATCCAATCAAAGGGCAAATCTTCTCGCTTGCGGACAAAGTAGAAGAGTGTAGCTGGAATTGAGTAATAAGCTAATGCAATGAATGCGTCAGATAATATGTGTAACCAAACTAAATTCGTTTGCCATAGATAGCAGTGTCCATGTGGAATAAATGAGTCTGATGTCAAAAAGTTAGCCCATAATTCTGATATTATATTTGACATAAACACTTGATTCTTTAAGCTATAAATCTACTATTAAATCTCTGCCTTGCTTAATACTATTTTAGTATCAAAATATTAATGATACAGTGTGTCTAATTTTTGTACTGCTTAAGCAGACTAGAATATAACTTTACAAAACAAAAAGGTTGTTAGTTTCATCATTGTTTTGCAAAAATTAATCATTGAAAATTCCCAAGATTTTCTCTTATCAAGCCTAAACCAATTAATTGGGGTGCATCCCAGTTTTTACTTTGCGATCAGAGAATAACTTGTCATTGCGAACGCGAACAGCGTCTCGTAGAGAGGAGGGACGACGAACGCAAGTGCGTGTCGCAGACAAGCAATCCCCCAATCTCTTACTAAGCAACAGTTGATGGGATTGCCACGCTCCACTTCGTTGCGCTCGCAATGACAGGCAAAAAAGTGGGATGCTCCAATTAATTGTGGCTATGGAGCTTGTCGCGCATCCGATTGCAATTGTAATGGTTATGAAGAGAGTGGTCAAAGTTGCGGAAATTGCGGACATAATTATGGTATACAATAGTAAATTACCAAATAAAAACCATTCTCACCATAATGATGGGAATGGCAAAAAGTTAGGAGACACAACAGGAAACTTTAATCTCTGCAACTCTCATTAAAGTTAAGATTCGCTTGACTTAGCACTCATTTTATCTAACAGTTGAGTGATTTTTTTAGCTTTTTCAGGTTGGCGCTGTTTTTGTAATAAATCTTTAGCTTGTAACAGGTTAGTTTTTGCTTCTTCTTCTCGCTCTTGCTGCATGAAGATATTCGCCAGACGCAAGTAAGCATCAGGATTTTTCGGACTGCGGCGAATTACTTCCCGAAATAATTCTGTTGCTTCTTCTACTTGTCCTTGCTGGTTTAAAACGTCTCCCAAAAACAAGCGCACTACATCATTAGTAGAGTTGATGGAAATGACTTTGCGAAAGGCCGCTTCTGCACCTTGGTAATCTTTTGCTTGGGCAAGATTGATACCTTTTTGAAACAAGTCTGAGGTAATCAAAGTTTTCCAGGCGAAATAGCCAAGGATTGACAGACTCAGAACAACTGCAACAGCAGCGATAATCGAACTAGTGGGAAAGGTTTCTAGCATTGTCTAAGCCAAAAGACAGGCGATAGGAAAAATCAGATATTCCATAAAAAAGAGTTTCCAGATAAATTGGTAGAATTGAGCGATCGCACTTTTCTCTTGTAAGTCTACCGTCAAACTCCGCAACCACAGCCAAGCCAACAGCCCCAAATGAGTAACTACCAAGAATATAGCGTTAACTGAGGCGACGTTTAGCACCCCAACCAGAATTATTCCCAGATAGCAGGAAGTTATTACCCAAAGAGACAGATTGAACACAGCTTGGGGGCCAAGTTTGATGGTGAAAGTAGTAATATTGTAGAGGCGATCGCCTTCCATATCGGGGATATCTTTAAAGATAGCGATCGCAAAGGTAAACACTAAAATAAATAACGTCAGCACCCACACCACAGGTGGAATTGTTTGGCTTTGTTGCAACGCCCAGCTGTAATGCAGATATAAACCTAAGTTAACAATCGTACCGCGCACCGAAAAAATACACAGCGCCGCCCAAACGGGAAACTGTTTTAAACGAATTGGCGGTAAAGAATAAGCAGTACCAATAGCCAAACTAATTGCTACCATACCCAATAAAAACGGGCCAGTTAGCCACGCCACAACCAGCGCCAAAATCCCAGTAGAAGCGACAATTAATTGCCCAGTTTGCTGGGAAAACTCACCAGACGCTAAGGGTAAATGAGGCTTATTAATCTTGTCAATTTCTACATCTTCTAATTGATTCAGCCCCACAATATAAACATTGCCACACAGACAACCAATCCATGCACCAAAGACAGGGAGTAGGGAATATGTAGAGACGTGATGAATCGCGTCTCTACTTATAGCAATGGCAATTAAATATAAACCCAAAACACTCAGACTTGTACCAATAATTGTGTGAGGGCGAGAGAATTTCCAGAATGCGTATAACCACTGGAAATATGATTGAACAGGTTTGCCTGGTAAAGGGCTGTTTTGAGAACTTTGGCTCATGAGTAGCTTAGATACAGTATTCTGGTTGGTTGTTAATCATTGTCACAGAATTTGGTCATTAGACTTCTTTCATGAATCAATGAGCTTTCACCCTTCTCCTACGTGCCCTCTGCGGTAGCCTGCGATAAACTGAAGCGTCTACGTTATTCTAAACTTATAACTTCTTGCGCCAACTCAAATCAAGAATGCGATTAATTTTATACAGTAAACCCGGCTGTCATTTATGTGAAGGCTTGCAAGAAAAGCTAGAACAAATCCAAAATCTCAGTTTCGAGTTGGAAGTTAGGGATATTACGACTCGTGAAGATTGGTTTGCTGCGTATGAGTATGAGGTGCCGATGCTTTATTTATCGAACCGCCAAGGCGCAGAGGACGCGGAGGGAAGTGAGAAATTATTGCCGCGTCCTTCTCCTCGTGCTAGCGTGCAGCAGTTGGAGCAAATGTTGCGTAAATATTTAGCCAATTAGAAAAAAATAATGCAGAATAAGCGCAAGATCAAGAATGTGACGAGGTTCACAAAATGAAATTGCGGGAATTACTAACAGCGGTAGACAGTGTTGAGCAATTGCCTAGTTATCCAACTTTGGAGGATGTGGAAGTTAGGGGTTTAAAGACGAATTCCCATGCTTGTCGTGTGGGAGATTTGTTTATTGGGATGCCAGGAACGCGGGTTGATGGTGGGGAATTTTGGCAAAGTGCGATCGCATCGGGGGCTGTAGCTGCGATCGTTTCTCCCGAAGCGGCACAAAAAAATCCTCCCACAAATCAGGCTGTGGTTATTAGTGCAAGTAACATAACTCAAGCTTGTGCGCAGATAGCCAGTGCTTTTTACGGTTATCCAGGGCGAAAACTCAAGCTGGTGGGCGTGACTGGTACAAATGGCAAAACTACAACTACTCATCTAATTGAATTTCTACTCAACAAAGCTAATTTAGCTACAGCTTTGATGGGAACTCTCTACACTCGTTGGGCAGGTTTTGAGCAAACTGCTGCCCACACTACCCCTTTTGCGGTGGAACTGCAACAGCAGCTAGCAGAGGCGGTGAAGGCTGGTAGTGAGTTTGGGGTGATGGAAGTCAGTTCTCACGCTTTGGCCCAAGGTAGAGTGTTGGGTTGTGAATTTGAGGTAGGGGTGTTCAGTAATCTTACTCAAGACCATCTCGACTATCACAGCGATATGGAAGATTACTTTGCTGCCAAAGCGTTATTGTTTAGCCCTAATTATCTCAAGGGACGGGCAATAATTAATGCTGATGATTCCTACGGGAAGCGGTTAATTGCGTCGTTGGATTCCGAACGGGTTTGGAGTTACAGCGTCAACGACAACAGCGCTGATTTATGGATGAGCGATTTAAGTTATCAGCCAAATGGTGTTAGTGGGACATTACATACACCAAAAGGTGATGTGGCTTTTCGATCGCCCCTAGTCGGACAATATAATTTAGAAAATCTTTTAGCAGCCGTAGGAGCAGTTTTACACTTAGGGCTAGATTTGCACTTAGTGGCAGCTGTGATACCTGAGTTTCCCGGAGTTCCTGGACGCATGGAACGGGTACAGATTAGTACTGAGCAAGATATTAGCGTGATTGTGGATTATGCCCACACGCCCGATAGTTTAGAAAATTTACTGAAAGCTGCACGTCCATTTATACCTGGCAAAGTGATTTGTGTATTTGGTTGTGGAGGCGATCGCGATCGCACTAAGCGCCCAAAAATGGGTAAAATTGCTGCTGAGTTAGCTGATGTGGCTGTAGTGACATCAGATAATCCCCGAACTGAAGACCCAGAAAGGATTTTGCAAGATATTTTAGCGGGAATAGCTGACACAGTGCAGCCAACAGTAATTTGCGATCGAGCGATCGCAATTCGTACCGCTATTTTACAAGCACAACCCGGTGATGGAGTATTGCTTGCTGGTAAAGGTCACGAAGACTACCAAATTCTCGGTACCGAAAAAATCCATTTTGACGACCGAGAACACGCCCGCGACGCTTTACAGCAAAGACTTAACGTACAAGCTTAATTTGGGCATTGGAAGAGGCAGAGGGGCAGAGGAGAAAAACTGAAAAACTTACTGCAATTTCTTCCCTGCTCCCCTGCTCCCCTGCCCCCCACTCCCCTCTAAGTAGACTTTTTTATAGTTAATATTTCTTTCCGTGGGGATTTTGTAAAAAATGCACACATAAAGGTGAAAATCGAAGACAGAATTATTTCTTGCTTCATCCTTTTTGTGCTTGACTCATGAATGTTTCTCTGGTTAAGGATCTGTCTGTTTATCAACTGGTTATGGGAGTGCAAGCGCCTCCTAAACCATTGTCCCTCAGTCCTGCTACTCTACTATCACTGGTGAGAGCGCAAATTGACTTACTCATTGAGCAGCAAATTGCAGCCACTCTCTGGGTGAAGCTACCACCAGATAAAATTTGGCAATCAGAATTAGCGCGTTATCAATCCTCGGTAGGTGCCTCTAGTCTCATTTATACTTGCCAGATTGAGGAGAGTAGGAAAGGGGAAGGAGGGGAAGACAAGGGAGAGGAAAGATTAAATATCTCATCATCTCCCTCATCCCCATCATCTCATTATGTCCCCGTTCATCTACCACCAGATAGCCAAATGCGACGGGAAAACTTTCTGATGGTGTTATCGCCCCAATTTTGCAGTTTAATTTTGGCTCATCGACCACTTAAAAAACGCAAAAATCAGACATCGGGGAAGGTAAATACTAATAAAAACCAGCCGTTGCTGATTATAACTACTGTTGAGGGGAGAGTAATTCAGCAAGTATTAAATAGTATCCAACAAGCGATTGCGCCAGAATCATCCTCAATACCTGCTAGTTTTATTTGTCCAACCGTGCCTCAAGGCGCACTTATGAATCAATTGTTGGCAAAACAACTCCTCCGACAAGATGAAATTAATCGTCAAATCATTACAGTACGCACTAAGAAGTTGGAGCAGCAAAATCAAGAACTGCACAATAAAGAGCAACTCAAAGATGAATACCTGAAAAATGTCTGTCAGGAACTACGTATACCTTTGACACACATGAAGACAGCACTTTCATTATTAAATTCCCCTAATCTTAAACCCCCACAACGACAACGTTATTTACAGATGTTAAATACCCAGTGCGATCAGCAAAACTCCCTGATTACTGGTTTCTTGGAACTGGTGCAGCTAGAACAGAATTTGGAGGGGACGACTTTGGAGTTGGTGCGTCTCTCAGATGTTGTACCTGGAGTAGTCAGTACCTACCAACCTGTAGCCCAAGAAAAAGGAATTATGCTAGCCTACACCGTGCCGACTGAACTCCCATCTGTTTGGTGCGTGAGTGGTAAGCTGAGGCAAATTGTGATTAATCTGTTGCACAACAGTCTTAAATTTACCCCTAATGGAGGTCAAGTATGGGTGCGTGCCCGTAGTCAAGGCGATTATGTCCAATTAGAATTCCGCGACACAGGTATTGGTATTGCCGAAAACGAAATTCCCAAAATCTTCGATCGATTTTATCGCGTGCGTACAGCAGCAACCGAAGATTATGGTGGTGCTGGGTTGGGGTTAACGATAATACAGCAATTGCTGCTGCGCTGTGGTGGATCTGTTTCTGTAAAAAGTAAATTATCTGAAGGTTCTACCTTTACAGTGCAACTGGCAACTGTTAGCAATATCCCAAGAGCGATCGCGACAGAAAATGAGTTATGAGTTATAAGTTATGAGTTATGAGCGATCGATTTATAATTCATAACTTATAACTCCTACGCACTTTCGATAATACGCTGTACTAGGTCTTATTTATAAGGCGCTCAACTCGGACGGATACATCAGGAAAGGCTAGGGGTGAAATAGTACCTGTAGTTAGTGTCAGTTCGGTTTTGTATTCCCCATTTTCTAGGTCACGAAATACTTTTAACTGCGGAGTCTTCAGGTTGACAACCCAATATTCAACAATACCACCCTCAGCGTAGATGTCTTTTTTGTCACCTAAATCTTTGCTCAGGGTGGCTTTGGAGAATTCAATAACCCAGAAGATATCTTCTGGGTAAGAATGGTGTTCTAAGTAGACCTCACCTAAAGGTTTGACAATCGCAACATCGGGAGCAGGTTCTGAATCGTTGGGTAAGGTAACGGGTTTTGCATCGCGGATTTTTACCCGTTCACCGAGCAGTGTGCGAAGATAATCAGCTGCTTCTGTGTTGTAGTAAGCGTGAGATTCTCGTTCTGGGGGCATAACAATGAGGTCGCCGCGCAATAGTTCAATGGGCTGGTCGTCAAAAATACCTGCCTCTATTGCTTGGTGATAACGTTTAATTGTCCATTTATAGGTAGTTACGGTCATAATCCTTATTTAGCCTTTTTTCTACCACTTAGACAAGAGGTTTACTTTGATTTTAAAATGAAGCGCCGACTAGCTCATCAGACATTGTTTTTAGGACTTACGCATTTTACATATTGGAGGTATTTGATATTCGTAGCGAGAGACAAAATAAGCACCAACTTGTTTGTCGCTGTGATGACGGAAACCAAAACGTTCATATACTGCTCTAAGGCGTGGACGTGAGGCGTCGCAATCTAGACGTAAATAATGTCTGCCAAGTATTTGTGTTTGTTCAACAGCCCAAGCTAGAAGTGCTGAAGAGACTTTACCGCCGGAGTAATGCCGTCGAACTGCAAAGCGATGTAAAAATGCTGAATCTTCCTGAGAAATGTCGGGCCAGAACAGTAAATCTTCTAGTTGAAACTTCATTGTACCAACTGCTTCACCTGCCCACTCAGCAATGAAAAACAAGCCGTTAGCAACATCTTTAGAGATACTTTCTGGTGAAACCTGACTCTCATGCCACAGAGTCCTACCACTCTGCTGGAGCCACAAAGCTGCTTCTAATAACACATCCGAAACGATCGCCGTATCTTGTATGGTTGCTTGACGAATTGAGATGTACATTTAGTTATTAATAATACTCACTGTTCGCGTAATCGAGGATGAGTTTGGTGAAATAGATGAAACAAGGGAGAGTATCTAAGCGTTGGCATACCTTGTGCCAGAAAGAAAGTTGTGTAGGGTGTAACTGTTTAATGGTAAGTGTGAAAAATGGCACATTTACCGCAACAAATAATCTCAGAACGAATCGATGATGTGGTTCTGCTGCTAGAGGTGATAAAAAAGATGGGGCTGCCAGAAATCCTCAACCAAAATTTGCCACGTCACTGGAAACAGGAAGGACTAGATTGGGGATGGGCATCCGTGAGAGTTTGCTCAACTGATAGCGAAGTCAGCGATGTCGATTGCGGTGCTGCGGGCGATGTCAGGGCAGATGACCGGCAGGATTTCGATGCCGTGGCACGTGCCCATCAATTGGCGGCAGCGCGCCGAGACACCGGCACCCAGCAGCAGCCTGTAGAAGCCGATGCCCTCGTCGCGAAGAGGGTCACACTCGTTGACGCTGATCGCCACCGGCGGCAGTCCCTCGACATCCTCGCGCTGTGCGAAGCCCGGCCAGGCCAGCGGGTTGCGGGCGTTGAACGCGTCAATGCCGTAAGCCATCGCGCTGCGGTTGTTCTGTACCGAGATGAAGATGCCTTCGTTCTCGCTGGACGACGGGTTCTGCGGCAGCGGCCACTCGCCAGCGATGAAGGGGCACATGGCGTAGATGCCCTTAATCAGGGCGAGGTCGCCGTCCTGCTTCAGCTTCATGCCGACCGCCAGCGCGAGGTTCCCGCCGCCGCTTTCGCCTGTAACCACGATGCGCGCCGGATCGATGCCAAGGGCGGCGGCATTGGCGCGTACCCACTTGAGACCGGAGACACAATCATTGAGTCCCGCAGGGAAGGGGGCGATCTCTGGTGCCGAGTCAGCGTGCACAGCGTTGCGGAAGTCGACCATCGCCACGGCCACGCCCCGTGCGGCGATCATGCGGCCCCAAGTCTTGTAGTTGCCTTCGTAGCAAGAGCTGAACGCCATGCGACCGCCGTGGATGTAGTAAATGCACGGCAGGATTTCTGTGCCATCAGGGCGGATGTATTGGATCTGAACCGTGTTGCCGTCGGGCGAAGAGGTGAAGGTTTCCGTACGCACGGTCAGTCCGGTCGACGGAGCGACATCCTCGCAGTCCATCGTGTCGAAAAACGCGACCTGTTGGGCATAAATGGCTCTGCCCTCGGCGGAGAGTTCCTGCGCGAGCAGTTCCTCTCGGCTGGCGACGTTGGGCTGCGGTGCCCCTAAGGGGATTCCGGCGAAAAACGCCTTGATGCGTGGATCGAGACGGGGATCGAGTTCAAGTTTCGAGGTCATTTGATTGCTCCTTTGAGGTGAGAGGCTTGATTTCGGGGAACGGCAGTAGATGTCGCCTGGGCGGCTGAAAGTTCAGCAGGGTGGGGCGCTAGCGCGCAGGGTCGACCAACGCTCCGTAGGTGATAGACCGGGAGATCCCGCGGACATCCGCCACCGGATAGGGCCGCCCGGTCATCGGGTTTCCGCCGTCCACCTGCTGGATCATGCCGACGACGACGATGGCGTTGACTGGATCGACCCAGAACCAGGTGCCGTGTACGCCGCCCCAATAGAACGTGCCTGCGCCGACCGCGCCGCCATTGAAATCGGCCCGGGCCGGATCGAGCACGATACCGACATTCATGCCGTAGCCGACGCCGGCGAACGACTGTAGGAAGTGCATCGGCACCCCCTCAGGCAGCAGGTTGCTCGTCATCAGCCTGACCGAACTCGGCGAGAGAACCCGCACGCCGTCGAGCTCGCCGCCGTTCGCCAGCATCTGCGCGAAGCGCAGGTAGTCTTGGGCGGTCGAATAGAGTCCGGCAATCGACAGCAGGTATTTGGGCTTCACGCCCGCAGGCGTGCCCGCCACGGCGGGGAACGCAGACTGATCCGGGGCAAGGACAAGCTTGAGGTCGTCGTCCAGAGCATAGCGGGGCGCGATGCGATGGCGATGCTCTGGCAGCACCCCAAAGCCCGTGTCCTTCATGCCCAACGGTGCAAATATCTGCTGTTCCAGGAAAACGTCAATCGTTTGGCCGGCGATCCGTTTGATAATAGCACCTTGCACCTCCTGCTGCAGTCCGTAGCGGAAGTGCGTGCCGGGCTGTGCTTCCAACGGCAGTTTCGCCAGCTTGGCGATCGTGTCGTCGTTCGTGCCGCTCCACAGGTCGGCCTCTGCATACATCGCGTCGACCTTCGGATTGACGCTGCCCAGAGGCGGCCCGAAGGCGAAGCCCGCGCAAGTCGACATCACATGGCGCATCTGCATCGGTCGTTCGAGTGCGACGAGCGCGCCGTCCGCGTCCATCACTTTCAGGTCTGCGAATTCAGGGATGAACCGGGTGACTGGATCGTCAAGTTGCCACTTGCCCTGCTCGTAAAGGAGGAGCATCGCCACAGCGACGATCGGCTTGGTCATCGAGGCGATGCGGAAGATGGCGTCCTCACGCAGCGGCTCGCGACCTTCGAGCGTCTGGTAGCCGTAGCGCCCAGACTTCACCAGTTTGCCGTGGCGGGCGATCGTCACGCTGATGCCGGCATAATGGCCAGCATCGATCTCCGCCTGCATCGCGCTGTCGAGCCGATCGAGGCGCTCGGCCGCGAACCCTACCGACTCCGGCGAGGCGATCGGCAGAGGCGTCGGCAGCGCGGCATCAACCTCGTGCCTGGCCTGCGCCACGACATCCAGTCCGAGGTGCGCCGGCAGCCAGCGGACGGTCAGGTCCAGCACCTCGCCAAGCTTCGACACGGCGCAATGGCCGGTGTCGGGCAGCAGATAGACCTCCGTGTTGGAGCGGCCCTCGAAGACCAAGGTATCGACCTGAGGAATCAGATCATCGTCCGCGCCGTTGATGATGAGCATCGGCGCGTTGTCCGCCCGATCCAGCAGCGACCGCCGCAAAAGCAACGCCAGAGCGGACTGGAGTTCTTGCGTGCTCGGCTGGTGGTCGAAACCCATGTCATTGCCAATGATGTCTGCGGTTCGGAAGGGCAGGCTTTCGATGTGCTCCACGTCGAAGCACTTGTCGACCGGGCCCCCCAGGACGATTGCAGCGTCGACAGCGCCCGAAAGCCCGGTCATTGCAGAGAAGTTGCCACCGAACGACATGCCAAAGTGCGCGACCTTGCCATTGCCGAGGTGTCGCGCCTCTTCGACAAGCGCAAGCACCACTTCGTCGCCAGCGTTCGACAACGGAATCGGGCATTCTGCCGTGCCAGGCATGTCGAACGCGAGTACCGTAACGCCCGCGCGCTTCGCCAAGGTCACGCACATCTCGTGACAGTCCATCTTGTAGGTGTCGATACCGCCGCTGAAGATCAGCACCGGCGCTTCGCGATAGCGGCCCGTCGTCGAGAACAGGTGGATGGGCAGGTCTACGCTCGTGCCGCGATAGGGCAGCGGGATCGCGCGGCGCTCGAACCTGATGGGAAAGCTCGGCGCGGCGGCCAGATAGGCGGCGACTTGGTTGTCGAGCGCTTTGCGCCGCGTGTCGTCCGCAAGGCACGGAAACTTGGCATAGCCGTAGGCGATCGACGCGAGGAACGGGTTTCCCTGCTCCATGTACTGCCGAGCAAGTGCAGACCACTCGTAGGGCCATCCTCCCGGTGCGTCCGCCCACATGTCGGCGATCGCGGCCTGTAGAGCCTTGACCTGGGGCCTGGCGATGCCGAAGGCGATGAACTGGTCGACGCGGCTCTCGAACACGGCCTTGGCGTCGATTTCGTATGTGTAGCTCATGACAAGTCTCCTTCGCGTTTGCTCTAACGCAGATCATCTGCGTTAAATTATCGTACTGCCGATCCGGCGCGCGTCTGAACGAGGAGAACTGCGTCCGGGGCGTGGACGAAGAAGTCGCCTTCGATTTGGCGATCGGGCCGCTCTACGTCCGCACGCCGATCGCGCGGCAGCCCATCGACGACGCCTTCATCGAATGTTTCATCTATTTCACCAAACTCATCCTCGATTGCGCGAACGATGAGATAATAGTTTTATACAAAGTCATTTTCCAATACAAAATCTACTAAAAATCCTCTCTAAAACGGATTCTGTTACTTCTTCTCCGGTAATTTCCCCTAAAGCTTGAATCGCACCTCGTAAGTCAATTGTCCAAAAATCCAGAGGTAACTGCTGGGTAATTGTCGCTTGCACCTGTTCCAAAGACATTTTAGCTTGAGTTAAGGCTGCTGCCTGCCTTTGGTTAATGGCTAAATCCATATCAGCAGCTTGCACTTTTCCAGATTGAACTATTTCTAAAATTGCTGCTTCTAAAGCTTCAATACCTTGATTTTGGGCTGCGGCTGTGACAATTTTGGATTGTGGACTTCGGCTACGCTCAGTCGAACGATTTTGGATTTTAGATTGAAGAGTTGTTCTTTCACTTTCTTCTACTAAATCGATTTTATTAATGACTAGAATCACTGAACGGTGTTGTACCTCTTGATAAATTTCTTCATCACCTTCCGTCCAACCTGCGGAAGCATCGATGGTAAGCAAGACTAAATCAGCTGCATTGGCAGCACGACGCGATCGCTCGACGCCAATTTTTTCCACTTGGTCTGTTGTTTCCCGAATCCCCGCTGTATCTAGCACTTGTATGGGAATTCCCCCGACAACTAACTGAGATTCGACAACATCGCGGGTTGTACCAGGTAAATCAGTCACAATGGCGCGATCGCTCCGGCTCCAAGCGTTCAATAAACTCGACTTACCCACATTCGGACGCCCAACAATTGCCACTTTTAAACCAGTGCGTAGCAACTCACCTTTGTCTTTGGTTTCCAATAACCTAGTTATTTCTGCGGCAATTTTATCAATTGCTGATATGGTTGCTTTATCATCCAGCGGCGGAAGGTCTTCCTCAAAATCAATCCGAGCTTCAATTTCTGCCAAGATATCCAAACAGTTAGCGCGTAACTGCCGAATCGGATGAGCTAATTTTCCTTGTAAACCAGCTAAAGCACTTTGAGCCGCTTGGGGCGATTTAGCTCCAACTAAGTCGGCAATACCTTCGGCTTGAGTTAAATCCAACCGTCCATTCAAAAAGGCGCGGAGAGTAAATTCTCCAGGTTGCGCTAGTCTAGCGCCATTTTCCAAACACAGTTGTAATACTTGCTGCACTGCCATAATTCCCCCGTGGCAATGGAATTCTACAACATTTTCACGGGTGTAAGAACGGGGTGCTTTCATAATCAACAACAGGGCTTCATCCACTATTTGTTGCGTCTGGGGATGGCGAATGTAACCGTAGAGAATCCGGTGACTTTCCCAAACTTGTCGCCCTGGTGCATGAAAGAGACTTTGGGCGATTGTCATTGCTTGAGAACCGGACACCCGCACAATGCCAACACTACCCTGTTGGGGGACAACAGCAGTGGCGATCGCGGCTATAGTTCCAGTAGTAGCAAAGAGTTCTGACATGAGCGCCCTTTATAAAAGTGAGGAGTGAGGAGTAAAAATCATAACTCATAACTCCTAACTCCTAACTTATAACTTTCTAAATGGTGAGTATTTAGACTAATGAGATACCAACTGGCAAGGTAAAATTTATCTGTAGGTCATGCCTGATAGTAAAGAGTAAAGAGTGAAGAGTTAGAGATGAAAATCATGACTCACAACTTATAACTCATAACTTTTAGAGAGAGGAATGTACTGTGGAGCAAAAGATTAACTGCGCTGTAGCCTGTGTTAACGGGTGTGTTTTAGGGGATAAATGCCCCAATATCGAGTTTAGAGAGTCAGCCGCAAAATTTATTGAAGAGACTCCCTTAGATAAAATGCTGGAGTTGGCACAAGAACGTCTGCGGAAAAAAATGGCAGAACCGCCAAAATGGGTATTGCCTGAAGAGTCATAGCATTTGGGGCAACAGGCATAAGCAAAACAGCGTGGAAGTTAAATGGTATATCTATAATTTAATTCTCGCAGCTTTGCTGCCAAGCGATCGCTGTGTTGCATTCTCCTGTTGTGCCACTTCTTTCGGTGTTGGAACCAGTTTTCTCTCAGAAGTGTAGGGTTAAAGCATTCTTTAGAACCTAATTATTCATCACCGCATCCAAAAGCACATTGGCATCAAAGCGCACTACATCGGTGCAAGGTAGCCCTGTTTCTGCTATTGTTTGAGCGATGCTTTCCTGAGCCGCAGATTCATCTAAATGGGCTGTGTTCAGTGCTATACCCACTACAGAAACGCTTCCAAAAGCACCACCGGCATTAGCAACAGTTTCATAAAGCCGAATCACCTCTGGTAAAGGTGGAATTATCACATGGGGATGATTGCGTACATGAACTTGTCCCGCCCGATGTACTAACAGCAGTTGGGTTGGTTGCGAACCACGGATTAGGGGTAGAGTTGCTGTTGAACCAGGGTGTAGCAGCGAACCTTGCCCTTCAATATGCAAGATGTCGTAGTTTTTCCCATAGCGCATAACAATCTGTTCCACAGCACCGGCGGCAAAATCTACCCGCACGGCATCTAAAGCCACGCCGTCTCCTTCTAACATCACCCCAGTTTGCCCCGTGGCGAGGAATTTAGAACGCCAGCCCCGCAATTTTGACGCCCAATGTAACTCTAGACTAGTTGACATTTTACCGATCGCCATGTCAGTTCCCACTGTCAATACCCGCCGACACGGAAGGGTGCGTGCCATTCCACTAGCAACACTAATATTAGACGGTTCTTTTCGGACATCCCAAATTAGTTGCCCTGGTTTGAGCAGTGCATGTAATTCTGGGATACTTGCCATTGGTGTATGTAAACCATTCACCAAAGACATTCCCGCTTCTAAAGCATCTTTGATTTCTAGCCAGTAATCATCTGGTACAGCACCACCTCCTGGAGCAATACCAATTACTAAAACTTCCGGTTTGTACTCTAGGGCTGCGGCTACCGATGCCACAATCGGCACATCACGCTTGAGACCTGTTAATTCTGGTAGGGATTTACCAGCACACTCGCGATCGATTACGGCTACAATTGGGGCTTCACTGTAACGTAAAATTGCTAGCCCTGTTTTGCCGTGAGTCCCAATAGTCCCTTCATGTAGCAAGATAGCTACTCGTTGATTAAGTGGTAGACGCACTGTGTTGTACTCCCAAACCTGGTAAATCGTTTGGCAAAACTTTTCCTTCTTTTAGCAATGCACCCGTAAAAGGGTCATCAATTAAGTTCAGGTGACTGTCTAAATCTAAATAATCAGCTAGTGGTGCTAGCTGTAATGCTGCTGTATTAGCTAGCGAACTGTCAGAATAGCAACCGAACATTACTTGCAACCGATATGCTCGTGCTGTATGTACCATTCGCATTGCCTCTGTTAGCCCCCCTGATTTCATTAGTTTGATATTAATGCCATCCACGTAATTTGCCAAATCGGGAATATCAGCGCTTGTGAAACAACTTTCATCGACAAAGAGGGGGAGAGGAGAGTGTTCTTTTAGTTTTGCTAAACTTTTTTCTTCTCCCCGTGGCAATGGCTGTTCTACATACTTTATACCTAAATCAGCTAGCCAATTGCACATTGCGATCGCATCTTCTAAACTCCAACCCCCGTTGGCATCAACAAAAAATTCTAGTTCAGGTGCTTCTTCTCGCACCGCTAAGAGCATTTTTTGATCTGCATCTATGCCATCTGGGCTACCTAGCTTCACCTTGAAAAGACGGACATCTGTAAACTTTAACCAGTCTCGCGCTCTTGCCCTGGCAGCTTCCGGCGAATTAATCCCAATTGTGACTGAAGTCGCGACTATTTGATTGCGATCGAGTCCCCAAAGTTGCCACAAAGGTAAACCTACGCGCTTACCCAACCAGTCATGCATTGCCATATCCAACGCAGCTCTTGCAGCAGAAGGAACTTGGTTTTGTGTTAAAACTTGCTCAATTTCCTGACGTTGTAAAGGGCTGAATGTTTGCAACAGCGGCACAACTTCCTCTAAAGCGTCTTTGATTGTATCAGTTGATTGCCGATGATTACCTACACCAAATGGCGATGCTTCCCCCCAGCCTTCGATCCCATCTTGTGAAATTCTCACCCATACATTCGTTGTCTGTGCCGTTGTACCCCGACTAATGGTCAACGGAAATCTCTTATTTACAGTAAATAAATTTACATTTATTTGCATACTTTTTATACATATTATGTTATTGCAAAAGCCAGTGTAAGTTGAAAGTTTAGATTATCGGATGCATCTGTTATACTTTTTTACATTCATTGCAAAGTTTTTATACATACATTTTATTTTTACTTAGTTTATGAACAACTTAAAGAAATGGAAAATTTTAAAATCAAAAATGGTTTTAGATAATCCTTGGTGTCAAGTGAGGCAAGATGAAATAGAATTACCAAATGGTAAAATTGTAGATGATTATTTTGTCAGTATTAAGCCTGACGTTGCAATGATTTTACCTATCACAAGTAACAGAGAAATTATTTTTGTTCGGCAATATAGACACGCCGTAGGTGAATTTTTCTTGGAACTGCCAGCAGGTAATTTCGATCCCACACAAGAGAGTGCAGAAGTAGCAGCAATTAGAGAACTGAGAGAAGAGACTGGTTATATTCCCCATGAATTTAAAAAAATTGGAACTCTGTACGATAAGCCGAGTAAAGATACCAATCAAATACATTTATTTTTAGCAGAGAATGTGAGCAAAGTTGGAGAGCAACAACTAGATATTACAGAAGAGATTGAAGTTGTATCAATTCCTGTAGAATCAGTTTTAGATAAAATTGTCCAAGGTGAAATTTCTGTGGCGGGAACTATTGCGGCTCTCTTCTTAGGTTTAAAGTTTATCACTCATTAATATTAATGTAGCTTTTTAGTATTTTGCTCTCTGCTTGAATCAGCTATATTACACGAAAAATGTATGTATTGATAGGCATAATCTTGAATAATGTGTTCTTGCTCTAAGCGTTTATTATGAAGAGAGAGATATGAACATAAATCTTGTTCTTCAGGAGTAAGATAAAGTAAATTTTCGTCAGTTGATTCTGCAATAGTAACAGCAAATTCTTTAAAAGTTTCAAACGTTTTTACATCCATCATTATGGAAATAGTTTGAGGGAAATAAGAGCGGAATTGAGAGAGTATTTTAAATCCATCAGTATCCAAATCACCCCAGTAAAAGATGGGACAATATGCCAGCCACTTTACAGATTTCAATGTTTGAATAGCATATCCGCTACCAAATAGCGCAAAGCTGTTTTCTAAAGCAGGTAGGTTTAGAAAACTCATCAAGTTTTCAGTAATAAAGAAGCGATGCCCTTTTAAATTAAGCTGTTTGAATTCAGAAATAGGGGTACTTATGTCGGAAAGCAGAAATTCATACTTAGCTTTTAATGCTTGATCTAAAATTCTTAATCGGATGAGAGGCTCACGATACCTAAGAGAGAATCGTTTTTCAAAAGTATATTCTTTCTCACCTTCTACTGATCCAAGCAGTTCAGCAGGTAAAATAGCTTCTAAAAGATTACGGAGGATACCCTTATTCTGTTCGATAAATTTAGTGTGAATCTGAATAGGCAATTCTCGAATATAAAGATGAGGTTGTGGATTATATTGAAAGTATCGACAAACCTTTAGTAAATCACTCCAGCGATCGCTATATTCAATCACTTTTAGAGGATTGCGATCAAGCCAGCAATTCAGTTCAGGAACTTCTGAGCGAATTAATTCTATATCTGCCTTAAATTGTAAGAATTCTTTCTCCTTTTTGAGCAATTTTAAGTAGTCCTGTTCTGTGTCTATGCTAATGCATTGAGGCAAAGACTGCTGTCCAAGCTTATGGAACTTACGAGTTTTCCATTCAACTGTGTAGCCATAGCCTAAATTCTGTTTGGACTTGTTTTTTAACTGAGTAACAGCTTCTCGTAAAGCAAGATAATCTTTAGGAGGATAACCAATTGGAAACTTTTTGTGGTCGATTGGAAAAAATGTCTCTCCTGTAATCACTGAACGGAGAAATAATGGATAAAGACGTTCAGCTTTTTGGAAAATTTGAACAGAACTAATCATGATTTTGACTTAAGGTAAGCTGGCGCTTTTGTCGATATTTCTCAATTGAGATAGGAGTAATACTGGAGAAGTTACCTTCAAGTGTATTAGATACAAAATGAAGACTAGAAATGTATGACTCAATTACATTAATTTTATCCTTGGGAGTAACGACCAATAGTTGAAGGTTCAGGTTTCTAAATAGTTCCATTGCATAACGAGCATTATTATCATCTGATTTACTAAATGCTTCGTCAATAACAACAAACCGGAAGGATTTGTTTTTTGCAGTGTCTTGATTTAAACCAAACTGATAAGCGATCGCTGATGCCAGAATAGTGTATGCTAATTTCACTTTCTGCCCACCAGATTTTCCTGATGAGTCAGTATGATGTTCTTTTTCGATATTGTCTGAACGATAGCGTTCAATTACTGAAAAATCTAGCCAATTTCGGACATCTGTTACTAAGTTTGTCCAACGCTGCTCCTGTGATTGGAACCTTTCAATGAGACGAGTTTGAATATTGTGAAAACGTTGCTCGTTGTCTTCAGCAGTTTGGTGAGCAACATCACCCAAGCAAATGTTTAAATCTTGCTTAAAATCTCGAATTTCCCGATTACGGCTTGGTTCATAACACAACTCGATGTAGGTAGAATCTGTGTAATCAACTTGTCGTAAAGATTTATTTAGCTCATCAATATTTTCCTGTATTTCTTCTTCTTGTTTCTCCAACTGCCCCTTAAATCCTACAATTGCTTCAATAACTTTTCCAGTCATCAAACGCTTAAAGCCTTCTTCGTGACGAGGTAAATCATCATGCTCAATTTGAATCTTTAGCTTAAGATATTCGTCTAAAAAATCAAGCGTTGTTGCCAGTTCTACTGTTATTTCAGGAAACGCATTCTTAAAGTTGAGCATTCGTATAGTTAAGGCACTACGAGAGTCATCCTGTTGTCGCTCTCTTTGGCGAAGTTCTTGCTCAAGGTATTTTTGCAAGTCTGACTCATCTTGAGTGATCGCTTCTAGTGTCATCGTGTACTGCCTAAGTTTTCCCGCAATGCGCGTCGCAAATTCATCAATGTCTGAGATAGCAACAGATTGAAGTTTAATTTGACAATTGTTTTGCTCATTTTTGGCTTGATATTGCCGATTTTCAAAAGTCTGAATTTCTCGAATCAAGGTTTCGCGTCGTTGTTCAACTTGGGCTATTTCTTCCTGGGTTGACTGAAGTTGAGCTTTTAATTGCTTAAGATGGTCAGAACTGGCTTCTAGCTGCTGCTTTTGTTTCTGTAGGTTCTGACACTCTAGTTCAACCGATCGCCAATCAATTTCGCTGAAGTCGGTAAATCTCATGAAATTTTCCAGCGAGGATGTTTGCTGACGGCGCTTTTGACGCTCACTATCTAGCGATTGAATTGCTTTCTCAATTTGAGCAAGTTGTTTATTAAACTGAATTAAGTCAATTTCTAGCGCGTTGATTTTGCTGGCATTATTCCAACCCAGAATGTACTGGCTGCGATCGCTAATCCGAAATCGGTCATCTTTCTCATGGCGTTCTTTGCCATGTTTCATCAGCCCAGTGCGAGTAATAGCGCGTATTTCATGCTGGAACTGTTCTTTCTCGCAACAAACATAATTGAACTGGCGCACTAACTCATCGCGTAACCAATGAGAGAATTTGCCATTATCTTCCTTGATTTCTAACTTGTGGGGAACCTGACGGGGTTCGAGGGCGCGTTGTGTTGGATTGGGAGTTGAAGCAGTAACGCGATAGTAAACTAAACGTCCCTTCAAATCGGTCTGATTTACATAGGCATTGACTGCTTGATAGTGTGCTTCAGGAACAAGAACAGATAAACCAAACCCTCCAAGTAGTCGCTCGATCGCACCTTCCCATTCCTGTGCTTCTTTACGGATTTGCAAGAGTTCTCCGACAAATGGTAGATCGGTATCATTTAAGTTTAAGCCACCGGCAAGGCGATCGCGGATATCTAGACTCCTTTTAGGAATTTGGCTCTTGCGGCTGCGAAGTGATTCTAGCTCATCGTTGAGTTTAGCCTGCTGTTTTTGCAAATCACTGCGAAGCAAAATTTGTTGATCTCGTTGTGCTTCTAATTTTTGTAACGCTGTATCAATTTCGCGCTTAAGTTCCTCTCCTTGGGTTCTATTAGCGAAGAAAGTGGTGCTATCAGTGTACTGAGTAAGGTTCAGGAGTTGGGCGAGGCGATCGTAGTCCTCTGTCTGATGGCGTTTGGTCTTAACCTCATTCTGGCATTGCTTTATTTCCCGCGTTAATTCCTGTAAGCGTTGCCCATCACTATCTTTATCGATGGCTGAGTATAACTGTTTATCTTGATCGCGCAGTTCTGATAAGCGGCGATCGCTTTCGACTCGTTGATGTCGCAACTGAGTCAAATGTTGTTCAATTGTTTGCAGTTCTTGAGTTAACAAATTAAGTTTCTTGCTTGCAAAGAAGGCAGGGGCAACGTCTTTATATTCTTGAAACTTTGCAACTTCTTTTTTCAGTTTTGTATATTTTTCTGCTTCTGCTGTCAGTGGCAAAAGTGCCTCTAACTGTTTTCGTGCATTCTGAATTGCAGTATGGGAAATAGTTAAATTCTCATAACTTTCTTGCAACTCACGGATTTTTGTTTGCACATCTGCTTTCTCTAACATGTGATTGCGAACAAAATCATTCAATCCACCAATCTCTTTGATACTGACTGTTTGATTGAACAAATCTAATGCTTTTTCAGATTCTAAACCAAAGCGTTTGCGAAACTGCTGACTATAGTCCACAAATTTCTCAAATGTTTCTGCGCCCAGCGATTTGAGTTGTTTTTTTAAGTCTGCAATCCGAGTAAATTGGGTGAAATGGGAAGCGATTGTTAACTCGGCATCCGCAACAACAAAGAACTTTCGCACCGAGCCATCTTCCATCCATAGCACTTGTGCCAGCGTCACATCTTGTTTGCTCAGGCGATCGCTAAAATAGCCAAGCAACACCGAAGGTTTTCCTTTGTCTCGCAGTACTTTGGATTTTGAGCGATGGAATTCTTCATCACGAGTGTGACTGTAAGCCCCCTGAACATAGCTTTTCTCATTCCGCTCTTTTTTGCCGGTCATACTGGAAGCTTGGTTATAATTGCGGCGTTGATTTGCAACAAGTAATGTCAGCAATCCATCCACCAGTGTCGATTTTCCTGAGCCGTTTGCTCCAGTTAGCAAGGCAATATTTCCCTGCAAATCCAGCACCCAAGGGCGTTGGTCAAAGGTTCCCCAATTCAGCACCTCAAAGCGTTGGAGGCAAAAACCTGCCAGCGCTTTGTCATTGAAATCATCCATTTGTTCAATCGGCAGGACGAGTTGCATAAGCCGCTAACTTTTGTTTCAGGAGTTCGAGGGTATCAGCATCAACTTTGGCTTTGAGGATGAGACGCACTTCGTAATTTTCATCTTGTCCAGACAGGCGTTTTAGGAATCCTAATTCCATCGCCTGCTTTACCAGTCCATCCACCTCGCGCCGAAATCTTTCCTCATTATTCCCTTCAGGTAGGTAGGGTTGTAACAAATCTCGGATTTTTTCTATACTAAGAACCAATCGTCCTATAGCGTCGCTGGCATCGAATTGTCGCAGTTGCTCACGCAGTAATACGCATAAAACGGTGACATTAAAGCTCAACTTATGGCGGGCGGTTAGCCGGGGAAGGGCTTCAGTTTGGTCTTCCGGGTCAGGATCGGGTTGTTCCAGGTAGGCAAATCCTTCAGTTTCGTAATTTCGGACTTGCAGACCAATCTTGCCAAAATATTCTTTAACTGGAGTTAAATAACTTTGCAATTGCTCCCAATGTGAATCATCACTGTAAATAGCTCCCCGCAAAAGTTTGAGAATGACGTGTGCATAGGGTAGAGGCGGTTGAGGTTGCATTGTTTGGGCAGTTAACGGTGAAAGATAACTTGTGGTAAGGTCAGCTGGAACTGCTTTTCCGGCTCCAGGCTTGTAATTACGATCGCTTCAATTGTACTGGTATTAATTAAATGGCGATCGGATTGAGTGGCGATCGCCAGATACGCAACAATCTCTGGTAATCCCTGCGTGACTGGATAGAGTTGGAGCAGTTCTGTCAGCAATATTTCTGTTCGCTGTTCGAGTGTTCGTTCAATGCGTTGTAACAACGTCTCCTCATCCACATAAAACTGCTGATAAAGTGCAGTAATTTCCTCATCCAGCATGACTTCTGGTGAATCACTGAAATCCATTGAGAATGTCGGTATTTCTGACTCCTCCAGTGGATGCAAAGGACGTGCCATCACCAGATTTACGGTTGGTTCGCCTTCTAATACCCAAAAATCTGGCTCTGGTGGCGCAAGAGTTGCAACTTGTAAAGCAAGGCGTTGCACTTCAGTAATCAGTTCAGCCACACGTCGATTTTCCATAAGATTGCGTTCATCCAACATCTGACGTAGTTTTTCTGCCAGTCGATGATTGGATTGCACGATGTAGTCTCCTCTATCAATCAAAATGCGCTCAATCCGACGCAGTAGCCCATACTCCTGAGTTAATGGCTGCAACTCTTCTAGGGTATAAATCTTTTGAATCAGAGATTTTAGTTCCTGTCGGTTGCTAGTTGACATCAGGAAATTCCAGAATGCATAGAAACTGCGCCCTTGCTCAGAATCTTTCAATTCCCGATCTGCATCCAGCACTCGACTGATTACTGTTCCTTTGCGAGTATCTTGCTGAAGTTGCGCTTCTTGTACGGTACGGGTTAAACTGCGAAATTTTTGCTCAACTGCACTAAAATCTGCGATTAAGTGGGTGGTGACTTGGTTTGCCAAACGAAAACGTTCTTGCAGTTGTGTCGGGTTGTAGGGATCAACTACTCCTGTCTGCCGAATCTGGTCAATTTCTTGCTGAATGCGATCGCGATCCTGTTCCAGTTGAGTAATTCGCGTCTCGATGTCCGTTGTACTGCGATCGCGAATTTCCTTTAATAGTGAGAAAATCTGCAAAAAGCGAGATTCAGTTCCCACAAACTCTTCTCGCCGCTTCAGGTCTTCTAACCACGCGATCGCTTTCTCAGCAGCCGGAGTTAGTGTAAATACTGGATCGTCACTGCTGTTAAACGTTTTCCTCAAAAGCTGGTCATCACACCATTGGCTAAGATACTGTTTAGGCGATTTCCCTCCGGGAACGTTGCACGAACGACGATCAAAATCTGGATAAATGTCTTGCAGAAACTCCAGATAGTTACCCAGTTTAGTTTCTAACTCTTCTTGAGTAATAGAAATGCGCTGAGTTACCTTAAACTGGTTGTAAAAAAAACTCAGAATTAGAGCGGCGTTATCGCTTCGTAAAAGCTTCAAGGTAGCGGAGTTTTTTAATTCATACTTAATTTGCTCATATTCCATAGTAGTTGTTCATCATAAAGTAAAGCAGAGTTAAGAAAAGACAATGCAACCAACTATAGTCATAATTTCTCAACACAGCTAACTTTTAAGTTTAATTTTTAGTTTTTATCTGGCCCATTGCTGCAAGATGTAAGCATAAAAAGCCTCTTTATCGACCTTATCCATTGCAGAAATTTTCCGACCACCAGAAACTACTTTGGTACGTCCTTGACTAAGACCAGTGGTAATAATTTCTGTTTCCCATTCGCGCAATTGATAAAATTCTGGATGTCCCAAATAAGCTGTTGCTAAGACATCCCAAAAATAATAATCTTGGGGGATAACTAGTGCATAACATTGTCCGGCTAAATCAGAGATGAGATAGTGGCGTTGTCGTCCCATTTTGTATACTAACTCCGATGTGACTGGGACATTGTTAGTTAAATCCAAAGGACACATAATAATTTCAATTTCGGTTTGCCATACCCGCGCTGCCGAAAGCGCATCCCAATAAACATTCCATTCGGCGGAACCATCTTGTCCTGCTTCCAAACTTTTTTCTACATTGCCACCTACATTCAACGCACCCCCCATCCACACAATCTTTTGAATCTTGGCTTCAATTTCTGGTGCTTTGTCTAAAGCCACTGCAACCGTCGTCAAAGGGCCAGTTACCATCAACGTTACGGGGTCTGATGCGTCACGTAACACCTGTATCATGAAATCTTGACCTGTTTCGGCAACCAAAGGCGTAGCGATGGTTTCCCTTTGATTGAGAATGGGGAGATGGTCAACGATAAACGAATCACGGCGATAGAGAGTAGGAAATGGATTGATCCCGCGCACAGTGCTTTCTGCTACCGGGATATGAGAAAATCCCATCAAATCTATAATTTTACGTGTGGCGCTAACAGCCGGTTGAATGTAGCAATCTGCTGGAGTGACTACAACACCAAGGAGTTCAATACCATCCATCGTCAACAGCAGCATAGTTGCCAGATAATCATCTACACCGCCATCGTGATCCATTAATACAAGTTGTTTTTTCATAAAAGGAGAATTATATGGATGAGTTTATGGAAGCTGCAATTCAAGAAGCAAAACAAGGCAGACAAGAAGGTGGGATTCCCATTGGTTCGGTTCTCGTCAAGGATGGCAAAATTCTCGGCAGAGGACACAATAAACGCGTGCAAGACGGCGATCCTGTTACCCACGCCGAAATCGATTGTCTCCGCAATGCTGGGAGAGTTGGCAGCTACAGAGGTACTACACTCTATTCAACTTTAATGCCGTGTTACCTGTGCGCTGGGGCAGTGGTACAATTTGGCATTAAAAAAGTCATCGCTGGAGAATCTAGAACTTTTCCTGGTGCTAAAGAATTTATGGTATCTCACGGTGTAGACGTAATTGATCTTAATCTTGATGAGTGCGAACAAATGATGAGTGAGTTTATTGAAACTAACCCCGAACTTTGGAATGAAGATATTGGTAAATAATCATTGCATCCCTACAATCATAGCGATCGCAATATCTGTTTAAAGTCCAGCATATTAGGGAAATATTGATAATACTTAAGAAATAAGCTGCAAACTCTTTGATGTTACACAATAATTTTAGTGACTAGAACTAGCTAAAACTTAAACGTGTGAAAATGGCAAATTTAACTGAATTTACATTATTTGCTCCTTGTAACAAAGGAGCAACTTTAATTGGGTCTTTTTCGGACTGGAAAGAAATTCCAATGTCCAAAGGTGAAGACGGTTATTTTCGCACTAAAATCCAACTAGAAGACGGTGTTTATCAATATAAGTTTCGCATTCAAACCAAAACTCCAAATTTTGCACTTGATGAATGGATAGATGTCATTGATCCTAAAGCAACAGATGTTAACGAAACAGAAAAATACAGTATAGTACGCATTCAAGATGGTCAACGCATTGTTGATACTTACATTTGGCAACACGATGAGATACCGTTGCCTGACAATCGGGAATTAGTCATATACGAAATGCACGTTGCCGATTTTACTGGTGATGAAGTTGACTCTAACGAGAAAGGCAAATATTTAGGGATAATTGCTAAGTTAGATTATCTTTGTAAATTGGGAATTAATGCAATTGAATTAATGCCAGTTACAGCATTTACGGCTGTTATGAGGTACAGTAGCAGCAACTAGCAAACCAGTTTCTTAAATGTTGAGGATTTATTAAATTGAGTGCAACTGAGA
>NZ_JBALDU010000039.1:0-54912 GCF_036917235.1 Nostoc sp.
GCCGTGTCATTAACAGGGACAGGAGGTTTATTAATAGGTGTAGGACATGCGAAACCAAAGACCACGTAGCTCTGCCCTGCACTACTGTTACCGTTGGGGGAGGCACGATATGCCCCAATAATCAGGTCATCGAAGCCGTCGTCGTTGATATCCCCCGCGCTACTGACAGAACTGCCTGAGCGATCGCCTGAATTAATGCCATTAATTGCAAAACCCTCGCTGCCATCCAGAGATGAAAGGTTGAAACCAGCACCGAAACCACTGCTGCGACCAAAGACCACGTAGCTCCGCCCTGCCTGAAACTGACTGCCGTAGTCGATACTATTTGTCCCAATAATCAGGTCATCGAAGCCGTCGCCGTTGACATCTCCCGCACTGCTGACAGAAACGCCTGAGCCGTCATTTGCACCAATGCCGTTAATCACAAAGCCGTTGCTGCCATTGAGGGACGAGAGGTTGAAGCTTGCTTCAAAGCCACTATTGCTGCCAAAGACCACGTAGCTCTCCCCTGCATAAGGCTGACCGTTGGGGTCGGCGTTACTTGCCCCGATAATCAGGTCATCGATGCCGTCGCCGTTGATATCTCCTGCACTGCTGACAGAAATGCCTGATCTGTCATCTGCATCAATGCCGTTAATCGCGAAGCCGTTGCTGCCATTGAGAGAGGAGAGGTTGAAGCTTGCTCCAAAGCCACTATTGCTGCCAAAGACCACGTAGCTCTCCCCTGCACTACTCTGACCATTGGGGTCGGCGTTACTTGCCCCGATAATCAGGTCATCGATGCCGTCGCCGTTGATATCCCCCGCACTGCTGACAGAAACGCCTGAGAAGTCCCTAATCACAAAGCCGTTGCTGCCATTGAGGGACGAGAGGTTGAAGCTAGCTCCAAAGCCACTATTGCTGCCAAAGACCACGTAGCAGGGATTACCTGCCCCAATAATCAGGTCATCGAAGCCATCGCCGTTGATATCCCCCGTACTGCTGACAGAAACGCCTGAGCCTGTATATGCACCAATGCCGTTAATCACAAAGCCATTGCTGCCATTGAGGGAGGAGAGGTTGAAGCTTGCTCCAAAACCACTATTGCTGCCAAAGACCACGTAGCTCTCCCCTGCATCACGCTGACCGTTGGGGTCGGCATATGTTGCCCCGATAATCAGGTCATCGAAGCCGTCGCCGTTAATGTCCCCCACATTGCTGACAGAAATGCCTGAGCGATCGCCTGAATCAATGCCGTTAATCACAAAGCCATTGCTGCCATTGAGAGAGGAGAGGTTGAAGCTAGCTTCAAAGCTACTATTGCTGCCAAAGACCACGTAGCTCTCCCCTGCTTCACGCTGACTGTTGGGGTCGGCATATGTTGCCCCGATAATCAGGTCGTCGATGCCGTCGCCGTTAATGTCCCCCGCACTGCTGACAGAAATGCCTGAAAAGTCAGTCGAATCAATGCCGTTAATCACAAAGCCGTTGCTGCCATTAAGCTCAGATAGATTTAAAACTGCATTAGCCATTGTTGTCAATTGTCCAAGTTGTTTTCTTTGTCAGCTGTACAGACGTGAATGAAATTCCACGTCTCTCATCCCATCGTCACCATCCGCCGAATTTCATCACTCTTAAAGCCGATCGCCATTGGACGACGCACCCCTGGTAGTGCCACCACGTCGTATAATTCCAGTACCACTCCCTCCATTCGCAGGGAATGCACAATATCACCGCTTTTCAGGTCAATTACCAGTAGCCCACAGCGAGGTTCAGCATTTTTTTGAAATAATTTTTCGTCTAGAGGCAAACCGCTAAAAGTCTTGTTATGCCTGGGCTGAGAAACTCCAACGATCGCAAAGTCGCCATGAAATGCACAACCGCGCATATATCCCGGACAAAATGCCACAGGTTCAAAGCTGCCCCGTTTCAAGTCTAAATAGCCAAAATCTCCTGTCCCAGAGTTAAGTAACCACAGCTTGTCTTTATACCATCGAGGGGAATGGGGCATGGAAAGTCCTCTGATGAGTATCTCGTTACTTTCCACATCAATGACGCAACCACCATCAGCCCGCCTGTCCCGCCATCCTTCTGCCACATCCGACTGACTCACAGTTGTGACATATCTGGGTTGACCATCTCGTATTGCTAACCCGTTGAGATGACACCTGTCTTCTGCTGCCAATTTACTAATAAACGGCGGTTGCCACAGGGGAATGAAACTGTGGGTTTGGCTGACTCTGGCTAAACAGCTAAATAGGGTATTGACAAATATTAGATTCTGTGAATTATTATTTGCTTGATAATTACTCAGGGCGATATCATGGATGTCTAAGTCTCCAGTCACATAACTCACTTGGGGCAAATAGACAGCATCATAGTTGTTGTGAATTTGTCCTGGTTGTAGGATGTTTTCAAAGCGCCACAGTTGATATAGCGAACTCATATATAAGCTACTATCTTGGGCATACAAACCCATGCAACGCTCAAAGGTGCGCTCGAATACAGATAGTTGGCCGCTAGATTGTAAGCCGATGAAAAATAATTTACCTGCTTGATAGGTAGTAAAGGCCAGACTCAGATTTTGCTCAAACAGCCACGGAGTAAACTGGCGAGAAGCATTCAATTCCAAGGAAGCAGCTACAGGATTTTGATTCATTTTTTTCCACCGAGGAAGTTTATAATTCTTTCCTAACGCTTTCTACGAGACGCTGCGCTATCTGCCTCCTGCCTGCTTTCTTTTCTTATAACAATACAATGTTGGCTCCTCGTTCCTTGTTGCCTCTTGTATTATCACTGAAGTAAAGTCAGGTGAAGTTCTTTACCCAATCTTCATCAGTTAAATTTCTGTAAATTCTTATACATTATTAGATTAGTAAAACATCAACTAAAATTTATTCTTCTTACAGATGTATTTCATTCGTCTATTGAAAACTTGATACGTTGTCAAATTTTGCCTGTCTTTTGACAAAAACCTAATTTTCTCTTGTGCCAGTAATAATTTTGTGATGTGTAATTGTGCTAAACATATACATAAACTATTTTTATATATAACTTGAGAACATCTTTGCACAAGCAATAATCATGTTTATCCAAGCTTTATATCCGTTAACGAGTCAGACGCTTTTGCGTCGCTAACGCTGCGCTATCGAGCGTCACAGCTTGTCGTAGACATCGTATTTTTTAGGTAGATTAGCAATAGACTATCTCAAAGGCACTTTATGACTTCTTTTGATTCAGCTAAAGATTTGGCACTAGTTGCTGGTGCTACAGGTGGAGTCGGGCAATTAGTGGTAGGCAAGTTACTCCTCAAGGGTTTAAAAGTTCGCGTTCTGACACGCAATGCTGCAAAAGCTGAAGAGATGTTTAACCAAAAAGTGGAAATTGCCGTTGGCGATATCCGCCAGCCAGCTACACTGCCAGCTGCAATGACAGGTGTTACCCACATCATCAATTGTACTGGAACTACTGCCTTTCCCTCTGCGCGATGGGAGTTTGACCAATCCCCAAACTTGATTGAATGGGGAATTATTTTCCTTAATCCCAAATCTAGTGAAGCAAAAGCAAAGAATAGTCCGGCAAAAATCGATGCTGAAGGTGTCAGCAATCTAGTAGCAGCAGCACCCCAGAATTTGAAGCGATTCGTTTTCGTCTCTTCTTGTGGAATTCTCCGTAAAAATCAGTTTCCTTTTAGTATTCTTAATGGTTTTGGCGTGTTGGATGCCAAACAAAAAGGCGAAGAGTCCATTATTAATTCAGGATTACCCTACACCATTATCCGCCCAGGACGCCTCATTGACGGCCCCTATACCTCATACGACCTCAACACCCTCCTTAAGGCAAAAACTGGGGGTAAATACGGTGTGGTCATAGGCACTGGGGATACACTTTCGGGAGATGCCAGCCGGATTGACGTAGCAAACGCTTGTGTAGAATGCCTTTTTCAGCCAAGTAGTTCTAGGAAAATTTTTGAAGTAGTCAACCAAGGACGAAGACCACCTGTGATTGACTGGGAAACTCTTTTTTCTGGGATTGAGTAAGTGCTGAGTACTGAGTGCTGAGTGCTGAGTGTTGAGTACTGAGTGCTGAGTTATTATTCTCTCCCCATACCCTATGCCCCATGCCCAATCCTCACTGCTTCTGTAGTTTATTGCCTTAAAAGACGGCAAACACCACTCGGACGTTACGGTTCACCCTAATTACTGAAAGTATTAATTCTTCTACATTAGACAGAGTGAAGACAAATTAATCCATGAACCAACTAAAAACACAATTTAGTTAGTTTAACCGTCCCAAGCAAGGTTCGGGAAACCACCCTTCATGGACTGGCTACCACTAAGCTTCAGTATATATATCAGCATAGTCTGGAGTTTTAACCCCAGGAAAGCCAAAACAAAGGTGTTCATGCTGAACTGGCTGATTTCTTGACCCTGTTGGTTGAAAATTTAGTGCTTTATATTCTCATTCATTCATTTGTAGTTATACGGAGCCAGCACCTAAAATGGCAAAAGTAGTTGGAATTGACTTAGGAACAACGAACTCCTGCGTGGCAGTGATGGAAGGTGGTAAACCCACAGTAATTGCTAATGCTGAAGGTTTTCGGACAACGCCATCAGTAGTTGCATTTGCGAAAAATGGCGACAACTTGGTTGGTCAAATTGCCAAACGCCAAGCGGTGATGAACACAGAAAATACGTTTTACTCAGTCAAACGCTTTATCGGACGCCGCTACGATGAAGTGAGTAACGAAGCTACGGAAGTTTCTTACAAAGTCCTCAGCAATAACGGCAATGTCAAACTAGATTGTCCAATCGCTGGTAAAGCATTTGCTCCTGAAGAAATTTCTGCAAAAGTTCTTCGCAAACTAGTTGAAGATGCCAGCAAATACCTCGGTGAAACCGTAACCCAAGCTGTAATCACTGTTCCCGCATACTTCAACGACTCGCAACGCCAAGCGACAAAAGACGCTGGTAAAATTGCCGGGATTGAAGTTCTACGGATTATCAACGAGCCTACCGCTGCTTCTCTGGCTTATGGATTTGACAAGAAGAGTAACGAAACCATCCTCGTGTTTGACCTTGGTGGTGGTACCTTCGACGTATCCGTACTGGAAGTAGGAGACGGAGTTTTTGAAGTTCTAGCTACATCTGGTGATACCCACCTTGGCGGTGATGACTTCGATAAAAAAATAGTTGACTTCTTAGCTGAGAAGTTCAAGAAAGCCGAAGGTATTGACCTGCGGAAAGACAAACAAGCCTTACAACGTCTGACTGAAGCCGCAGAAAAAGCGAAAATTGAGCTTTCTAGCGTCACTCAAGCAGAAATTAACCTGCCATTTATCACTGCTACCCAGGATGGCCCCAAGCACCTGGATACAACCCTGACTCGCGCCCAGTTTGAAGAACTTTGCTCTGACTTAATTGACCGTTGTCGTGTTCCTGTGGAAAACGCCCTTCGGGATGCCAAGTTAAACAAAGGCGATATTGATGAAGTGGTATTAGTTGGTGGTTCTACCCGCATTCCCGCAGTCCAACAGATTGTCAAGCAGGTATTGGGTAAAGACCCCAACCAAAGCGTTAACCCTGATGAAGTCGTAGCAGTTGGTGCAGCCATTCAAGCCGGGGTACTGGCTGGTGATGTAACTGGCATCTTGCTGTTAGACGTGACACCTCTATCTTTGGGTGTGGAAACATTGGGCGGCGTGATGACCAAAATTATCCCTCGCAACACCACAATTCCCACCAAAAAATCGGAAGTCTTCTCCACTGCTGTGGATGGACAAACCAACGTAGAAATTCACGTCCTTCAAGGTGAACGCGAATTCTCTAACGATAACAAGAGCTTGGGAACCTTCCGCCTCGATGGTATTCCTCCTGCACCACGTGGTGTCCCTCAAATTGAAGTGGTCTTCGACATTGACGCTAACGGTATCCTTAACGTCACCGCTAAGGACAAAGGTACTGGTAAAGAACAGTCCATCAGCATAACCGGCGCTTCGACTCTGGATAAAAATGACGTTGACCGGATGGTAAGAGAAGCTGAACAGAACGCTTCATCTGATAAAGAACGGCGTGAAAAGATTGAACGCAAGAACCAAGCCGATTCTTTGGCATACCAAGCTGAAAAGCAGTTACAAGAATTGGGCGATAAAGTTCCCGATGCTGACAAGACTAAAGTCGAAGGTTTAGTGAAGGAAGTGCGGGAAGCAGTTGCTAAAGAAGATGATGAGCAAATCAAGAAGCTCACCCCAGAATTGCAACAAGCGTTATTCGCTGTTGGTAGCAACATCTATCAACAAGCTGGTGCTAGTGCTAGTGCCGGTTCCGGTGCTGGTGCTACATCTGGTGGTGAACCTCAAGATAGTAGCAGTTCCTCTAGTTCTAGTAACGGTGACGATGTGATTGACGCTGATTTTACAGAGAGCAAATAATTACTCTACTTCTTTTGAGAAGATTATTTTGTTCGATGTCATATTACCCACTCAGGCAAATACCTGAGTGGGGATTTTTTTTAAGGAGTTAGGGGTTAGGAATTAGGAGTGATATCAAGTCCGGTTAATCTCTTATGCCATATCCACAAGCACCTTGGACACTTCAAGGTAATGCTATCCAAACTCTGCATTTGGTAAATATTGACCAAGTGCGCCCTTTGATTCCCTTAGAGTTAGAAATTATTTCTGTATGGCCTGGTAAAACCCTCGCTAGCGTGTATTTATCTAATTACGGGTCAGGCTCAGTACTGGAGTATAGTGAGTTAATTGTTGTTCCAGCTTTGGTTAATTACCAAAGAAAAATCGGTGGCTGGGTTTCCCACATTTATGTAGATAATGCTGATTCGGTGGCTGGTGGTCGAGAAATTTGGGCACTACCAAAGGAACTAGCTGAGTTTACCTGGGAACAAGGAAAGTATGTTAGTGTGCATCAGGAAAACCGTAAATTGTGTAGTCTTAGATACGAGCGGCAAAGCTTGGCATGGAAACAGTGGTTAAGTGCCTCTGCTTTCAGCGCCAAGGGTGCTGATTTGCTGATATTCCCAGCTAAATTTGAGTCTGTATTGGGTTTGATTGGTTCTAAGTTAGAAATCCCCGCTGAAAGTCCTTTTTGTGGAATAGGTTTAGGTCAGCCTTGGTTAACTGTGCGTTGTCAGCAGATGAGTTTGCAGGTTGATGCGCCAAAAGTGGTAGGTCAGATGGGTATCAATACTTCTCGGTTAGGCATTTTTAATTCGGAATCAGGTTTTGGGAAAAGTGAAAAGGTTAAGGGTTAAAGGTTTTTTCTTTCCTCTTTACCCTTAACCGAAATGAATTATTAAGAAATTTATACCAATTCAATTAATGATTGCAACACATCCTTGCGTAAAGACGCGATTCATCGCGTCTCTACAAATGGTCTATTTGTTGCATTCTTTTTTCAAATTGGTATCATTTTAGGCAATGCCCGTGGCGAATGTAGCGATCGCTATTTTCCACCTTGGGATTATAAAATATACTAACTTCCCAACATTTGTAAGTTATGCAAAGTGGCATAAAGCCCTCCTTGTTGCAGTAGTTGCTCATGACTTCCCTGTTCGATTAATTCGCCACGCTTGAGAACAAAAATCCGGTCTACATTGCGAATTGTAGACAAGCGGTGAGCGATAATAATGGCAGTACGTCTGAGCAAAAGCTGGTTTAATGCCTCTTGAACTGAAGCTTCTGTACCAACATCTAAACTAGCGGTAGCTTCATCTAGTACTAAAATTTGCGGATTGCGAATCGCAGCCCGCGCAAAGGCTAAAAGTTGCTTTTGACCACTAGAAATATTTGTGCCCCGTTCTCGAAGTTGAGTATCATAACCTTGGGGTAATTCTTCTATAAACTGGGCAATGTTAGTTTCTTCGGCTGCTTGTTGAATCTGCTCAATGGTGTAGCCATCTCCTAAAGAGATGTTGCTTTTAACATCGCCAGCAAACAAAAAGCCTTCTTGTAAAATTACTGCCATGTAGCGCCGCAGTTCTGCTTGTGGTACTTCCCGAATATCAACGCCATCTATGAGAATGCGTCCTTGGGTGGGTTCGTAGAGGCGGCACAAAAGACGGATAATCGAAGTTTTACCCGCACCAGTGGGGCCGACTAATGCAATTTTTTCACCAGGATGAATGGTAAAATCTAAGTCTTTAATTACGTAATCATCATTTTTGTAAGCAAACCAGACATGATCGAAGCGAATCTCTCCCAGTTCTGGGGGAGAAGTGAGGTCTGGGGATTCTAGATTTGCTAGGATTTCGTCGATGTAGCCAAATTTTGCATCAAATATTGAGAAGCGGACATTGGCGCGATCGCGAATTTCTATCGGTTCATCTAATATATCGCCTACGCGTTCAATGGCAGTGAAACCAGCTTGAATTACTGTAAATTTTTCGGCAAAAGCCCTTAAAGGGTCAAATAATCGCTGGGCATACAATATAAATGTCGATAAAGTCCCGAAAGTCAAGTTTTTTTCAAACAGCAACCAACCACCCACGCACAAAACACCTGCGATCGCAATCAGTCCAATCCATTCTAAGGTTGCGGAAACAAATGAATCATAAAAGATGGTTTTATCCATTTGCTGAGTGTAGTGCCTGTTCGTAGCACGAAACAATTCGGCATTAAATTTTTCTCTACGGAACAACTGTACGACGTTAATACCAAGCACATTTTCTTGTAGCTGTGAATTCAGGGTCGAAAGTTCTTCTCGCCCTTTGTAATTGGCTTTGCGGTACTGTTTTTGAATGTAAACAATTACCCAGCTAGTTGGTAACAGCATCAATACCAGCAAGCAAGAAAGTTGCCACTGGATGGAAAACATTAAACCCAAAGTCACCAGCATTAAAAACAAATCGGATATAATGCCAACCGCCCCAGTCGAAAAGACATCGCCTAACACTTCTACATCGCTGGTGATTCTGGTAATTAATTTACCTACGGGTGTACGGTCAAAAAAGCGCACTGCTAGAGATGTTACGTGCTGAAATAAGTCTTGGCGAATTGCTGCGGTGATTTGTTGCCCTAGCTTTTGGACTATATAACCTTGGAAACCTGACAACATCAATTGGATTGCGATCGCAATTACCAGTAATCCCTCTAGGATATTCAGCCCTTGCGAGAAGGGACGATTCCTGAAAAATTCGTAAGTGCTTGGTTCGTTACGAATCAGGGAGATTACTTGGCCAATCAAGAAAGGTTGTACAGCATTAGCTAGTGCGATCGGTACGAGTAGACACATCGACAGCGCCAGTAGCCGTCCGTTACGACGGGCATAAGGCACCAAACGCAAAAATAACCGCCAGTCATTCTTACGCCGACGATCTGGTGTATAAGATTTTTTCAGAGATTGGTAGATGCTCATAGTAAGAGCATTATATTAATGTTTGGAAAAAAACACGCTTGTTTAAAGTAGCGTTTATCTTCCTACTCTGATACCATGCCTGAGATAGAAACTGCAAGATTACTACTAAGACCCGATATTCCTCAAGATTTGGATGATTTCCTTTACATTTTGCAATCTTAAAACGATCAGTCCCCTACCCAGAAAGGTTGCCACTGTTTAATTTAATTTGGCGGCTTGATTTATAATGCCGAGCCAGGTTATCAACTGGCATTGCCTTTACTGGCCTTGTGGTTGCGGCAACGGTTGAGTTGAAAATAGCGATGTAACAACAAGATTTCCGACTTTTGAAATAAATCGGGAATCGGAGGGCGCACTGCTATCATTGGTGTCAACTTAAGCCGAAAACTATATCGAACAGGCGTTTTGCAAATCCCTCACGCCCTCATCCCCTAACCCCTTCTCCCAAAGGAGAAGGGGAATTGAATGTCTAGCTCCCCTCTCACGGATGGGAGAGGGGCTGGGGGTGAGGGCAAAACGTTGTCACCAAGCAGGTTTGGCGTTAAGTTGACACCTATGACATCTATGCGCCCCTACAGTATTTGTATTAATTGCTTCATAAATATTCCTGTAAGTATGAAAAAATAGCATACTTATCTGTTTACGTCTTATATCTAAAGATAGAAGATCGGGGTTAAAATTTGGGAAACCTAAGAGGGGTTCATTCCCAAGAGATGTCTTGCCTACTTATCGCAGAATGCAACTGAGGTCAGATGATGCAACCTTTAAATCAAGTCAAAGAATGGGAACAACGTCGTGATGAAGCAAACCGCTACTACCAGCGAGGGAAATTTCAAGAGTCTCTCGACCTTGCAACCAAAAATTTACACTTGGCTAGAGCAATTCCAGACCGAGCTAGAGAAGGGTATACATTAAATGACCTCGGTTTAGCTCACCTCAGTTGCTGGCAACCTCAAAAAGCATTAGAGCGCTTTCATCAGGCGCTTTCGGTTGCTATTGAAATTGGCAACACGCCAGCAGAGGCCACTGCACTTAGCAATCTGGGTTCTACCTACAGCCGTCTTGGACGCTTTTCGCAAGCGTTGGAATATTTTGACAAAGCACTGCCAATCTTTAGGCGATCGCAAGATACCCAAAGCGAAGTTTCTACTCTTAATGATGTCGCGCTAATTTATACGCGGTTAGGAGAACCAAAACGGGCGCTGTTGCTACAACACCAAATTTTGAGGATGCGGCGATTGTTAGGTGACTTTTCTGGTGAAGCAACAACGCTCAATGGCATTGGATTTGCCTACAATGTTTTAGGCAAGTTTGAACAAGCGCTAGAATTTTTTCAAGCAGCACTGCCAATTCAACGAGCTCTGAAGAATTTGCTTGGAGAAGCAACTACCTTGAATAATATTGCTTCTGTATATCATGATTTAGGACAACCAAAACAAGCGCTGTTGCTCTACTATCAAGTTCTTTTGACACGTCGAGCAATTAGCGATCGCGCAGGCGTTGCAACAACCCTTCACAACATTGGTTTTACCTACACCACCCTGGCAGAGCATCGCCAAGCAATGAAGTTCTACAAGCAAGCCATTGTGATTTATCAAGAACTCGGCGATAATCTCGGAGAAATTTCAACTTTGCTAAATATGGGAAGCGTTTACGCCACCAAGAAACGCAAAAAAATGGCGCGATCGTGCTACCAAAATGCCCAAGAGTTAGCAGAGCAAATTGAATATCAGCCACTTTTAGAAAAAGTACAGCAGTTCATAGATTCTCTGTAGCTTCCAGTTCCCCCTTCTCCCATATTGGGAGAAGGGGTTAGGGCAACCCTACTAGTGAAATTAAATATGCGTTATCCAAAACCCTTCTAGAGACGTATCAACTGCTACGTCTCTACATTCTTTTTTACCCTAGCTACAATACCAAAGTTGTAGCTAGAAGAAGCACATCTATGAAAGCTTACGAAATTCAAAGCAACGCCGGAATTGATGCCCTGGCATTAGTCGAGCGCCCCCAACCAAAACCCGCAGCTGGACAAGTTCTGATTCAAGTGAAGGCAACATCCTTAAATTATCGGGATCTGCTGGTTATTGAAGGAGCTTACGGTGCTGGACAGAAATATCCGTTAATTCCCATGTCTGACGGTGCGGGAGAAGTTGTGGCAGTGGGGGAAGGTGTGACACGGGTAAAAATAGGCGATCGCGTCGCTGGTATTTTCTTCCAAGACTGGATTTATGGCTCTTTAACTAAAGAGAAAATGAAATCCGATCTCGGAGGTGGTATCGATGGAATGCTAGCTGAGTATGTCGTATTACACCAAAATGGTTTAGTAGTATTACCTGATTACCTATCCTACATTGAAGGCGCAACTTTACCTTGTGCAGCAGTCACAGCTTGGCATGGGCTGGTGACAAAAGGCAATATTGGTACAGGTGATAGTATTTTATTACTCGGTACTGGAGGAGTTTCAATTTTTGCTCTCCAGTTTGCCAAGATACATGGTGCTAGAGCGATTATTACTTCCAGCAGTGATGATAAATTGGCGCGAGCGAAACAGCTTGGTGCTGACGAAACAATCAATTACAAAGCAACACCAGATTGGGAAAAGCAAGTTTATCAATTAACCAATCGCACGGGTGTAGATCATGTAGTTGAAGTAGGCGGTGCAGGTACTCTGCCAAAATCGCTACAAGCAGTCCGCATTGGAGGACGTATTAGCTTGATTGGCGTATTGTCAGGTAGAGGAAATGAAATTGACCCTATGCCAATACTTTTTAAGAGTTTAACAGTTCAGGGGATTTATGTTGGTAGTCGAGAAATGTTTGAGGCAATGAATCAGGCGCTGCAACAGCATCAAATCAAACCGATTATTGATCGAGTTTTTCCCTTCACTGAAGCACGAGAAGCTTATCATTACCTCAAAAGTGCCGCTCACTTCGGTAAAGTCGTAATTCGTAATTCGTAATTTGAAAGAGTTAAATTCTATGTTTCAAGTGGGGTTTGAATTCCCAGTTGAAACATAGTTATACCAATTGGAAAAAAAATGCGACAAATAGACCATTTGTAAAGACGCGATTCATGAGCCAGCGCGTTGCGGGGGTTCCCCCCGTTGTAGCGACTGGCGTCGCGTCTTTACCCAACGATGTGTTGCAATCATTAATTGAATTGGTATTATGAATTACATTTAAACAGCCGCGAGAGTAGGCGCAGCGAATTTAGCATATCGCTCAATGTAGAATTCCTTAGAGTGAGCGATCGCTTTTACAGATTCACGCTCTTTCAAAGCACGTTTCCACTGACGTAGACGGGTAAATTGCTCTGGTATTCCAAAGCCGCGATACTGCTTCAGTGCAGCCCAACGCTCAAACCAGGGGAAGTAGGTGAAATCGACCAAACTAATGGATTCACCAAACCAGTAAGGGCCTTCTCCAGAAAACTTTGCTAAACCTTCATTTTCAATGAATTCTAGGTGGTTATATAGTTCCTGTTTCGCTTCTTCTTGTTTTTGGGGATCTGAACTCCGCAGCAGTGTAGAAAAAGCGGGAACGAATCTGGTGTTAGCAAAATCGAGCCAGATGCGAGCTTGTGCCCTATCAATGGGGTTGCTGGGTAACAGTGGTGGATTGGGAAATACCTCATCAAGATATTCGTTAATTACCGCTGACTCCCAAACTCGGTTATCGCCATGAGTTAGTGCAGGTACTTTACCATAGGGGGAAACTTTGGTAAATCCTTCAGGCTTATTCTGCAAATCAATCTCAATCAAATCGAAGTCGATGCCTTTCTCTTGGAGTACCAAGCGGGTACGGTGAGCATAAGGACAAACAACTGCACTGTATACTTTAATTTCAGCCATGTTTAAGTTCCTTGGTAAATAGGACTTGTTAATCGCCATTGGGAATTGAATTTTCATCCAAAATCCCAAATCTTAAATTGTTAGTGTCGCAAACTCTTGTTGAAGCGAATGTAACGTGAAAAATTATCGACACTAAGCAAACTTTTAATAATCAGAGGTTCGTAGTAAGGACTTTAGTGCTGAGAAAATAAGGACTAAAGTCCTGACTACAAACTTGCTTACCCATCAATTTAAACTTGACAGACTCCTAAACCCGGATTTCTCACCACACCTCTTAAAGCCTGCGCTTGTGTAGGGGAGAAGTAAGAAGTAATGAGTAAGAAGTAATGAGTAAGAAGTTTTTACTTATTATTTATTACTCCTTACTCATTACTTCTCCTCTGCTCCATCAAACGCCTTAAGCTTGTGAGAAATCCGGGCTAAAGCCAGGGCACTTCTTCAGGTGCATAACGGAAGGCGCGGAAGACTGTATTTTGCTCTCCACGAGTTACCGGCGACTTCTCACCTGCAATATTCCGAGATGCAAAGTGGGGATTGATGTATTCCCAAACAATTTCCCCTGTAAATGTCACCTCAAATATTCGACCATAAGCACCTTCTGTAATTAAGGTATTGCCATTGGCCAAACGTTGCGCTCCTGATATATAAGAACTGAAGAAATTTTGGGGCGGATTATCGGTGTATTCCCAAACTATTTCTTTGGTTTGACGGTTCACCTCAATCACACGGGAAAAATTGAGAGCAATGTTACGGCGATGTGCGCCATTGTCGAAAATCAAGATATTACCGTTAACTAGTTCGTTCGGGAAGTGCTGCTGTCCTAGCACGTCATCGCCCAACGTCCAGATGATTTCTCCGGTTTTGCGATCGACAATGACAACTGTGGAGATATTACGAAAGCTCACTATAATGTTGCCATCAGCGAGTTCACCCACAGTATTCCCGTGAGTCCATTCATGTCGATGATCTTGGGGTGTAATCGTAAATATATCTGGATCGAGGTGTTCGTGGGCGTGCCAAGTCCAAACAATTTCACCTCCTGGAGTCACCTCATAAAGCACATCAGCATAGATATCACCATCTGGTTCTGTACCTGGTACGCCACCTTTGATCCGGGGAACCAAAGACTGAGGTATCTTTTCAATGGCGAGTAGAATTGTGTTCCCATTGGCAAGTCTGCGTCCATCGTGATGATGATCTGGATGCTTATATTCCCAGATAATATTTCCTTTGGGATCTGCTTCTAAAACAACGCCACTTTTGAATGCAGCCCACAAAGCAAAACGTAGTGGTTCTTCTGGCGGAGTCTTACCGTTATAAAAAAGGTTGCCATTGGGCAAGAGATAACCGTATAACCCTGGTGGATAAGGCAGATTCCACTGGTGTATTACTTCTCCTTCTAGGTTTAGGAGGTAGACTTCACCTTGACCTGTTAAAGGTGTGAAAAGTGTGTATCCTTTAAATACTTTTTCGGGATTGTAAGCTCTTAAACCAGTACCCCGACGACGAATAGTATTCTGGTCAACTAATGTTGCTGTAAAAGTCATATCCTACCTACTAAATATCTAGTTTTGCATCTAAGAACTGGGACAGAGTGTATCGAACACCTCTACTTGTTTCTGAACAATTCACACTCACTACTCAGCACTCTTATGGTGCTGGATTTGGCGACTGAGCATGAACTATATCCAACTCTTCCAAAATGTCTTTGTTGAGAACTACATTCACACTTTCTAAATTCTCTTTAAGTTGTTCTAGTGTGGTAGCACCAATAATTGTGCTAGGCACAAACCAACGACTCCGCACAAATGCTAAAGCTAGATGCGCTGGACTTAGTTGATGGCGCTTGGCAATTTCTACATAAGCTGATACAGCTTGACTGACTTTCGGTTTCAGATAGCGCTGACCGAAATTTTCAAACAAAGTGACTCTGGCTTTCTCTGGTTTGCCGTTTAGATATTTGCCAGTCAAGAAGCCAAATGCTAAAGGACTATAAGCTAGTAAGCCAATTTCTTCGTGATAAACTGCTTCTGCTAAAGCTCCGTCAAATACTCGATTCAACAAGTTGTAAGCATTTTGAATCGAAACAACTTTGGGCAATCCTAATTGTTTAGCAGCGTTACTAAACTGGGCAACTCCCCAAGGTGTTTCGTTACTCAAACCGATATAGCGAATTTTCCCCGCTTTAATTACATCGGCAAAAACTGCTAGTTGTTCCGCAATGGGAACCGTTTCTCCCACCTGAGTCGGATCGAACACTGTTTGTCCAAATCGTGGCACGTAGCGATCTGGCCAGTGGATTTGATACAGATCGATATAGTCTGTCTGTAATCTTTTTAAACTATCATCTACAGCTTGTTTGATATTATCACGATCGATTGCTTTGGCTCCTCCACGTACCCATTTAAAGCCTCGACCAGGACCAGCAATTTTAGTAGCTATAATAAGTCGATCTCTTTGTTGACGTTTTAACCATTCTCCAATGAAAGTTTCAGTTAATCCATAAGTTTCTGCACTTGTTGGGACAGGGTACATCTCTGCTGCATCAATAAAATTGACTCCTTGACCAATAGAATAATCTAGTTGCTCATGGGCTTCTTCAATAGTATTTTGCTGTCCATAAGTCATAGTACCCAGACAAATTTCAGAAACTTTTAAGTCACTCGTACCAAGTTGGTTATATTTCATATTGCTGCGTTGTTATTCAGTCAATTGAACAGTGATATTTTTGTTGGAGATTTTGTATTTTGTCAAGAGGATTATTTTTTTAAGTAAATTAGCTTCAAACAATACTGGATTTGGCACTAAGCCAATATAAATTTTTCAACGAATATTGAATTTATACTACTTTAAATCGGTCGATAAAGTGTAGTTAATGAACACAGTTGCTTATTATTGCATAGATGAAGCAGATGAGTAAATTAGTTTTGGATAATAAAAATTTTAAATATGTAGTAGAAAATACTTGCTTTTATCGAGTATTTGTGAAATGGACTATTTTAGGCTAAGTGTATATTACAATAAATCGATAGAATTACCGTAGTATATCAGAAATCTTAAGATTATTCTAGAATTAAGTCGTAATAAATATTCATATTAATATGCTTAGTTCTAAGTAGCTTGTCTTTACGATAATCAAAATATACCAAGACTAGTTGGGAGAAGTAACAACATTTGGTAGCCATGAAAAAGATTTAGGTTTTTAATGACTTGTATAACTAGGAATTTTTTGCTGCGATCGCTTCCAACCATGCTCATGTCTATAGCAATTTTATTTTCAAAATGCGATGTCTACGACGGGTTAGCTAGTGGTAGACATCGCATTTTTTCAGGAATCTTTTGACTAATTTTATTTTTTCTTAATTTCGCTATCAATAAAAAACTTTGAAAGCACAGTGATATAAAATATACTAAGAATAAATACAGAGAATGACCAAGTAATTCTCTGCGAGTACTCATTTTTTCATATCAAGGAGTGCATTATGGAATATCTTGCTTATTCCCAGATGTTTATTGCTCAAGAAGAGGCATCTGGAAACACTAAGTATCATCTTCCTCAACCTCAATTCAATTGGAAAAAACTGCTTAAATCTTCGGCTTGGTTAGCTTTAGCTGGTGTCGGTGTATTATTTGCTGCTGTAACCCAGATTCAAGTGAGTTCGGCTGCCTATGTAAAGACTAACGGCAGTTGTTTACGTGTCCGTTCCGGCCCAAGCAGCAACTACTCTTATGTGGACTGTGTACCAAATGGCGCAACACTTCCAGCAATTGAACGATATGAAAACGGTTTTGCCAGACTTTCTACTGGTAGATACGTTTTTGCCCGATGGATTGGTGATAGACCTAGCAATCGTCCTGTGACTAGACCCGGTGGTGTTGGTGGTTCAGTTATTCTTACCCCTGGTTCAAAAGGTCAGATCGTCAGAGACCTGCAAACAGCTTTAGGTAATCTCAGGATTGATGGAATTTACGGTCAAGAAACTGTTAGCCGAGTCCGAAGCTTTCAGCAAAGCAAAGGTCTACTTGTAGATGGTGTTGTAGGCCCCGAAACTCGATCGGCTCTGGGTATTTAGCCAGAAGCCACCCTTAAAAAACCTCGTGGTTTGGTAAATATTGTCAAACTAGTTTTGAGGGTTTGTAGTAAGCACTTTAGTGCTTGAGAAATAAGGACTAAAGTCCTTACTACGAACTTCCTTACCCATGAATGTAATTTTGGACAATCTGCAAAATGCGCTCTGCTGCATGACCATCCCCAAAGGGATTGATTGCGTTTGCCATCGCTTCATAAGCATCTGTGTCGCTAAGTAACTCAGCAGCGGCTGCAACAATGTTCTCAGTCGTAGTGCCAACAAGTTTGGCTGTACCAGCTACCACAGCCTCTGGTCTTTCGGTATTGTCTCTCAAGACTAGTACTGGTTTTCCCAAACTGGGCGCTTCTTCTTGCAAGCCACCAGAGTCAGTGAGTAAAAGATGCGATCGCCCAATTGCTCCCACCAATTCCCCATAATCTAGAGGATCTGTCAAGAAAATTCGGGGATGATTCCCTAAAAGTTCTTGCAAAGGGACTCGCACTGTCGGATTGCGGTGCAATGGTAAGAGCAAAGCTGTATCAGGAAACTTGTCTAAAATTTGTAAAAAGCCCTGAGCGATCGCTAACAGAGGTTCTCCCCAATTCTCCCGACGATGAACTGTTGCTAATAAAACCCGATATGAATCCCAGTTTAATCCTGGGACATTGCAAACTACTTGGGTTGCAGCGACATTTAACAATGCATCAATTACCGTGTTGCCCGTCATGTGAATTTCACCCAAAACACCAGAACGATGCAAATTTTCCACAGCCCAAGGTGTCGGCGCAAAGTGCAACTGAGTAATTTGAGAAATCAATCGGCGATTAGCTTCTTCTGGGTAAGGATTGAAGATATCATCAGTTCTTAACCCTGCTTCTACATGACCTATAGGAATTTTTTGATAAAAAGCTGCCAAAGCTGCGGCAAAAGCAGTGGTAGTATCTCCCTGCACGATTACGAAATCTGGCTTTTCTGCCTTAAATAATGCTTCTAACCCTTGTAAACTACGGCAAGTAATATCATTTAGAGATTGCTGAACCTGCATAATTTCCAAGTTATAATCTGCCTTGATATTAAACAGTTGCATAACTTGCTCAACCATCTCCCGATGCTGTCCAGTTAGAATTACTTGCAGTTGAAATTCTGAAGACTTTTGGAAAACCTGAATCACTGGAGCGAGTTTAATCGCTTCCGGGCGAGTACCTAAGATAATGCAAACGCGTTTTTGATTAGTCATTAGTCATCTGTAATTTGCCATCTATAGTCAATCGTCTATAGTCAATGGTCTATGGTCAATAGTCGGCAGTCAATCCTCACATAAACCATAAATATTAATGGATAAATCACACAAGATATAAAAAAACCCGGCTTAACCGGGCAAATGCATTGTTTATCTAATTAACCTGTAATGACTATTTAAAAGTTTAGATTATAAAAACCATGAAAAAACCCGGCTTAACCGGGCAGACGCACTGTTTGTCTAATTAACCTGTAATAACTATTTAATCTCACAAGTTAGAGGGCAAGCAGCGTAAACAGTAGCCTGCATTTGGTCTGCCTCTCCATGCAACCAGCTTAACCATTTAACTTCACTAGGATGAACTCCCTTAACAGTTAGCACACCCGCAGCCAATAGAACTGCCATGACATTAAACATTATTAGAGCGCCTGCTACAAGCAAAACCGCACTAACAGGCATCACAGATTGCAAGATAATCGACAACAGACATCCGACCGTAGCCATCAAGACAACTAGTGGAAAACCCACAACCAACAAACATACTGCTAATGTAAAAGTCCATATTAAAAAGCTTTTAATCATCAACAAGGAGTAGGTCTTTCCTTGATTAGAGCTTTCAGCAGAAACCATGACTTTTCCTCCCAAAATACACAACAGATTTTAATCTCAGTCATATCTCGCTTTTCGCGAGTAAACTGAATTGTTCTTCAGTGAAATTCAGTATATAAAAACTAATTGGAAAAATGAGCATTTGTTTACTAAAGTTTACAGTTAATTTTTCGTAATTATGGATATAAACTCAACTTTCTATCTATTAAAAAAACTTGTTTACTGCATCTACCTTCGGGTATATAACCTAAAAGGTATGAGCTTTTAACCTTGATCCCCACGATATTACTCCTATTCAACTTAACATTTCTTATAAAAATTACTAGTCTTTCTCATAATTCCTAGACGGGCTGAATAAATGAACTGCTAGTATTTGTACTGTTAATTGCTGGCAATTCGTGCCCATGCCTGGGATAAATTTCTCATCTAAGTCATGAGAATATTTACTTTAATAAAAAAGCATTAAAAATTACCTTTAAATCCATGTGTATTTACTGAGGTCTTTTAAGTCCTTACGTGTGTTAAACCAGTTTAGATAGGTTAAATAATCTATCTAAATATTCTGAGTAATGAAATTTTAGGAAATAAAAGATACCAATTGAGTTGGATGAAATAGATTGACCGTGGTTCTAGAGTTTCAATCGCCTTCTATCACCGCTAAGGCTTACAGACAAGCATTCTCCAAAAGTCATCAAAGCAAGTGACTTTACTTCTCGTTAATTCAACTTTTTAACTGCCAAATGTGAAGATATATGACAGAATCACAGTCTCCATTAAATTCTAACTCTGCTGCCGGACGTAATTTGCCACCAATGCCGCCGCCACCACCGCCAACTCCAACCTTTAGTACGCAGCGGCAGATGACACAAACACTCGATATGTCAATGGATAGGGGCACTAATCCGCCTGTTGCAGGTCATCGTCCGGGTAGTCCACCGCCAATACCTAATTCAGTTCGCCCTCAAAACAGCAGTGCAGGGCCCACTTTAGAGAAGTTAATCAGGGAAGCTTACGACCAGGGATATTCTGACTTGCACTTGGGTGTAGGTGAAGTACCCCGCTTCCGCAGTCGAGGAGAAATTCAATCAATGGATTATCCAGAAACAGATAAAGAAGCTTTTATGAGTTGGTTGCGGGAGGTGATGAGTGAGGGGGAAATTCAGCGCTTTGAAGAACATTTAGAATTTGACGGAGCAACTCAATATGACTTTGCTCGCGTGCGGATTAATGTTTTTGGCACCCTTAGAGGGCCTGCAATGGTCTTGCGGTTGATTCCTCTGAAAATCTTAACTATGGAACAGTTGAATTTACCTCCAATTTTTCGGGATATTTGTCATCACCACAAAGGTTTAATTTTGGTAACGGGGCCCACTGGTTCTGGTAAGTCCACCACAATGGCAGCGATGGTTGACTACATCAATAAGGAGATGGCCAAGCACATCATCACCATTGAAGATCCAATAGAATTTATCCATCAAAGCCGTAAGTCTTTAGTCAAACAACGGGAAGTGGGAATGCACACCCGGAAATTTGACAACGCTTTGAAAGCAGCTTTGCGGGAAGACCCAGATTTGATTCTGGTGGGGGAAATGCGGGATAAAGAAACAGTTAACACCGCCTTAAAAGCCGCTCAGACTGGTCACTTAGTCATGGGAACCTTACACACCAATAGCGCGGTCAAAACCATTGAGCGGATTCTCAACCTCTATTCTGGTGATGAACAGGATGCAATGCGGGTGGCGATTTCTGAGTCTTTAGTGGCAGTAATTGCTCAAGGTTTGTGTCGCACAACTGACGGTAAGCGGGCTGCTTTTCATGATGTGCTGATCAATACTGAGGCGATTAAAGAATGGATCAAAGACGGTAAGTATGATGAAATTGGCGAGCTGATGAAACAAGCTGGCTTTGACGGCATGATTACGATGAATCAGTCATTGCTGAATCTCTATCAAGACGGACGCATCACTGAAGAAACTGCTTTGGAAATGTCACCAACTCCTAACGAAATGGCACAGTTTCTCCGAGGTCGAGTTTAGGATTGGGGATTGGGGATGGAGAAGAGGCTGAGGGGAGAAGAGTTTTCCCCTGCTCTCTGCTCCCCAATCCCAAATATCTTTGCGATCCTGGTTGAGGTTATAGCTAAGGTAAAAGGTAAAAGAGAGAATTTTTACTTTTAGTTCCCTAACCTCTATGAATAACTTGACGACAAATAAACTATCTACACCCCAGCTGTTTAAAGGCATTGCGCTATTTACACCTGGAGGAGATTTAATTTACTGCATCGACCCTAGCAAGCAAGGTCGATGGCATTTGCATTTGTGCTCGGCTTTGCAAGAAATCCTAGATTTACCAGAGCCGCCACACTTTTTAGTGCCTTGCTATACTGCAACTATTGACAATTGGTTAGATCCGCGCACTCAACAAGTGCGAACTTTTGCTGAAGCTTATCCGGCTGTAATTAGACATCAAGCTTTGCTTAATGCTGTTTTTGGCACAGGGGAATTAGTATGGCAAGCAGCTCCTTGGCAAGAGGGATTGTGCGATCGCATGGTGTTAACAACCTATCGGTCTTCATTTGGGCAGCTTTGGGAGGATCACGATTTAATTGTTCGCTTAGACCTTTCTGAACCTGTACCAAAATATCACCAACCAGTAATAATACAAAAAAAAGAAGCGATCGCACAAGGCTATGTTCTCCGCTTGTTTGTTGCCGGACATAGCAGTTCTACTGAACGCATTCTGCAAAATTTACACGAATTGTTAGAGCGATCGCTCGGACACCCTTATACTCTGAAGGTGATTGATGTTTTAAGTCATCCAGAACAAGCAGAACTAAATCAGGTTTCTGCAACTCCTACCCTTGTCAAGGTTTGGCCTCACCCAATTCGGCGAATCGTTGGAGAGTTGGATCATGTAGAAAAGATTTTACAGATGTTGGCTGCTAAGGAAAAATTTTAAGTAATCAAACTAGTTTTTTGCCAAGTGCGCGAATGGGTAGGTGTTGGTGAAGGGGGAACTACAAAAATGGCTAGATTGCCTTATCTGCAATAATTTGAGAGCTTTAACATCTTGAAACCATCTGCGCACCTTACATAAACTGACTTTCAGTTATTTACAGTTAGTACAGCCAAAGATGTTTATCATAATGTTGTGATAACAGCCCTAGAAAAAGATGCTTGGCTAATTACTGATGACCCATTTAAATTAAAATGTGGGACAAAAGATTTATATATAGACTTGGGTGCAGAAAAACTTAGAGCCGCACAAAAAGGTCAGCAGAAAATAGCAGTTGAAATCAAGAGTTTTATCAGCCAATCTCCCGTTAGCTCAATTTTAGATAAAGGAAATGGAGTGGAAATAAGTTGAAATCAAGAGTTTTATCAGCCAATCTCCCGTTAGAGACTTAGAAAATGCATTAGGACAGTTTATTCTTTATTACGATATTTTAGAAGAACAAGGAAGCGACCGGATTTTATATCTTGCTATACCCCACCGAACTTATACTGAAATTTTTACCGAACCCATCGGCAAGATTTTATTAAAAAATAACCGTTTACGTTTACTTGTATTTGACCCAAAACAAGAGCTAATTGTGCAATGGATACTTTAGAAAAATATCAAAAAATAATCGAAGATGTTCTGAACGAATATATAAAAATACCATATTCAAATCGTCAATTACAAACAAAGCTAATCATCGATCGCACAGCTACTAATTACATAGTAATGACTTTGGGATGGCAGGGAGAAGAACGAGTTCATGGTTGTATTATCCATATTGAAATTATTGATAGAAAAATCTGGATTCAGCGCGATGGGACTGAATATGGTATTGCCAATGAACTCGTAGCCGCAGGAATTCCCAAAGATAAAATTGTTTTAGCTTTTCATCCAGAGGATGTTAGACAATACACTGATTTTGCGCTCGCTTGATTTTCAAAAAGATGCGTTGGCGTAGCCCCCCGCAGGCATCGCCCAGTGGCAATTTCAGGTAAGATGAGGATGCGATCGCTACATAATTACCTGTGGGTTAAATATCAACAATCCACTAATCAGCTAAAAAGTCTTCATTTAATTCATATACGAAATACATGAGCCAGTTGACTCATGTACTTCTCGTCAATTAAAAGTGCGGATGAAAGGACTTGAACCTTCACTCCTTTCGGAACTAGAACCTAAATCTAGCGCGTCTGCCAATTTCGCCACATCCGCATCAGTTTACTATCATACCATAAGAAATTATGTTTGGGAATAGGGAATAGGGAATGGGTAAGAAGCAGGAGAGCAGGGGGAGCAGGGGAGGCAGGGGTAGATTAAGAAGCAGTTTTTACTGGGGGCAATGGGGAGAATAAAAAATTACTTCTTTCCCATCTGCTCCCGTTCAGCTACGCTCACGGCAAGCCTAGCCCTCTGCCTCTTCTCTATACCCCATGCCCAATTACATGACTGCAACACGAGGCAGACGATGCTTGAATCCACAGAGAATTTCCCAAGAAATTGTGTTTAATTGTTTTGCCCAGTCGTCCGCTGAAATTTGTTCTTTTCCCTGTTCTCCTAATAAGGTGACTACTTCTCCTTCTTGGATATTGGGTATGGTACTCACATCCAGCATCAACTGATCCATTGTAATTGTCCCAATTTGCGACACCCGCTGACCGCGAATTAACGCCTGCATTTTGTTGGAAAGACTGCGAGGAACACCGTCAGCGTAGCCAATTCCCACGACGGCGAGGCGAAGTTCACGTGGGGCAATAAATTTATGACCGTAGCTAACAGCTGTTCCTGCGGCAATTGTCTTAACTTGGGTAACTCTTGCCTTAAGTTGCAAAACAGGCTTGAGATCGATCGCATTTTGTAAATGGGTTGCTGGATAAAGTCCGTAAACAGCTAAACCTACACGCACCATATCGTAGTGCAATGCCGGATTTGTGAGTGCGGCGGCTGAGTTTGCCAAGTGCAAACAGGGTACTTCAATTCCCATTGCTTTGATTTGAGCGATCGCATCCTCAAATCGTTTATGCTGTTCTTCCATTGCCGTGGTATCAGGATCGTCTGCTGTCGCTAAATGAGAATAAATACTGGCAATGTCAAGATGTGGTAATCGCTGCACTAATTGCACAAATTCGCCAGCTTGCCGCCAATCAGTTCCCAACCTCGACATTCCCGTGTCTAATTTAATGTGTACGGGCACTGGAGAACCATGATTCATCGATTCCAGAACATCGGAAAATACTAAAGCTTGTTTAGGGCTACAGAGTGTGGGCTGAAGTTTCCATTGGGCGATCGCATGAATCTGCTCTAGTGTATGAGTTGCCCCTAAAATCAAAATGGGCGCTTGAATCCCGCCTTCTCGCAATTGAATAGCTTCTGGAACTGTAGCCACTCCCAGGCAACTAGCTCCCGATTGGATGGCAATTTGGGCGACTGTCACCGCTCCATGTCCATAGGCATCAGCCTTTACTACTGCCATTAACTGGGTACGCGGCGATAAAAACTGCACCAATTGCTTTACATTGTACGACAACGCCTCTAAATCAATTTCTACCCAGGCTCGTTGCGAAAACCACGCGTAGGTATCGCACTGCTGATTAGGAACTACACCAGGGATTTGTTTGCGACTTAACATTTGTACTGACTCCTATCCCGCCACGGCTAAACTTGCAAGTTATCTATCTATACACGCTCCTAAAAGCGAGATCAGATTAAATAGGAAGTTTAACCTTCAGATTGGAATTGATACAAGATGTTGCAGCGCTAAAGTAAAAGTTAAGAGTTATGAATTAGAAGTAAATCTACGGCTCAATTTTTCACTCCGTTCTTCTCTACGAGACGCTGCGCGATTACGTCAGTCTACGTAAGTATTTTAATCAAGTGATAAATTTGACTTCCTAACTCTTAACTCCTCACTCCTCACTCATAACTTAATTTCCAAATTCTCCCGAAAGTATAATTTCTTCTCATCTCCCTAGCATGGTGTATTTGTGTTAATATATTGTAAAACTCATACCCTGAGCGCAAATAATGGGGAAGGTTTTAGTCTTAAACGCCTCTTACGAACCTCTCAATATAACGAGTTGGCGTCGTGCTGTAGTTCTTTTAATCAAGGGCAAAGCAGAACGCGTGGAACACAACGGTAAATTTCTGTACACCGATTTCCCGTTGCCGACCGTGATCCGGTTGCGTCATTATGTACGCGTTCCTTATAAAGAAATCCCTCTAACTCGCCGAAATATATTGCACCGTGATGGTCATGCCTGTCAATACTGTGGTTACACAGGGGATGAATTGACACTAGACCATGTAATACCGCGATCGCGCGGCGGAGGCGATACTTGGGAGAATATTGTTACCGCTTGTGTCCGTTGCAATGTCAAAAAAGGCAGTCGGACTCCCCACGAAGCTCATATGCCTTTGCGTCATCCCCCGCGCCAACCTTATAGCAGTCTCTATTTCGAGGTCAGCAAACATCTTAAGAGTGGACTGCATACAGAGTGGCAAAAGTATGTTATAGGTCTTTGAGCCAAAAATTCAGAGGAGCAAAGGAGAAAGGAGAAATACCCTCTTTCTTTGGGAGATAGCCAATAACTTTAGTTTTGGAGTTTTAAAAAATTGGTGGCTATAGGCTTGCAAAGAAGGTAATTGCATCAACTATCAAGCTTTTAAGTTTGTTGTATGTATATAGAGTTTCCCCTTTCCTCTTTACTTCCCTTGTATTCTGTCCTTTTCCATTGGACTTTACTCTAAATTTTCAGAATTTTCAAAGGGTATACAAAACAGACGTTATTTATAAAAAATAAATTTAATTGCTCAATAGTCACAATAATGAGAATATTAAGCATAAGAATATTTCAAATATCAAGGACTAATTCTAAAGTATAAGATAGGAAGTATACCCTAAGTTAGATAAAAATCTCGCTGATTGAATTTACGAAAGAGAACAAAACTCCTAAAACACATTTATGCTGCCAGATACAGCCCGATATCCTAAACTTCCTTGCTGTATCCCCTTTAGTGGAAGTTAGTTAATTGTTGAGCGCTGTTGCTGACAAAAAATATACTTAGATGTATAGTGCAATGTCTTGAGATTTTTGCGAAGATCGTAATTAATGTGGCTAAATTCAGGGAATTGCTGCTCGTAGTATTTCTGAATTAAAGGAGCCTCACACTTTAAAAAAGTTCCCTATGTACTTTAATTCTCCCGTTACTCAGTTTGAGAGTTTGTCATTGACCACAGAGCCAAACCCAGAGGAACCTGAAATCGAGAAAGCGCCAGTGGAAGTTGCATTTAAGAGTCCATCATTACCGCCATCGGTAGGTGATGGGGCTATATATCTCAATCACCGTGGTAATTCTCTGGCACAACAAAAGTCAGAAGAACTGCAAAGAACCCTATTGGCACACCGACACGATCGCCAACTGGTAATTCTGCAAGATTTTCCTGACCCTGATGCCCTTTCCTGTGCCTGGGCTTACCAGTTAATTGCCCAGCAATATGATATCAAGTGTGAAATCATTTATGCTGGCGCGTTGAGCCATCAAGAAAATATTGCCTTGGTAAGGCTAACTAATTTACCTATCCAACGCTGGACAACGCAAACCCTGAAAACAAAAGATTTGTCATCTTATCAAGGTTTTGTATTAATTGACAACCAGGGAACCACTTCGCAACTACTGTCAGCGGTGCAGCAGGCTGGAATTCCCCTAGTGGTACTCATCGACCATCACAGTATCCAAGGCGATTTGCAATCAGAGTTTGAGGATATTCGTCCTTATGTAAGAGCGACAGCAACAATTTTTACTCAATACCTCCAAACGGGGTTATTGGCATTAGATAGCAGCATAAATCAACACGTAAAATGTGCTACTGCCTTGATGCATGGCTTGCGTTCGGATACAAATCGGCTCATGCAAGCGCAAGAAGAAGATTTTATGGCAGCGGCGTATTTAAGCCGATTTTATGACGCCCAATTGCTGAATGCCATTTTACAGGCCAACCGTTCCAAGCGGGTAATGGATGTGATCGAGCGATCGCTAAAAAATCGCATTGTCCAAAATAACTTTTCCATTGCTGGTGTTGGTTACTTACGCTACGAAGACCGTGACGCCATCCCCCAAGCGGCTGATTTTCTCGTCACCGAAGAAAACGTCCACACCGCCGTAGTTTACGGCATTGTTCACGATGAAGACGAAGAACTAGAAATAGTCATTGGTTCCCTGAGAACCAGTAAACTTACCCTTGACCCCGATGAATTCATCAAAGAAGCCTTTGGACAAGATAGTGCAGGGCGCTTTTTCGGCGGTGGAAGGACAAGCGCAGGTGGCTTTGAAATTCCAATGGGCTTCTTATCAGGTAGCAACGAAAATTCCGCCTATGCGAAAATGAAATGGGAAGTATTCGACGCTCAAATTAAGCAAAAACTGCTGAGATTAGTTAATCCTAGAGATAATCCGATTCAGTCGGAGTAGAGAGATATAAAGGAGACGCGGAGAACTCCTAACTAATGCAGCAGTCAAAGTGTCTGTTCAGATAGCATCCCATCCCGATTTTTGATAAAAGTCGGGAATTTGGGTTTTATGGCGAATGCTGAACTAAATCAAAGTTAACTTGCGCCTACCTATTGATTTGCTAAGGAGAAGCGCTATGAAATCGACAAAACTCCAAATCTTACAAACTCTGTATGAGCAAGATTTTTATGCTTGGGTAGAGCAAACAGTAGAGCTTTTGCGATTGCAGCACTGGGACACGCTGGATTTAGAACACTTAATTGAGGAAGTCGTGGACTTGGGTAAGAGTCAACAACGGGCGTTGCAAAGTGCGTTGCGGTTAGTCTTATCACATTTGTTGAAGTGGAAGTATCAACCAGAACGTCGTAGTCACAGTTGGCAAGTGACCATTACCCGTGAGCGACTGAATATAGATGAATTGCTGCAAGAAAGTCCTAGTTTGCAGCGTTTTTTAAATGATACCGAGTGGATTAATACTACCTATCAAAGAGCGCGGCGAGAGGCAATAGTGGAAACAAGTTTATCAGAAGATAACTTTGCGATCGTCTGTCCGTTTTCTGTTGATGAGATTTTAGACTTAGACTTTTATCCTAACCCTGACGAATAACCATGTAGAATTTTTGTATAAGTGTAGATATGCTCAATATGATGAGTAATCATCTGTGAAAATTGCTGTAACTTTGTTAATTAATTATAAAGATATGCACTTGGGATGCGAATAATACCTTTTGAATTTCTCATTCCCAGACGACCTGTTTCGTTACAGACAAAGAAAAAAGAAAACCTTCAGGCATGGAAGAATTTTGTGCGCATTGAAGCTCAAAAACTTTGGAAAGATCGCAGCGTCATTAAACAAGGTGATTTACAACTGACGCTAGTTTATCTTTGTGATGATTTTCCGGCTGATACCGATAATATTATCAAGCCGATTCAGGATGCACTTGTAGGCTTAGTTTTTGAAGATGATAGTTTAGTATCAGATGTAGAAAGCCATCGTCGGTTTATGTCTGACCCAATTGAGATTAAAAGTCTACCTTCCTTATTACAGCGTGCTGTCATCACAGGTCAAGAGTGTGTTTATGTAAAAGTAAGTGAATCTCAACCATTGGAAAAATACTTATGACTAACAATACTAAAATTCTATATGATGAAAAAGTGAAATCTCTGGCAGAGAAGTACGAAAGTCAAGGATTTCATGTTTTAACTGAACTCAAAACAGATGAATTACCATTTGATTTGGGTAACTACCAGCCAGATTTAATTGCTATTAAAGACGGTTCGGGTTTGGTAATTGAAGTAAAAAACAGCCTCAACCGTCTGTCGGTTGATCGTTTACAAGCTTTAGCAGAGGAAGTTAGTACGCATCCAGGTTGGCATTTTTTATTGGTAACGCTTGAAGACATAGAAGCCAAGTCATTACCTGGAACATCCGAAGAATTTTCTTCATGGCAAGAGCTAACCGATCGGTTTATCCAAGCGCATAAGCTTATTGAAAATGATGAAATTGAGCCTGCTTTTCTTTTGATGTGGAGTATATTTGAGGGGGCTTTAAGAAAGCGAGCAGTCGATGTGTCAATTCCTATTGAACGTTTCCCAGTTATAGGATTACTAAGACATCTGTACTCCTTGGGAGAGTTATCAATCTCTCAATTTGACCTTGCTCAAGCCTGTTTTGAAGTTTGGAATCGTCTTGCTCACGGATATATTGAAAACCTAAATTTGCCAGTTGTACATAATTTTGACAATTTGGTTCGTGAATTATTAGGAAAATGGACAGTCGAACTCGCTATTAGTCAACTTTCATCAGAGGAGCTAGCTGCTTTTCGTGCCTGGTTTGGGGAATTCGATGCAGCATCCTTGGATAAACGAGAAGAATTAAGGAGAAATTTAATCAATCAGACAAGCCTTCTTTTAGCGCAAGAATTAATAATAAATGAGAAACTAAAGAAGGAATTAAACGTAAACGACGAACAGGTTATAAACGTCGAATTCGCTGTTAGTCTACTTTCACCAGAGGATTTAGCTGCTTTTCGTGCCTGGTTTGCGGAATTCGATGCAGCAGCCTGGGATAAACAGATTGAAAAAGATGTGGCTGCTGGTCGGTTAGATGCATTGGCAGAGAAAGCACTTAAACATCTGCGAGAAGGGCGTTGTACCGATCTGTGAAACATCGAGCAACCCCAGATTTTTGGTATTACTATCGCCAGTTACCAATTGATATCCAAGAGCTTGCTGATCGATGTTACGAGTTTCTTCGGGAAGATCCCAAATATCCATCATTGCATTTCAAAAAAGTCGGTCAGTTTTGGTCAGTGCGTATTGGTATATATTATCGGGCGCTTGCTGTAAAAGAAGATGATAATTTTGTATGGTTTTGGATTGGATCGCATCCAGAGTATGACAGATTGCTAAGTGGTGGATAGCGTTTTAACATTTCATAAGAGCAGCCTAACCGATCACTCATAATACAAAGCATGGAACTATATTTAATTCGTCATGGCATCGCCGAAGACAAGGGATTAGGCATCAAAGATGAGGAGCGCAGCCTAACCAAAGAAGGAAGGCAAAAAACTGAGAAAGTTGCCCAAAAACTTGTTAAATTAGGTTTAAGCTTTGATTTAATTCTCACCAGTCCCTTGGTGCGGGCGCGCCAAACGGCTGAAATCCTCATAGCAGAAAAACTAAGCTCCCAGTTAGAGGAATCTAGCCACCTCGCGCCCGATGGTCAAATTTCTAGTTGGCTCAAAGACTGGTTAGAGCCAAAAAATTATTCCCAAAATACTCAACTGGCGCTGGTTGGACATGAACCTGATTTGACCAGTTGGGCAGAAATTCTCCTGTGGGGAGAAGCCAAAGAAAGCTTAGTCTTGAAAAAAGCAGGTATGATTGGGATAAAACTACCAGAAACAGGTTCTTCTCTGGGTCGGAGTCAGATGTTTTGGTTGACACCACCCAAGTACCTGCTATAACAGTTTTTCAACATTTTCGATTGTTGTTAGAACGGCTACTGTTATGGCGACAATAAATTTCTGGTAAGTTAGCTTGATCAGATATTTCACAAAGCGAATGGTGTTGCCATGATGGTGTGCGAATACAAGCCTGGTTTAGAAGGCATTCCCGCCGCTCAATCAAGTATCAGCTATGTTGATGGGCAAAAGGGAATACTAGAATATCGTGGCATTAGGATTGAAGAACTAGCAGAAAAAAGTACATTCTTAGAAACTGCTTATCTCTTAATCTGGGGTAAACTGCCAAGCAAGGAAGAACTGGAAACATTTGAGCATGAAGTTCGTTACCACCGGCGGATAAAATACCGCATTCGGGACATGATGAAATGCTTTCCAGAAAGCGGCCACCCAATGGATGCCTTGCAAGCCTCTGCTGCTGCTTTAGGTTTGTTTTATTCGCTCCGCGATTTGCACAATCCTGTTTACATTCGAGATTCGGTGGTGCGCCTGATAGCAACTATTCCCACGATGGTAGCGGCGTTTCAACTGATGCGAAAAGGCAACGATCCTGTGCGTCCCCGTGATGACTTAGACTATTCCGCCAACTTTCTATACATGCTCGATGAGCGAGAACCCGATCCTCTGATGGCGCGGATTTTTGATATCTGCTTGATACTTCAAGTCGAGCATACAATGAATGCTTCCACTTTCAGTGCCAGGGTGACAGCTTCCACCTTGACCGATCCTTACGCTGTGGTTGCTAGTGCTGTGGGAACTTTGGGTGGGCCTCTACATGGGGGAGCCAATGAAGAAGTAATTCAGATGTTGGAAAAAATTGGCTCTGTAGAAAATGTCCGTTCCTACATAGAGCATTGTCTGGAAACTAAATCTAAGATTATGGGCTTTGGACATCGTGTGTATAAAGTGAAAGACCCACGAGCCATAATTTTACAAGGACTAGCAGAGCAATTGTTTGAAAAGTTTGGCCATGACAAGTTCTATGACATTGCTCAAGAAATGGAACGAGTGGTAGAAGAAAAACTCGGTAGCAAGGGGATTTATCCCAATATTGACTTTTATTCCGGTTTGGTGTATAGGAAGATGGGTATTCCTACAGACTTGTTTACGCCAATATTTGCGATCGCTCGTGTTGCCGGTTGGTTAGCCCACTGGAAAGAACAACTAGCAGAAAACCGGATTTTCCGTCCTACCCAAGTTTACAACGGTCTGCACGAAGTTACTTATACTCCCATTGACAAACGGTAACTGGGCATGAAGCATTGAAAAGAGGCAGAGGGGCGGGGTGCGGGGGGCGGAGGGGAAAACTCTTCTCCCTTGCTCCCTACTTCCTGCTTCCCCTGCCTCCCCTGCCCGTCCGCTCCATCCCCCTCTCCCCTCAATAGCCAATCTCAATGCCAACCATAAGTAGAAGTTCTTATCTCGCTTCAGGGTGGTCAAACCATCCAACGATATACTAGGCATGGGAATTGGCAACAAATTTTCAATCGGGCGTCATCACAGCAAAAATTATAAATGGGTGAATTTACAGTTATTAATTCAAGTAATAGTTGTAACTCACCATGACTCGATGTCTTAAAGAGCGGAAACATGAATTCAGGAATTGACCTCCAAGGAACTTTTATTGAATCCCTCCGGGATTTAGGTATACCAGCAGGAACAGCCAAAGCAATTTGGATGCCGCTGCCAATGATACTGATGCTGATTGGCGCAACAGTGGGGGTATTAGTTGCTACTTGGCTAGAACGGAAAATTTCTGCCTCCGCACAGCAGCGAATTGGCCCAGAATACCAGGGTCCTTTTGGGTTGCTGGTGCCTGTAGCGGATGGTCTGAAGTTGGTATTTAAAGAAGATATAGTACCAGCCAAGTCTGACCCCTGGCTGTTTACTCTGGGGCCAATTATTGTTGTAATTCCGGTGTTTCTGTCGTTCCTGATTGTGCCCTTTGGACAGAATATCGTAATTAGCAATGTGGGCATGGGCGTATTCTTGTGGATTGCCTTGTCAAGCATTCAACCCATTGGTTTATTGATGGCTGGCTATGCATCTAATAACAAATACTCCCTCTTAGGGGGCTTGCGGGCAGCAGCGCAATCCATTAGTTATGAAATTCCTTTGGCGCTGGCGGTGTTAGCGATCGCTATGATGTCTAATAGCCTCGATACCGTTGATATTGTCAATCAACAATCTGGCTACGGCATTCTAGGCTGGAACATTTGGCGACAACCAATCGGTTTTCTGATCTTTTGGATAGCCGCCCTCGCTGAATGCGAACGATTACCCTTTGACTTACCCGAAGCGGAAGAAGAAATCGTCGCAGGCTATCAGACTGAATACTCAGGCATGAAATTCGGTCTGTTCTACCTGGGTTCATACGTTAACTTGATCCTTTCTTCCCTACTAGTAGCAATTCTCTACTTGGGCGGTTGGGACTTTCCTATTCCCCTCAACCTCATCGCTGGTTGGTTGGGAGTCAGTGAATTAAATCCCGTGTTCCAGATAGTAACTGCGGCTTTGGGTATCACCATGACCGTGTTCAAAGCCTATTTACTAGTGTTTGTTGCAATCCTGCTGCGCTGGACAGTACCACGGGTACGGATTGACCAACTGTTAGATTTAGGATGGAAGTTTTTGTTGCCGGTTGGTTTGGTTAATCTGCTATTAACCGCCGCCCTGAAACTAGCCTTTCCCTTCGCCTTCGGCGGGTGAACCAATTTTAGATTTTAGATTTTAGATTTTGGATTGAATCTAAAATCTAAAATCTAAAATCAAAAATCTAAAAGAGAGAGTGAAGCACAATGCTAAAGTTCCTGAAACAAGTTGGTGATTACGCTAAAGAAACGGTACAAGCTGCGCGTTACATTGGTCAGGGTCTTTCTGTCACCTTTGACCACATGCGGCGGCGTCCAATTACTGTACAGTACCCTTACGAGAAACTAATTCCTGGCGAACGGTTTCGCGGTAGGATTCACTTTGAATTTGATAAGTGCATCGCTTGCGAAGTTTGCGTTCGCGTTTGTCCAATTAACCTACCTGTAGTAGATTGGGAATTCGACAAAGCCAGCAAAAAGAAAAAACTCAACCACTACAGTATTGACTTTGGAGTTTGTATCTTTTGCGGTAATTGTGTGGAATTTTGCCCCACTAACTGTCTATCTATGACAGAAGAATATGAGCTTGCCACTTACGATCGCCATGAATTGAACTACGACAACGTAGCGCTAGGTCGTCTGCCGTATAAAGTAACAGACGATCCAATGGTGACACCACTGCGCGAACTAGTTTACCTACCCAAAGGCGTCCTCGAACCACATGGACTGCCCGCAGATGCGCCACGTGCAGGTGCGCGTCCAGAAGACTTGGTAGAACAAACAGAAAAATAAATGTCATTTGTCATTTGTCCATTGTCCTTTCCTAATGATCAATGACCAATGACCAATGACTAATGACCAATGACAATTGACTAAGGACAAAAAACAGTGAATCTAGCAGAAGGAGTACAGTTAGTATCACTTGGCATACTGGGCGTGATGATGATTGGGGCAGCCATTGGTGTGGTGCTGTTCTCCAACATCGTCTATTCTGCCTTTTTGCTGGGGGGTGTGTTTATCAGCATAGCGGGGATCTACCTGTTGCTAAATGCTGATTTTGTTGCCGCCGCACAAATACTAATTTACGTTGGCGCGGTTAACGTGCTGATTTTGTTTGCCATTATGTTGGTGAACAAGCGTGAGGATTTTGTAGCATTTCCCAACTCTTGGGTGCGTAAAGTACTTACGGGTGTAGTCAGTGTAGGATTGTTTGGTCTTTTAAGTACGATGGTGCTGGCTACTCCTTGGGCGTACTCAACTGCTCCTGTAGTCGGTGGTGAAAGTTCTATTGTTTTGATTGGAGAGCATTTCTTCACTGACTTTTTACTACCTTTTGAATTAGCTTCCATTTTGCTGCTGATAGCGATGGTAGGAGCAATTATTTTGGCACGTCGTGAGTATTTGCCAGATCAACTGACACGATCCAATGTGGGGCAAACTGTTTTGACTTTACAAGAACGCCCCAGAGAACTAGTATCAACAACTAGCGAAACAAAAGAGTAATATTTGCAACCTGAGTCGCAGATAAACAGCCAGATTTTTTCAGGAGGGATACTCAGATTCATGCAACTCCAGTACTTTTTATTACTAGCAGCAGCTTTATTCTGCATTGGCATCTACGGTTTAATTACTAGCCGCAACGCTGTGCGGGTGCTGATGTCAATTGAATTACTGCTCAATGCTGTTAATCTGAATTTAATGGCATTTTCCAACTTCCTCGACTCAACATTAATTAAGGGTCAGGTTTTCACAGTATTTGTGATTACCGTGGCCGCAGCCGAGGCGGCGGTGGGTTTAGCGATCGTGCTGGCCATTTATCGCAACCGCGATACCGTCGATATGGAGCAGTTTAATCTCCTGAAGTGGTAATTGTGCGTGCAACTCAAGCAGGTAATCATTGCTTATAAAGCGCGGGATGCCCGAAGTAAACAATGGGCAGAAATCTGTGCGAAACAACTAGAAAGTCGCGATTGCCAAGTGTTGATGGGGCCTAGCGGGCCGAAAGACAACCCCTATCCAGTCTTTTTGGCTTCGGCGGGTCAACCAATCGATCTCGCTTTGGTACTCGGTGGCGATGGTACTGTTTTAACTGGTGCCAGACATTTAGCCCCAGCTGGTATCCCAATTCTGGGAGTGAATGTGGGAGGCCATCTGGGGTTTTTAACTGAGTCAGTGGAAGAGTTTCAGGATACAGAGAAAGTTTGGGATCGGCTGTTTGAGGATCGTTATGCTATCCAACGACGGATGATGTTGCAAGCTGCGGTGTATGAAGGTCATGGATCTAATTTGGAACCAGTAAGCGAACGTTATCTGGCTTTGAATGAATTCTGTGTCAAACCCGCCTCCGCTGACCGAATGATCACCTCAATCCTGGAAATGGAAATCGATGGTGAGGTAGTCGATCAATACGTCGGGGATGGGTTGATTATTTCCACTCCTACGGGTTCCACAGGTTACACCGTTTCTGCGAATGGGCCAATTATGCATGATGGTATGGAGGCGCTTACCATCACTCCTATTTGTGCAATGAGCCTTTCTAGTCGCCCCCTCGTTTTACCCCCTGGTTCTGTGGTGAGTATTTGGCCTTTGGGGGATTATGATTTGAGTACCAAGCTGTGGACAGATGGGGTTTTGGGAACTTCAATTTGGCCCGGACACCGTGTTGATGTACGGATGGCAGAGTGTCGGGCTAAATTTATTATTTTGCGCGAGAACAATTCCTACTATCAGACGCTACGGGAGAAGTTGCTGTGGGCAGGTACAAGGGTTCACTATAGCAATAATCACCGTAATTAATTAAGTATTGAGAGTGCATTTACCGCAGATTGCGATCGCATAACGACTGTAGGCGATCGCAACCAAAATTACCCAAGCCCCTGGATTTATCTGGGGGCTTTCTAGTTGGAAAGAGAAATATATACATAAATGTATTGGCTCTTTAAAGTTTAGAATAAAATCTCGCCTCACCTTAATTCAGTCCCAGTTCTTCCTTCAACGCCTCCGGTACATTAACTGCTGTCTCTAATCCCCGCACACCCTCCCACTGCTGCTTTTTACCCCAGATCATCTCTTCTAGATTGGCGTCGCTAAGGTCTGCACCACCCAGAATGGCGTAACTGAGGTTGCTATGGCTAAGATCCGCGCCGTTTAGGATAGCACCACTGAGGTTACTGCCACTGAGATTAGCATTGTTAAGGTTGGCATAGCTGAAGTCTGTGCCAAACAGGATAGCGTCGCTGAGGTCAGCGCCACTGAGGTCGGCGTCGTTAAGAATCACGCCGCTAAGGTCAGCATCGTTGAGAATCACCCGACTCAGGTCTACACCGCTGAGGTCAGCACCTAAGAACATTGCACCGTTAAGTCTGGCATTGTTAAGTTTGGCACCGTTAAGTTTGGCATAGCTGAGGTCTGCGGCAACCAGGATAGCATCGCTGAGGTTGGTACTGAAAAGAATTGTGTCACTAAGGTTAGTACCGTTGAGGATGGCGTGACTCAAATCAGCACCACTGAGGTCGGCGCGGCAAAGGTCGGCATGGCTAAGGCTGACCCGATTGAGATTGGCTTCACTCAGATTTGCACCGAAAAGGATAGCGTTACTTAGGTCAGCATGGCTGAGGTTAGTGCTGCTAAGGTCAGCGCGGTTAAGGTCGGCACGGCTAAGGTCGGCGCGGCTAAGGTTGGTATTGCTAAGGTCGGCGCGATTGAGGTCGGCGCGGCTAAGGTTGGCACAGCTAAGGTTAGCACCGCTGAGGTTGGTGCTACTGAGGTCGGCACCGCTGAGGTTAACACCGCTGAGGTTGGCACCGCTGAGGTTGGCATCGCCAAGGTTGGCACCGCTAAGGTTGGCACCGCTGAAGTTTACGCCAGTTAAGTTGGTATCACCGAGATAAGCTTGACTGAGGTCAGCACCGCTAAAGTCTGCCCCGGTAAGGTTGGCATCGCCGAGGTAAGCACCCCTAAAGTTACCGCCTTTGAGGAATTGTCCGACTATAGTGCTAAAGTTGCCAATTTCCAGGGCATCGCTATAATTGATAATCCGCAACAGTTGGGATGTGAAAAAATTGTCTGTGTCCGGTTGGGCAGATGGATAGAAGATGATTTTTTGTTTGAGTTCATCTTGCCCTTGGGCGTAACGGTGTAACTCTAGTAATAAAATCAGTACGTTCAGCCCTGTATATATGTCTACCTGTCTCAACCCGATCGCAATATTTTGTGCCGCTAGCTTTAACTTTGTTTTCTGAGGCAGGTTATCATCTGGTGTGCCATCGATAAATTCTCCCTGACACCAGCGACGATAAAAATCTTCTAGCCGACCAAAAAGCAATTCTGGACGAACTTTTTGACCAGTCACAACCAATTCCATTAGTTGGTTGACTATTTCAGGTTTCAGGGCACCACTGCCCAATAAATCATAAATCTCTTCATACATCTGGCGATCGCATACTTGAAAGCAAAACCCAGTGGGTAAAGCGCCCAATGTGCGATCGTCTATCTGAGAACTCAAACTGTTCTTTGGTATTGTCCATTTTTCTAAGCTTTTTTGCAGTCTTGAAGAGTATAAATATTCCTGCAAATTATCTTGAGCTAATCTTATGCTTTTGTCTGGTTCTTTAATATTTTTTCCTAGAGGTAAAACTGCCTCAGTTTCTAGGGATGTGGTTTTTGGTATCTCTTGTAACCTTGTACCCCTCACATAATTTCTCAGCAGTTGCCAAACTTGAGATAAATATGTTGACATTTTTGTTTCCGTTGTTACATTTAAATAACTGTTTTTGATAATCCTGAATTAAAAACTTTTCTATGCCAGTTTGCTTTGCATTCCCAATAATCAATAGTATAAATAAATACTATAGTAAAAAAATCATGAGTTGGCGATATTTAGGGCAAGCTACTTCTTATGAATTTGCCAACGGCGTTTCTAGATGGCGGCTTCTCGCTCACCTGTAGTAGCCTTAAGCTTCCTCTCATAATGTAAATGAAGTGTTAACTTTAAAATTATTTCCCAGCTCAACTAATTCTATGATTTAGCTAATTTGTGATACTTTTTCTCCAAGAAATTCCTTAGTCTGATGTAAAAATCATACTTACTGTTTGTGGAAGATGCAATTGTTAGGAAAAATCCTACACTAAAACAGCACAACAAAGCTGAAAAATGGCAACTAAAATTTAAGTCAAAAGTTTTTTGCCTAATATAAAGCAGCTAAGAGAATCGCCAGAGTACAGGCTATATGGCTTTGCAAAAGTTAAAAAATAACGAGAGATAGTTATCAGGTAATGAATGCGATGAACAGATTAACCTTTTATATGATTTTGTTACATAGTTTATTTTTAGGGATAGCGACAGCTAGCGCTAAGTCACCGTTTGTTAACAATGTTGATACAGCCAAGCATATTGTTGGAGAAGATGTGGTTACAGTCAGAGGTGCAGAGAAATCCAATAGTCAGTTATCGACAGAAACTTCTTCAACGAAAACCTCAGCCTTATCATCAAATAATATTAATATTCCTCAGAAACAGAGGCTACCGTTAAATCAAGTTTGGGTAGTTAATCAAAATAAACACGCACAGCCTCAACCGTTTATTTGGATAGTAAAAAACCTGAAACAAGCAGGTCAGCAACCATTTTTACAAGTTGCAAACCCCTCAGAGAAAGCAAATGCAAAGCCCAGTACTACCGCGAAACCAGCAGCAAAGGATGATTTAGAGCCATTTAACGAAGTAATTAAAAACACCCAAAAATCTGGGGGATTGTTCACCCTTTATCGTAATAAAGAAAAGAATAAGATTTATCTAGAAATTAAGCCAGAACAACTTAATAAAAATTACCTAGCTACGGCAACCCTGGAATCGGGTATTGGCGAACGGGGTATTTACAGTGGTATGCCTCTGCAAGATTTTTTGTTTTATTTCAAACGGGTGGATGATAAACTACACTTTGTCATTCGCAATGTGAATTTTCGCACTCGTGAGGGAGATCCCCAGGTGCGATCGCTGACGCGATCGTTTAGTGATTCTGTTCTCTACACCATTCCCATTAAAAGCATTCATCCAGAACGCAAAACTATTCTCATTGACTTAGAAGATTTGTTACTCACAGACTTAGCTGGATTATCTGTAGGTTTAGGAGTTCCAAAAACCACAAGCCAGTCCTATTTTGGTACTGCTAAAGCCTTTCCCCAAAACTTAGAAGTCGAGTCAATTTTGAACTACTCTAGTAGCGTTGACGGCGACAATGAAATTGCAGGCTTTGGGTCGCTAGCTGACAACCGTGGCTTTACCCTGCGCGTTCACTACAGTTTCTCCCAACTACCCGATCGAGATTATCGACCGCGCCTTGCTGACGATCGCATCGGCTATTTTATCACCGCCTACCAAGATTTATCCAAAGACGACGATCGCGGCGATTCTTTTGTCCGCTACATAAATCGCTGGGATTTAGAAAAACAAGACCCGAAAGCAGTCATTTCTCGTCCCAAAAAACCAATTGTTTTCTGGATTGATAACGCTGTACCCTTAGAGTACCGCGATGCCATGAAAGAAGGCGTTCTCATGTGGAACAAAGCCTTTCTCAAAGCCGGATTCAAGGATGCAATTGAAGTCCAACAAATGCCAGATGATGCCACCTGGGACCCGGCAGATATTCGTTACAACACGATTCGCTGGATCAACACAGTAGATGGCTACTTTGCAATGGGGCCATCCCGCGTTAACCCATTGACAGGGGAAATTTTGGATGCAGACATTCTCGTAGATGCTAGCTTTATCCGGGCACTCAGGGGTGAATATCGCAAAATCGTCCAACCCAGCCAAACAGAAAATCGCACGACTTTATCAGCTTTGATGCAAAATCGTCTACTCTGCGCCAATGGTTTAGATGGGAAAAACAATGGTATACCCCAGAAGATGCAAGGACAAGAGGGGTTGTTGAATCGTTTATCGAAAATGGCAGGCGAGTACGATTTATGCTATGGCATGGAAGCTGCTAACCAGTTTGCCTTTGGTTCACTGGCAATGTCACTGCTGCCTGATACTATGGCAACTCCAGACAAGGTAAAAGAATATATTAATCAATATTTACGTTTAATCATCGCTCACGAAGTTGGACATACTCTTGGTTTACGTCATAACTTCCGTGGTAGTACATTGCTACCACCACAGGAGATGAATAATACAGAAGTTACCAAAAATAAAGGTCTGACAACTTCTGTCATGGATTATATTCCCCCAAATATCGCCCCTCAAGGTACAAAACAAGGAGATTATTTTCCTACTATGGTGGGGCCTTATGATGACTGGGCAATTAAGTACGGCTACACAACAATTCAGACATCAACTCCTCTAGCAGAAAAGCCAATTTTGGAGGAAATTGCCGCACAATCCTACAAGCCAGAGTTGAGTTATTCCACAGATGAAGATGTATATGACCTCGACCCCACAGCTAATGCTTGGGATAACAGCGGTAATGTGCTGCTTTATTCTCAGTGGCAATTGAATAATTCGCGGGTGATGTGGGAACGTCTCGATAAGCGTTTCCCAATGGCTGGTGATAGTTATAGCGATGTCAGCGAACGTTTTAGTACAGTATTGGGTAACTATTTCCAGCAAATATATTTCACCACAAAATACATTGGGGGACAATCTTTCTATCGCATTCACCCCAGCGAGATACCTTCTGAAAAAGTCTCTGGAGTCCTCCAACACCGTTTACCATTTGAAGCAGTGCCAGTTGAAGAACAACGGCAAGCTTTAGAAACGCTACAAAAATATGTATTTGCAGAAGATGCCCTGAGTTTTTCACCAGAATTACTGAATAAATTAGCACCTTCCCGTTGGCGACATTGGGGTAGTTCTCCACAAGTTGGTCGTTTGGATTTTCCCATTCATGACTTGGTGCTACTGATGCAGGGTTCTGTGTTGCGAGATTTACTCTCAAGCGATCGCCTCTCTCGTCTCAAGGATATCGAACTCAAAACTCCCGAAGGAAAAGCACTGACTCTTCCTGAACTATTTGACACTTTACAGTCAGGTATTTGGACGGAAGTCATCAAACCAAAAGCTAAACCAATGAAGATTACCAGTTTGCGGCGAGGCTTGCAGCGTCAATATCTGGACATTTTGACTGGTATGGTATTGCGAAAAGAAAATGTTCCAGAAGATGCTCGCACTCTAGCTTGGTATAAGCTCAAACAACTGGATGAGAACCTTAAGGGGGTTAATTCCGAGGATGAATATACCAAAGCGCACTTATTAGAAACGCGCGATCGCATTGAGAAAGTGTTGAATGCGCCGTTGCAAACAAATTAAAAAACTTAGGAGTGAGGAGTTAATAGTAAAATTCCTAACTCCTCTTCTTCTGGCATGATTTTGACAAAATATATTTAGAGTGCCCATATAGGCTGAGAAAACAGTTTATATCAGCTAGAGATAAATTTCGCAATGTTGTAAAATCGGCATCACAAAAGGACAGTTGGCGAATTACGAATTAGAACGAAGCGACTTTACCCTTTGCTAATTCGCATAGAAAATATTACCGATATGTACGATGTAATTGTCAGGTTAGGGAACTCCAAAAAATAAATTATCCCAATTTCTAGACTCAACACGACTGTTCCTCCCCCTGCCCCCTGCTCCCTGCTCCCCTGCCTTAAATGCGATGGGATATTTTTTTAATTGGAAGTCCCTTACTGAGCCACAGCAAGCAGGACGCTGCAAAAGTCTGAGTAACTTTAGCTACCATAACATTGAATTGGCTTCTGTCTAGAAGTGTGAGGAGTAGGGGTGGATGAATTAGCAGTGAGGACTATTTGTCCTTTGGCGTTTAGCACTGCACCTGTAGCTTCAACAATGCGTTTGGGAGTGGAGGTAGTTAATTTACTAGTAACAGATGGTAAAGAACGGTTGTTGTTGCGGGGTTTAAGGGATACCCAATCTATTTGGACTGCATCAGGAGTGAGAATGTCTTTAGGATTGGGTGGTAAACCGCCGCGTCCAGCGATTACAAATCGATTTTGGGCGTAACCAGGACTGTAGCAACCTTGGGCTAACTTGGTATCAACTGGTGTTGTTGGCAATTCGCTTAATCCCTGGTTGGGGTCAACATAGGGCGTGTTTAATGTGACCTTTCCAGTTGCAACAATGTCACTTTCTAAGGTTTGCTGTTTCCGAAATTGAGTGCCAAAAATTCCTTGGGCATTGACTTGAATATTACTACCAGGAGTTCGCCCAAAGCCATTGGCAATAATATCACTGTTCTCGGAGGGGACAGCGACTAAGAATTTGGTATCGATGTTTATATTGCCGTCAAGTCCATTACTACCAGCAACACCACTAGTGGCAGAGATTAAACCCTGATAACGCAACATAAGTAAATTTTCTATATTTAGCCGAATATTTCCACCCTGACCTGTTCTGGATTCTGCAAATACACCTGTAGGTAAGCCATTGCTATTGATTCCATTTACTAAAAATTTATCGGTGGCTTGAATTGTTATAGCACCTGCATTTCCTTCTCCAAAACTGCTGGCAACTAATTGAGCGCCGCTCTTAAGTGTTAGTTCATTTGTGGTAATTCCAATGGTTCCGGCATTTCCCACTGCGTCTTTTTCCACTGCACTAAAAACACCACTTGATAAACCACTGATATCATTAGCACTAAATACTGCATTCTGAGTATTAAGATTGATACTACCTGCATTTCCTTTGCCAAAGGTGCTAGTAGTCAGTCGAGCGCCATTAGTGATACTGAGTAACCCAGATGTGATGTTTATATTTCCACTATTACCTAAAGCATTTGGGTTGATAGTTTGTTCGCGAGGCTCAATTGTGACTGTGGGACGCCCAGAGTCATCAAAATTGACTTTAATGATAGGCGCGGTTGTAGAACCTAGTGTGCTGAAGATGGCAGCATTACCAGCGAGGGAAACAGCATCTCGTGCCCGTACTGTCACATTCCCCGCATTCCCTAATCCCAATGTTGAGGCTTGAAGTTGAGCGCGATCGCCTAACAAGAAGGAACCGGAAATGATAGTAATATCACCCCCATTGCCAAGTGTCCCCGTTTGTACACTGCTGCTAATCCCACTGGCAAAACCGTTTTTCTCTCCAGCAATATCAACTTGACCACTAACATTAACATTGACATTCCCTGCATTCCCTGCATTCCCTAGTCCAAATATTGAGGTAGTAAGTTGAGCGCCATCGCGTAACGAGAACGAACCAGAATTGATAATAATATTACCTCCATTACCATCACCTATAGTAGCAGTGAATACTGCTGCGCCATCCCCAACAATTAATTTTCTGGCATTAATCCTTAAGTCTCCGCCATCTTTTGCACTTCTAGTCAGGCTTATTAAGCGAACAAAATTACCCTGTAATTCAACCGTATTACCCTGCACCTGGATATTGCCCCTACTATTATCTCCGTTACTAGCATCTACTTGAGATGAAATATTACTAATACCGTTAACATATCTCTCAAGGAGTTGAATATTTTTGAAATTTTGGACATTTTCATATCCCAAAATCCAGCCTTGGTTTATTGAATTGAGACTAACCAGACTATTAGCAGCAACACTTCCTAGCTCAATTCTTCCTGCTGTTAAATTACCGCCCTCTAGCGTTATGTCACCGCCTACAATTGCCAAGGTTTTGCCTGTTTGCACCTGTAAGCCAACAGGTCTATTAAAACTATTAAAACTATTATTTGGGCTTGCTTGGGATTGATTGCGGATAGGAGCCGCAGTTACTCCGAATTGTAAACCAATCGGCACGCTGACGGTCAGCAAGGGAGTAGTAGAAGTATCAGGTTTAGTATTAAAAACCGTGCCATCGGCAAATAATAGACTATTAGCTGTAGAAGCTACAAATGAACCACCAATATTTAAGCTGGCATTAGGACCAAAAATAATCCCATTTGGATTTATCAGAAACAGGTCAGCCGTACCAAGATCGCGAATTAACCCATCAATATTAGAAATTGACCTACCCGTTACTCGGCTAATAATATTTTGAATATCTACAGCATTATTAAAAGAAGCAGTGTGACCAGTAAGCACAGAAAACTGGTCAAAACTGTGAAACAAATTATGTCCTGCTTGCGTTCCTCCAGTAATATTGAAAATGTTCCCATCCGTTGTAACCCTAGAGTTATTAGGCAAGCTGGTATCCGGGATAATTTGGGCAAAAACACGCTCTTGCAAGGAAGCAATTAACATACTTGCCATTAAGCAACTGACTGATGTTACAAATTTACTACACCAATACTGCCAATTTTGAGTTATTCCTGACATAGCACCCCTAATAAATCAGTAACTTCACCGTGTGACCGAATAATTAATAATTCACGTTTAATGTGAATTAAGTGTTGAAACCCATGTAATTGCGTTAATAATTTCAAAATTATGATTTTAGACAATCTCAAAACCCTTACGGTACAAGAGGCGTTTTTAATTCACATCAGGCGTAATTCATAATTCATAATTAATGGTCACAGAGCAAATAAATTTATTTATGGAAATGATGGAAAGCGCAGCATCATTCTCTTACAAAGTAATGATACCTGCTGCGGGCTGCGCCAACGGAGTCAGCCTTATCTGTGACTTCTCTTCAAATGGAGCAATTTGGTGCGTGGGATACTAATTATGAATATATAGTGCGATCGCTTAAGTTGTTGCTCCGCCGAAGCAGCGATATCTAGCAACAAATCGCTTTGCGTCTACGCACTCTCCAACAAAGCGGTCTCCCTCGTGACGGGAGCAGTCTTCCTCGCAACGGGAGCGGTCTTCTTCGCAACGGAAGCGGTCTTCTTCGCAACGGAAGCGGTCTTCCTCGCAACGGGAGCGGTCTTCCTCGCAACGGGAGCGGTCTTCCTCGTGACGATTTACTATCAAAGGATAAATAAAAAACTCAAAATGAGGCAGCAGATGATCAAGTTTCCTCCTGCTACCTCTGCATTATCTTAACTACTCAATGCTTTTAAAAACCGTTGCAAACTCTTAAATACACTGGGCTTTCTCGTAGGTGTCGCGTCTGTTGTTTGCGGTTGTCCTTTTAAAACAATGAGATCCAAATCATCACCAGATGGTTTTGTGGGTAATTCGGCAATTCTTTGATATTCGCCTTTGGTTTCCAGCCAAACTTCCCACTGTCCTGGGTAGCAGCGATATAAAGCACTTTGATCGTCTATGGGGCGCACGTAATAGGCAGATTCAATGGTACTGATAAAGCGATCGCGGATTTTTCTGGCTGTATAACCAATGCCCACGGTTCCAGAATCTTCTAAGCGAGGATTTAACAAGACTAAAGGGCGATCGCCTATTACTTCACACAGCTTTTCCAACTGCGGCACTTCTACGGATGTGGGGGCGATGAATAAGAAAATTTCATCCTCTGGCTGAATTTTTGTCTGCAAGGAAGCAGCCCTACCCGTACCAATATCCAAAATTTGAAATGGTGCATCTGCCCAATCACGGCGGGCTAGGGCCGCAGCGCCAGCGTCAGCAAAGAAAATCTTCAAACGGGAATCATAATCTGTAAACGCCGGTAGAAATTGTTCCGCTACCGGCATAAACTTCAGTTCCGGGAACAGGAACTCAACTTGTAAGCGAGTACAGCCATCTGTAAGGGCAGCTTGGACGGCTAAACGAGATTGGGCGATCGCATCTTCAAGCGTATTTGGAAGTTCACTCATAATCTGCATGGTTCTGTAGTGTCTACTCCCATTCTTTCAGTATTGGCTCTTAATTAGGACTTACGCAGACGAGATTTCCTAATCCCCTGAAAACGCAGGGCTGTTTCATGGAGTGTTCCTCTAATAATATAAATCCTCAAATATCTCCATTAAACTCAGTCGTCAGCAGGAGGATACTTAGCGCAATATTTTTTACACTAGAAAATAAACCTTATAAACAACTTAGGAACAGCGTATGCCTCTTCATAAACTTGAACATTTTGACCAAAATTATCGAGACACTTTTGGCGGAGACGATCTCAAAGCGCTGGATCTCTATACTGGCGGAGGGGACAGAGTTGGCTCAGTTGCTGACGTTTTAGTTGATGATGATGGTCATTTCCGGTATTTAATTATTGATATAAGCTTAGATTTTGTTAACAAGAAAATATTACTACCAATTGGTCTTTGCCGGATCAGCTATCCAGAAAGACGTGTCTATGTTGACGGGTTAAGCAGACAGCAAATAGAGGGTTTACCCGATCACACAGAAGATGCGCTCGTTAATAATGATTACGAAGAAAAGGTACGTAGTGTATTTCGTTCTCCAACCAGCGGTGTGACTTACGATCGCGATACATACAATTACCAAGAAGATCCAGATTTGTATGGTTTGAATGAGCAATCTCATCAGACTTTTAAACTCTATGAAGAACGATTAATTGCCAGCAAACAACGCATCAAAACCGGAGAAGTAACGGTTGGGAAGCATATTGAAACAGAAACTGTAAGCGTTACAGTACCCGTTCAAAAAGAACGAGTTGTGATTGAGCGAGTGACGCCAACAGAAGCAGGAAAGGCTATAAATCCCAATGAACTTAAGTTTCAAGAAGGGGAAGTAGCACGCATAGAAGTGTACGAAGAAACTCCTGAGATACATAAAGAAGCATTTGTGCGTGAAGAAGTCCGGGTGAAAAAAGTAGTAGAACGGAACACTGTAGAAGCACAAGACACCATTCGTCGAGAGGAATTAGATGTTGATACTGTGGGTAATTTAGACGTGCAATAAAATGCGATCGCTAGACACGAAGCTATTTAATTAGCTAGCTCATAAATTTGTTTAATAGATTTAGTTGAAATATTCATACAGGCAAAGTTAATTTTTATCTCTGCCTGTGTTTATTTTATTCAACAACAAGATTCCCGAATTCTTATAATTAGGGAATTTTTCTATTCAAAAAATTTGCATTCATTTTTTATATCTTTAAAGAGCCAAAACTTTGCAGCGAAAAAAATATAATATCTCTGGCAAATTCCGTGTAACAAAGCTAGACATATCTTTACAAAACTAAAGTGAGATGCTCCTAATTTCGTGTCTTTAGTTAGCCATGTCGCTTAAAAATCTCTCTAACTTTCGATTATTTAACCCTGGAAATAATTCATTCGACAGAAGGATGTACAAAAATAAATAAATGTCTAGTTTAGATATGAAGAGATGAAAAAAAATATTTGAGGTTAAAACATAATGGTTCTTTACAAATTAGAAGATTTTGAGCCTAGCTATCAAGAGAGTTTTGATGGTCATGACATTAAAGGGCTGGGTGTATATACACAGGGAAATGATGAAAAAGTTGGTACTGTTAGCGATGTTTTAGTTGATGAAGAAGGTCATTTTCGCTATCTAATTGTTGACTTAGGCTTCTGGATTTTCGGTAAAAAAGTATTACTACCAATTGGCCGCGCCCGTGTCGACTATAATACCGATCGGGTTTACACAATTGGTTTGACTAGGGAGCAAGCTGAAGATTTGCCTGAGTTCGATGAACGTCAAACCCTTGATTACGATTATGAAGAACGGGTGCGTGGGGTATATCGCCAACCCACAGACTACAACCTTCCTGTAGAAGCTGCAACACCATTAGACCCTTTAGCAGGATTAGATCCTTTAGGAGCGCCTGTAGCAGCATTAGGTACAACTCCTACTTACGCCCGTGATAGCTACACTTACGAAAATGAGCCTGCTTTATACGGGTTAAATGAGCAAGATCATCAAACTCTGAGATTGTATGAAGAACGGCTGATTGCCAGCAAACGACGCCAAAAAACTGGAGAAGTAACGATTGGCAAGCGTGTTGAAACTGATACCGCACGGGTTGCAGTGCCAGTAGAAAGAGAACGAGTTGTAATTGAACGTGTAACTCCAGCAGATGCGGGTACGGCTGTTTCTGGGCGCGAAGCAGACTTCCGTGAAGGCGAAGTTGCTCGCATAGAACTCCACGAAGAAACTCCTGAAATTCGCAAAGAAGCATTTTTGCGTGAAGAAGTCAGAGTTAGAAAAGTGGTCGATCAAGACACAGTTGAAACTCAAGAAACCGTGCGTCGTGAAGAGTTAGATGTGAATTCTGCTAATCTTCCCATTGAAGAACGCTAACTAAAAATAGTCATTAGTTAATGGCTAATGACTAATAATTAATTCTACACAGTATATGTGAAGTAATTGAATTAGCTTGACCTTTGCTCACAATAGCTGATAGCACTTACAATACTTTTCAGATAAACCCAACAATCTCTCTTTTGGTCTGGGGAAAGGTTAAGGGAAAAGGGATAAAGGGAAATTCAAACCCTTACCCTTTACCCCTTAACCGAAAAGCATTGATATAATATCACTCAGAATTTTTGATTGCAAATATTACTCTGGATATGAGTTGGATAAAACCAGCGATCGCAAATATTTTCTAAATGGTATCCAGATGACTAATACATTTAATTTAGCTAAGTAGAAAGCAGTTAGTAAACTCCCCAGATGAATAGCCAAACTATCGCAAAAAACACTTTACAGGCAAAGGGTAATTCTCGCACTATCTCCTCGCTGGCAGATTTAAGAAAGAAGGTGAACAATTTTGCTGTGTTTGATAAGCAAGGTCAGCTAGTAGGAGTAGTTCATGATTTAATTGTGGATGGTAATCGTCGGCTAAACCTCGTTATCTCTAAACAGGCTAATCAACAAACTGGTGAATATAGCCAGCAGTTAGCCGATCAACATCCTTCTTTATTTCGGTTGCAGAGCCAGAGAATAAAACAAATAGACAAGCCGACTAAATCTGTTTTTATAGACTTAAACAAATCAGAAATTGAATATATGCCTGAATATTTAGAATCAGAAACACCAGGCGATTTTAACTCAACTGAGCAAATAGTTAGCAATCAAATTACAAATAGCCCAGTTGAGCCATTAAAGAATTTAGAACAGGTTCCTGAAGAACAGATTATTCGTCTACTAGAAGAACGACTATTTGTTGAAAGCAGTAAGCGTAAAGTTGGTGAGGTAATTGTTCGCAAAGTAATTGAAACCCGGATGGTACAAGTTCCTGTCCGGCGCGAAAGGCTGATTGTGGAACAAATTAGCCCAGAACACAAACAACTCGCAGAAATTGATTTAGGACAAGGAGAAATTGCTGGGCTTGATTTGACCGAAGTCGAAAAACTTGAAGCTACACATAACAACGGTTTGACGGTAAGCGGCGAGTTTAGCTCACCTAAAATTGCTAATTTATTATTGAATGCGATCGCACTAGAACGAAATAACGGCTGTAAGCAGGTGCGTGTTACCATTGCTGTTGAAGATGAGTCGCACCAAAAAAAATACCAAGAGTGGTTTGACCGCTGTTCTAAAGGTCAATCACTAAAGTCATAACAATAAGTTTCTAGCAGATAAATTAGTAGGGTGGGCATTGCTCACTCTATTTTTTTGCTGATTTACAGCAGCGCAAGTTATGTCTCAATACGCTTAAGTTGTGTAGCTTAGGGAGCCACTGCGCCCTTACGGTTTCCCGACTTGTTCGCTCTTAGCGTTCCCCTTGGTGCAGCCTCTCGTAGAGAAGGGTGTAGACCCGTTCGCGGAGCGTCTCGTAGAGAAGGGGCTTCTCGTTCGCGTAGCGTCTCCGACAGGATGAAGAGTAACCCGACAATTTTCATAGCTTTGTTGGGTTGCGCTTTGCTTCACCCAACCTACAATTTTTCACAAAGCCAAGCGTATTGAGTTATGTCTTAGATTCAAGAATCCTCGTCCATTTATAGCGGGAAATGTCAAAATACTAAGCAGTTGCCGTTCTTTTGGCTACTTGCAATGAAATTTCGACTAAAGAGACTTTCACCCAAGAAACGACAGCGTCCGATCCCACCGATTAAGATTCAAGTTCAAAATGGAAAATTTGAGATTATAGGTATGGGTGCATGGCATTCCTACTGGCGCGATCCTTATCATCTGCTGCTAACGATTCCCTGGACTGGCTTTCTGCTGCTGACTTGTACTTTCTATATAACTATTAATGCTCTATTTGCCCTAGCTTACTTGATAGGAGGAGATTGTATTGCCAATGCCCAACCTGGCTCTTTTTTAGATGTCTTTTTCTTTAGCGTCCAAACCTTAGCTTCTATTGGCTATGGGGCAATGTATCCGAAAACAACTTACGCCAACATTATTGTCACTATTGAAGCAATGATCGGTTTGGTGGGAATTGCTGTGATGACAGGACTAGCCTTTGCTCGGTTCTCTCGACCTACAGCCCGTGTACTCTTTAGCCGTGTTGCTGTCATTACAGCTCATAATGCGATGCCGACTCTGATATTTCGCAGCGCTAATCGGCGTCGCAATACGATTCTGGAGGCGCAGATGCGAGTCTACTTGATGCGCGACGAAGTAACCTTAGAAGGACAATTCATGCGCCGATTCCACGATCTCAAACTGCTGAGGAACCAAACACCTAGCTTCACCTTAAGCTGGTCAGTGATGCATGTCATTGATGAGTTTAGTCCTTTATATGGGATGACACCAGAATCGTTAACTCAGACAAATACTATACTGATTGTCTCTTTGAGTGGCATTGATGAAACGGTTGCCCAGGTTGTTCATGCCCGTCATAGCTATAGTGCGAATGAGATTTTGTGGAACAATCAATTTGTCGATATCTTTTATCACACACCCGATGGACATCGCTACATTGATTACAACCGCTTCCACGATGTTTTACCCTTAGAGTAAAGGGGTGAAATTTCTGAAAGTTACTCGGAAGTCGGATTCAGTGGTGGTTGTAAGGGTTTAACGACCACCCGGCCATTTTCAATTACAGTGCAATTTTTAACCGTGCTCTTACTGTGGTTAACTGGCACATCCTGGCACTGGTTTTGGTGGGAGATATTTTGCTCTTGTTGTTGGTTGAGGACGACAACACAACAGGCGCAGGAAGCAAAGGACATATAACTTAATTTTGATCTCTATATCTATTATCGCGCTACTGATGCTGTTTGACTGAAAAATTTGCTACTCATATATTTTGATTGTTCAAAGCTCCTGTCAAATTTATGGTAAGTACTTGCTTTATTGTGCTTGTAGCCTGTTTGATATATCTAAACCAATTCAACAGGAAAGCGGTTATAGATCCCGCCCCGCTTTCCTCCCTGCTTAAACAAGTTTAAGCAGGGTTAGATAGTGGGTTTTTCTAATGAAAAAATTTTTGAGATATCTGGGTTTAGGTTTGCTATCTACGTTCTTGACTGCTACTCCCGGATTGGGGGCTGAACGCATTAGCTTTTATTATCCTCCCTTCGGCGAATTTTCCTTATCGGTGGATTCGCTGGAAACCTTTGCAAAAGAAGGCAAAATCGATCAAGATTTGTCATTTTATGCTAGCCGTGCTACTCCTGAACAACTCGCTCAACTGCGGGATCTACTCCAGCAACGCTTTAATCTCACTCCTACACTAGTATCTCAAGTTACCTACTCACCAATAGGCGAGCAACTGGTGCAACAACTAGGAAAATTACTCCTCACTGAGTCTCGAAAGAATGGCTTCTATGCCATACGTGCCTCTTTAATTTTGGCTGCTGCCGATCGCCAAGAGGGGTTAACGGTTGTGAATTTACTACGGAAATTTCCTAGTGATACTATACGGGTGAATTTCACAGAGGGGTTGAGGATAGTCGATGACTTGTCGCAATTGATTAAAAAAAAGGATGAGGTTTTTGCCTCTCTGCAAAAAGAAGCGATCGCTCAAGCAGCCACTGACAAAATTGATTTCTCCCAAAAACCAGATTTGCGATCGCCAGGAAAATTCACCTGGCAGAAAAAAAGCCTGGAGTTAAATGACATTTCTCGCTCACGCCGTCTACCTGTGGATATCTATCTGCCATCAGCCGATTCACAAAGCACTGGAGAATTATTCTCGCCTCCCTTTCCCCTGATTGTAATTTCTCACGGACTGGCCTCAGATCGCTCTACCTTTGTCTATCTGGCTGAACATCTAGCATCCTATGGTTTTGCCGTTGCTGTACTGGAACACCCTGGTAGTAATGCAGAACGTTTTCAACAATATTTTGCGGGTTTGGCAGGGCCGCCTGATGCAGCAGAATTTATCAACCGACCTTTGGATATCAAATATCTACTCAATGAACTCCAGCGTCTAGATAAATCCGATCCCACTCTCCAGGGAAAATTCAATTTTCAGCAAGTTGGGGCGATCGGTCAATCCTTTGGTGGTTATACTGTTTTGACTTTAGCAGGAGCCAATATTAACTTTGAGCAATTGCGCCAAGATTGTAATCCCGATAATTCATCCTTTAATTTGTCACTGTTTTTGCAGTGTCAAGCAAACGATTTACCTCCAAAGAATTACGAACTCAAAGACGATCGCATCAAAGCCGTCATTGCGATTAATCCCATTGACAGCTCAGTTTTGGGTCAGGGGGGAGTCAGTCAAATTAAAATTCCCGTCATGCTGGTAGCGGGTAGTCAGGATGTTTTTGCACCACCGGTATTTGAGCAAATTCGCCCCTTTACCTGGCTTTCTGACTCCAATAAGTACTTGGCTTTGATTGAAAATGCCACCCACTTTTCAGCGATCGCTGAACCTACTCCTCAAAATGATGTCTTACCTGTGCCACCTGCCTTACTAGGCCCCGATCGTGCTGCTGTTTATTCCTATCTCAACGCCCTCAGCGTCGCTTTTTTAGAAACCCATCTTCTCAACCGCCCTGAATACCGTTCCTATTTGCAGCCTTCCTACGCCACGTTTATCAGCAAAGAGCCGCTTAATCTCAGTATTTTACAGTCGTTGTCGGTAGCTCAGTTTAATCAAGTTTGGAGTGGGTCAACTGCCCAGTCTAGCAAACCATCAAATCCTCAACCTACTTCTACCCCTTATCAACCTTTGAGGCAATGAAACAGCCCTGTTGCTTTTGTAGGGTTGCAGGGGGATTGGAGGGATCAAAAGCCCTCACCCTAAATCCCTCTCCCAAAGGCTACGGTGTACACACAAGTCGAAAAATCCTCTACAGTAAAACTGTCACGCCCACCCATATCCCGCCCAGAACTGAAGTTCAGGGCTGATAGCTAAACTCCACTGAAAGTGGACTAAATAATTAATTCAGTCCACTTTCAGTGGACTTGGGCTATGAGACTCGGAATTCATTCCGAGGCGGGATAAAAACACAGTGCGAGATTCATTAATAAACAAAGATATGGCTGCGGCAAGACTTGTGTGTACACCGTAGCTCCCAAAGGAGAGGGACTTTGAAATGGACTTTAAAATTGGTGCCCCTTCTCCCAAGTGTGGGAGAAGGGGTTGGGGGATGTAGCATTGCTTCTTGAAGGGTGGGCTAGTTTTACATTCGTGCAAGAGGTCTATAGAACCCAGTGACACATCTAAAATTGTTTGAATTTCCTCATACTTGTAGCCTTGATAAACCAATTTGACTGCCAACGCTTTCCTCACCTCACGTGCATCTGGGCGATCATCTATAAATTCTTGTAGTTCTGTGATCGCGGCTTGTAGATGCTGGTTTATCATTGTTAGCTATTAGACAGATATCTCTGTCCGTATTATCTCGTAGTTTTTTTCAGAAATAAAATATGATTCCTATAGTGTAATAGAATGCCCTTACGCATGGTCTATTAAATTAAAAACTGCTTTCTAAGGAATGTTCATTTGTGGTTTAATTAATTAGCTAAGTAGGTAGCCAAGATAAAACCAATATATGTTTAGTTTTGTAAAAACGGTAAAGTAACGGATTTGTAAGGTATCTACAGAATTTACATTTCGTTACATACATGGAAATTTTCTCGCCCACTTACTTACTTAATTACTTACTTATTTAGTAACAGATGCGTTCGATGTTCCGCTACTGAAAGAACTATTAGGAGTGGTGAGAGCCTGAGCCACGGCAGAAGTCGAGAGGTTGAAGAGGGGCACCGGCACGCCTGAAACCACAACCAAAGCGCCGGTTGCCGTACTTGATACGCTTGCAGAAGCCTTGCTGGAGAATCCACCAAGAACTTTTTCAGAGGTATTTTCCAAGTACTTTAGATCAGAAATAATCATTTGAGCTTCTCCTGAAATTTGTAATTTGTTTGCGTATCTTTGGCGTAAGCAACTTGTTTGTGTTGCTTAGTAGTAGTCTACCAAGGCAACTTTGCTAGGTGATTGAAGCTAAAAATGCTAAGGGACTTCCAAATAAAAAAACATCCCAAATTTTATTGTGGAATGCTTCTCCTCACCCGTCCTATATTCAGGGCGGGCAGGATTCCTACCCCATTTGAGCTTAACTTGACACCTATGGCTTCAAGTACACCTCACTAGGCAAAGTTTGATTGTCGAACTACTAGACAGCAGTAGTAGATCCGTCCGCTTGTGCTTGACTGGCAGAAACAATAGGACTGGTGGCGAACTGAGCCTGGGCACTAGACACGAGGCTGAATTGGGGCACGGCCACGCCTGCAACCGTAATCGTAGCGCCGTTTGCGGTACCTGTTGCGAATGCAAAACCAGTGCTCGAGAATGCACCACCAATAACTTCTTCAGAGGTATTTTCCAAGTACTTTAGATCAGAAATAATCATTTGAGTTTCTCCTGAAATTTATAATTTGTTTGCGTATCTTTGGCGTAAGCAACTTGTTTGTGTTGCCTACTAGTAGCCTACCAAGGCAACTTTGCTAGGTGATTGAAGCTAAAAATGCTAAGGGACTTCCAAATAAAAAAACATCCCAAATTTTATTGTGGAATGCTTCTCC
>NZ_JBALDU010000040.1:0-133519 GCF_036917235.1 Nostoc sp.
TGCGACGCGCTACGATAAACGCGCTACTAACTTTTTGGGTGCAATTTATCTGGCTGCTTCTGTCATTTGGCTTAATTGATGACACGCCCTAGATGATGCCCGTTTAGAATGTTGGGAAAAATAACGTTGGGCAATATTGGCTTCCAGTGTGTCTCGACTTGGTTGACACTCTTTACATAATTCCAGAATTTCAACTAAAGAGAATTTTGCTGGCTCAAACTGATGTCCATAAGTAAACCTTTTTAATTTATTAGACTCCATTCTGTAATTTCCTTAAAACATCTGATTAGTTGGAGCGCCTTCTTTAAAACAGTCCTAACTGTACTGACTGGTTATTATCTGCATTTTCTATTGCTATTGGTGGTAAATCTGCTGGAGGTTCAACAACCAAAGGAGCATTTTCTTCAAATCTCAGTTTTGAGCTTTTGATGTAGTTTTCATCAATCTCAAAAGCTAACCAGCGTCTTTGTAAAGTTTCTGCAACTCGACCTGTCATATTAGAACCAGCAAAAGGTTCTAAAACAATATCGCCTGGTTCTGTACAAAGATTGATGACAAACTCTGGTAAAGCTTGAGGAAATCTTGCTGGGTGTGGCTTAAAACCTTCTTGTTTGCAACGTCTTTGGTAATAATCGTTGGAAGCGGTATTCGAGGCAGAAATCACATTTACGGGTTGGACTAAATCTTCAAATAAAGTTTCTTGTATAAGAGTCTGTTGTCCTATTTCATCTTTGTCTGTACTACAACGCCCATCAATAATATTCGGGGGAATAGCTCCTCCCCTGTCCTTGCCAAATTTATCGGAAATATCATGGCCTGATGGTCTAACTTTGGGTTTATACCCATTCTTTAAAAGGTTTTTCATCGCATCACTATAAGGCTTTAAAACCCTTCTATTATTAGCTTTAGGATGCGGTTCTTTTGACAGCCACCAAATTGTATTTACCGAATCTTTAACTCTTTCCCTGCGAACTGTTACCCATTCAGCAGGTGTGGGTAGTTTTGCTGGATTATACCAATACAACTCTTGTGCCAGATAAAATCCAAGTCCGCCTTTTTCTTTTGCTTTGCATAAAGCAACTACTAGTTCAAAATGATAAAGAGAACGAACTGGCATCCCCTTAATCCAACTGCCACCAATATCAATAACCAGTGAGCCTGTTGGTTTAAGAATACGGTAAAAATGTGCCGCATAATCTTTAAACCATTCAACATATTCATCGGCATCAACATTTCCGTATTCTTTTTTACGAACCAATGCAAATGGTGGAGAGGTACAAATTAAATCGATACTTTCGTCGAGGATACCTGCCATTAATTCTAGGCTGTTTCCTAAATAAGCAGCACCAAATTTTGTTTCGTAGTAAGGGTTACAATTAAGTCTCATCTAAACTTTGTTAGTACATCTGTACGGTCTATGAAGACAGTATCATCCATAAAAGCACAAGTTTTCCAACTGTGAGCTATTTTTTTTAATTAATTTGCTGGATGAATAGGGCAATGTGCCAAAAATCTGTATTCAAATAGTACGTATGTTCTGTGCTGAGTGTGGTCGGGATAGAACTAGAAACCTTGAACAAAGCGATCGCTAGCTCAATTAACTTCTAATTGGATTGGTAATTGGCAAACCTAACCAATCGCTTAATTCATGAGCTAGCCATTCAAGTTCCGCTTCAGATTTAATTGCACCACCACTACCACCAAGCTGATATTTTTTTACTCCTACCCAAATATCCAATTGTGCGGGAACGGCAATTCTAGTACCTTCAGAATCTTTAGTAAAATGTTTGGGAATGTAAACTAACTTATTAATACTTTGTCTTGGCAATGCACGGGGACGATAAAATTTCCAAGCAAACAACTCCCAGGTTAGGGTTATTTGTTCGGGATTCAGGCGTAAGCAGATGCGTCCAAAAAAATGAAATAAAAATTTATATACCATCATAAAGCCAGCACCCCAAAATGGAAGTGAAAACAAGGCAAAGGGGATGTTGACAGGAAAAGGTGCTGAAAGTGCGCCAATCGTCCAAAAGAAAATAAATGAATTCCAGACGATCGCAAACAAACCTGTAAATATTATTGATGGATCAAAACCAGATGGTGGAACGATAATTTCTAGAGAATCCCCCTTTTTGGTTAGTTGAATCTTACTCCCATCTGGTTTGCCAACAACTAAAGTAGGCAAGTTTGTCGGTTGTGGTTTCTCTAAAGCTGCTACCGAAGCGATCGCAGAATTCAAACGACGTTCTAAACTAGGTTCAATCATCCACTTTAACCAATTGCTAAAGCTGGGACTGAGATTAGCCGCTTGTTCAAACTGAATCCGAAAATCCTTTTGGGGTAAATCGGCTGGGTGAGTACCCGTCACCAAGTAAATTAAGGTTGCGCCTAAACTATAAAGGTCTGATGCTGCAACAGTGCGTCCGCCAAATTGCTCTGGTGGCATATAGCCATAGGTTCCTACCACAGTTCTTGTCCCGGTTTCGCTAGCCAGGACTGTCTGTACTGAGCCAAAATCTACCAAATAAACTTGACCAACACTATTTCCAGAACGCTCCCCCAATAAAATATTGCTAGGCTTAATATCACGGTGAATTACAGGCGGATGTAGTTCATGTAGGTAAACGAGAATCTTTAAAAGTGCTTTGGCTATCTGTTTGATTTCAGTTTCGGTAAAAGTCCGTCCAGTTTGTAAATATTGCTCTAAAGTTTGTGCAGGGATATAAGTTTGTACTAGAGCAAATCCTTGGATGGTTGGTAAATTTACCTCAAAATAGTTTAAATAGCCAGGAATTGAGGGATGTGCTAGGTTTTTTAAAGTTTCGGCTTCTCGCTCAAACAACTTGAGTGAATCCCACTCAAAGTCACTACTAAAAGAGAGTAATTTAATGACAACTAATTCCTGAGTTTGCAAATCACGAGCTAATAGCGTCCGTCGCCCTGCTTTTTTTCCTAATAGCTGCTGAACTTCGTAGCGATCGCTTAATATTTCGCCAATCATTATGTTTTCTTGTAATGCTACGGTTGAAAAGTTTTATAGCTGATAGCTTTTCAATTTGGCAAATCGATATCTTTAGTATAATTGCGTAATTCTATGCCCTCCCAACTTTGGCCTTATATTACCCCTGGTATTCCCGATGAATTATTCGAGCATTTGCCAGGAATTCCCCTGAGTCAGCGAGAAGTCCGACTGCTATTGATTGCCCAACTGCGGCTGAAATCAGATTCCGTGTTGTGGGATATTGGTGCAGGGACGGGTACAATTCCGGTAGAAGTGGGGCTATTGTGTCCAGGCGGACAAATTATCGCTATCGAAAGGGATGAAGAAGTAGCTAATCTGATCAAGCGTAACTGCGATCGCTTTGATGTGAAAAATGTCGAAGTTGTTGAAGGCAGCGCCCCAGAGTGTTTACATGACCTCAAAATTACCCCTCATCGTGTTTGTATTGAGGGAGGACGACCTATTCAGGAAATTCTGCAAGCAGCTTGGCATTATTTGCCGCCATCCGGTCGGGTTGTAGCCACAGCTGCTAATCTAGAAAGTCTGTATGCTATTTCCCAGAGCTTTTCCCTATTAAGAGCTAGAAATATCGAAGTCGTTCAGTCTGCGGTTAACCGCCTAGAGACACGCGGCTTTTCTCAAACCTTTACCGCCGTCGATCCCATTTTTATCCTAAGTGGTGAGAAACTAGACTAAATTGAAAAGATTTTAGATTTTAGACTTCGGCTCCTTTCGACTTCGCTCAAGGCAAGTCGCTCAGTCGAACGATTTTAGATTTTAGATTGGGGATTTAGGTAATATGTCATCAGAAACCAAGCCACAATTACCAATCCCTAATCTCGAATACCTAATCTCTAATCCATAATCCCTTCGGGTTCGGTAGTCCCCCATCGACGGGAACCGCCAAGACGGGGGCTACCTCACCAAAATCCAAAATCCAAAATACTTCTATGCCTTGGTCTCGGATTATTAGTGGAATTGTTGCGATCGCTCTTGCTCTTTCCGCAACCCTTTTGGGGGGTTGGTACTTTACCATCATCTTTGCGGTCATCATCTTTTTGGGTCAACAGGAATATTTTAATTTGGTGCGAGCCAGAGGCATCGCTCCCGCCGCTAAAACCACTATGGGTGTCAGCCAAGTCTTGCTGGTGATTTGTACCATTGATGGCAGTTTAGCTGACGCTGTGATGCCAATAGCCGGCACACTTATTTGTTTTTACCTGCTGTTTCAACCCAAATTTGCCACGATCGCTGATGTTTCCGCTTCTATTATGGGGCTGTTTTACGTCGGTTATTTACCAAGTTATTGGGTGCGGTTACGAGCAATTGATAGCGCTACTTTTAGCAATCTCCCTTTGGGAGGTTACTGGCCCACAACCTGGACAGATTTCTGGGAAAAGGCAAATTCCGCTTCTTTAGCACAAGGTTTTACAGCCACACTACTGACTTTTTTATGTATTTGGGCAGCTGATATCGGTGCTTACACCATTGGCAAATTCTTTGGGAAAACCCGTTTGTCTGACATTAGCCCGAAAAAAACAGTAGAAGGCGCTGTCTTTGGTATTACTTCAAGTGTTGCCGTAGCCATAGCAGGAGCCTATTATCTTCACTTGCCTGAATCTCCCTTCACAGGTTTAGCATTAGGTTTACTTATTGGCATTGCTAGTCTTTTAGGGGATCTCACAGAATCTATGCTCAAGCGGGATGCTGGAGTTAAAGATTCTGGGCAGTTAATCCCCGGTCATGGTGGTATTTTAGACCGTACGGATAGTTATATTTTTACTGCTCCTTTGGTTTACTATTTTGTGACATTACTTTTACCACTACTTAGTAAATAGGTGAGTTGGGTATTGGGCATTGGGCATTGGGCATTGGGCACAAGAGGCAGAGGGGAAAAACTTACTGCAACTTCTCCTTTGCTCCTCTGCTCCCCACAAAACACCACATCATTTAATATTTTTAATTTGCGATCGTCAAGGGTTAACGTTAATCCGCCCACGACATACTAGCTTGCCTGGGATCAGCGTTAATTCTTCGATATCGACATCTGAGCCAAGATCCAGATTGTACTCATAATTGTCCTTTAATATATCTTCCCGATCGCGCTTGATTGGGATATGTACCATTTGCAACTCATTCCCACTGAGTAATTGTAAGCCTAGACAAATCTCTAAAGGCGTTGTTTCACTATTGGTTACTCTCAAACCTCGCAGTATAATTTGGTTGTTCCCAAGCAGAATTTCTTGCCACTTGATTGATTGTGACTGGGGATAATCTTTTGGTAAAACCTTAACCAATAGATCGCTCAAAGCAGTCGATAATAAGTCTGATGAGAGAGAAGCATTCAGATCCTTCTCGTCTACGATCAAATCGCCAACCACTGGTACTGTTTCTAACAGTCGTAGAGGTTTTCCCTTGAGTACGGAACCGATATTTACTCGAATATTTTCTGCTATTAATTGAATTTGTGTAATTAGGAGACCTTGATAAACTGCATGAGTTGCAAAAACAGATACCGAAGGAATACGTCCAGAGAAAAGTTGGCGATCGCTAGCTTTAATCTCCACTTCTAATTCCGATATTTGGCTGGTCTGCGATCTCAACCAGAGCTTGACTGCTGTTGTGAGTACCTGCGTAATTATGCGGATTTTATTTCCACTTGTTGTTTGGGGATTTTGCTCTGGCATTTAACCAATCTGTTTATGAGTATTTGCTCTACAACCGAACCGAAATTAAATAAGCTTTAAATGTAACATTTATGCCTACTCGCTACAAAATGCAAATATCATTTAATTGATAACAGTAAATAAGCAATTTCCACATGGAGGTACGGTTACAAAAAATTCTTGCTCAATGGGGTATCGCCTCACGTCGTGAAGCCGAAGAAATGATTAGGCACTCACGGGTGCGGATTAATGGGGTATTGGCACATTTAGGTCAAAAAGTCGATCCCGAAAAAGATGCGATCGCAATTGATGGTAAGCCTGTATCCGAAAAGCAGCGTCCGGCTTTAGTATATCTATTGCTGCACAAACCAGCGGGAGTGGTTTCTACTTGCTATGACCCTCATCGCAGAACAACAGTCCTGGATTTACTACCGAAAGAATTACGGGAGGGTTCAGGTATTCACCCAGTTGGCCGTCTAGATGCAGACTCTACAGGAGCATTAATCCTGACTAATGACGGAGAACTGACATTTGGACTAACCCATCCACGTCACAGTATTTCCAAGACATATCATGTTTTGGTCAAAGGACATCCTCCAGAAACTGTACTACAGATGTGGCGTCAAGGTGTGATGTTGGAGGGTAGAAAAACCAGGGCCGCTAAGGTACATCAAATAGAACGTCGTACCGAGCAAAGTGTTTTAGAAATAGTGTTGCAGGAGGGAAGAAATCGCCAAATTCGCCGTATAGCTCAACAGTTGGGATACCCAGTAATCAAACTGCATCGAACTGCTATCGGCCCAATTCAATTACAAACTCCAAAGGAACCCTTTTTATCAGAGGGTAAATATCGTTCCCTCAAAGATCGTGAGATTCACTTTTTGCAAGATCAGATAACGCAACCTAATTATTGATTCAGTGGAGTTAAGGAGTGTCAGTAGGCATGAAATGGCTAAGAAAGAAGAATAAGCACCAGCCATCACTTTCATTAGAGGAACAACGAGCCGAAAAGTTGGCAGAATTAGGCGCTCAACTTTGGGCATTGCGTCAGGAACAGGGTTTATCTCTAGAGCAAGTGGTTGCATTGACTCGGATTCCCCGAAGATTATTGCAGGCGATCGAAGAAGGTAATTTAAACGATCTACCAGAACCAGTCTATATTCAGGGTTTAATCAGACAATTTGCCGATGCACTAGGCTTGAATGGAGTAGAATTTTCTGGCGCTTTTCCAATCAGTTCTGCACAAGTTAGCCCTCTAAGTAGGGGGAATAATTCACCCCTAGCTCAACTACGTCCGATTCATCTTTACTTTCTTTACATATTGCTAATAGTATGTTCTGTAAATGGGTTATCTCAGTTATTAAATAACGCGTTACTACAAGCAGGTAATAGCCCAAACCAGCCATATCCAAAACAAAAGTCTGTTGTTAAACCAGAAGTAGCTCAATTAAAAGAGTCAACGCAGGTACAACCTGTCAGCGATACCCTGAGCGGTGTCCAAAAGGGACAGGTTGTCCAGGTTGGTGTGACTTTGAAAGCCTCATCTTGGATTCGTGTAGTAGCCGATGGCAAAACCGAGTTTGAGGGTATCCTGCCAGAGGGAACTCACCGAGTTTGGAAAGCCCAAGAGCAACTGACAGTGAAAACTGATAATGCTGGCGGTGTGTTGGTGAGCGTCAATCAAGAGAAAGCTAAGGAAATGGGAGAACCAGGGAAAGAGGAAGAAGTTAGGATTGCTGCCAAGCCTAAGTTTTGAGATGAGGGAGATGAGGGAGATGAGGGAGATGAGTAAGTTTTTCTCCCCCTGCTGCCTCATCTCCCCATTCCTCACTGTGCTTCCGGGGCGCGTCCATTGAGTCTGGTAAGAACTTTCAAGCGATCGCGCAATTCGTCTGTTAACGCTCCGGCTTGATAGCGCCACTCCCAGTTCCCCTCAGCAACACTAGGAAAATTCATCCGCGCTTCGTTTCCTAATCCCAAAACATCTTGCAAGGGAATAATCGCTTGGTTGGCTATAGAACTCAAAGCTAGGCGAATTAAATCCCACTGGATGCCTTCAGGACTAATACAACCTAAATAAAGCCATAAGTTATGCTTTTCGTTGTCATTAGCTGAATTGAACCAGCCTACAGTTGTGTCATTATCGTGAGTGCCGGTATAAACTACAGCATTTCGCGGGTAATTGAATGGTAAGAATGGATTACCGGGATCGGAACCAAAGGCAAATTGCAAAACCTTCATCCCAGGAAATTCATACTTGTCTCGCAGCGCTTCTACCTCTGGTGTAATTACTCCCAAATCTTCCGCCAAGACGGGTAGCTTGCCCAACTTCTCCCTAATCGCTGCAAAAAAAGCATCTCCAGGCGCTTCCACCCATTTACCATTCATCGCAGTTTCTTCACCTTGGGGCACAGACCAATAAGCCTCAAAGCCTCGGAAGTGGTCAATGCGAATTATATCTACATAATCCAGCATTGCCTCAAAGCGTTGTACCCACCATTTAAAATCTTGTTTTTGCAATTCCTCCCAGTTATAAACCGGGTTTCCCCACAATTGACCGGTGGCACTAAAGTAATCTGGTGGAACTCCTGCCATTTGTGCTGCTTGTCCCGTCTCTGGATCTAAGCAAAAGATGTCGGGATGCGCCCACACGTCGGCACTATCATGAGCTACGTAGATGGGAATATCGCCAATAATGTCAATGCCGCGCATATTAGCGTAGCTTTTTAGGTCAGACCACTGGCGGAAAAACTCAAATTGGACGAATTTGTAATAATAAATCTCTCCATTGAGCCGATGCTGTGCTTGCTCCAATGCTTGGGGATCGCGCTTGACAAATTCTGGCTTCCATGCGTGCCAGTTTGCATTCTCATTGGCATCTTTCAGCGCCATAAATAAGGCGTAATTATCCAGCCAATAGGCTTTACTATCGCAAAAACCTGCAAACTCTTTCTGCTGGATAGGCGTAGCATTGGCTCTAAAGTGGTCACAGGCTTTTTTGAGTAGCCCAATCTTAATCGGCACAACCCGATCGAAATCTACCTTTTCTACCGGAAATCCTGGTAAATTAGCAAAGTCTTCTTCAGATAGTAAACCTTCTTCTAAGAGTTTTTCTGGGCTAATTAACAGAGGATTTCCTGCCATTGCCGAGTAGCACATATAAGGAGAATTACCGTATCCAGTGGGGCCCAGTGGTAAAACTTGCCAATATTGTTGATGGCTCTCTTTGAGAAAATCAATGAAGCGATAGGCTTCTAAGCCTAAATCCCCAATGCCAAATCGACTGGGAAAGGAGGTAGGATGCAGCAAAATGCCACTGGATCTAGGAAAAGGCATAAATAACCTGAATTATGAGAGGGGGCAATTGTGTGATGGAGACACGATGCGATCGCATCGAATTTATCACGGAACAGTATTTGCAGGGTAAAGTCATTTGTCATTTGTCCTTTGTGAATAACCAATGACTAATGACCAATGACCAATGACCAATGACTAATGACTAAATAACTATGACTTACCGAAATCCTACACCGACAGTTGATATCATCATTGAACTAGTAGATCGACCTCATCGGCCAATAGTGTTAATTGAAAGACATAATCTACCTTTAGGTTGGGCTATTCCTGGTGGTTTTGTAGATTATGGCGAAGCTGTGGAAGTGGCGGCGCGGCGAGAAGCTGAGGAAGAGACGGGTTTACAGGTGGAATTAGTTGAACAATTACTGGTATATTCTGACCCAAATCGCGATCCGCGTCAGCATACGATTAGTATTGTGTTTTTGGCGACAGCTAAGGGTGAACCAAAGGCTGGTGATGATGCTCAGGGTGTAGGCATTTTTGAGTATTGGTGTGTGCCTGGTAATTTATGTTTTGACCACGATCGCATTCTGCGCGATTATTGGCGATATCGGCATTATGGGATACGTCCGAGGTTGGGGTAAGAGGGACGAACCGCCAAGACGCCAAGGGCGCGAAGGAAGAGGGGAGAGGAATACCTGTGACACAAAGTTTTTGTGATTATACTGTGTCAGTGGTATTTTAGGGTGAATTATGGATGCTGAGGAACTTTTAGAGAAATACGCAGCAGGAGAACGGAAATTTCATTCAGTAAATTTGAGTCAAGAAAATCTCAAAGGTGCAGACCTCAGTGAGATAGACCTAACTAATGCAAATTTGACTGGAGTTGATTTAAGTGGGGCAAACTTAACCCAAGCAAAACTTAATAGTACAAATCTCACTAAAGCGTCTCTAATAGATACAAAATTAAATTCAATAAGTGCTTCTTCAGCAATATTTTATTGGGCAGACCTCAATGGTGCTGACTTAAGTCGCTCAACTTTGAATAGCACAAATTTGAATCATGCAAACTTAGAACAGGCAAACCTCACAGATGCAAACTTAAGTAGTGCGAAATTAATTTATGCAAACTTAGATATAGCAAATTTAAGTGGGGCAAATCTTAGTAGTGCAGACCTGACTGCGGCTTCTTTAGCTGAAGCTAATCTCAGTAAAGCTAATCTAACTAAGGCCGATTTGGGTCAGGCGTACTTAATTGGATCAAATTTAACTCTGGCAAACTTAAGTGAGGCAATATTGCAAAGTGCCAAACTCCAAGGAAGTATATTTCATAGAGCGAATCTGAACACAGTTGATCTCTCAGGCATGAATTTGGCTGACATAGATTTTGCAGCAGCATCTCTTCAAAGTACAAACCTTACAAAAACATTTCTCCAAGGAGCGAATTTAGAAAAAGTTAATTTGCGATGGGCAAATTTAACCAAGGCAAATTTGGATGGAGCAAATTTGATAAGGGTTGACTTAACTGGGGCAAATATCTATCGAGCAACCTTTAAAGATGCTGACCTAACTGGTGCGATAATGCCAGATGGAGAAGTCTATAAACCGATCGCAGCTGAGGCGGAAATCGGTAAACAAGAAACATCGTTAGAGAAAGTAATATCTATGACCCGTAAAGTAATTAATACTGATAACGCACCCGCACCAGTCGGCCCTTATAATCAAGCGATCGCAGCTTCTGGTCAATTTCTATTCATCGCTGGACAAATTGCCATCGATCCCCGCCTTGGTGATGTCGTCTACACTGATGATGTCAAAAAGCAAACTGAGCAGGTATTAACTAATCTTGAAGCGATCCTCACAGAAGCTGGCGCGACTTTTCAAGATGTGGTGAAGACCACTGTATTTTTAGCTGATATGAATGATTTCGCGGCGGTGAATGCCGTATATGCTAAATATTTCCCGGAAGATACAGCCCCAGCGCGGGCTTGTGTGCAGGTATCGCGCTTACCTAAAGATGTGTTGGTAGAAATTGATGCGATCGCAGTGATTGGCGGTTAGAGGAAATAGAGCAATGAGCAAAATTTTAACGGTTACATTTGATGGTTCTGTTTTGCGCCCAGATATTCCACCTGATTTAGAACTGAACAAATGCTATGTGATTACCATCGTTTCTGAAGATATTAACTCATCTGAAACCAAAGTGGCCGATGTGTGGGATGTATTAGAAGATTTAACAGGGACAGTTGATGCACCCGAAGATTGGGCAAGTCAACATGACCATTATTTGTATGGCACACCAAAACGTCAGCCTGAAATTAACACATGACGGGTGAGCGAATATTTTTAGACACTGTTTTTATAGCGTTTCCTAATCACATGAGGTACATCTTAGCCTCCTCCTCGCTTGCGGGGAGGGGGTTGGGGGTGGGGTTCTTGTACCTCACTCAACCAAGAACCGCTATATCCAAGCCTTACTAAATGTACGCGATCAATTCCATCTCAAGGCTAAAACACTGCTACCGCGTGTTCAAAGCGCCGTGGAAGTATGGGTAACTGAAGCTGTTTTAATTGAAGTTGGTAATGCTTTGAGTGCTTTTAATCGCACAGCCGCAATACGATTTATCCAGCAGTGTTATCAAACACAAAATATGTGTGTTGTGAGTGTAGACACACAACTGCTCAACCGTGCTTTACAACTTTATCAGTCCCGTTTAGACAAAACCTGGGGGTTAACTGATTGTATTTCGTTTATTGCCATGCAGGATCGGGACTTAATTATTGCAGCAACCGCCGATAAACACTTTGTCCAAGCAGGTTATCGGGCACTTTTGCTGGAAATAGAAGCTTGACTGGATTATGGCTTGAAAAATTACGACTTCAACAGCAGAGTTGAGGATTGGCAATTGTAAGTATTTTTGAGCGTTCCCCTTAGATGAATGCGATCGCTTCTATAACTTTGGGAATACTGAAATTAAGTACCATAAAGGAGTATTAAAAATGGCAGAAAATCGTATCAGTGCCAGTTTAGCCCCAGCAGACAAAGAAGCGGTCATGCAAGCGATCGCTACAATTAGAGAAAAGTTACCGTTTTTGGTAGATTTAACCCCCGAAGACCGGCGAACAATGTTAAAGATGGGAGATAAAAGTCGGGCTTTTGTCAGCAAAGCCTTAGAAGTGGCGACACAAAACCCTAACTTTTTGCCCCGTTCTTTTGATTTAGAAGAGATGCGCCGGGACTTGGAAATATATGAGGACTTATATCCGGTGCTGTTATCTTTGACGCAACTGCAAGAACTGGTAGATGATACCTGTATAGCTGCTGCTAGTGAAGCGTATGCCTCAGCATTAGCAGTTTATAGCTATGCCAAAGCTAGCGGTGATGTCACAGGTTTAGATGCAGTAATTGATGAGATGGGACGCAGGTTTAACCGCCGTTCTAAGAAAAAGCAACCTGAAGCCTCAGTTAGCTAAAGCTTCAAACAGGTAATCATACCAATTATCAATTTGATAAAATATATCTTATTTGTAGGGGCATAACAATGTTATGCCCTTTTCGCGTTTTGTATCCAAAAATTCTTGAAACCTACGCAGGTGGGTTTTGTCTGTGTAGCCGCGATTTCTAATCGCCAAGGCATTTTTGAGCCTCAGAAGGTCAATATCGAGCCTCAGAAGGTCAACGTCGAGCTTCAGAAGGTCAAAGTTGAGCCTCAAAAGGTCAAAGTTGAGCCTCAAAAGGTCAAAGTTGAGCCTCAAAAGGTCAAAGTTGAGCCTCAGAAGGTCAATATTGAGCCTCAGAAGGTCAACATTGAGCCTCAAAAGGTCAACGTCGAGCCTCAAAAGGTCAACGTCGAGCCTCAGAAGGTCAACATTGAGCTTCAAAAGGTCAACGTCGAGCCTCAAAAGGTCAACGCATGAAAAATATCTAGATAAATTATTAAATTTACTGCTGGTTTTCAGTAAAAATCTGATAAAACCTTGTTGAAATATATTAACTCAGTACATCTACCAGCGTCATACAACAGTTATGAGCAATACCTCTGGATTTTTAGTTAGCAAACCTATTGCATTATGGAATAGACCCATTAACGCTGACTTTAAAGAACTATTTAAATCATTAGGAAAAGTTGCGATAGATGGGGCCTTAGGTAAGTGGGAAGAGGTAGCCAAAGATGCTTTGGATGCTACAGCAGCACTAGGTTTAGCAGCCGCACCAGAGGAAGTTGCTTGGTTACTAATTTACCGTTCTTTGGTAGAAGCAATAGTGAGTTTGGTAAAGGGAAATCAAGAGTTACTGTTTGAAAAACCAAACGAGAGCGATCTTGAGCTATTGTGCGATCGCCTCAACCATTCTCTAGAAAGTATAGAATTGCGTATTGACCAAGATTTTTTTAGCCGTCCCAAAGATTTGCCGATTCTGGAAGCGATTAAAACTGCTTTTGCCGACTGGTTAGAATACTTTAGCGTCAATGAAGCTCAAGCACAGACAATTAGTCATCGTCTTCCTACCTATTTTGTGTTTGCTTTACATGAAGAGTGGGCAAAACATCCAGAAAAATATGCTTGTTTAAAAGAAGAACTGGATACCCCCTTTACTCAAGCCAATGAACGGGAACAGTCATGGCAGCGTTATTTAGCTTGGCTACAAAAACAGGTTGAAGAACCGATGCTTTTAGAAGCTTTTGGTTTAAAACAAGTTTATGTTCCTTTACGCGCCTACTATAAGCAAAAAATTGCGGGTGAAAAGTCAGAAGAATTTGAACGCCGCCTGAGAGAAGATGAGAAATATCAACGAGTTGTTCTTGATTTAGAAATTGAACTAGAAACTTGGTTAGAAAAAGGCGATCGCAATGATGCCATTAGAGTGATTAGTGGTGGCCCAGGAAGTGGTAAATCTTCCTTTACCAAAATCTTTGTAGCTAACCAAGCAGAAAAAGGTAAAATTCCGGTTTTATTTATTCCTTTGCACCATTTTGAACCCTCGGATGACTTAGTTGAGGCAGTTGCTAAGTTTGTGCGAGACGATGGCTTTCTCAGACATAATCCTCTAGATAAAGATAAGGCTGATTCTCGCTTACTCATTATCTTCGATGGTTTAGATGAGCTTGCCATGCAGGGCAAAATTGCCACTGAGATTGCTCAACAATTTGTGCGTGAAGTCCAAAGAAAAGTAGAGCGGTTTAATGGGCGTGAAACTTGCTTACAAGTATTAATCAGTGGTCGGGAACTGGTAGTGCAAGCAAATAGTAGCGATTTTCGCCAAGTACAGCAAATCTTGTATATCTTGCCTTATTTTGTTACTGAAGATGAGAGAAAGAATTACATTGATGATCAAAAGTTGTTGCAGCAAGATCAACGTCAGATTTGGTGGCAGAAATACGGCAATGCTAGCGGACGAGCTTATGATTGCTTACCAGAAGAGTTAAACCAAGATAACCTGGCAGAAATTACTGCTCAACCCTTGCTGAATTACTTGGTAGCATTGAGTTTTGACCAGCAAAATAAATTTCCTACAGACGGCAACCTGAATGCAATTTATGCAAATTTGCTCACAGCAGTTTATCAGCGCGGTTGGGCTGGTTATCAACATCCGGCTATTCGTGGAATTGAGGAAAAAGACTTTGTTCGCATCCTCGAAGAAATTGCTTTAGCTTCTTGGCATGGAGATGGACGAACAACAACAGTTAGAGAGATTGAAGCCCATTGTGAACATAGTAGTTTAAAAAGTCTTTTAGACAAGTTTCAGGAAAGTGCAAAATTAGGTGTAACTCGTCTTTTGACAGCTTTTTATTTTCGTGAAAGTGGAGTTAAAGAACAAGAAAAAACTTTTGAATTTACTCACAAAAGTTTTGGTGAATATTTGACAGCAAAACGCATCGTGCGAGAAGTTAGGCTCATTCATAAAAAGCTAAAGGATCGCCAAAACGATCCAGATGAAGGATGGGATGAGCGCGAGGCCTTAAAAAGGTGGGCAATTCTCTGCGGTGCATCCCCTATGGATGAATACCTTTTTAACTTTGTTGCAGATGAAATGCGTTTACAAAATGCATCGGATGTTGGCAATTGGCAGCAGACATTATGCCATCTGATTGGTTTTATGTTGCGTCATGGAATGCCGATGGAACGCTTGACTCCCAGACCTGATTTTCAAGAAGAAAATAGACAAGCACGAAATGCGGAAGAAGCGTTGTTGGCTGTCTTAAATGCTTGCGCTAGAGTGACAGAGACAGTTTCAAAGATTCAATGGCATACTCCTGAAGCTTTCGGTATCTGGATTTACCGCTTGCAAGGGCAAAGATTCGATACTGATACTGATGTATTTTGCTTGAATTGCTTGAGTTTTTTGGATTTGCAAGGTTGCACTTTAGTTTTGAAGGATTTTTGTCAGGCGAATCTTTTAGGGGCAAATTTTAAAGAAGCGTATCTTGAATGGGCGAATTTTAGAGAGGCGAATCTTGTAGGGGCAAATTTTAAAGAAGCGTATCTTGGAGGGGCATATCTTGAAGGGGCATATCTTGAAGGGGCGAATCTTGAAGGGGCGAATCTTGCATGGGCGGATTTTGAAGGAGCAAATCTTGAAGGGGCGGATTTTGAAGGAGCGAATCTTGAAGGGGCGTATCTTGGAGAGGCGAATCTTGAAGGGGCATATCTTGAAAGGGCTAATCTTGGAGAGGCGAATCTTGAAGGGGCTAATCTTATACGGGCGAATCTTATACGGGCGAATCTTGAAGGGGCGATTCTTGAAGGGGCGATTCTTGAAGGGGCGATTCTTGAATGGCCAAGACTTAAACCAGCAAATTTTGAGGGCTAAAATTTGGCAGACTTGAATGAAGTTTCAGGTTCAGACTCCGATGAGTGACTTACAAACATTAAGAATTTGTAGAGTGCATTACATTCTTAATGCATCATTCTAGATACTTTTGATGCCTTCCTCTGCTGCTAACGCACCCTACCAAACCAACGCTAAACCCAATTGCATACAAATATTAAGCCATTTCTCTTTATCATGACAAATCGTAGGCGATCGCTTTGTTATTAAGCTGTAGGTAATTGATCGTAAGATTCCGGTTCAATATCTGGTACTTTTGCTAAAACTGCGTCGTATTTTTCTCGACTGCCTCGCTTTGCTAACTCCCCTAGATAAATTTTCAGTTGTTAATGCAGCAATTTTCTCTGCAACTGCTGTCGCCACAAACTGATCGATAGAAATCCCATCTTGTTTGGCAAGTTCCTGCAAACTTTTGTACAAAGAGTCAGAAAGCTGGACGCTGAGGTTGCTCATGACAATGCTCCAATAGATTGCAAAAACTCCGCAGGCAGGTGTCAATATTTCACTTGTGGAACTGTCATAGAGGGATGATACTGGTTCTCGGCTTAGGAATCAATGCTCTAAGAAAAAGCAACGCAAAGTCCCAGTTAGCTAAAGCTTTAAAAAGGCAATTATACCAGTTGTAAACTTACTAAAATACACATAATTTGTAGGGGCATAACATTGTTATGCCCTTTTCGCGTTTTGTATCCAAAAATTCTTGAAACCTACGCAGGTGGGTTTTGTCTGTGTAGCCGCGATTTCTAATCGCCAAGGCATTTTTGAGCCTCAGAAGGTCAATATCGAGCCTCAGAAGGTCAACGTCGAGCTTCAGAAGGTCAAAGTTGAGCCTCAAAAGGTCAAAGTTGAGCCTCAAAAGGTCAAAGTTGAGCCTCAGAAGGTCAACGTCGAGCCTCAGAAGGTCAACATTGAGCCTCAAAAGGTCAACGTCGAGCCTCAAAAGGTCAACGTCGAGCCTCAGAAGGTCAACATTGAGCCTCAAAAGGTCAACGTCGAGCCTCAAAAGGTCAACGTCGAGCCTCAGAAGGTCAACGCCTAAAAATTACCTCAAAAAAGCTTGGGAAAATCCGAAATACATTTTGTATATTCGGTAGTTCTTTTTAGAACAATTAGCGCCTCAAAATTAAATCTTGTTATGAACACCCAAGACAAGCCCAAGAGTTTACAAGATATTGTTAAGCAACGTCAACAATCAAATTTTGTCGGTCGTGAAGACCAAATAAACCGATTTCGCCAAAATTTAGCATTACCAGTAGAAGACAATCGCCATTGTTTTCTGTTTAACGTTTCTGGTCAAGGCGGAGTTGGTAAAACTACTTTGCTGCGGCAGTTTCGGAAAATTGCTGACGAAGCAAAAATGATTTCGGCTTACATCGATGAAGCTGAAAAAACCATACCAGAAGTCATGGGTCGTATAGCTGAAGAGTTAGAACAGCAAGGTTACAAACTAACGCAGTTTAGCGATCGCTATAAAGTTTACTGCCAAAAGTGCCAAGAATTAAAAACAGATCCAGAAGCTCCTCAAGGCTTTTCCGCTTTTGTCGGGAAAACTATGGTAAAAACTGGTGTGCATCTGGCGCGTCGAGTTCCCGTTGGTGGTACTGTATTTGACTTTGTAGATGAGGATGCTTTGGCTACCCAAGCCGGAGAATGGGCATCTTATGTTGCAAAGAAAATAACAAATAAAGATGAGGTACATTTAGTTAAAGAACCTAAAGAAGTTCTGACCCCGCTATTTTTGCAAGATATTTCTAAAATTGCTGAGAAAACTCCTGTTGTCCTGTTTTTCGATACCTCAGAACGCACCGGAGAATTCCTAGAGAACTGGTTATGGGAAATTTTTGAGAACCAGCACGGTAAAGTATCTGCCAATATATTAATGATCGTTGCCAGTCGGCAAGAATTAGATAAAAATGACTGGGCATCCTACGAAGGATTAATAGCTCGTTTGCCTCTAGAACCGTTTACAGAAGAAGAAGCCCAACACTATCTAACTCGGAAAGGCATTACAGACAGTCGTATTGTTGAAGTAATTTTAAACGTTTCTGGAAACTTACCCCTGCTAATAGAAATGCTAGCAGATGCTCATCCCAATCACCCCAACCAGATAATTGAGCCTAGCAACAGTGCTGTAAAAAGCTTTTTAAGATGGATTGACGACCCCAAACGGCGACAAATGGTGCTTGATGCTGCCATTCCTCGGTGCTTGAACCGGGATGTTATAGCCAAGTTAAGAACAGAAGAAGAAGCTGATGAGCTATTTTCTTGGCTGAAAGAAACATCTTTTATCAACGAACGTAGCAATGGCTGGGTTTATCATGATGTCGTCAAAACCCAAATGTTATGCCACAAACGCCTTTCATCACCGCAAGGTTGGGCTGACATACATGGTAAGTTGGCACAATATTATGACAGCCTGCGGAACGATTTGCAGTTAGAGGAAGATAAGAAACAGCGCGATCCTAGCTGGCAAAGTCACACATTAAACGTGTTGTACCATAAATTATGTCAGTCACCGCAAAAGAATTTATTGGTAGCTCTGAATGAATTTCTGACTGCACTCAAAAATCAACCCACGTTTGCCCAACAATATGCAAAAACAATGCTTCAGGCTGGCAAAGATGCGGATTCTGCTGAAGTTCAGTATTGGGGTAAGCAGTTAGCAAATGGGTTAAAAGCTGATGAGGAAAAACGCTATGAAGATGCTAGGTATAATCGTGCTTTAGTCTACTTAGCCCTTAAGCAACCAGCCAAAGCACGAACTTGCTTAGTACCTGCTATCAAGCTGGCTACAGAGCATTGCAAAAAAAATCCTAAAGACTGGCGTAATGCTTTTAATTTAGCCCTTTACTGTTTGGCTGCTCAATACATTCAACAAGCAGACCATTTATATCGCTATGCGTTATCAAAGGGTGCTTCCTCAGAATCTATTGATGAAGCTATCCAAGACCTAAATGACTTTTTAATTGTCTTCCCTGACCATCTGCAAGCTACATCCATGCGACAGTTGTTGCAGTCTTGTCTAACTAAGTCATGTAATTTGCAACCTACCCTTGAGCAAACCCACAAGTCCCAACAAGAAACTGCTAATCAATTTCTTCTCTCATAATGCAAGTCTATTTCAGTGGACTTGCACTATGAGTCTGGGATTTCAACCTCTGGCACAGAAACAGGTAAGCGCAATATCTCAGCTAACTTGGATTCGGGAGACTAACGGCTGAACGCAATTACATAAAAATATTAAGCTATTTTTCCTTTCTTATGAGAAAGTGTAGCGATCGCTCAATGTAATTCTGTATCTAAATGAGACACTACGCATAGCTTGCTTCACTGTAAGATACACAATCCAAAATTTAAAATTCAAAATGATATCAGCCAGCTAAAAACGGGATTTGTCTAAATCCACTCAAATCCCTGTGAGGCTAAAAATTCTTTACCTGATTCCAAAATATCTTTGTTTAAAATCAAAGTGACTTTTGGCGAACTCAGATACAAACGAAAACGCTCAATAAATAGTTGGTTAGCAAGTTCAATTTTCCTAATGGCACTCCAGGGAATCAACAACGGCGTAAGCCCAAAGCTAAATAAAGGGAAAATACTCAAATAAATCCCTTGAGGAGTTATACCAACATTTAAAGTTGCTTTATAGTGAACTAAACCCACAGAACCGTTTTGCATTCGAGAGAAATTTTGTGGCGGTGCTTCTTCGGTGCGGTAGAGTTTAGCGAGGCGATTCCAGTCATGACGGAATAGAAAAATCATGACTATCGTGCTAAGTGGCAAAAAAACGATGTATATCCACTGAAGGTGATGTGGCATTTGTTTTTAAGTCATTGATGATTGACGCTTCAACTGTAAGCGATGTCCAACAACAAGCCTCAATGCGTTTACTTACTCACCAATCAATCACTTTCTTTGAACCTTTCCAAATTACCTAAGCATTCCGGTTAAAAATTGCTTAATTTAAACTCTATTCATTCAAAAAACTGGCCTTAATTAAAGCCAGTTTTTTGATTTTATTGCAAACTTCTAGCGGACTTTACGGCCGAGTATTAACGGAACACACTTGAGAAGATATTATTAAGCTTTCTCATTCAAATGTCAAGATTTTATGAACTACTTCCCCAAAGTTTGCCATTAAATGTCGCTACTTCCCTTAAATTCTCAGGCTGTGCTTCTAAATCTTTGTCGCCAAAATGCTGATTCATCAAGGCGGGAACCTGTGCAGCTTGAATTCGGCTATGGCGGGTTTTATCTGGCATTACTAAATTCGGCCCAGCTTTACAGTTCTTCATACAACCAGTGCCCTTGATTGTAACTTGGTCTTCTAAACCGCGATCGCTTAAAGCCGCCTCCAACGCCTGACAAACTGCTTTACCACCACGTTTCATACAATCAGACTTTTGACACACCAAAATCGTGGCCTTAGTCTTAGCTGGTTTTACCTTGACATTATCAATAGATGGGGGTTCTTGTGGTGCTGCGATCGTTTGAATTGTTGCTATTTCAGAACGCGCCGCCATCACACGTTCAGCTTTCAGTGTAACTTTGTCTTTTTTTATATCGTATTCTTTATAACCAACAACTTGTAGCCAAGTACCTGCTGGTAGCCGCAAATCAAAAGTAGCCCGTAAGTGTTTAGCAAGTTTAATGTAGCATTCACCCTCATGAGTACTTAGCAGTAAACCTTTCAGCTTATAGCCGTCTTTAATAACAAAATCTATAAATCTGCCCTCAAGGCAAAATTCTGATACTTCCATATTGTGAGATGCACCCATTTTTTAAGCTCCTTTTAACTAATACAAGCTGTCAAGCAAGATATTCTCAGCAGTAGCTAAAAATTAGAACTGTTGATAACGACTTTTCCAGCAACACTCAAGAGTCCAAATCTGGTCTTGACGAGAAGCTGTAAATCGCCGTATTACACTCCAAAGTTGAACAGCCGCAGTCGGATTGCTAATTTCAACTTTTAATGGCTGGTTAGCCGCACAACTACAGGGAATGTCTAACTCCTCTAAGCGTTGATAGACTTGCCAGCGGTCTACCCAATTCACCTCTACAAGGTGGTTTATTTCTATTTCTGAACTATACGATTTCAAGAGAATTGCCCTCAAAGTGCAACAAACTTGCAGTAACTACCGCCATTTAACTCCCTGCTTTTTGAAAATCTTAGTAGTCTAGCCTCTTAAAACCAGCATACCTTAAGTGCAAACAATTCTCATTAATTTTGCAAAAAAAATAAAATTCTTGCGATCGCCCCATGAGAGAGATCGGGGGGATGACAAGGAGTATTAGGGCAAGGAGGCATTTACTCCTCCATCTCCCCTCACTCCTTCGGAATATATGCACATTTAACTTTTCATGTAAACAGGAATGAGAAATATACACAACTTGATGAGCTTGCCATAATTTAGCCAATGATAAACTTAAGACTTTTAGTAAACAAAAATACAAAATCTTGTGATGGCAAATTGGCTTGCTATTATTGTGAAAATGTTAATATGTAAAGAATAAGCAGTTAAAATCTATAATTGCTAAATAGCGAGGAGAACAATGGCTGAAATGCAAACTTTGTTACGGAACTTTGGTCATGTTTATGACAATCCTGTGTTGCTAGATCACAGCGTAACTGCTCCAGTTACAGAAGGATTTAACGTTGTATTAGCTAGTTTCCAGGCACTGTACTTGCAGTACCAAAAGCATCATTTTGTAGTTGAAGGATCAGAATTTTACTCTCTGCATGAGTTTTTTAACGAAAGCTACAACCAAGTACAAGACCACGTTCATGAAATTGGAGAACGTTTAGATGGACTGGGTGGTGTGCCAGTAGCTACCTTCAGCAAATTAGCAGAATTAACCTGTTTTGAGCAAGAATCTGAAGGCGTATATTCCTCTCGCCAAATGGTGGAAAATGACCTAGCTGCCGAACAAGCAATCATTGGTGTAATTCGTCGCCAAGCCGCTCAGGCAGAGAGCTTAGGCGATCGGGGCACTCGCTATCTATACGAAAAGATTTTGTTGAAAACTGAGGAACGTGCGTATCATTTATCTCACTTCCTCGCCAAAGACAGCTTAACTTTAGGGTTTGTCCAAGCAGCTCAAAGCTAAAATTCTCATAATTTAGATTTGTCTAACTAGACTGAAAGTAAAAGTTGGCAGCACCAACTATTAAAATATTATAAAAAATGGCAGAGAATGGTATCCCTATTTCTCTGCCATTTTTAATCTAAGTAAACATATTTATATAATATTTAACGTTGAAAATATTTAGCAATTAGCTAGTTAAGATAAATTTTTATCTAAGTAATCTATTTGTACATAAATAGGCGGACAGATACATACCAAAATAAATCATCATTTATTGCAAGAGTTATCAGATTAAATAATAAAGATTCGCAAAAGCTTTAGAAATTTGAGCATCATAATTAAATAAAATTAGAAATACAAAATAATCATTGGGCATTGGGTATTTGGGTTAGGGGAGAGGTGACAGGTAACAGGTAACAGAGAATAATCTGTACCCTCTCACCTGTACCCTATGCCCCAATCCCCACTCCCTTCCTGTCATCAAACTTAGAAAACTTAATAATAAAAAGCACCAGAGGGGGTAAAGACCCTTAAAATGATCAGGATTTCTATTCTCATATTCCAAGGCAACGACTATGCCCCGCCGTGACGACCTCCAGAAGATTCTACTGTTAGGTTCTGGTCCAATTGTGATCGGACAAGCCTGTGAGTTTGACTACTCTGGCACTCAAGCCTGCAAAGCGCTGCGAGAAGAAGGCTATGAAGTGATTTTGGTCAACTCCAACCCTGCAACGATTATGACCGACCCGGAAACGGCCGATCGCACTTACATTGAGCCGTTAACGCCGGAATTGGTCGAAAAAGTCATCGAAAAAGAACGCCCTGATGCTCTACTACCAACGATGGGAGGACAAACCGCCCTCAATCTCGCCGTTGCTTTAGCCAAAAATGGAGTGTTGGAAAAGTATGGTGTTGAGTTAATCGGCGCTAAACTCCCAGCGATCGAAAAAGCCGAAGATCGAAAACTGTTTGGTGAAGCAATGGCAAGGATTGGGGTAGCTGTGTGTCCCAGCGACACAGCCGAAACTTTGGAAGAAGCCAAAGCTGTTGCCCGCCAAATTGGTACTTATCCCCTAATTATTCGTCCTGCCTTCACAATGGGCGGAAGTGGCGGCGGCATTGCCTACAACCAAGAAGAATTTGAAGAAATGGCACAGGTGGGTATAGATGCCAGCCCCGTTTCGCAAATTCTCATTGACCAGTCTTTACTCGGCTGGAAAGAATATGAACTCGAAGTGATGCGTGACTTGGCAGATAACGTGGTGATTATCTGCTCCATCGAAAACCTTGACCCAATGGGCATTCACACCGGGGATTCAATTACCGTCGCTCCTGCGCAAACCCTGACTGATAAAGAATATCAAAGGCTGCGGGATATGGCAATTAAAATCATCCGTGAGATAGGTGTGGAAACTGGTGGTTCTAATATTCAATTTGCTGTCAATCCGCTGAATGGTGATGTGGTTGTAATTGAAATGAACCCCCGCGTTTCCCGCAGTTCAGCTTTGTCTTCCAAAGCTACGGGTTTCCCCATTGCCAAAATGGCGGCAAAATTGGCTGTGGGCTACACCTTGGATGAAATTAAAAATGACATCACCAAGAAAACTCCCGCATCATTTGAGCCGACAATTGACTATGTGGTGACAAAAATCCCCCGCTTCGCCTTTGAAAAATTCCCCGGTTCTGACCCAGTACTGACAACCCAAATGAAATCAGTTGGGGAAGCAATGGCAATTGGGCGTACATTCAATGAATCCTTCCAAAAGGCACTGCGATCGCTCGAAACAGGACGCGCTGGTTGGGGTTGCGACAAAGCCGAAAAATTACCTAGTGGCGAACAAATTCGCGCCCAACTGCGGACACCTAACCCCGATCGCATTTTCTCCGTGCGCCATGCCTTGCAACTAGGGATTAGTGCTGAGGAAATCTATGAACTGACTGGTATTGACCCGTGGTTCCTAGATAAATTTCAGCAACTGCTAGATGTCGAGAAATTCCTCAAGCGGACACCATTGCAGCAATTGACAAAAGAGCAACTTTATGGAGTAAAGCGAGACGGATATAGCGATCGCCAGATTGCCTATGCCACCAAAACCACCGAAGATGAAGTTCGCGCCTACCGCAAGTCACTAGGAATCATCCCAGTTTACAAAACTGTAGATACCTGCGCCGCTGAGTTTGAAGCCTTTACCCCCTACTACTACTCTACCTACGAAGAAGAAACAGAGGTAATGCCCGCAACCAAGCCAAAAGTGTTGATTTTGGGTGGTGGCCCCAACCGCATTGGACAGGGAATTGAGTTTGACTATTGTTGTTGCCACGCCGCTTATGCTTTGAAGAAAGCGGGGTATGAGACGATTATGGTCAACTCTAACCCAGAGACAGTTTCAACAGATTACGATACTAGCGATCGCCTTTACTTTGAGCCTTTAACAAAAGAAGATGTTCTTAACATCATCGAAACTGAAAATCCAGTCGGGGTGATTATCCAATTTGGCGGACAAACACCGCTAAAGTTGGCTATTCCTTTACAAGAGTTTCTTAACAATGACACATCAGGACTCCTCACTAAAATTTGGGGTACATCCCCAGATTCCATCGACATGGCAGAAAACCGGGAACGGTTTGAAAAGATTCTCCAACAGTTGAATATTTCTCAACCGCCTAATGGTATCGCCCGGAGTTACGAAGATGCGCTGATTGTTGCTAAACGTATTGGCTATCCGGTGGTGGTGCGTCCCAGCTATGTGTTGGGGGGACGGGCGATGGAAATCGTTTATTCGGATGCTGAGTTGGAACGCTACATGACCTTTGCGGTACTAGTGGAACCAGAACATCCAATTTTGATTGATAAGTTTTTGGAAAACGCCATTGAAGTCGATGTCGATGCGATCGCCGATCATACAGGACGGGTAGTCATTGGTGGCATCATGGAACACATTGAACAAGCAGGAATTCACTCAGGAGATTCCGCTTGTTCCTTACCTTCCATTTCCCTATCACCAGCTGTTCTCAATCAAATTCGCACTTGGACGGTGCAGCTAGCGCAAGCGCTGTCAGTCGTGGGGTTGATGAATATCCAATTTGCCGTTGTCGGTGCAAGCAGCTATTCTCCCCAAGTTTACATTCTAGAAGCCAACCCCCGCGCCTCGCGCACAGTGCCCTTTGTATCTAAAGCGACAGGTGTACAGTTGGCAAAACTAGCATCCTTAATTATGTCGGGTAAAACCTTAGAGGAGCTACATTTCACCGAAGAAGTCATCCCAACTCACATTGCTGTAAAAGAAGCTGTATTACCCTTTAATAAATTCCCAGGAACTGATACAATATTGGGCCCAGAAATGAGATCCACTGGTGAGGTGATGGGGATTGACAGCGACTTTGGCCGTGCTTTTGCCAAAGCGGAATTGGGTGCTGGGGAGCGTTTACCACTGACGGGAACTGTATTTGTATCAATGAGCGATCGCGATAAAGCTGCTGCAAGTGGTGTGGTGAAAGAATTTATCGATTTGGGCTTTACAGTGATGGCTACCCTTGGTACACGCCGAGTTCTTCTGGAACAGGGGCTAAAGATTGAATTAGTCTTAAAACTCCATGAAGGTCGTCCCCATGTCCTTGATGCGATCAAAAACAAGAAGATTCAACTTATTATCAACACACCTTCAGGGGAAGAAGCTCAGACTGATGCTAGGTTAATCCGCCGCACAGCCTTAGCTTACAAAATTCCCATCATTACTACCATCGCCGGTGCAAAAGCTACCGTCGCCGCCATCCGTTCCTTACAAAATACGACTTTGGATGTAAAAACTATCCAAGAGTATTGCCCGATTGCGAGGGTTTAGGGAAGCAGAAGAGCAGGGGGGCAGGGGAGCAGTGGAGAATAATTAATAACTAATGCCCAATGCCCCATGCCCAATTCCCAGAAAAAATTAAACAATTGTTAGAAGAGAATGAATATAGTTCTCATTGAGATACTTTAACAAATATGAGGAAAATTATTTGAACCAGATAATTTCTTAAATTGACTTTTAGTCAGCCTTAAGATAGAGGGCAACGTTGCATTAACTGGAAAAACCAGTAGATTTCATGTCGTTATCTAGCCAAAATCTTCTCATAAATGTTACAATTGTTCATAGGACTTCCATAAAAAATGTTTAAAAAGCAACCTTTTATCTAACTGTAGATACTTGTGAAAACTAGGAAATAACTGTAGTTTTAGCAGTTAACAAGCCTAAATTTGATGATTATGAGCAGCCGAGTTTCTCAGGCGCGTAAGTTGCAAACCATAACATGGGTTCCCAGTCTGACTGGGTAGCACCCTAATAAAGAAAGCATCTATCCCTTAATGACCCTACCGCCAACCCCATCATTACCAAAGAGTAGCGCCATGAAGACCGCTCAGACAGCCACAGACCTCGTGCGGACTTACCTGCGTGAGATTGGCCGTGTGCCACTCTTAACACACGAGGAAGAGATTTTCTATGGTAAACAGGTGCAACGTTCCTGTGCTTTGCACGAATCAAGAGAATCTCTTACCACCCAGCTAGATCGTCAACCGACTCTAGAAGAGTGGGCCACAGCAACAAACCTAGAACCAGCAGAGTTGAACGAAGCGATCGCAGATGGTGAAATTGCCAAACGCAAGATGGTAGAAGCCAATTTGCGGCTGGTAGTGTCCGTTGCCAAAAAATACATCAAGCGCAACGTCGATTTACTGGACTTGATCCAAGAAGGTAGCATTGGTATGCAACGAGGCGTAGAAAAGTTTGACCCCACCAAAGGGTACAGATTTTCTACTTATGCCTATTGGTGGATTCGGCAAGCGATTACTCGTGCTATAGCCGAAAAAGCTCGCACCATTCGGTTGCCGATTCATATCACCGAAAAATTAAATAAGATTAAAAAGGCACAGCGCCAATTGTCTCAAAAATTGGGACGCGCTCCTACGGCTGGGGAGCTAGCTGAAGAATTAGAATTGACCCCCAAACAAGTACGAGAGTATTTAGAAAAGGCGCGTTTGCCTCTTTCCTTGGATTTGCGTCTGGGTGATAACTACGACACCGAACTCGGAGAAATGCTGGAAGATCCAGGTGCTTCTCCCGAAGAGTTTGTTATGCAATCTTCCCTATCTTATGACTTAGATCGTCTGATGGGCGATCTCACACCACAACAGAGGGAAGTAATTACACTGCGCTTTGGCTTAACTGATGGGCAAGCCCTGACTCTGGCTAGAATTGGTGAAATATTGAACATCAGTCGAGAACGAGTCCGACAAATTGAGCGGGAAGCCTTAAGCAAACTTCGCAAGTCTAAAGCCAATATGGATGAATATTTGGCGAGTTAGAAGTTAGGAGTGATGAGTTTGTAACTAACTCCCCACTCCTCACCTATTTATTGGGGTGAGAAAATACGCTGACTTTGGTACGGTTACACCTACTTCCACTCTTGCGCTAGGCTGTTACATTAGTTGACAGGAAGACAAAATAACTAAGTCTAAATCCAAAACAGACATTTAATATTCCAATCACAAGCACCGCAGCCAATAGTGGTAGTTAAGGAGCTAAAAAATGAGTAACCCATCCAATCGTGTCTCAGAATTTTTTAATAGCGAATCAGAAACTAACGATTTACTCTGGCAGTACGTTAAATCCTTGAGTCCAGAGACAGTTACCCAGCTATCCAAACCCACGTCTGCCGAAGTCTTTCAGGTGATGGAACGGAATATTACAGGACTATTGGGTAATCTACCTTCAGAACACTTTGGTGTTACTGTAACCACAAATCGGGAAAATCTAGGTAGGCTTCTTGCTTCTGCGATGATTAGTGGTTATTTCTTGCGTAACGCTGAACAGAGAATGAATTTTGAAATGGCGCTACAAGGATCTGAAACCGACAACAGCGAAATTGACTAGAAATGTAACATTTGGGAAATTCAATCAATATTGTTGGACTGAGAGCTAATCATAGTTACAGCGATGCGACTTGAAAATAAGTCTCTGCAAAATTTTTGCTGCTAATTCCCGATTATACATCAGCTAAGTTTTCTAACATATCCAAAATAGTGACGAATTCAGGTTGAAATTTCAACGCAGACGAACGCGGAGTCTTTGATTTCGCTTCTCTGCGAACTTCTGTAATTTTGTGATTAATTCAATTTATCTGATGTCAGGCTAGTTAGTTATAACTCCCGAGCCTATGCAGAAAGCATAAAAATTCCTATCGTCTAAGCCTTTTTGCGGTCTGAACAATAACTCTTTAACCGAATATGATATTAGAGGCTTATTTATAAATGATGAATGCACATTTGTGGATAAACGAACAGTGCTAAATCACCTTTGCAATAAATCAAAACTCGGCAGAGTTACAACTAGTCTGCCGAGTTTTGTTATTAGTCAAGAATCAAAATTCAGGAATTATTTCCCTACTCCCTATTTAACTATGAGTGAAAGCAGTTCTTTCCCACCCCATAAAATCATTGGTGTTGCAGTAATTTGGAATGACCAAAAGCAAATTTTAATTGACCGTCGTCGTCCAGAAGGAGAAATGGGTGGTTTGTGGGAATTTCCTGGTGGTAAAATTGAGCCTGGTGAAACCATCCAAGAATGTATTCAACGGGAAATTTCCGAAGAACTGGGAATAGTGATTGAAGTGGGAGAGCATCTGATTACTATTGACCACAGTTATACAAACTTGCGCGTTACCCTCACAGTACATTATTGCCGCCATCTTACAGGTGTCCCCCAACCTTTAGAATCCGATGAAATTCGCTGGGTAAGTTTGGAAGAACTGGAGCATTTTACTTTTCCGAAAGCAAATACTCAAATTATTGCTGCATTGAAAGGAAGTGGGTGCTAGGAAAGAAGCAGAGGGAGCAGGGGAGCAGAGGAGAATAATTAATAACCAATGCCCAATGACAAATGACAAATGACGAATCCCGTAACAATCTATTAATTGCATCAGGTTGAGTACCGCAATTTTCTACAATAGGCGCAGGGACTTTGATTTAAGGTGTCAGCAAATAAATGCCTAAAACCGTTGCCGATGTGATGAGCCGCGATCCTATTGTTGCCCGGGAGGAAACTCCACTCAAGGAAGCTATCCAAATTCTCGCAGAACGCCATATCAGCGGACTACCTGTTGTGGACGATCTCGGTAAATTGGTGGGCATTATCTCGGAAACCGATTTGATGTGGCAAGAAACTGGTGTTACTCCACCTGCGTACATTATGTTTCTTGATAGTGTTATCTATTTAAAAAATCCTGCTACGTATGACCGTGATTTGCACAAGGCTCTAGGGCAAACCGTCGGGGAGGTGATGAGTAAAAACCCGATCGCTATTTCCCCTGATAAAACTTTAAGAGAAGCAGCTACAATCATGCACGATCGCAGCGTTCACCGCTTGCCAGTACTTGAGAGTACAGGTCAAGTAATTGGTATTCTCACTCGTGGTGATATTATTCGGGCTATGGCTGCTAGTCAAGATTAGTCAGTTGTCATTAGTTAATACTCAAGAGTTTTTTGACCCTTGAGTATTAACTAATGGCTGTTTTTTATACATTTGAAAATCAAGGATAACTAAATGAGTATTACTCCGGAGTCTGTTAAGCAATTGCTCAGTTCTGAGGATTTAGGCGATCGCTTACGTGCAGTAAATCAAATCCGCGAACTGGAACCTGCGATTGGCTTTGAATTAATTCAAAGTGCGATTGGCGATCGCAATTCCCGTGTCCGTTATTCAGCGGTGAGTCAAATGGATACACTCGGAACCCAAGATTTACAATTATCCTTGGATATCTTGCGCGATCGCTTGCTTAATGACTCCGAAGTAGATGTACAAGCAGCAGCAGCAGACTGTTTGGGCGCTCTGAAGTTACATGAAGCCTTTGAAGATTTACAGCAGCTTTATCATACAACTGGGGAATGGCTAATACAATTCAGTATTATTGCTACATTAGGAGAGTTGGGCGATCCACGAGCCTTTGAACTACTCAAAGAGGCACTTTCATCAGAAAACGAATTAGTCCAAACTGCTGCTATTAGTTCTTTGGGTGACTTGGGAGATGTACAAGCAGTTCCTCTGTTGGCTCCCTATGCTACCAATCCAGATTGGCAAATTCGTTACAGACTTGTACAAGCCTTGGCTCGTTTGAGTAATCCAGAAGCCAAATCTATATTAGAAACTCTGGCTAATGATGAAGTCGATGCGATCGCAAACGAAGCCAAAAATTCTTTGCAGTCAGTTTAAGTCTATCTAATAATATAGATTTGTCTGGCCTATAAAAAATTCGACCTGGTTGGTAAATTTTGCATTCCAGCCAGATCGAAATAGATTAATTAGAGTTACTTTTAGTTGTTAAAAGTAACTTTTTTATATTTAGGATAGGACTATTGAATGACACTTTTGCGACGGCGAGACATAACCATACCAGCACCAACTAAACCTAAACCTAGCATTGTGGTTGGCTCAGGAACGCTAACTGCTTCGAGAGTTAAGTGGTACTCACTTGTTTTTCCATTAAGAGAAGCACCCAAATTGCCAACCCCAATAGTTTTTCCATTGAAATTAAATTTGCCCGTAATCCCATCCAATATTACGTCATTAATGTTAGTAGTCGATTTCCGAATTCTGGTAACTACAGAATCATCTAGATCAAAGGTAAGAAGCGCAGTAGTACTACCCAAGGTTCGCGATCCGAAATCAATGAACGGAGTGTAAACGCCTGTAGAATATGTAGCGCTTGTGGTTGTTCCCACTGTTGGTAGATTAGCTATCTTTGTTAAATTTAAAGTGTTAATGGTAATACCTGTGCCTGATAAGGTCGGTGAGAAGAATTTAAAATCACCATCAGTATCAACACTATCAATATCAAAAAATTTAATACTAGTCTTAGCTGGATTGATTCCATCACTAGGAACGATAGATGTACCAGTAAGACCAATACTTCCGTTCAAGGTTACAGCTTGAGCCGAACCAGCAGATGTAAACATCCCAGCAGTTGCCAAGGGGATTGCAAAACTAGCAGCCAGAGTAGCGTTTAGTAATTTAGATTTAAAATTAATCATGAGCCTTTGAGAGTCCTAATAATAATCTGGAACAGAGAAATTGATTGCTTGACTTTTACTATCAGTAATCTATTTAAAATACTGTCAGTGAAAGCGAAACTTGCGTGATGTATTTCTTATCTCCATAAAATCACATAGACTTAGAACCTGCAATATTTACTGAGTGGTCTTCATCACATCTTCAACTAATAAATAGTCTTCATAAAATTTTAATTTCTTACATATCTGCGCTTCGTATATCTCTTACTCTCTAGGGTTTGAATTATTGGCAATAGCTCTGACTTTAATAAAAACTATCTGCGTAATGTCCAAAAATAGTGATTATTTATACTTAGTATTACTAAGCCAGATTTTAGATCAATGGAGTATGCAGTGTATCTATAATCTTTCGAGTTGCCAATATTTACTGAAAGGTTCCTCTCATAGAATAAATGGGAGGAAACGCTGTATTTGTTTATTATAGATAGTCTTTGCGATCAAATTGAATGTTTGTAACAAACGGCTAATTGCTAGCTATTAACACGGTTCTCAAATCTGTAAGATTTTTCAAATGCTAAGAGCCAAATACCTGTGGCCAGGTTGTTACAACAAAAACTACAACTGCGGCGATCGCTAACAACCCTTGAATCAAATTTCCAACCAAAGACCCAACTACAATTCCTATACCCGCTTTAATCGCCAACCCTAATTCGCGCCGGTACAGGTACTCACCAATAATTGCTCCCAAAAGCGGGCCTAGTAAAATTCCTAACAGTGGTCCCCCAAAAGGTAAAGTTGGTAATAATCCCAAAAATCCTACCACCAAACCAACAATTGCGCCAATTTGCCCCCACTTGCTAGCTCCAGCTTGTTTTGCTCCCACATAGCTAGCTAAAAAATCCACTCCGACACTGAGTAGTAAAACTAGAACTGTCACAATTAGGGGAATCTTGATAGCTGCAAAGGAACTACTAACGATTCCCCAGACAATAATTGCAATTAAAATTAAGCTGCTACCAGGAATAGCTGGAACTACAGCACCAATAATACCCACAACCATTACAGCAACTAATAGCCAATAAATAATTTGCATAGATCAATTGTAAATTTCCAAATTTTCTCATAGGGACGCACATCTCTCATTGGTGTCAACTTAACCCGAAAACTATATCGGACAGGCGTTTTGCAAATCCCTCACGCCCTCATCCCCTAACCTCTTCTCCCAAGGGAGAAGGGGATATTGAATGTCTAGCTCCCCTCTCACGGATGGGAGAGGCAGGGTGTTGATGGCAAAACGTTGTCACCAAGCGGGTTTAGCGTTAAGTTGACACGTATGCACATCTGCGCGCTCCTACTGTTTATTCTATCTGGGTAAGATAGCGAAAAATGCCTAGTACAATGTGGTGCAAGTTTGCCTAATGCTTCTAAACTGCTATTTAAAAGCTCAAAACCTATGACGAGAAAAATATTAACTGGACTAAGTTCTAAAACCTACGAGCACCCCTTTGATCGCAAAGCCTTGGCTTCTTTGCAAAATATGCCCGGTGTCTCCTTACTACTCAAAAAAATTAACGAATACGGCATCGATCGCCTACTCAGACTGCAAAGCCTTGGTAGTGAAATCAGAATTTCACCCCGTAATTTTCCCCAATTACATCAAGCATTTGTAGAAACTTGCCAAATTCTTGATGTTGATCCACTTCCTGAATTGTATCTATTTCGAGGCACAGGTAACATTCAAACCTACATTGTTGGCGTGGAAAAACCCCTTGTCGGTATCAATTTAGATGCAATGGAGTGGCTTGACTCAGATGAATTAATTTACGTTTTTGGACATGAAGTTGCTCGCATCAAGAGTCAGCACATGGTTTATCACCAAATGGCAATTGTTATGCCAACGTTGAAAAATTTGTTGAGCAGTACCACACTGGGTGTAGGTGGTTTGGTAGCTGGTGGAATGGAACTAGGTTTGTATAATTGGCGGATGATGGCTAGGTTTACTGCCGATCGGGCTGCTTTGCTTGCTTGTCAGGATATTAACATAGCAACTACTACACTGATGAAACTCGCGGGTTTACCAGATGAGTACTTGACTACTGCTGTAATTGAAGATTTTCTCATTCAAGCTCGTGAGTTTGCATCCAATAACTTTGATAGTGTGGATAAAGTCACCAAAATATTAAGCTATACAGAATCTGGGCTTTCTTGGGTAGTTATGCGGGCTGGCGAGTTATTAAAATGGGTTGATTCAGGAGAATATGATAATTTAATTCAACAGACAAATTTAAAGATCCCGGAAGAACTAGAAGATAAAGAAGGAAAGACACCGCAAGAAAAGGAAGGTTGGAATTTTTTAACTTCTTGGTGATTGAATTTAAAACTTAAAATTTTAGATTTAATTTTTAAATTTAAAATGCGCTTGTGATACTTAATAACTTGACTTGCTAATACCGATTAACTGTGAGCTTGCTCCCAAACAAGGGGCTTAAGCCCCTTGTCTCACTAAAATTGGCTGGCTCCTAAACTAGCTGACAATCTAAATACTAAGAGTAACGGCTAATTTATCAGCAATTCCCGCAATCCAGTTTTCATCTTGTTTGGTGTAACTGCGAGGAGCATTTGCTCCCAAAATTAATGCACCTTGGTTGCCAATAGGTTGACAAATTACACCTTGAGTATTTTCTGGTAAATAATCAAATTCAAGCCTACCTGGATATATTTTTAGAGCAACTAGATAAATCGGCTTTTGTTTTTCGAGTACCTGTTTTAAGATTACTCCTGGCACAACTTCAGATTTAGTACCCAGAATCCCGCGACGCAACAAAACTTTACCTTGATAAAAAACCACAAGCGATCGCGTTACTGTATTAGTCAACAATAAATGAGATGCCCAGGCTAGCTCTGTTTTTACGGCTTCAGGTAAATCTGGTGCGAGTACAAAACCTTCTTCTCCAATTAGTTCTACAGTATCAGGCGATCGCGGCTGAACTTGCTGCCAAATTAAACCCGTCAAAATTAACACCGCACTCAAAATCACACCCACTACATCACCACGCGATTGAGACTGGGTTAATTCCGGTGTCAATAAACGGTTAATCAATAAAAGTACAGCGCCTAGCCCACCCACGACAATAGGTAGACGCCGCAAAACTCGATTAGGATCGGGTTTAGTCATTTGTCATTGGGCATGGGTTATTCTCCTTGTCCCCCTGCCTCCCCTGCTCCCTCATCTCCTTACTCCTCTCCTGGTTCAATAATCCGCTGGAAAAGATAACCAGTACCCCGTGCAGTGAGAATCAATTCTGGGTTGCTAGGATCGTCTTCTAATTTTGCGCGCAAACGTGATATATGTACATCGACTACGCGGGTATCCACATGACGTTCTGGTGTATAACCCCATACTTCCTGCAAAATTTCCGAACGAGAAAAAGCTTCTCCAGAGCGACTGACTAACAACTCTAACAAGCTGAACTCCATACCTGTCAATCGAATGCGCTCATCGCCTTTGTAGACTTGTCGCTTATTCGTATCGATTTTAATATTAGCAACATGGATTACCCCAGAACTGGGAATTCCAGAAGCTCCGTTTTTATCTACTCGCCGCAGCACCGAGCGAATCCGGGCTTCTAGCTCCTTGGGGGAAAATGGTTTAACTACATAGTCATCAGCACCCAATTCTAATCCGGTGATGCGATCGGCTACATCACCTAAGGCTGTTAGCATAATAATGGGGACATCTGATTCTTTTCGTAATTCTTGACATACACCATAGCCGTCTAGCTTTGGCATCATTACATCTAAAACTACCAAGTCAGGCTCAGTTTTGCGAAAAGTTTCCAAAGCTTCTTCCCCGTCGCCAGCCGTCACTACATCGTAGCCAATCATGGAAAGGCGTGTTTCCAAAATCCGGCGAATGCTGGCTTCGTCGTCTACCACCAAGATTTTTTCTTTATGGCTTTCCAAGTTTCTCTAGGCTCCTTGACTAAAAATTTACATGATTAATTTTTAATACCATAATATTAAGATATCATTCCATGAATTGATTTGGAAAAAGCTCTAAATACCACTATTATTAGTTTTTAGTTTTTTTCAAGAATTAAGTAAATATTAAGATTATTTAATAAGATTTAAGAATGGCAAAGCCAAAAACCTTTTTCACTTGTAACGAATGTGGAGCAGAATCGCCCCAGTGGTTTGGTAAGTGTCCAGCTTGCGGTACTTACAACTCTCTAGAAGAACAAATTACTATTCAATCCTCAGTAGATGTACCCAGTCGAGGGGGCGTGAGTAGTTGGCAATCCGCTCAAGGCAATGGCAAATCTCACAATAAACCAGCTAAAGCGCGAGCCTCTTTAACATTCGATCAAATTACCGATCGCCAAATCGCTCGCTGGGAGTCTGGTTATGAAGAATTGGATCGAGTGCTTGGAGGTGGGATTGTCCCCGGCTCTATGGTGCTGATTGGTGGCGATCCTGGTATCGGTAAATCTACTCTATTATTGCAAGTATCAAATCAATTAGCGCAGAAATACCGCATCCTTTACGTAACTGGTGAAGAATCGGGACAGCAGGTAAAATTACGAGCTTCTCGTTTGGGAGTATCAAAACCCCTAAGTGTGGTGAATGAGGAGAATGTAACAGTAGTAGTAGAGACTAAACTTTCCATAGATCCTGACAGTATAGGTGCAGATTTATATGTACTGCCAGAAACAGATTTAGAAGAAATTTTACGGGAAATAGACTCTCTCAAGCCAAATGTGGCGGTGATTGATAGTATCCAAACGGTGTTTTTTCCGGCACTGACTTCTGCACCAGGTTCAGTAGCTCAGGTACGGGAATGTACCGCAGCACTGATGAAGGTGGCGAAGCACGAAGATGTCACCATGCTGATTGTGGGACACGTTACCAAAGAAGGAGCGATCGCTGGGCCAAAAGTTTTAGAACATTTAGTTGATACAGTGTTGTATTTTGAAGGCGATCGCTTTGCCTCCCATCGGTTATTACGGACAGTCAAAAACCGCTTCGGTGCAACTCACGAAATCGGTATCTTTGAAATGGTAGCGGAGGGACTGCGAGAAGTCTCCAATCCCTCAGAGCTATTTTTAGGCAACCGTGACGATCCAGCGCCAGGTACTGCCATTGTGGTTGCTTGCGAAGGTACTCGCCCCATCGTTGTGGAATTGCAAGCTTTAGTAAGTCCCACCAGCTACCCTTCTCCTCGACGTGCGGGAACTGGCGTAGACTACAACCGCCTAGTACAAATTCTCGCCGTCTTAGAAAAACGGGTGGGAATTCCCATGTCAAAATTAGATTCTTACGTTGCTTCTGCGGGTGGGTTGAATGTGGAAGAACCGGCAGTAGATTTAGGAATAGCGATCGCAATTGTAGCTAGTTTCCGCGATCGCATCGTCGATCCCGGTACAGTATTAATCGGTGAAGTTGGGTTAGGTGGACAAGTGCGATCGGTTTCCCAAATGGAACTGCGGTTGAAAGAAGCAGCTAAGTTGGGATTTAAACGAGCGATCGTGCCCAAAGGGACAAAATTCCCCGATTTAAATATTGAGATATTACCAGTCTCTAAAGTCATAGATGCAATTATCGCCGCCATCCCGCATCAGGAATTGACAGCCGACGATTTAGAACCAGATGAAGATGAGTAACTATTGGGGACTGGGTACTGGGTACTGGGAAATTGTTCCAAAATTTGGGAAGGATCAAAGCAAATTTCATAATTTTTACGAGTGAAAACCGAGTCCCTAATCCTTAGTCCCCAATCCCCAGTCCCTTTTACACCCCAAAGGAAAACCCGCCATGACAACCCTCACCCAAGACTACCAAATCACTTGGGAAAAACTACCCGATGATTACAAACTCCCGGACGATCCAGTGGATAACATCAATCAACCAGCACTAGCTGCTGCACTCACGGAAAGCCTACAATTAGCTGGAAAAATTTCAGCCAACGCCCTAACAACAACTAATTACGGCATTTGTGCCACTTTAAACAACAAAATGGTCATTAAAGCCCCTGATTGGGCTTTCATTGCCAAAATTAATGTTAGTAGAGAAGAAGTAATACGCAGTTACACACCTCAACTACAGGGTGATATTCCCGTAATTGTCATGGAATTTGTTTCCGATACACAGGAGACAGAGTATTCTATCAAAGCAACATATCCCCCAGGAAAATGGTTTTTCTACGAGCGCATTTTAAAAGTACCAAACTACATCATCTTTGAACCAGATAGCGGCAGTTTAGAGATGTATCACTTACAAAACACAGAACAGTACATTTTGCAAGAGCCTGACGAAAATCAACGCTATTGGATAGCCGAAATCAATCTTTACCTTGGAGTGTCACAAGGTACTCGTGAAAACCGCACAGGAAAGTGGTTAAGGTGGTGGGATGAACAAGGAAACCTTTTACCTTGGGGAACAGAATTAGCTGAACAAGAACGCCAACGTGCTGAACAGGAACGCCAACGCGCCGAACAAGAACGCCAACGTGCTGAACGACTAGCAGCACAATTGCGGGCGGCGGGAATTGAGCCAGAAATGTGATGAAATGTTTTAGGAAAAATTGAAAGCCACAGATCCCCGGTTTGTTTGACAAGTCGGGGATCTTAGTTTCTCACAAATGATTAAGTAGGGCTGAATACCAGTTGTTAGGTAAGACGAGGGTTAAACAACTGCGATGTCTACGACGGGCTACGCCTACGCCATAAATTGATTACGATTGAATATACTGCTTATTGTAGGCTGCATCAGAATTGCCTAAAGTTTACTTTGCTAAACGCTCTAGTGATGAAACAAATCAAAATTATTGTCGAAAAACATTCTGACGGTTATGTTGCCTATCCTCTTGGTATAAAAGGGGCGATAGTTGGTCAAGGTGACACCTATGAAGAAGCCTTAGCCGATGTCAAGTCAGCTATTCGCTGCTACATTGAGATATTTGGCAAAGAAATGCTCGAAGATGAATCACCAGTAATCGAAGCTTTTATGACAGAAGCAGAGGTGGCTATTTAATGCCGAAGTTTCCTGTCGATGCTCCGAAGAAGAGAGTTATCAAAGCATTTGAGTTGTTAGGATTTCTTATTATTCGGGAACGTGAACATATTGTCATGGTGCGAGAAAATGAAGATGGATCGCAGACACCATTGGTAATGCCTAATCAATCTCAAATTAAATCAGGGACATTAAGATCAATTTGCACTCAAGTGGGTATCTTGCGGGATGAATTCTTAACAGCCTATGAGCAAAGTTGAGTAAAAAACTTAATGTAGAGACATTGCATACAAAGTTTACACATCAACCTTGGCAAAAACTGATATTTATGGTGTGCCAAAATAAATATCAGTAAAACTACGGTTTTGACCAATGGCGTGGAATCCAGGGCAGGAGTTATTTGGTAGTCGCTACATAATCGAGAGAAAATTGGGCGAAGGTGGAGTTGGTATTACCTATCTTGCTAAAAATCGACGCAGTGAATTGCGAGTCATCAAAACCCTCAGAGAACAAATCCTCAATCATCCCCAATGGATACCACATCAAGATAAATTACGGCATGACTTCCGGGATGAAGCTTTGCGACTGGCTTTATGTCGCCATCCTCACATTGTGCAGGTAGAAAATGTCTTTGATGAAGGTAATTTGCCATGTATGGCGATGGAGTACATCGAAGGCGAAGATTTGGGCAAGCAAATAACCAACAAAGGGGCGTTACCGGAAGGGGAAGCACTGGAATATATTAGGCAAATTGGCGAAGCTTTGGTATTAGTTCATGAGAAAGGCTTGCTGCATCGGGATTTGAAGCCGAGTAATATTATGCGTGCGGGTAAACCAAAAGCGGTGCTAATTGACTTTGGTCTTGCTAGACAATTTATTTCTGGTGGAGTTCAACGACATACAGTGAATCGAACTGATGGTTATGCGCCACCAGAACAGTATGCACTTATTGAACAACGGGGAGAATATATTGATGTTTATGCCTTAGCCGCTACATTATATTCTTTAGTGACTGGACAATTGCCGATGCTAGCACTAGCTAGGCTGCAAAATTTTACGTTACAAGCACCCAAGGAGTTGAATGGCAGTGTTAGCGACAGGGTGAATGAGGCAATTATGAAGGGGATGGCGTTAAATTACAAGTTTCGTTCCCAGTCTGTGCAGGAGTGGTTGGGTTTGTTGGGTGCAAGTCCCATACCGCCAACACAACCAGTAATCTCTCGTCCCAATACACCCCCATCTTGGGAATGCGTCCACAATATTCTGGGGATTTCTGGAAAAATAGCCCTCAGCCCCAAGGAAGATATTTTAGCAAGTGTGGTAGATTCAATTATTCACTTTTTGTCATCAACTACAGGTCAACTTCTCCGCACCTTGAGTGGTCATTCTTCCTCGGCTAATTCCGTCGCCATCAGTAGTGATGGGCAAATGTTGGCTAGTGGTAGTAGAGACAACACTATCAAACTGTGGGAAGTCGCAACAGGAAGGGAAATTCGCACCCTAAGTGGTCAAATAACTCAAACGGTTTTTTATTTTGAAATTATAGAATGGCAGCAAGCAGGTTTAATGCGTCCGTCGGTAGTTAGGTTGCATAAGATAAACACAGTAGAAAAACGTCTATTAGACCGTCAATTAGGAGTTTTACAACCAAATGATTGGGAAAAAGTGCGTCAACGCATCCAGCAAATATGGTCTTTTATTGAATAATCTAAAGATATGACTACATTTTCTAACTATATCCCTCAATCCGATCCGCCGCTTCCTCCTTGGGAAACCTTACCAACAATGTATGATTTACCAAGCGACAACCCAGAGGAACCAGGTTTGCCAGACGATTTTCACTTTTTACAACCCTTACTTTTATACTTAACTTTTCAGCCCATTAACTGGAATCCCGAACTAGTTTACAGTGCCGCTGACCTTAATCTTTATTACGATCTCCAGCATCCTTTGTGGTGTAAGCGCCCAGATTGGTTTGGTGTAGTAGGCGTAGGAAAATTATACAAAGGGCAGGATTTACGGTTAAGTTATGTAACTTGGCAAGAACCAGCAAATCCTTTCGTGGCTGTTGAGTTATTATCTCCAGGTACAGAAGACGAAGATTTAGGCACAAGAAGAGAAAGTGCAGCAAATAAACCTCCTAGTAAATAGGAAGTTTATGAACGAATTTTGCGGATTCCCTATTATATTGTTTTTAGTCGCTGTACTAACGAACTTCGGGCTTTTCAGTTAGTAGGCGGTCACTATGAACCTATGAACTTGACTAATGGATACCTACTAATGCCAGAGATAAATTTAAGTTTAGGCTTATGGCAAGGTTCATTTCGAGATATTGAAAGGTTGTGGTTAAGGTGTTTCACTTTGACGGGAGAATTAATTCCCGCACCCACAGAGGAAGCCGCTGCTGCAACTGAACGAGCTATCATTGCGGAACAAGAAGTTGCTCAAGCCAAAGGAAAAGTAGAACAATTAATAGAACGTTTGCGTCAGTTAGGCGTGAATCCTGATGAACTAGATGAATTCTTGTAGCTTTACAAGTCTTTTCTGATACGCGGTATAATTTTCTGCTTTTGAAGAGTTACCTGCACTAAAAACTTTGATAGCCGATACCGAAGCAGCTATCTGATAACGATATTGGCTCCCAGAAAGATTAATTTTTGAGAGCGATCGCATATTTAGCACTTGAAATACATATAATATTCCTTTCGGCAAGTCTATAGCAACCTCAGTTTTTATGAAAAACCATGATGTCACGCTATATCCTTACTGTTCCTCAACTCAGTTTCAATTGGGTTACTAAGGGGAAAATAAGGTTTAGCAGCAAATCTCAAAGGCGATGCCCTGAACATTTGCAGATATTACCGCAGACACTGATTATGTTGCGGCGGCTAAAATACTTAAGTATGAGTAGTACGAGCAAACTACTCAGGTTAAAATTGTCTATTTGGTAACACAAGACCATCAGAAAATTGTAGAAAAGTGTATTTCCTTGACTTGATAGTGGTGCTAACCTCAATTTAAAGGATGTTATCAGCCCTTATCTGCTAGAGTTTCTGACTTTCAGCAAATTAGATAATTTATCAATAACAAAATCGCTAGGAGTGCGATGATGATGTCACAGTCCCCTATGACAAGACCAGAAATAGCTGCTGGAACTCTAATCGATAACCGCTATATTATCCAAAAACTTCTAGGACAGGGAGGATTGGGACGAACTTACTTAGCATTTGACACTCGTCGGTTTAATGAAGCCTGTGTCCTCAAAGAATTTGCACCCATTGGCACAGGTGAAAGTGGACTAGAACAATATCGTAACTTATTTAAAAGAGAGGCAAAAATTCTTCATCAATTGCAACATCCTCAAATTCCCAAGTTTTTGGCTTGCTTTGAAGGAGATGGCCGGCTATTTTTAGTACAAGAGTATGTTGACGGTAAAACATATTCAAGACTGTTAGGAGAACTTCAACGTCAAGGAAGAAATTTTTCTGAAGACGAAGTTATACAGTGGCTAAAGAATCTGCTGCCTGTTTTGGAATATGTCCATCAGCACAACATCATCCATCGAGATATTTCTCCTGACAACATCATGTTACCCGATGGCAAGGATCTGCCAGTGCTGATTGATTTCGGGGTAGGCAAGCAAATTGCTGATATTAACGAGGGGAGAAGTTCCAACCACCAAATAACGTTTGTTGGCAAAATGTCTCTTGTAGGCAAAGTTGGATATGCTCCCCGCGAACAGATTAGTTTGGGATTATGTTCACCCTCTAGTGACCTTTATGCTTTGGGTGTAACTGCCATTGTATTACTCACAGCTAGAGATCCATCTTTACTAATGGATCAATACTCACTTGAATGGAACTGGCGTGATTATACCTATGTTACTGATGGGTTTGCTCAAGTACTTGATTGTATGTTGGAAGATAGACCTAATAAGCGGTACCAAACAGCCAGCGAAGTTCTTAGAGATTTAGTCCATATTGGAGAACCAGAAATAGCAATATCTTCTGCAATCATGGTTGATGATTTGCCAGCCACGGTATTTAACCCTGAATTTCAGGCTATGTCAACCATATCGCAGTCATATAACCAATCTGAAGAAACAATTTTTAGTTCACTGACTAGTCCACAAACTGGGCAACGAATTGAACAACAGCAACAACAATCCTCACTCCAACCAGCATTTATCAAACATTGCCAGCAAGAATTAGCCTACCACATCGGCCCAATGGCAAATCTGATTATAGAAGAAATACTAGCTCACAATCCTTATATTTCAGCTGACCAATTTATTGAACTTGTAACTAAGGAAATTCCTAACTTTCAAGCAGCTTTTGAATTCAAAAAAAGCTTATTTTCATAGAGATTTAGACATCATGAAATTGATGAATAATTTTTAATTTCTTAACTAATTCTGTAAATTTAAGTCAAGAGAGCTAATAAAAGTAACAAGGTTTTTTGGCAAAGCTACACGCAACGTCTTCTACAGAAAGTTATTACGTTAGCGTAACGGTAGCTAATCCACGTACTGCTCTTAAGCAAGCTAAACGCAGCGTCTCGTAGAGAGCATCATTACGAATTATTATAATCGCTTGTACCTCCTTGAGTACGTTTGATTCTTTTCATCGCCATTTCTAAACTTAACTGCATCCGTTTAAAGGCTTTAGCTAAATTACCAATTTCATCATTAGACATCTGCTCAAATTCAACTTCCATATGTCCCGTACTAACTTCTTCGGCTATGCGAGTCATGCGTTTAAGAGGCATTACAACTTGTCGATTCAAGAACAAGTTGACTAACAGGATAGTCGCTATAAATATAGCTGATACAATCAAGATAATTAGTAAGGAAGACTGATTGGCTTTGCTGATGACATTCTTTGCAGGTACTGATATAATCTGAGCGCCAACAATTTCATTAAGCTTCCACCCAAATCCATTAGCAGCACCATAAAGACTAATCATACTTTGAGGTGCAGCTTCCGGTACACTATGACAGACCAGACAGCTTTGTTCAGAAACTGCTAAGGGACGAGCAATATAAAAGATATCCCCTCCAGGAATTGAACGAAATCCACTAACTTCTTTAAGGTCTGATTTATTTCTGAAGTGTTCTACAATTTCCGTCTCAAAACCGTCAGCCTTATCCCGAAGATTTGTGGGATTGAGAGTTGCTTCTTTATAAAAGAAATCACGGTAGTCTGTTGTTTTACGTAAAATTTCAAACACTTCTCGTGCTGAGTATCCAGGAACGGTTTGCGGCAAAAATTCAGTAGCTAATTTATCAACTAGCTCTGGATTCACTTGAGTACTGGTGTATTTACGAACAGAACTCATTGTTTGGATGAGCATGAGACCAGTGGAGCTAATATCTTGTTTAGCATTCTCCCTCAGTAGAGAAGAAAGAGTAAATCCACTCAAGCTCAGACCAAATGTCAAAATTACCAGTAGCAGAATTGTAAATTTTTGTTTCAAATTGAGATTCTTTAGCATAATTTTAGATTACCTACAAGTCAAATTATTATGAACAAATATGTCTAAAGTTACTGTTTACTCTACCATGAGCAATTCAACTTTCATGTTTTCGTATAAAGGCATAGTTTAGGCAAAACTATGAGGGTATATCCAACTTTATACTATTAGTAATTATTGAGGTTAATGAAAATGTTATCTAAGTAATTAAGTTCCAAAAAGCTACAACAGCAATTTAAATGGAATTCCCAAAAATTCGTGTTGGCTGTTCTGATACCTTGCCAAAATAAATACCAGCAATTGTCAAATATTACTAATGGTGTGGAATGCAGGAAAGTCTTTATTCGGGGGACGCTACATTATTGAAGGCCAATTAGGTGAAGGCGGAATTGGCATTACTTATCTTGCCAGAAATCAACGAAATCAACAGCGAGTGATTAAAACCCTCAAAGAAGAAATCCTGAATCACCCCGCCTGGATACTCCACCGAAACAAGTTACGGCAAGACTTTCGTGATGAAGCAGTTCGGCTGGCTGTGTGCCACCATCCTCATATAGTACAGATAGAAACTATCTTTGATGAGGGGAATTTGCCCTGCATGGTGATGGATTACATCGAAGGGGAAGATTTAGCACAGCGCTTGAGGCGAATAGGGGTGCTATCAGAGGCAGAAGCACTACTGTACATCCGGCAAATTGGCGATGCTTTGACCCTAATCCATTCTAAAGGACTGTTGCATCGGGATCTCAAACCACGCAACATCATGATCCGCATTGATAAATTAGAAGCAGTGCTGATAGACTTTGGCATCGCTAGAGAATTTGTTCCTAATATGATCCAAAGGCATACAGTGTATCGTACTCCTGGTTTTGCCCCACCTGAACAGTATGAATCAGAAGCGCCGCGAGGAGAATACATTGATATTTATGCCCTAGCCGCTACTTTGTATAACTTGCTTACCGCAGTTGTACCAACTAGTGCAGATGATAGACGTCACAATATTAATTTAGAACCACCACAATATTTTAATCCCAACATCAGCAACAGGGTAAATCAGGCTATTATGTGCGGCATGGATCTGGAGTCAACGTATCGTCCCCAGTCTGTACAGGAGTGGTTGGATTTATTGGGTCCTGATATTGGGGAAGATATAACTAAAATATCATCTACTTTAGTGATAACACCTAGAGTGAAACTACCTGTACCTGTACCTGTTGTATTAGATCGGCAGAACTGGCAATGTGTACAGACCCTAAAAGGTCATTCTAGTATGGTTCATGCGATCGCCATTAGCCCAGACGGACAATTTATTGCTAGTGGCAGTAATGACAAGACCATCAAACTTTGGCAAGTAGGTACTGGCAAGCTAGTGCGTCAACTGGGTCGTTGGTCTTCTAGTCATTCCAGTATGGTTCATTCCGTCGCCTTTAGCCCAATCTCTTCAAACCTTTCTTATCAAGGCGAATCCGGCAAATCTGCGGGAGTTACAGACCTGAACCGGGGAATCTTAGCTAGCGGCAGTTGGGACAATACAATCAAATTGTGGGATGTCAAGACGGGTAAAGAAATTCGTACTCTCACTGGTCATGCTAATTGGGTGAATTCTGTCACTTTTAGTCCAGATAGCAAGTTTTTGGCTAGTGGTAGCGCTGACTGCACAATCAAACTGTGGCAGGTAAACACAGGCATAGAAATCCAAACTTTCGCAGGTCATTCCGACTCAGTTTCGTCAGTCGCCTACTCTCCGAGAACAGCTGCAACCAATAGCCAGGATAGACAACTAGTCGCTAGTGGCAGTAATGATTACACTATTAAACTGTGGCAAGTATACACAGGCAGAAACATTTACACACTCACAGGCCATTCTTTCTTTGTCAACTGTATCGCCTTCAGCAAAAATGGAGAAATTATTGCTAGTGGTAGTGGTGACAACACGGTTAAACTCTGGCATATAAATACAGGCAGAGAAATTCGTACTCTCACAGGTCATTCTGATTCAGTTTGGTCAGTCGCCTTTAGCCAGGATGGACAATTTCTCGCTAGTGGCAGTTGGGACAACACTATCAAACTGTGGCACATACACAGTGGTACAGAAATCAGCACACTTACAGGGCATTCCAACTATGTTAGATGCGTTGCCTTCAGTCCCGATGGCCAAACCCTAGTTAGCGGTAGTGATGACGACACTATTAAAATTTGGCGAAGGGGGTAGTAAATAATTCGTAATTTTTCTATAAATCTATAGATAGAACTGCGATCGCCCCAAATTTGTGACAATAATGACGGCAACCGTTATTTTTGAACAAAAATAAATTATATGGGCTTTGGTATTGGTGATTTATTCTGGATTTTCCTCCTTCTGACTTCTTTGCAACCCCTTTGGCAAAAACGTCAAATAGAATATCGGCGATTGCGTGCTTTACAACAATTCCAGCAGGAACGCAAAAGTCGGGTGATTTTACTCATTCACCGCCAAGAGTCCATCAGCTTTTTGGGAATTCCCATATCTCGCTACATTACTATTGAAGACTCAGAACAAATACTACGAGCAATTCGCCTCACACCCCCAGATGTACCGATTGACTTAATTTTGCACACTCCTGGTGGTTTGGTTTTAGCTACAGAACAAATCGCTAGAGCATTAATTCGTCACCAAGCAAAAGTCACAGTCTTTGTACCCCACTATGCTATGAGTGGCGGTACAATGCTTGCGATCGCCTCTGATGAAATTATTATGGATGCTAACGCTGTCTTGGGGCCAGTTGATCCCCAACTGGGTAATTACCCCGCAGCCAGTATCCTAAAAGTAGTTGAAGATAAACCCATCAGTGAGATTGATGACCAAACTCTAATTATGGCCGACCTCTCACGCAAAGCTATACAGCAGGTACAGCGATTTGTGCGAACTTTGCTAAAAGACAGTATACCTAAACAAAAAGTTCTGCCAGAAAATATCGAACCGATTATCGAAGCCTTGACAACTGGGCGCGTCACCCACGACTATCCCATCACTATTGAAGAAGCAACAGAAATGGGGCTGCCCGTAACCGTCGGACTGCCCCATTCTATTTACGATCTCATGGATCTGTACCCACAGCCACAAGGAGGACGACCCAGCGTGCAGTACATTCCTATGCCTTACAACGATCTCCGTCCAATTCTACCTACACCCAAGGGCAGACCCCTAGAGGAACCAAATCAGATGACCTGAGGGGCTAGTTTTGGGGTAGGAGTTTTTTGTGGGGACTAGGGTGTAGCTGTTGGTGTAGCTGTTGGTGTAGCTGTTGGTGTAGCTGTCGGTGTAGCTGTCGGTGTAGCTGTCGGTGTAGCTGTCGGTGTAGCTGTCGGTGTAGCTGTCGGTGTAGCTGTCGGTGTAGCTGTTGGTTTAGCTGTCGGTTTAGTTGTTGGTTTAGTTGTCGGCTTAGTTGTTGGTTTAGTTGTCGGCTGGCTAAAGAGTGTCTTTGCTTCTTCATTCAGCTTTTGGCGGAGTGCTAAATTAGCAATTCCAGTTTCTTGCAACTGATATTTCTTCTGATACTCCTTCACCACTTCTTCCGTGCGGGAACCATAAAAATGATCGCGCGGTAGGGGAGGATTTGGCTTCACCACTACATTCAAATTTCTGTGCAGAATTTGAACGATGTTAGCAGCAAAATCTTGGGTTTTTGGCCCTGCTATGCCATCGACAGGTTTTAGCTTGTAACCAGTCTGAAATTCTCGAATTGCCTTTTTAGTTTCCTCATCCGTCAAAGCAGTATTTGTTACCTTGACGTTATAGCCTAATCCCCGCAATACCTCACGGAATTGCTGGGGCGTATAACTTTTTTGAGGGGCTGCAAAACTTGTGTCTGCAATTACCAAACTAGCAGTCATCAGGCAAGTAACAGCAAAGGTTGCGCTTGATTTTCCAAACCCACACCACATACTTAAAAACTCCTTTGGGTTAAATCAGCAGGATCATAAACGTTAACAGCTGCATTTTAAGTTTGTTTAATAACTTTTTTCACGATTATTTAATGAATTTTGAACAAATTGTGATTTTTTTTGTTAAATTTAGGTAAAAATTTAGAAAATAATTTGTGTCATCTATCAAAAGAATGATCTTGTGTTGGCAGAGATATAGCGGTTATCTTATCATTTGAATCGAATAAATCCTTTTAACACTAAATTGCCGTAGAAATGCACATCTGTGTATTTGTGTCAAATTAAGGTGAAAGGCAGTAGACCTCTTGCAAAAAGCACTTTTGCAAGAGGGGGAAAAGGTTTTGGTTAAAGGGGAAGGGGACAATACAGAACCTTTTCCCCTTCCCTTTTCCCGACTTATGCAAGAAGTCTAGTCTGTTGACCTGTGGCTGTTCTGCAATGAGGAGTATTTTCAGCCTATGGTTGGAAAAGAGGTTTTAAAGGGGTTTTAGTTTGGGCTTAAATTGACAGCCATGACAGATGTGCCCTTCTACTAGGGTCTACTCGACTGGAAATTGCTCTAATTGGTTAGAAAAGGCAAAAAGAAAATTAATAAATGAAAGAGTTTATATTTTAAATACCCAAACAAGTATCATATTTTACGGAAAATGAAAAATGTAAAATCTTCTAAGCAGCGTAATCTTTGGTTTGAAAGATTTATGGCAATTGCTGCCACCGTAAATTTAAGTTTAGTGTTGTTCGATTTAAGTTACGTACCTTGGCGAGATTTCTACTTGCGAAAACTTCCCCAAATTACTAAGATTTATGACCCAATCAAAGGTATTGAAAGTCATCGAGACACAAAAAGTTATCTAGAAACAGTAGACGCATTAGAAGAACAAATTAGGCAAAGTGGGTTAGAGTCGCCTCAAGTAAATAACAGGCTAATACAAATAAGTCGTCTTAGCAGCGAGATGATTGACAGTAACCCGTTTGCGGGAGCAAATAAGAGTGGGACGCTGGAGAAAATCAAACAAAGGATGCGATCGCACATCCGCAAAGAATCTGCAAAACAGTCCTTCGCTACTTTTTGGAGTCAGCCGCATTTATCACAAAATGGCTGGCTTGAAGAAATTAATTTTTTTAACAAAAGCATCCGCCCTTTGATCGCCAGTAACTACTACCGCCAAATCGGGGAAAATGGCGATTTTATTGATAAATTCTGGATTATTGACTTACTCTTTGTGATTTTATTTGGCGTAGAATTGCTGGGGCGCACCTTCTTACTCAAACGCCAACATCCTGGTTTTAGCTGGTTAGAAGCACTATTGTGGCGTTGGTACGATTTATTTTTACTACTGCCATTTTGGCGAGGGTTGCGAATCATACCTGTATTAATTCGCCTCGATCAAGCGCGGTTATTGAATCTGCATCCAGTGCGAAAGCAAATTAATCAGGGGATTGTCGCCAATTTTGCCGAAGAACTCACAGAAATTGTCGTGGTGAGGGTGATTAATCAGGTTCAGGGTTCAATTCAGCGGGGTGAGTTGACAAGCTGGCTCTCGCAACAAGAAAATTTACGTCCCTACATAGATATTAATAATGTGAATGAAGTGGAAGCGATCGCAGGTCTTTTGATAAAAACAATTGTCTACCAAGTGCTACCTGATATCCAACCTGCGATCGTTGCCATTCTGCGCCACAACATCGAAACCGTCTTCCATCAAGTCCCCGTCTACCGCAACCTCCAGAATCTCCCTGGCGTGGGACAGGCTCAAACCCAGTTAAGCGAACAACTGGCGACTCAAATCACAACTAATCTTTACAAAACTTTAGTTAGCGCTGTTGAAGACCCTGTAGGAGCAAAACTCACCAGTCAGCTAGTAGAAAGCTTCACTAAGGTATTGGGATCTCAAATCAAGGAAAAACATGTACTCTCAGAAATTCAGAGTTTACTGTTTGACTTCTTAGAGGAAATCAAACTCAACTATGTCCAGCGTTTATCCCAAGAAGACATAGACCAAATTATCGAGCAAACCAGGCAGCTACGAACACAAGTATCAGTGCCGGTGGTAGTGGATAAAGGCGCTACTCTCCCAAAAATACGAGAAGGGTAGGGAGAGCAGAGGAGTAGAGAGATGAGTGGACAAGAGAGGATAAGAAAAACAACCAATACTTCTCTACGTTCGCGCAGCGTGTCGCAGACAGACGCTACCCATAGCTTGCTTCCCCGTAGGGGTACGCTCAGTACAAGTACCCAATCCCCAATGCACGACTATAAAAGAAATGCGCTAAACTCGAATTAGGCGAATCATCATTTGGTTCGTCACAAGACTTCTTGGAAGATATATCTATCGCAGGAAGTGGGTCGATGCCCACTTTTTTTATTGAATTCTCTCATGGCTCATCCTTTAGTTCCACAAATTATTGATTTGGCGACACCAGTAGCAGAAGAACTGGGATTGGAAGTGGTTGGCGTGGTTTTTCATACCAACCAAAGTCCACCAGTGTTGCGGGTAGACATTCGCAATCCTGAGCAAGACACTGGGTTGAACGATTGTGAGAGGATGAGCCGTGCTTTAGAAGCCTCCTTAGATGCTGCGGAAATCGTTCCAGATACATACGTCTTGGAAGTGTCTAGTCCTGGTATTTCGCGACAACTGGTAACAGACAGGGAGTTTATTTCCTTTAAAGGATTTCCTGTCATTATCTCTACAACGCCACCCTACGACGGACAACAAGAGTGGATTGGTCTGTTGATTCGTCGGGATGAGACAGCACTTTACTTAAACCAAAAAGGTCGTGTAGTCCAAATTCCCCGCTCCCTAATTACTAAGGTGCAGTTAGAGGAGCGCCGATAAACAAAGGGCTATGGCTCAAGAGTTAGAGACTAGAGCACCTTAGCTCAAGGCTAAAGATTAGGAACTAAGGGCTAAAGGTTAGAGGCTAGGGGCTAGAGGTTAGAGATTAGTTTAAAGCTATTCTCTAATCCCTGGCTCTAGTGCGTAGTTTTCAGTCCCTAGTCCCGAGTCGCCACTCAGTAGAGACACGATTAATCGCATCTCTCCCCACTCCCTAATTTTTAAAGGAGATTGCTTATGTCAATGGTTACTTTAGCTGGATTAAAAGAATTAATTGAAAGTATAAGTCGCGATCGCAATTTACCCCGGCTTGCAGTTCAATCAGCGATTAGAGAAGCCCTACTCAAAGGCTATGAACGTTATCGCCGTGCCCAAAATTTAGAGCGCAGACAGTTTGACGAAGATTATTTTGAGAATTTTGAAGTAGAACTCGATATTGAAGGAGAAGGCTTTCGCGTTCTTTCCACCAAAACCATTGTTGAGGAAGTAGATAACACAGACCACCAAATTTCCCTAGACGAAGTTCAGCAAGTCGCTCCCGAAGCGCAGTTAGGGGACTCTGTGGTGCTGGATGTTACCCCCGACCAAGGAGAATTTGGTCGGATGGCGGCGATGCAAACTAAGCAAGTATTGGCGCAAAAATTACGGGATCAACAGCGCCAGATGGTGCAAGAAGAGTTCCAAGATTTAGAAGGAACTGTTCTCCAAGCAAGAGTCCTGCGGTTTGAGCGGCAATCAGTGGTTTTGGCAGTCACCAGTAATTTTGGTCAGCCAGAAGTAGAAGCCGAATTACCCAAGCGGGAACAGCTACCCAACGATAATTATCGGGCAAATGCCACCTTCAAGGTATATCTGAAAAAAGTCTCCCAAGGTCAGCAACGAGGACCACAGTTGCTTGTGTCTCGTGCTGATGCTGGTTTAGTAGTTTATCTTTTCGCCAACGAAGTCCCAGAAATTGAAGATGAAGTTGTACGGATTGTTGCCGTAGCGAGGGAGGCAAACCCCCCTTCCCGTTATGTCGGACCCCGGACTAAAATAGCAGTAGATACTCTCGATCGCGATGTAGACCCAGTAGGCGCTTGTATTGGAGCCAGGGGATCGCGAATTCAAGTGGTAGTCAACGAATTACGCGGTGAAAAAATAGATGTAATTCGCTGGTCGCCAGACCCAGCAACATACATTGCTAATGCCTTAAGTCCAGCACGGGTAGATGAAGTGCGCCTAATGGACCCAGAATCGCGCCAAACTCACGTACTTGTAGCTGAAGATCAATTGAGTTTGGCCATTGGTAAGGAAGGGCAAAACGTCCGTTTGGCAGCCCGTCTAACTGGCTGGAAAATAGACATCAAAGACAAAGCTAAGTATGACTTTGCAGGAGAGGATGCCAAATTTGCAGCTGTCAGAACAAAATATCAATCAGAGGAATCCGAGGAAGACGATCTTGAATATGAAGAAGAATTCGAGGATGAAAGTCAGGAAGAATTAGAAGAGGAAGATAGTTTTGACAACAATGATGATGAATAATTGATTAATTTTGTAAAGTTTTGATACTGTAGATTGTAGTCTCAGTCTCAAGGATTATTTTCTCAAAAGCTACTTGGTATAAGTAAAAAATAGTAATAATAAGCTTCTTTTTACTTCCATTATCCTGGGCTGAGATCGTAGAGAACCGATGAAACCAAATTATCGGCGCTGTATTAGTTGCCGTAAAGTAGGCTCAAAAGATGAGTTTTGGCGGATTGTCCGCGTCTTTCCATCGGGAAAGGTACAATTAGATCAGGGCATGGGGCGTTCCGCCTATATTTGTCCAGAAACGAGTTGCCTACAAGCAGCTCAAAAAAAAAATCGACTAGGGCGATCGCTACATGCATCAGTGCCAGAAGCACTGTACCAAAGCTTGTCGCAACGTCTAGCCCGCAGTAATACCCAAAACCAAATTTAGTTGGAACAACTTTGTGACGTAATCATTAGATGAATTGTGTCGAAAGCCGAAGTCGTGCTTTCATCACACGCTCTGTTGATCGTTAAGGTTAGTGCCAAAATAGTAAATGGGTGTAAAAGGCATTCGGCTCTCTAATAACGAGGGGCGAGGCAACACTCCCAGAACAAGATGTAATCGATTGTGTTGTGGAAGACTCAGAATCAACAAAACAAGAAACTACAAAATGGCAACCTGGTAGCGCTCAGGCGCAGTTCGGCGTCAAGGGTTCCTATAAAAATCTTTTATTTAAGAAATTTTTATGGGTATCCCTCAACCATCATTCCTGGTGGGGATGCCATTATTAAACCGAAACATCTCTCTTTCCTGATTGGAGGCACCGGCAAAAACTGAACGGCAGTCTAAAAACAGTAATCCAAGGATGGAGATGTCGCAAACCAGGCAACCATCCGCTAAAACTGTAAATTAAAGGGGAAGAGTGGATGAACAACGGCAAAGTTAGAATTTATGAATTATCAAAGGAATTGAATTTGGATAACAAAGAGCTACTAGCAATTTGCGACCAGCTCGATATTGCGGTCAAAAGCCATAGCAGCACGATCTCAGAATCCGAGGCAGAAAACATCCGGGCGGCAGCAGAAAAGCTAGCAACTACGAATGTGTCAGCCAAAAAGGAACTAGGTACAACCAGCCATAAGCCGAATTCACCACCGAACGGCGGACGTAACCGACCTGCTGCACCCCACAAACAGCAAATTTTGGAAATACGCAAACCCAAAATATTGAGAAATACTACCTCCAACGCCTCCGAGGCGTCACTTGCTAACAATACCCAAGCTGCCTTGTCTGAAGCTAATCCTCCCTCTCCTCCACGGCCTTTCGCTACACCAGTCTCACCCCTGAAACCGGCAGCACCAACTCGACCTGTGCCCCGGACTCAATCTGAGACTCAAGAGCAACCTCCGATCGCTGACTTGGAACAAACGCCTAATCCAAATCCGGCACCGGAAAAAATAGCATCCCAAAAACCGGAAAAAACAGTTTCACCCAGACCAAAATCGGAAAAACCGATCAAACCGCAACTAGTTGCTCCTCCAGCCAGACCTGAGGCAGAAGTTGCCCAGGTAGTAGATGAGCAGCCAGTATCTCAGGCAGATAAACCGATCCTCAAACGCGACCAACGGCTACGTCCCGCAGAAGGCGATCGCGAGCAAATTAAGCCAAGAGTCGCTAAACTGCCAACAGACCAGTCCGCACCAGGTGCGCCACAAAGGACAACTCGTCCTACCCCTGCACCCAGCAGACCAGAGCAGAGGGGTAATAGACCATCAGCACCATCACAAGTGGGAGAGGGACAAAGACCCAGACCGGCACGTCCAGGTGAAGCAGTAGCAGCCGCAATGCCGATCGCTACTCCACCCAGACAGATGTCAGGAATAGCGGGGAAATCTCAAGGATTGGGTGATGAGCCAGTCACACCGGATCTCCTCGACTTGAAACGCCCAAGTCCCCCTCGCCCAACCAAAGGTGGCAAAAAGTGGGTAGAAGAGGAAATCATTGACGAAGTTAAAGAGAAGGCAAAAGCTGGCGTTAAAGGCAAGCGGATCAAACCCATACTCGATGATGAGTTTGAAGAAGATTTGCTGGATGATGACGATATCGACTCACCAGCCACCGTCCAAGTCAGCCTTTCGATCGCTCGTCCTCCCAAACCCAAAGCGACTCGACCTGTACAGATGCCAGGTGCAACCCTTGCTAGCGCCCCAACTGCAAGAGGGAGAAAATCTGGTTCTAGGTCTGGTTCCAAGTCTTCGGGCCGCGACCATCACCAAAACCGTCGCCAAGAAGCCGAGACAAAACGCGATCGCCCCGAAAAAGTGACGATCACAGGGCCGTTGACTGTGCAAGAACTGTCTGACGTTTTAGCCGTTCCCGATACAGAGATTGTCAAAATCCTGTTCCTTAAAGGTATGGCGGTGAGTATCACTCAAAATCTAGATATTCCCACAATTACTTTGGTAGGAAAAGAACTAGAAATAGAAGTTGAAACCGTCGAACGAGAAGCAGAAGCTCGGAAAATCACGGAAATGGTCGGCGCAGAAGACCAAGAATATCTTCATCGCCGTCCCCCTGTCGTGACAATTATGGGTCACGTAGACCACGGTAAAACAACCCTACTGGACTCAATCCGCAAAACTAAGGTGGCTGCTGGCGAAGCTGGCGGTATCACTCAGCACATTGGTGCATACCATGTAGATATAGTACATGAGGGCAAACCACAGCAGATAGTCTTCCTGGATACTCCTGGTCACGAAGCCTTTACAGCTATGCGGGCACGAGGAGCGCGGGTAACAGACATTGCGGTGTTAGTAGTGGCTGCTGATGATGGTGTCCGTCCCCAAACCATTGAAGCCATTAGTCACGCCCAAGCTGCGGGAGTGCCAATTGTTGTTGCAATTAACAAAATTGACAAAGAAGGGGCACAGCCAGAGCGGGTTAAACAAGAACTGACCCAGTATGGTCTGACCGCAGAAGACTGGGGTGGTGAGACAATCATGGTTCCGGTGAGCGCCATCAGAGGTGAAAATCTGGATACGCTCTTAGAGATGATTCTGTTAGTAGCAGAGGTTGCAGAACTATCTGCCAACCCAGATCGTACCGCCAAAGGAACTGTCATTGAAGCACATCTGGATAAAGCCAAGGGAGCAGTTGCTACCCTGCTAATTCAGAATGGCACCCTGCATGTGGGAGATATCTTGGTAGCTGGTTCGGCCTTTGGTAAAGTCCGAGCGATGGTAGATGACAGAAGTAAGAGAGTAGACATTGCTTCTCCTTCCTTTGCTGTCGAGGTACTAGGTTTAAGTGATGTGCCAGCCGCCGGCGACGAGTTCGAGGTCTTCCACAACGAAAAAGAAGCCAGATCCCTCGCTAGCGATCGCGCCGATAGACAACGCCTATCCCGCCTGTTACAAGGACGTGTTACCCTCACAACGCTGTCCGCTCAAGCACAAGAAGGCGAGTTGAAAGAACTCAACTTGATCTTGAAAGGAGACGTACAAGGTTCCGTAGAAGCTATTGTGGGAGCGCTCAAGCAAATCCCGCAAAACGAAGTCCAAATTCGGATGCTGTTGGCGACTGCTGGGGAAATCACCGAGACAGATATCGATTTAGCCGCTGCCAGTAACGCTGTAATTATCGGCTTCAACACCACCTTTGCCAGTGGTGCTAGACAAGCCGCCGATGAAGCAGGTGTAGATGTCAGAGAATATAACGTCATCTACAAACTCCTAGAAGATATCCAAGATGCCTTGGAAGGTCTTTTGGAACCAGAGTTGGTGGAAGAACCCTTGGGTCAAACCGAAGTCCGTGCTGTCTTCCCAGTCGGTCGTGGTGCGGTTGCCGGTTGCTACGTTCAATCTGGCAAGCTAGTTCGCAACTGCAAAGTCAGGGTGCGACGTGGCGGTAAAGTGATCTTTGAAGGCGTTCTTGATTCCCTAAAACGGATGAAAGAAGATGCCCGTGAGGTCAACGCAGGTTATGAATGCGGTGTCGGCATGGATAAATTCAATGATTGGGTTGAAGGTGACATCATCGAATCCTATCAGATGGTTACGAAGCGCCGTACTCTCACCTTAACGAGATAGTGTTAAGGGTAAAATGCTTAGGAGTTAGGAGTGATACATTAGGAGTTAGGAGTTAAAGACTACTAATTCTTAACTCCTAACTCTTAACTCATAACTTTTTATTATGCATTCATTTCGCTCTGAACCTATTTTGTGGATTCACGTCGCTGGATTGGCGACGTTGCCTGTTTTTTTAGTACTCTGCTTATTGTTCCTGTCTGTAGGCGAACCGTTTTTGCCAGTCTGGATGGAGCTATCCCTAGTTGCCGCCATTGGTGTTCTCCCACTGCTATGGATGCAGTTGCGTCGCCCCTTTTATATATTTGCTCTTTTAGGAATAGCCCTAAAGCCAGAAAATCTGACTGAACGGCAGCGAAAAATTCTCTGTTTAATTAATACAAAATTAAATCGTGTCCTGGCATTAGTGGCAGCAGTATTATCGGTTTGGATATTGTGGAATCTTTACCAAATTGCCCCATTAGTAGCAAATTCAGCTAAATTCCTCCCACAATGGCGCAGCCTTGCACTAGTGCTTGCGGGATTAGCCTTTTTAGGCAGCAATCTATTTTTACAAATACCTGTGAGTGTAATGCGAGTTTTGGTGATTAATGAGACAGAATTCGCTGGCATCGAGCCATTATCTTTAGAAAAGATTAAGCAAGATTTCACCATTTTAGGAGTGCGGGTTAATCAAATCGTGCCCCGATTATTGCAATCATTGTTTAGGATCAATACAGATTCGTAGTAGCCCCTAAAGTATATTATTTCACTTTCAAGGGCTAGAGAGGAGAGCAGGGGGAGCAGGGGGAAATGAGGGAAAAGCAATTAATAACCAATGCCCAATGCCCAGTTACCGTTGAAGTTTAAAATAAAGGAATAAGGAACTATGGCTCAAATTCCAGCTTCTAGCGATCGCCAATTTTCTGCCGATACTGAAATTTGGTATAGCCTCAAATGTGCGATATCCACTAGTTCAGGTTTTCAACGTTGGCAACTAGAACGCGATGCTCAATTGCATGGAATTCGCTTGGAACAGCAGGTACAGCGGTATTTACGAGAAACTTTAGAAACTTTAGCTTACTAAACACCTAATAAATCTTGTAGGTTTGTTTGCAAGCGGCGGAGTTGACGGTATGCACTCTCCAAGCGATCGCCATCAACTTCCACTTCATTGGTGGGATAATTCTTAATAATTTCAATCAGCGATACTTGGCCGTCTTGACTCGCAGAAAGTACCAAAGCAGCTCGTAAAGCCTGCCGATCTGCTCTCCGAGACGGTGTAGAAATAACTTGACTAATTTGAGCCAAAATAATATTACCAATCTGGCTATTTAGCACTCTATCTAAAAATACAGGGTTTACCTTCACTGGCTTTGTTAAATACTGGCGAATGGCTTTGGGGTCTTGTCGCGCTAAAGCTAAATTCACTCTTAGTGAACGTGAGAGTTCGCCTGTTTGAGCAAAGGTGGATAGTTCCTCTACAGAAAGTGATTCGCGGAAGATACCATACTTCAACACTACTCGTTCCGCAGCAAAGGCAGGAGTGGACAAAAATAGAAGACAGATACTACCCACTAAAACTAAGAGACGACGTAGCCCCAAAAAATAAAAACGCATTTCTCCCGATTTCCAATAGGTTTGCTTTTCCTGCAATCGTATTCCAGCAGAAGTAGTCGCAGTATCTAGCTTTAAATAATACTAAAAATCGCCTCATCCCCATAGTACCCATAAGAAAATTTTCTAGATAACACAATATTAGGACTTACGCAAAAAAACTCTCTACCTTTTATTCCTCTGTGTCCTCTGTGGTTTGATTTTCCATGACTGTGCGTAAGTCCTAAATATAAGCAATGTATAAGTTCTGTGATCTATCTAGGGAATTTAGCTGAATCAGTGCTAATCATCCAGTATAGTTTGCATGGGTTTTACAGCAGCTACAAAGCTGCTACCTTTAACCTTGTTCGACATACCGTAATTCAGCACATCACAGACTCAAAAAATGAAATATCGGGGTTATCACATTTCTCTAGCGAAAAATTTTCGCCTTCTTTCTAGCAGTCATCTCAGATATACTTTGCGCGTAGGAGCCGGACTAACGGCAATACTTGTTGTTTCTAGTGGGTCAATACTACTACCTAATGAGGTTAATGCTGGTGCCACTCATCCAGAAAATATCGCCCCAACTATCACAGCGCAAGCTCCTGCAACTGCCGCAGCAATTTACGTTAATTCAGCAACTGGTGCAGATAGGGCTGGTGCTGGTGCCACCTCATCTGCACCCTACAAAAGCATAAGTTTCGCTCTCAGTCAAGCCCAAGCAGGTACTGTTATTCAATTAGCACCTGGTAACTATAACCAGGAAAGTGGTGAAACCTTCCCGCTTTTACTTAAACCAGGGGTGACACTGCGGGGTGATGAAGCTACAAAAGGTCAAGCGATATTGATTGCAGGTGGAGGCTTCTACACTAGTCGCACCTTTGCCAGACAGGACATTACCATCCTGGCCGAGCAAGATACCACGATCGCTGGTGTCACCGTTACTAACCCAAATAGCCGGGGTACGGGTGTGTGGGTAGAGTCAACTAATCCGATTATCAAAAACAGTACTTTTACTAACAGTGTCAGAGAGGGTGTTTTTGTTACGGGTACAGGCAATCCCAAAGTCGAAGGTAATCTCTTTGTGCAAAACAAAGGCAATGGGATTTCAATTGCTAAAACTGCCCAAGGAGAAATTCGGAGTAACTTATTTCAGGATACCGGTTTTGGTCTTGCGATCGGTGGCACTTCCACACCTCTAGTTGTAGAAAACCAAATTATCGAAAACCAAGACGGTCTTTTTATCTCAGAGTCAGCGAAGCCCGTATTGCGTAAGAATGTCATTCAAAATAATAAGCGGGATGGAGTTGTAGCAACTGTTAGTGCTTTACCCGACCTTGGCACTAACGAAAATCCTGGTGGCAATCTTATTCGCAACAACACTCGTTATGATGTGAACAACGCTACCAAAACAGGTAAGATTGTCGCTGTTGGCAATGATATCGATCAGAAAAAGATTTTTGGCTCAGTAGATTTTGTTGCCGCCAGTGTTGACGTACCCCCTGGAGGGCCTGTTGCCTTTAAAGATGTGCCAGCAAATTACTGGGCAAAAACCTACATCGAAGCCTTAGCCTCCCAAAATATTATTGCGGGTTTTCCTGATGGCAGCTTTAAACCCAATGAACCTGTAACCCGCGCTCAATTCGCCACTATTGTCACTAAAGCCCTAAAACCAGCAGCTAAACGTGCAGCCATTCAGTTTAAGGATGTAGCAAGCAATTTCTGGGCTTACGCTGCCATTCAATCTGCTTACCAGAGTCAATTTGTTTCTGGTTATCCCGATGGCACTTTTAAACCACAGCAGCAAATTCCCAGAGTACAAGCGTTAGTTGCTTTAGCTAATGGTTTGGGCTTAACTGCAAGTAATCAAAATATCCTTTCTTTTTACACCGATGCGGCCCAGATTCCTAATTATGCGATCGCTCCTGTTGCTGCGGCAACTGCACGGCAACTAGTAATCAACTATCCCACAGTGAAGCAACTAAATCCTAATCGTCAGGCGACTAGAGCCGAGGTTGCTGCCTTTGTTTACCAGGCACTCGTCAATGCTGGACGTGCCCAACCAATTCCTTCATCTTATTTGGTAACAGCCCAATAAATGCCTAGTTAGCAAATTGGAAGCGCCAGACTAATAATTTGTTAGTCTGGCGCTTCCAATTAATGCGATCTTTTTAATTTTGAGTTTTTCTAAATATAAAATTTGGGGTATTTAAATATAGCCGACCCCATTTGAATGTGATTAGGTTTATGGTCAGGGTATTTATATAAGCTAACCCCGTTTCAATGATTTTTATTTTCCCAGAAATTTTTGCTTTTTGGAATTTCCTAATAATTTTTTTATTTTTTCTCTCTCATAGCTCAGATAGTGAAATCAGTAACTTACGATAAAATTATGCTTAATGGCTATCTGAACGTGAAGCATGAGTGTCACCCAAAACCCATCGCTGTATCCTGAACCTGTATTCAGGTTAGTTGAGCAAGCAATTAATCAACTATTTCCACATTCTCAAAAGTTTGATTAACGTTTTTTAAATTGCCATAGTCTGAGGGTTGTGGCGATAATGTTAACACAGGGTTATCGATGCCCAGTTTGAATTTCAACTGGTGAACTGCCTTCAAGAATTAGGGCTTTTACCCGATTGGGTGCTTCGTTGCCGACGCTGTTCCCAGCGCCAAAGGAAGACCATTAGGGCAACTATTCCTACTTGCAGAGCTAAACTTGGCATTGCACTCTCAACATTGCGTCCGGCAAGCACTTGGAAAAAAAAGACGAATGCACCGAGTGAGCCAGAAGCACCGAAAGCGATGTAGAAAAATTGTCGTAAGCCGCGATAAGGAGCAGCTATTTCTGCTTTGAGGCTGGCGTATTGTTCGGGGTTAAGACGATTTTTGCGATTTTGATCCACCATGATTAAATCATGTTATACTCTTAGATTGTGTACGCCGATGTGGCTCAGTGGTAGAGCAGCTGATTCGTAATCAGCAGGCCGTGGGTTCAAATCCCATCATCGGCTTTGATAAAAGTATTGCTCAATAATTAGAGTTTGACATAAATCAAGCATCTAGCCAAATAGGTGTGAAAACGATGTCTACGGCGGCAAGCTACGCACCAGACTTCTACACCCAGCGCCGCAAATCGTTGCATCAACAACTGGTTAATCTCGGTTTCTGCACCACTCCGAGAATGGTGCATAGCTAATTCTTCAAGTATTCCAAATAAGCGATCGCAATCTCACATCAATTAGTTTAGTTTTTAACTGTTATATGAGAAAATTGCGCATCAATAACCCGCCCTGCTGACCTTTTTTGTTGACGCTTCAGCACTCCTACCGCACCAAAAGCACTAAGGGCTAAAATCCCCAAGTTTATCGAAGGTTCAGGAACAGACTTAGCCTCAATCGCCGCCAGTGCAGCGTCTGCTACTAACTTATGAGCAGCAGTCGTTGGGTGGAAATCGTCCCAGAAGAGAAACTTGTTGTTAGCTGGCTCGCATATATCTAGCCTAGATAGACAAGACTCGGTTACATTCGTAAAACCTAATGCACTGGTCTGATTAAATAAAGAAAAAGTATCAATAGGAATGATGTTAAGATTTGGGTTTTGACTCAAAGCGCTCACAGTTTTTGCTAAACCCAAGTTAAACTCACTAGTCGATTTACTAAGGGTTGCAGGGTTGCGATCGTCAATTTTAGCTGCTGGGATCTTTCCCAAATCTGACAAATTAAACACCAAAATATTTTTCGCGCCGGCTCCTACCAGAGTATTCAACGCCAGGGATATATTACTGATTGGCGTGGTAGAGTCTTCGGGGTTAAGAAAAAGGAAATCATTCCCACCTCCCCACAATGTATAAAGTGCATTTGGGTCAGCAGTTTGATTATTTGCTTGCAGAGTTCCAGCAAAACCAAGGACTTGTTGGAGTACTCCCGGTAAATTTGGATTAGGAACGACAGCGTTACCTGAACCAGAGCTAGCACCACCGAAAGCGAAGTTTATCCCTTGGGTAGCAGGTGTGGAAGGAAGAGTAGTGAATAAAGTAGGCTTTAAACCTAGCTGCTCTCCGAGATAATCCACCCAGAGCGGCCCATTGGAAAAACGTCCTTCAAAATAAGGTGGGCTTAGAGGGAATGTTTTCCCAGTAGCATTATATATATTGCCTGTATCAGAAAGACTATCGCCAAATACATAAAGCCGATCAAAACTCACAGCCGAAGCTTGGGTCGGCAACATGAAAGAAAATAGAACAAATCCTGCTGCTACAGCTTGTTTTTTCATATTTGTTTTACCTATGGTCTTTTTAACTTGTTTCAAAGCAATGAAAGGGCGATAGTCTCACAACTTACTCTTTTGAGATACTTCAAAATTAAGTACGTCTATTGAGTTAATTTACGTTGTTTCACTTAACTATGCCTCAAAAATTTATGAAACACAGGTAAAAACCCTTAAAACACTTAGATTTACATTTTCTTGATGAAAAATAGGTATATTACAAAGAAATAGCAAAATTTTTGTACTAAAGGGCGGAATTGCCCACTTTTATGCTGAGACTGGACTAACTGCAACTAAATCAGGTACACGTCGTAGACATAGCTTTAACTTTGCTTTAGTTTCAAAGCCTCAGTAGCCGATACACCCTCACCCTGACTACCGAAATACCACAAAGCCGTAGCAGCCTCAGCACGAGTTACTGATTTTTTGGGTTGAAACAGAGTCGTATAACCAAACACCCGCCGAATATTCGATTGTTCGCCATTTTGGTAATCAGCCAACACTGCTCTTAAAGCCTTGGGGTCAATTCGCGCTGCGTCTTGGAAACCCCAGGTTTGTTTGACCGTATCTAAGTTAGCAGAGGGTAAAGCTTGGCGACTATCTAGGGGTAATTTCCACAGCAGCAATTGTTCTCGCGTTAGAGGTGCATCAGGACGAAACAAAACGGCTGTAGAATCTCCAGACAAAGGACTGGGAATTAATCCAGCTTCGGCTAATCCCTGAATTGCTGGGAAATCAGGATCTTTTGCTGACACATCACTAAAAGCTGGTTGAGTACTTTCTGATGCCAAACGAATCTGTTTAGCTGGATTGTTGGTATATACAGCATTGTTAGCAGCAATTAGCCAACGAGCATATTCTCGATGTGTGACGATTTTACCGGGTTCAAACTGATTAGTTGTGGTCGTGGAGTTGCTCTTAGTTGTTTTTGCTTCAATAGATAAAACACCTAATGCAGCCAAGTCTTCGATATGTTGCCGCCATTCTTGTGGTGCCTTATTCAGATCGTTGAATACCTGAGATTTAGGGGTGGCTGTAGGGATTGTTTGGTTATTAGCTGTTGTGCTTGGTGTCTGTGCTGCCAAGTTTGTGGATGGTATTGGGCCAATGAACTGTGAATTTCCCGGTTGAGGAACGGCGTTAGCAGTTTCGTTAGGATTTGTAGTTGAAGTAGGTTGTGCTGTTGCAGTACTATTTGGTACGTAATCAATCAGTAATTCAGTGGCTGTTTGGGGTTGATTAGGTGTGGCGTTAGTAACTGATTTGGGCTGAATGGAAACCTTCAACAGCAAATCGTTGCGACGTGCCTCAAAAGCTCCTCCCGCGTCATCTGTCGGCTGTTGTAAAATCTGCCAGTTATTTGTTTGAAACTGGCTGCGATAAAAACTAGCAATAAAATTACTGGGGTCAGAACTTAACCAACGAGTTGAGACTTTGTTTTCTGAGCCGCTAGCAGGTGTAACTTCCTGTAGTTTGGCATTGGAATATAAAGGGATATCTTTAGGAAAATCAGATGGTAACTGAACTGCTGATTCATTTTGCTGTGCTTGCGGTTGATTACCTGGGGATTCTCCAAAGACAACACCATCGCTTTGTAGTTTCGGATCTGCCGCCAAAGATTGCTCAAGGTTTTTGGCGACTGGACTATTAGCACAGGCTGTTAACGAAGTGAGTATAACAGCCCAAATTAGAAATACAGCTGGACGTTTACAGGGAAGCACAGGAAATCACAAATTGAGTTTCAATTCCTACCCTAGCGCAGACTGTCCATTAAATGGGAATGGGGCATGGGACACGGTTATTCTCCTTTATTGCCCTGCTCTCCTCTGACTCTCTATAATCACCAAAAGACACTACCGACTTACTACGTCTTCTTCCTAAATGTCTATGTTAGTGATGATATCTCCAAAAATGAGTAAACGGTAGCAAAAGCTACCGTATTGTCTTCGTTTTACAGCCATTAGGTTTTGATAATTCCTATGCTTATTTATAGAATTCCCTAAAATTCTGAAAAACTAACATTTTTGATAAAAAACATCAATAAATCTGAAATCCTTGCTCTATAGGAGTTTCATGAGTTGAAAGTTTGTAGTAAAGAATTTAGTCTTTAGATGAGGACTTGAGCCACCGACTACAAACCGATCGATACTTGATCGTGAACCAATTTTTCAGATAGTTACCTAAACATCCAAGTTGTAGAGCAGATAACTGATTGATAACTGGTCAAAAAACAGTTTAGCTAGCAAAAGCTGGAATCTACTTCCAGATGCACTAGTTGTAATGCGATGCCTACCCCAAGCAACTGAAGTGATAGACTAGTAATAAAGCCCCCCTTAGCCTCACCCAAAGAGGGGAATAGATCGAGTTCATTAACACTGGCTGAAAACCGATTCTGGAAATTATTCATCTGACGATGGTAAGGTGAGTAAGGCAATCTCTGGAAAATGCCAGTGTTAAACAATTCCAGGAAATTAGCGTAAGTTCGTTCTTATTGGCGACTAGGGTAAATAGGTAAAGCAGTCAAGAGTCGCAGCAGTTTCCCTAGTATTTCTAAATTGATTTTCTGGAGAAAGTGCCACTTGTGCTGTAGTCAAGGGTTTCTTGACAACCTCGAAAGCAGTGAGTGCTTCCTCTAAAAGTGCGCGATCGCCTCTATGTTATCCAAAACTTTCCCTCAATCAAGCCATCCCCTGTTATTCTGGGATAGGGCTGTGGTTCTTTTAGGAAAGCTGGAAGGTGCGCTTCGCAAGTTATAGAAGTAGTACATAGTTAGATATGGCTGTTTTTACTCAATCCTAGTTAATGATTGGTTTGAGGCAAAAAAGACACTTCATCAAATGCACTGGCGGTTGAAAAAAAACTCTACAAACTTGGTCTGAACAGTTAACAGCTTCCTGATAGATTAGATACAATTAGCATCAGTGTTTTCTTGGGCGTAGGCGTAGCCCGTCGTAGACATCGCTTGCTTAAAGCGAGTACTCAAATTGACATGGTGCTGTACTAGCCGATTTGACATACCATTAAACCTTTCACCTCCTGGCTCTGGTGAAAATTTTTGATTCAGGGCAAATTAAGACTTATATTCAAGGGGCTTGGGTGTTTCTTGGAGATGAAGTTAACCAAAAGGGAGCAAAAGGCTGAATAAGATATGTCTGATGTCAAAAACACAGATCTGATAGGAATATGAAAATCTAAAATAGATATTAAGAAGAAAAAACAACGACCATCGACAACCGTCAGTCCTTTTTACTTTCTGTAAAGCGTCACCGGGTTGTTACCAGTGCTGAAACACGATTACATGCAAGTTTCCCAGGATCAGCCTATTTATTCTGAGGCTCCACTCCAGCTGTTACTGTTTGTCGATGGACGCCCCAAGTCCCGTCAACAGGTGCAGCGAATACGTGCTTACTTAAAAGAATTGCAGGCTGAGTATAGTTTTGAACTTCAAACTATTGATGTTGGACAACAACCTTACTTAGCAGAACACTTTAAATTGGTAGCAACGCCAGCTTTAATCAAAATTCACCCGGAACCACGACAGGTTTTGGCTGGGAGTAATATCATAGCGCAATTGAAAAACTGGTGGCCTCGCTGGCAAGCCGCTGTAGACGCCTATTTGAAATTACAAGAAGACTTACAAGAACGGATAGACGATACTGCTAGAGTGACATCACCCAAATCCACTATCCGTTCAGTTGCTGTTTCTGCCGAACTCATCCGACTCTCAGACGAAATTTTTCGCTTAAAACAGGAAAAAGATAACCTCCAAGAGCAGCTACAGTTTAAAGATCGGGTGATTGCGATGCTGGCACACGATCTCCGCAATCCCCTAACTGCCGCCGCGATCGCCATCGAAACTCTCCAATCTAACTACAATTTAGAGACAGGCCAATTTCAACGCCTCAAACCATCCTTGACAGCGCATCTATTAAAACAAGCCCGTAATCAAACGAAGATCATCGATCGGATGATTGCCGACCTTTTGCAGGTAGGTCGTGGCAAAGATACGGAGTTTCCTATTTTACCACAAAAGGTACAGCTAGGTAAATTGTGCTTAGATGTACTAGAAGAGTTGTGCGATCGCTACACCGCCAAATCCCAAGAGGTCGAAACAGATATTCCCAACGACTTACCTTATGTATATGCCGATCCAGAACGTATCCGGCAAGTGCTAGTGAATCTGTTGGATAATGCTATCAAATACACCCCAGAAGGTGGCAAGATTAGCATCGCCGGATTGCACCGCACTACCCAAAAAGTTCAGTTTAGTATTGGCGATACTGGGCCTGGTATTCCTGTAGAGAATCGCGATCGCATCTTTGAAAACCACTTTCGCCTGCAACGGGATGAAGGTACAGAAGGTTACGGCATTGGCCTTTGTCTATGCCAACGCATCGTCTTGGCACATTATGGCCAAATTTGGGTGGATTCCGCCCCCAATAACGGAGCATGGTTTCACTTCACACTGCCAGTTTATCCTTCTTAACTAATGGGTATTGACAAATGACCAATGACTAATGACTAATGACAATTAAGAACTTGAGACAAAGCGATCGCGTCCCCCGGCCTTTGCTTGATAGAGTGCTTTATCTGCCAGCACGATCAACTCTGAAGGTGAAGATTCCCAAGTCGGGACAACAGTTGCCACGCCCATACTGAGAGTGACGTGCTGACTTACAGCAGAACCGTCATGAACAATTTGCAAATCTTTGATTCCGGCTTGGATTGCGGCGGCAACGTGAAGTGCGCCAGATGCAGGAGTGTATGGCATAATTACAGCAAATTCTTCGCCACCATAACGCGCTACTAAATCCTGATGTTTTTGTGCCTTAAGGCTTAAGACAGCGCCCACCTTTTGTAAACATACATCCCCTGCCGGATGGCCATATTTATCATTATAAAATTTAAAAAAGTCGATATCACACAAAATCATTGACAAGGGAAATCCCTCTTGTGCGAGATTAATCCATTGAGTATTGAGATAATCGTCAAAGCGGCGACGATTAGCCAACTCAGTTAAGCCATCTACATTGGCAAGGTGATGCAAAGCTTCGTTTGCCGCCTCTAACTGTTTGTATACTTGTGCTTGCTGTAGCAGTCGCCGCAACCGCTGGCGCAATACAGGCCAGTGAATTGGCTTAGTGACATAATCAGTCGCTCCCGCTTCAAAAGCACGGTTTACAGATTCCTCATCGTCCAAGCATGTGATCATCAAGATGGGAGTGCGCTCCCATATCTTGGAGATGACTGTATTGTTAAGAGTCGAGTCAGTATCAAAAGTGGCAAGGGCTGAGATTAAATTATTCCTAGCAATCTGGAGCAAGTTCTTACAGCAGGTAAAGCCATCCATCACAGGCATTACAGCATCTAGCAAAACTATATCCGGTTTGATAGTCTCGTAAGCATCTAAACATTGCTTACCATCATTGACCTCAACTACTCGATAACCTTCTTGTTCCATTGCTTTACGCAACAATACCCGGATGGTCTTGTCATCATCAGCCACTAGTATCAGTGGTGGTTGCTTAGAAACAGTAAATGGGCTTATGCCTGACATGAGTTGCCTTCCACTTGCGGACCTATCCTGAAAAAGGCTGTGCAACTCAATCGCATGGGGGCGATCGCTATTTTCATCAATGCCAGAATTTGCGGCAAAGGCGTGTCTGGCTTCACAATCAACTGTTTTTTGACAATGGACTGCCCAATGTTGTTGGGCCAAGCAAGCGGTAGATAAATAAGTTGCATAGACAATCTGTAATTGGAACACGAAGGCAATTGCTGCCTTTTTGTTCAGCGATGGTTATGGGAGAAAATGTTACTTTTATATTTCCCTATTGTTAAAGTCAAATTACGATTTTTTTGAGAATTACAAATACACACCCTAATTATTTAGTTATGTAGTTAGTTTATAAACCTAGTGAGATAAGGAAAAGCAATTGTCAAAGTACCCTCAGAAGATAGCTAATACTAAATACTAATATCACCTGACTGAAATTTATTTAGTCTATCCGACAAGGCTTGCTGAGGTTTAGTATAATTACATAAGATTGAGATAAAACTTAGTGCAAAAATTTATTTTCAAGTGACTTCATAACCATTTCTTTCTAGCCATAAACCACCCAGAACTCAAGCTGATTACACAAACAAGCAAAAGTTCTTACAAAAACCATCCAAACCTATTGACCTTCGCTAAATCTTTAAAATGCCAGACTCATTAATGTACCAGCAGGATCATTTTGTTGTTCTAGAAACAAATCAGGCAGAACAATTTATGACACCATCAGAGCTATTAGAAAAGCTCAAAATAACTCTTCAACAACTCATAATTCAAGATTTACCGCCTGACTTGCAAAAGTTTGATACTGTGGAAACTCAAGCCCAATATTTAATTGACACTAGTTGCGAATTAGATATTGGGCCTGGAAAATATTTACAGTGGTACGCAGTTCGTTTAGAAAAGTAACTTTTTGGTAAATGCTTAAGATTTTGCTCTTAACTACTGACTGGTGACTAGTGATTCTTTTTGAATATTGATTAGCGCTAGCTCAATTGTATTTTCAGATGGCTGCATTATTTGAATTTCCAATCCAGGTCCAAAATAATTGGTCATTTTTTCATGCTTTTTTTGCCACACATCAATTGGTATTAACGGTGAATCAAATTCTAAAATTAGGGCATAGCTCCCATCAACTTCTGTTTCTCGTAACCCTGTGACTGTTGGTCGTTCCTGATCGGTGGGACTCAAACCCAGAAAAGAAAGTGTTGTATCTAGATGAGCGTCTTGACCGTAGCAATATCGGGTGATGTCTTTGCGAATTTTATTTTGCGTATCAGTTGCTTGCTGTTGGCGCAGTATCAATGCTGATGGTGACGTAGTTTGGGTAAATGGTACTGGCTTAAGTTCATTAGCTTTTAGTGCCAGCCCTCCCAATAATAGAGGAATCCCGTAAAAAAATCCGACAAGATTGAGTGTGGCATTATTATCAGCATAGGCGACGAAGCCAATGATGGTTAATATGCCACCGATAGTTAGACCGAGTGTTCCTAAAGAGATTTGGCGTAGCATGAGCTTAAATTAGTATAAAGTCTGAATACCTTAGTTTTATTATCATCGGCTATGAGCAACAAATTAGGAAAGAACATCGTCCCCAGGCGCTAGTATTCAGCATTGCCATATTAAGGCGGTTAAACCGCACGGGAGTTGCTAAAGAGCCGGAAGGCAACACACCAAGAGCCAACAAGTCAAGCATTTCCGCCCAAAGCACTAGCTTCGTTTAAACGAGACTTTACCCACTTTTGTCTTTGTGATTTTCAAACACTCAATTTTTCCTTAGTCTACTATTTGCGCAGCATCTCGTAGGGAAGGCAGGTAGCTCTAAGTTGACTACTAACGGCGTATAGTGTGCCAAAATATTAGATTTTGAGTTAACTTTAAATTTAAAGGTAGTTAAAGATAGGAAAAAAATAATGGATTTACAGACTATAAAAGAACGAATTGTCGCAGTTCAAAGTAAACGCGATTACCTATTAAGCTTACTGGAGCAACCAAACCTGGGAACTTTGAGAATAGATGTAAATCAGGCTTTGGAAGAACTGGATGAACTAATTGATGAATTTAGACGCACCATTCCAGTAGAGTAGAAGTTATCAAAAATTACGTCGGTTTCACCTTAACTTTAGGCTAGACCGACGTTTTTTAGTAGTATCATGTCTTCAAATCCCCAAAATTGAACTAAGCCTGAGTTGGCGAAGCAACATCACTGCATCATTTATCCTGCCACTTAACCATCTCCTGCACGCTGACCTAGCTGCCTAACTAAGGCAATAAGTTCGCTTGTAGGTACATCTTTCTTGCAAACGTCATCAAAGCTAGACATTGCCTTTGTCCCGTGAAAATTTACGTCTTCCACTGAGGAGTAAGCAAGAATCTGGGTGTTCGGAGATATAGCTTTAATGTGACTGGACGCACTCCAGCCATCCATGACTGGCATCTGTAAATCTAGAACAATTACGTCAGGATGGCAACGTTTAACCATTTCTATAGCTTCTTCACCATTACTGGCTAAACCTACTACTTGAATATTTTCCTGGCAAGAAAAAACCAATTGTAAGGTTAAACGAGTCAGTTCGTGGTCATCAACTACTAAAACACGCAAGGTAGAAAGCTCGCAGGATAACATTAACATTGAGGGGAAAGACAAATTTATTCAGAATAGCCTCTCCAGTTTATGAGAACAAGTACCAGCACTGACTCTATCCTATGGTTGAATAACTTGTGTGAACCCTATGATAAACGACTTAGACAACTGCTCAAAAAATTCAATTTTTCCAAAAATAGCTAAGTTGAGCTAGTTGTCAAGGTATAAGTAACTTATTTTTTTATCAATCAGGCTGAGACTACACCACTTGAGCGTAATGCCATGTTCATGAGAATTTTTTGTGAATTAGCTTCTGGAGAATCATCATAAGGACGCCGTTGAATGTAAGTACCATCAGCTTGTAATTCCCAAGCTTGGCGATTATCTGCGAGCATAATTCCCATAATTTCTTGCAAATCTTTAGCAATATCTGGGTCTTTTACTGGGGTAATTACTTCGACTCGGCGATCTAGGTTGCGACGCATCCAGTCAGCACTGCCGATATATATCTCCTCCTGTGTATTGTTATGAAAATAATAAATTCGAGAGTGTTCTAAAAAGCGACCGACAATGCTAATGATACGAATGTTTTCACTAATATCTTTGATTCCTGGGCGTAAACAACAAACACCCCTGATAATTAAGTCGATTTGCACTCCAGCGCGGGAAGCTTCATATAAAGTGGCGATAATTTCTGGATCGACTAGGGAATTCATTTTGGCGACAATCCGTCCAGAAAATCCATTTTGAACATTTTCGATTTCGCGGTGAATTAGTGCCAAAAAGCGATCGCGCATATTCACAGGCGCAACCAGCAACTCTCGATAAGATTTTTGCAGGGAATATCCGGTTAAGAAATTAAATAAATCTGTGATGTCAGCACCCAATTCTTCACGGCAACTAAACAATCCCAAATCTGTATACAGTCGTGCTGTTTTAGGGTTATAGTTACCGGTCCCAATATGCACGTAGCGACGTATCCGGTCTTTTTCGCGCCGTACCACCATGACGGTTTTGCTATGGGTTTTTAGCCCGACTAAACCATAGACGACATGAACTCCAACTCTTTCTAGCCGTTTTGCCCAGTAAATATTATTCTCCTCATCAAATCGTGCCTTTAATTCCACCAGCACAGATACTTGCTTGCCATTTTCGGCAGCGGCAATCAAGGCATTGACTATGGGCGAGTCACCAGAAGTCCGGTAAAGGGTCATCTTGATGGCTAACACATTCGAATCGTAGGCAGCATGGGTAATAAAGCGCACTACTGTAGCCGAAAAGGATTGATAAGGATGGTGTACTAGTAAATCCTTTTCCCGAATTACAGCAAAAAAGTCCTTTCCTTCGTCCGTCTCCAGCGCATCTGGGTCTAAACTCGGTTCTCTCAGCCTTTGCAGCCGTAATGGTACAACAGATTGGCGTGGTGGATCTTTGAGTTCCGGCAATGGCAAGGACATAAAGTACATTAAATCCCGCAGTCCCAAAAGACCATCTACCTCGTAAACATCACTTTCTGTTAATTCCAAATCTTGCAATAATCGCGATCGCACTATTTCCGGAGTTTGGGATTGAATTTCTAGCCGGACTGGACTTCCACCTAAACGCCGTTTTCGCAATTCCTGTTCGATCGCTAACAACAAATCATCTGCTTCATCTTCTTCTAAGACCAAATCGGCATCACGGGTAATGCGGAACGGATGATATTCTTGAATGTTCATCCCTGGAAATAGAGATTCCAAGTTATGAGCGATGGCCTGTTCTAAAGGTACTCCAGTCCAGTGGGCAGGTTTTTCGCTGTTCTGATCTCCCAACTCAGGCGGTATCGGTAAAAATCGTGGGAGAACACTAGGGACTTTGATTCTGGCAAAGAATTCCTCTTCGGTGTCTGGGTTCTTGACCACAACAGCCAGATTTAAACTGAGATTAGAAATAAAAGGAAAGGGATGACTAGGATCGACAGCCAGAGGAGTCAAAACTGGAAAAACTTGTTCCTCAAAATAGCTGTTGAGATGAGTCCGCTGCTTTTGATTCAAATCTATGTAATTCAGAATATGAATGCCATGATTTACTAGTAGAGGACGAAGTACTTCCTCAAAATGTTGGTGCTGTTTGTTGACATGGGGAGTGAGGGTAGACCTAATATCGTCTAGCTGTTGTTGTGGTGTGCGACCATCGGGAGTTAACAGGCTAACTTTTGCCTCTACTTGTTGCTTTAAGCCAGCAACGCGCACCATAAAAAACTCATCTAAATTAGAGTTAAATATTCCCAAAAACTTAAGACGTTCTAGAAGTGGGGTGCGATCGTCACAGGCTTCATGTAATACCCTGGCATTAAATTCTAACCAGCTTAACTCTCGGTTAAGATAATATTGTGGATCGCTGAGATTGATGGGGGTAGCGCTTTTCTTAGATTTTGCCATAATGACCTAAAGGCAGGCAGATGTAGCCCATTCAACTGGGGGACAATAAATATAGTAAGTTAAATGGTGCTTGAGCAAAACGCTGAGGCAATTTTTTGCTGTGCTTATTATCTAACTCACTACTGGTAAAGGACAGACATCAGACTTTTAAAAATCTATTTGTATTTAAATAACTTTAGTCAAAGATTCAAAAATTAACTTGTGTAGACACGAAAGCCAACATTACTAAGAAATTTTTGGACGCTTTGCGCGATCGCCTTGGGTATTTTCCAGATAATTACCCTACCCACCCAACCTATAACTAGATTTTATAATCGGTTTCAACTTTGTGGAATGTGGTATTGGCGTATAGTTATCTGCCATATTGCATCCATACAATAACTGCCATCAGCCTGGGGATTCAAATCGTTGCCCACAGCATATTAACCATAAAGATACACTTAAGATTTAGCAAAGATATGACGTAGCCATATCTGACAAGTTTTAACGAATTATTAAGCAGCGTTTACATAGATTGGGGTGTTGAAAGCAGTCTCAAGTCTTACCTCCACTACTTTCTAGATTTGATTTTCTAAAACCCAAAATTTGGTGATTATTGCCACGAATTTCATACAGTTACCGATTATGCATAAGCCTTGCTGCGACTCTATTTATATGATGTTTTGAAGCTTTTATTCAGATCCACGCCATTACTTCCATCTATTAGTTTTTTTAATTTCTGACCTCTGTAATTTATCTAAAATTCAGTATTCTTACTGGGATTTTTTTGGCAGGCAATGGTTATATTGAGAACGTAAAGAGAAACAACACGGGGAGTTTGTTAATCATGAAAGTTTCTGCAATTCTCAAAGGCAGCGTTTGTGTATTAGGTTTGGTTGGTGTTGGTAATTTATTTGCAGCACCTGCAAATGCAGGAGATGCTGCTGCTCGTGGTGCGGTTACAATTGTTAGACCATCAGGTGCTTCTGTCAGCGTCAGTGCTGAGTTAACTGCACCTACTTCTGCATATTTCACCGGACCAGCGTTAGTTATTACACCTACATATAGCGGTACCGCGGGTGCAAATGACGAAAGCGTAGTTACTTTAACAATAGACCCAGGTGCAGTTGTAAACTTGGTCTCACCACCCAGTTCTACAATCGAAGCAGCTATTGCAGCCAAGATTGATGCCGGTACTGTTACAGCAGTTGAAGACCTAGCAGCCCTTGTCAGAGCAGCTAGTGTTAATGGCGGTCTAGAATAGACTGATTATTAACTGACAGAAAATCACTATAGTGTCAAAAGCTATTGGCTTTTACTCTATATGTTTTCACTTCTTGAATTAATTTTCAACCTCTGTTTGGGTATTGTTTGAGAAAATTTTGCCATCAGTTGAGACGAAACGTCTACGACTATCCCCATGCTGGGCATTGGCATCAAAGTATTTGGTAATACGCGAATCAATTCTTTGACTGGCTCTCCTTTACTTATATCCATAGTTTTGACAGGGGATAAAGTAGAGAGTGACTGAGATGTAAAAGATTGAAGAAAAAAATACAGCCCCTTGAATGTAGTTGAGGGGCGGTATTTCCAAACTTATCTACTATATTACCATATAAACCCGGTTTCTTGCAGAAATCGGGCTTTTGATGTTGTTTAAATAGATACTTTACGAAATCTTTTAAATTAGCCAATAGGTAAAATACAAAAGCCAAAAGACGGAAGCTAGAAGGCAATAGGCACAAGACAATAACACAATAATTACTCTTGTTATTTGCCTATTGGACTTTGCCTTTATTTACTAAGTGTCAATTCTTATACCAAATTTTGGTAGTCTAGCAATCAAATTTTCTGAAAAGTTACCGCTATATTGCTCATGCCAATCAAAAAAAGCATGAGGAATAAATTATGTATAGCGTGTTTCGTCAATTGCCTAGAACTATCAAAAGAACCATTTGCTTGCTGGGTTTTATCAGTGTAGGCAACTTTATTGCAGTGCCAGTATATGCACAAGAAGCTGTGGCACGTGGTGCTATTTCTATAGTTTCGCCTTCCGGCGCTTATCAAAGTGTTAGTGGTGAACTCTCTTTACCTGTTAGTAATAATTTTTTAAATCCCGGCACAAATACGACTCTAACAATAACGCCTACTTTGACAAATATTGGAGCGACTAATCAAAGAATAACTTCTTTATCTCTGACAGTAGGCACAGCTAGTGAAATAATCACAAATAATAACAATTCGTTTTTGAATCCAACTTTACAAACAGTCAATAATCAAACATTAATTCCCGATACAGCCTCTCCCATTCAAACAGTCAACAGTACTAATGGCTTAGGGGCTTTAGAATAGTTGCAAAAACTATATTAAATTTATTGCATCTACGATATTTGATAATTCTTAGGCAAGAGGGAAAGAGCAAAAGGCAATAGGAAAAATCCAAGGAAAAAGAAAGGGAAAGAAACCTCCTTGGATTGTACTGATTGTTTTTACATACTAAAATAGTACTCTCCTATATTGTTATATTGTTGAATTAAAATCGATAACCACCTTGAATTTGCATATCAAGTCCATTTTCTCCTGTACCAATTTTAGATTCTATAAAAATATTATTATCTGTAAAATTATATCTAAAAATAGCTCCGTAGTTTAGACCAGATAATCGGGTATTTAAACCCACATTCTTGGTAAAATAATTTTTAATATAAGCACCAACAGAGAAATTTATACCAACTTTTTGTAAACCTTGTAACTCATAAAAAAGGCTTTTACCTAACTCTAGGTTACTATTAATATTTAAACCTGTGCTAGTGCTAAGTTCACCACTAAACAGTGTTAAAAACTCACCATTGCTATTATCTTGAATAAAAGCTATTGCAGGAGCTAAAGAAAAACTTATATTTTTTTCTTGATGATTAAAATAATAGCTGAATACAGTGGAAAAAGGATTATTGCTATTTGATGCACTATTCCAGTCAATTTTTAATGATGGTATGTGAGTGTTGACAGATACAGGTTTTTTATTTGAGTTTAGCTGGACATGAGTTTTAATATAGTTAGCCAGAATACTGGCATATATACCCACAGATGGTTCTGCTAACCCTAAATTATTATTAGAAACTCCAGGCGCTGAGTTGGCATTTATATTAAACCAAGTTCCTAAGCTAGCGCTATAGTTTAAATACCCAGCAGAACCAGCAGCTAATAATTCGACTGAAGGTAAAGATAGATAACCATCAAAGCTTTTAAAACTCACACCTATGCGATCGACTCTGGTGAGTTCAAAATAATCGAATGCTAAATCAAATGTGCGGACTGGAATTGGTACTATAGTGTTATCTTCAGAATTAAATCGTTGTACAAATTGTCGTCCTTGGGAGTTAGTCAAAATAACTTCAGCACCGCTAGATTCGTTAATAGGATTAATATCAGTATTAGTCAAAGGCATTTGATTTCCTATGAAAGTCAGAGGGCCAAATCTTTCATTAGAAAGTCTGAGGGTTGAAAAGAATGTATCCCCTGGATCTAAAAGTTCAACATCTCTTTGTAAAAATTGGACTGTGCGTTTGTGATTTCCTGTTCTCAGTTCCAAAATACTAGAATTATTGGGAGTGATTTTACTCTGAAGTGTGATACTTCCAGAGACTTGTTCTAGATCGCTGGTTGCATTAGAATAAGCTAAAGTACGATTTAGTCTGTTGTTAATTTGTCTTCTTTGATTTGGTGTAGATTTTGTATTTAATTCAACAAAACTTTCTCCGTTTTTAAAGCTTTGTCGTGCTTCTGCTAAACTTTCATTAATATTATCTATTTTAATTAATTCAAAGATTCCGCCTAATGCCAATCCTAAAGTAGAGTTAGCTGTTTGGATACTATCAATACTAAAGTCACTTAAATTAGCTGTGATAGACAATCCTGGGCTAGAAAAAATATTAGAATAACTAGCACTAATTTTTTCTTTATCATATTGAACAATAGTACGATTATGAGGATAGTTAACATATAATCTGTGCCAATTAGAAGTTTTTTGTGTCTCAGATAAAGTTTTAAATATGGGGTCTCTTTTGCCGAAAGATACCCATAATAAAGAATTTAAATAAGATAAGTCTCTGTCAAGTGGCGTCAAGTAAGGATTAACTGCTATATTTAATAAATCAAAATTATCAAATTCGCCTCTCTGGGCAATCTTAACACCTGGTAATGAAGAGACAGGAGCAGTAAAACCAAAACCTTCACCCGTTAAGATATTTCCCCATAAAATACCAGTCGCTTCTAGAACACGATCGGGAATAATTTCGCCTAGCTTGAGTTGAACGCTTCCGCCATTTAATAAAGGCTTTAAATTCGTGGTAGGAAAGGCTTGTAAAATTTTAGGTGTATTAGTAGCATCTAAGAAATCAAATAAAGATCCGCCACCATCATTACTAAAAGTGGAACCGCTTCCAATAATGGGTGTAGTATTTTCCAGAACTGTGACATTAGGATCGTTAAGATTAATTCCGCTATTAATTATTACTTTACCAGCAGGTATTCCTTCAGGATTAATTAGTTCTCCTGCTAGAGAAAGTATAGAAAAATCTTGAATTTTAGCTCCGCCAACTAATTCATCAAAATTCACAGGTAAAGTACTAATATTTTGCAATCCCCAAAATCCTTGGGTTGATGTCATATTTTGGGTAATGTAAGTTTCAGAAGCTCTACCTTGGGCAAGAATACCTGCTTGTGTACCTTTAGTCTCAATTACTAATCTATTGTTATCGAGAACCCAGTAAAACTGGTCATCTTTGGGAAATTTAGCATAAGTAAATTTATCAATAAACTGATTGTCTCCAGAAAATTTGATATTTAAATCTGTATCTATATAATTTTCGTCTTCATTTGGTTTAAATAATTGAGGTTTAAAAGTCAGGTTATCTGTTGGATTAACAATCCAAGAATACCGATTGGAACTTGCCGTCAGAGCGTCAATAATTATTTTCTTTTGGATTACTTGTTGTTGTTTTTTTGTTCGACGTAGTTTTTCTATTAGTATTTGTTGCTGGGGTGTGTATGGTTTTAATGGATTTGAATTTGATGGTTGAATTGTATTTGGTTGAGGCTTTTCTTCATCTTCTTCAGGTAGCTTGGGAGGTTTGTCTTTGTATTCTTCAATTGGGATAACGTCAGCAATGGTGAATTGGCGTAACTGTTTTGGTTTCTCTAGGTTAGAGTTAGACTTTCTTAAAGCCTGTTTTAACAGTTCTTGGCTTTGGAATTTCTTTATTTTTTGATCGGAATTGATTAATGACTTGTTATGATTAGCGATTAAATCAATATTATTGTGCCTGTTTATGCTTAGAGCGATCGCAGGTAATTTAATAAATACAATTTTGTATAAAATTGTTGAATATAATAAACAAATTCCAAGAATTTTTACATTTTTTTTGAATCTCATTAGGGAGATATTGATACCTTTTCGATTTGAATTTTTCAATGTTTTCAGAATAAAATTTTTGGCGATTCAAACTATTGAGCATTGGCTAATGTCGAAAATTAACCATTATTTAATACTTGGTCTTTGAATTGATTGTTGATTTATTTGATTCGATGGATTCAACAGTGTTTCAGTAAATATAGGTAGTCAAAAAAGTTTGATTTCTTATCCTGGCGCAAAGAATAAAATAGGATTAAGCAGATTTACTGCAACAAGAGTGTAATTCTTGAGCAAAAATTCAACCTCAGCAAAATCACCACAACTCAAAAATTGAGCCATGTTTTAGCCGTATAAATACGTAATTCAAGGCTGTTAGCTTAAAAAATAAAGTAAAAAATATACTTCAGACTACTCAGTTCTGTCTGATAATTTGATACACTTCGGTGACTGTCATATTACTACTGCTGTTTGCTAGCGGAGTTTATTTATACATCCGCGCAGTACACTGACTTGAGCGAATTAAGGATACTCTTAGTCATGTAGTGGAAATACTAGAGTTTTAGGCCAAGCGGGCTGGGAAAATTAGGTTTCTAAGGCTTAGATGTTACGAAAAAACTTTTCAAACATCCTTCAAACATCCTTTAAGAATCGCTTTTAACAGACTTTCCTGAACAGTCAAAGGAGAGGAAAGAATTAATAATTATTAAAAAACGTTAAGCTAATTTAAAGATAATCACGCTGACGACTCGATATCACATTTATATTTATTAAAAAAAGTTAATGAAACCTAGACATATTGATACAGAAGTAGCGAGGTTAGAAGCCCTCCACCAGTATCAAATTATTGACACAGAACCCGAAGAAACCTATGACAATCTTGCTCAGTTAGCGGCCTTTATTTGTGGCACTCCCATATCATTGGTAAATTTTATTGATGAAAACCGTCAATGGTTTAAGGCAAAAATAGGTTTAGATGTATCAGAAATGCCTTGGAGCGTTGGATTATCTTATCTTTGCCAAGAGCAGCGTAACGTTGTGGTGGTTCCTGATACTCTAGCTGATGAGAAGTTGGCTAGTAATCCGGTAGTAACTGGCTATCCATATATACGGTTTTATGCAGGTGTACCCTTAATTACTCCGCAGGGAGATATGTTGAGAACTCTGTGTGCAATTGACCAAGTTCCAAGGCAACTAAGCCAAAAACAAGTGGAGGCGTTTGTGGGTTTGAGTCGCCTAGTAATCGACCAACTCGAACTCAGGCGTCATGTAAGTGAGGTATCTAAAGTTACTGAGAAACTAACGGCGCACGACCAAGCAACCCGCGCCCAATCTGAAGCCGCCAAAACCCGCCTAGCTTTAAGCTTTACTTGCCAGCAGTGGGGAGGAATAGAAACACGCAGCCCCGAAAATTTGCCACCACAAACAGGACATGGAGAATTGATTTTGGTTGTGGATGATGAAGCCGCCATTCAAGAGATTACGACAACATCATTAGAAGCTCACAACTACAAAATCTTAGTTGCCAGTGATGGCATTGAGGCGATCGCACTATATGCTCAAAATAGAGACAAAATTAGTGCCGTCCTCATGGATATTATGCTGCCCTCACTGGATAGTTTAATAGCCATGCGTACCTTGCAAAAAATCAACCCCCAAGTCAAAATTATTGCCAGCAGTGGACTCATGTCTGACAATAAGCTTAGTGCACTAGCAGCTATTGGTGTCAATACATTTTTATCGAAGCCCTATACTGTCAACGAATTATTGCTTTGTTTACAGAAAGTACTATTGGGAACCGAATAATTACGTAGAGATATTATCAAATTTGAGTATAAAAAGCTGATTATTGATGCAAATGCAAATTGCTTGGATTTGATATGATTGAGCATCCGTTAACACACTCCTTTTAGCGATACTCACAACTTGGCTAAATCAATATGCCTTGGTTTCTTAAGTTAATCATCAATATAGTAGTCTTAGGTGCATTGTTACTCATATCCCAGCAATTTTGGGCGCAAGATTGGCGTCGAGTTCGCGGTGGCATCCCTTTCGTATCAGTGTTATGGCTTTGATAGAGCAACAAAGCTATACACTCGATTTTATGATAGCTACTAGATTTTGAGGATTGCTGGTTTATTTGCGATCGCCTTGCATATTTTGAAGCACATTATAGAATATTTATCAATTTATTTGGTGCGATGCCTACGGCGGGCAAAGCCTACGGACTTTGTGTGTAAGTTGACCATTATCTGATTGATAACGGCCACTCGTTAATTAACCCTACACATTAAATCGGAACAACATTACATCCCCTTCCTGCACAACATACTCTTTACCTTCACTGCGAACCAACCCTTTTTCCTTCGCAGCATTCATCGAACCAGTTGTTACCAAATCTTTATAAGCGACAGTTTCAGCGCGAATAAAACCCCGCTCAAAATCACTGTGAATTACACCAGCAGCTTGAGGTGCAGACATTCCAGCATTAATTGTCCAAGCGCGGGTTTCTTTAGGGCCGCAGGTAAAATATGTCCGCAAGCCTAGAAGCGAGTAAGTTGCACGAATCAATGATTTCAAACCGCCTTCTTCCACACCTAAAGACGCGAGAAAATCAGCCTTATCTTCTTCTGGCAATTCTACTAACTCCGCTTCAACTTGAGCAGAAACTATCACAACTTGGGCATTTTCTGTGGCTGCAATTTGCCGCACTGTTTCCACAAAATGATTACCAGTTGCCAACTCATCCTCAGATACATTGGCAGCGTAGATAATCGGTTTAAAAGTAAGCAGTTCTAATCCCTTAATAATTACTTCTTCTTCTTCATTCAAACTTACCTGACGCACCGATTTACCTTCATTCAAAGCTGCAGCTAATTTTTCTAACACTGTGATTTCAAACTGTGCATCTTTGTTGGTACGAGCTTGTTTGCGAGTCCGATCAATTCGCCGCTCAATTTGTGCTAAATCTGATAAACCCAATTCTATATTAATGATTTCAATATCTCGTGCTGGGTCAACAGAACCAGCAACGTGAATAATATCGTCATTTTCAAAACAACGTACCACATGGACGATCGCATCAACTTCCCGGATGTGGGACAGGAATTGATTCCCTAGTCCCTCACCATGACTTGCACCTTTAACTAAACCGGCAATATCTACAAATTCAACCCGCGCCGGGATAATTTGTACCGAACTGGCAATCTTAGCAAGAACATTTAACCGTTCATCCGGTACTGCGACAACGCCGACATTCGGTTCAATCGTGCAAAAAGGGAAGTTAGCTGCTTCTGCTTTAGCATTAGCAACTACAGCATTAAATAAAGTAGATTTTCCGACGTTGGGAAGTCCGACAATTCCGGCTCTTAGCATTTTGGATTTTAGATTTGAGATTTTAGATTACATTACCAAGGTAATCTAAACAGGTTCCGGTATGGTTTGGGGAATTGTCCCTGGAACTGTTTGAGGAATGGGAGCAGGTACTGGTTCTGGTACAGGCCCCGGTAAGGGTTGGGGTATCGCTGGCCCCGGTATAGGTTCGGGACTAGGTAGTGGACTCGGGCCAGGAGTGGGAATTTGTGGTTCAGGTATAGAAATTGCAGTAGGATTAATCATCGTAAGTCCAAATTAAATTATTCAACCTTCTCACGCTAGATGACAACCTCATCTGTTGACATCTCCCCAAATAGCTATACACACGAACACATCCTTTAATAATCTACCCCTCTTCTCATTCTCTGCGTCCCTCCGCGCTTCCCTTTGCGCGACGGCAGTCGCTACAACGGGGGGAACCCCCGCAACGCGCTGCCTCCCCTTTGCGTTTAAACTCCAATCCTCAAACTACTCCTCCTTCACCTTCTCCACCACCTCCGGCACTGGATCGTAACCACCTGGATGAAACGGATGACAGCGCAAAATCCGCCGAGTTGCCATCCAGCTACCACGTAACACTCCAAATCGTTCAATAGCTTCAATAGCATACATCGAACAAGTTGGTTGAAAGCGACAAGTCGGCAGAAACAACGGCGAGATAAACATTCGGTAGCCCCGAATCAGCCAAATAAATAATAATTTCATTGCAGCTACCCAAATCTTATAAATTAGTAACAGGGGTAAAAATTCTCATTTTGTCGCATCTTTGTTAATTACATTTTCTGACTTCACCTCAATTCCGGTTTTCTGGCTGCAAATTGCGTCGGCTGCAATTTGGGTGTTACTCATTCTCATGATTGCATGGGTGGTAAACCGCTTTGCCGACAAGCCAGAAATCGTGCGGAAGATAGTTCATATTGGCACTGGTAATGTGATTTTAATCGCTTGGTGGCTAAATATTCCTGCTAGCGTAGGGATCACAGCTTCTATTTTAGCGAGTGCAATCACCTTATTATCTTACCGATTGCCCATCCTTCCTGGGATTAATAGCGTTGGACGGCAAAGTTTCGGGACATTTTTTTACTCTGTCAGTTTCGGTATTTTAGTTGCCTACTTCTGGTACTTGCAACAACCTCAATACGCAGCACTAGGAATTTTGATCATGACTTGGGGAGATGGATTAGCAGCTTTGATTGGGCAACGCTTTGGTACACACAAATATAAAGTCTTTGGAATCCAAAAAAGTTGGGAAGGCTCCCTAACTATGATGTTCGTTAGCTATATCGTCAGCAGTTTGATTTTGATTGGCACTCAAGGAAGTAATTGGCAAACTTGGGTAATATCACTTGTGGTTGCATTTATAGCTACTAGTTTAGAAGCTGTTTCATTTCTGGGTATTGATAATTTGACAGTCCCTTTGGGTAGTGCAGCCCTTGCTTTCTATTTAAGTCAGTTCATCTTGAGTTAACTCTATGAAATCTCTTTTAAAGAAGAATAGTCTGTGAATAAAGCTTCATCTGAGATTCCAAAACCGCAAAATAGCAGAGTCATATTAAGGAAAGACGAAGAGTTTTTGGAAATCATTTTTCCCTCACCAGGACTTAGCAAAGCTTATATATCTCTAATTACCTTCGGGGTAATGTTTTTGATCCCTACTATAAGCTTGATTGTAATTCTCTTTGGTATTTATTGGGCTGATTTGTCTTCTAAAATTGTCTTAGCTTTATTCTCTATTCCTTTGTGGATTTTTGCTATAGCAATGTTCTTTATATTTGCAAATTATATTGGCAACATATTGGCAAATACCCAACTAGAGATTGATAAACAAAAAATTTATTTAAGTCATCAAATATTTGGAGTGAAGATAGATGAAAAAATATCCAGCCCAAGGCAAGATATTAACAAGCTAGAACGTATTAAACGACATATAAAACTTAGCTCTTTACCTGACTATGCACCTGACTACTTAGGTAGTATATATGAATCTGAAATTATTATTTTTGCTGGGGAATCTAAATACAGAATTTCTATATCTTTAGCATCTGAAGATGAACTTGATTGGTTAGCTAATGAACTAAGTGATTGGTTAGGATTACCCATTGATAAAGCCTAATTAAATTAAGTTTGTATGTAAAAAACTAGAAGTTTGATAATTAAAATACCCAAATAATAAAGCCTTGCCACGTCACTACATATACTTAGATCTTTTCACAAATCAAATCAGATTCCTAGATTTTTCCTTTAACTTATTGCAGAATAAGAATCAATTCTCAATATGCATTCTATAAATTTTGAGGTTAGCTTAATGCAAATTATTCCTCTAACTTTGGTGAGTCTATTACTGTTTTTCGCTCCCAAATCCAATCGAGTAAAATCGGATTGACTAACTCCGGCGCTTCATCCTGCGGACAATGCCCCACTCCCTCTAAAGGAATAAACTTTTCTACTTGCGGAAAGTTAGCTAATTCTCTCCCTAATTTAATTGGTTCCCACGGATCGGCCGTTCCCCACAAGATAATCGCCGGACACTGTAACAGTGGCAAAAGGTCTTCTGGTAATGGCCCTGTAGAATAAGAAGTAAAAGCAAGAAACACAGCCCCAGCTCCCGGATCGCTTGCTGGTGAAATGAGAATATCTACCAACTCATCTGTCACCATCTCAGGATTCGAGTATGCTTGCAGCAAAATTTTCCGCACCGTTTTCGGTTTGGCGAGTTGATTGAAAAAGAAATCACCAACTGGTTTGATAGATAACAGGCGTTGCAGTAAAGGCGCTCCGTAACGACGAGATAAAGGTAAAGTTTCCCGTTTGCGATCGTGCAACAGCCTTAAAGAACAGTTGAGCAAAGCAACTCCCAAGACAATATCTGGGTTGCCAACTGCTGCTTGCATAGTGACAATACAGCCAATGGAATTTCCCACTAAAAAAGCTGGCTCACCCACTACTTCACGGCAAAAATCTGCTACTTGTTGTCCCCAGGTTTCTAATGTGTAGGTAATTTTTTCACTAGGTTGAGGTTTTGCGGAAGCCCCAAAACCAATCAAATCAATAGCATAAACACGGCAATTTTCGGCTAATACGGGAATATTTTTTCGCCAGTGCCACCAAGAAGCGCCAAATCCATGCACCAGGACAACAGCTGGCCCTGTAGTTCCTTGGGTTTGATAGCAGATCGGAAAATCTTGCCAAATCCAGGTTTTTGTAGAGTTAAGTGCTGTTTTTGAACTTGAGGTTGTCATGGAAAATTTGATGATAACAAGGTATAAAGGCTTTCAACAGCAAGGCACAAGTAAAATTGTTTTTAATTTGGATAAAATTTATCAGATTTTCAAAATAAATCTTTTGCTCTAGTGATAGCCTATACATATACCACGAAAGCTTTTAAGCTGATAGTCTTATCCAGTATAAAGTTTTCATCTTGTTGATAGAGGTAATTTACTCACGACTGAGATTATGTCAGTAGTTGAAATCATAACTTTTTTAATGTGAGTAATATTTTGGCTATTTTTTAGATGTGAGCGAATTAGCATCAGTGCTAGATTCAGTAGTTTCACAATTTACGATCGCAAATTTGGTCTATAAGATTGGCGAATATGAGGCATCGGCTAAGGGGTGGTTTGCAACTGGAAACTGACGCTGAATTTAACAATATTTTTCTTGTTCCTAGTTCTGCGGGCCAGAAATCATGAATCTACTAGAAACAATTGATACTCCCGTTGGGAGCTACGCACCAGATTTTGAACTGCCAGGAATTGATGGTCAAGTACACCATCTCAGGCGTTATCTTGAGAAGTTCCGAGCAGTTGGCGTTATTTCCATGTGTAACCACTGCCCTTATGTAGAGCGGTATTTAGGCAGGCTAAAAAACATTCAAGCCGAATTTTCCCCAAAAGGCTTCACACTAATTGGACTGAATGGTAGTAATGTTGATCACGACACTAGGTCAAGCTTTGAAAATATGAAAGCTTTTGCCCTACGTCACCAATTGAACTTCCCGTACCTGTGGGACTCAACGCAAGATGTGACCGGTAGTTTCGGCGCAACAAAAACACCAACGGCCTTTCTCATAGATACTAACGGTATAGTCCGTTATAAAGGGAAAATTGATAATCATCCCCAAGAACCATTATCAGTGGGAGAGGATTATTTGAGAACTGCGATCGCTTCTCTGTTTAAAGGCGAAGAAATAGCCATACCACAAACAGAACCAGTAGGTACTACATTGATTTGGCGTAACTAGACATAGATAGTCCCTGTAACTGTTATCTTAAATTGGAGGCAATTGCAACTTTTTTGATAAAGCGTAACTTCATGGGAACGAATTACCGACGGGTTTTACTCAAACTGAGCGGTGAAGCCTTAATGGGCAACATGGGCTATGGCATTGATCCCGAAGTGGTCAAAGGAATAGCACAAGAATTAGCAGAGGTGATAGCCACTGGTACTCAAATCGCCATAGTTGTTGGCGGCGGCAATATTTTTCGTGGCGTCAAAGCAGCGTCGGCGGGGATGGACAGGGCAACCGCTGACTATATCGGGATGATTGCCACGGTAATGAATGCCATGACGCTGCAAGATTCGCTAGAACGCATAGGAGTACAGACGCGAGTGCAAACCGCGATCGCTATGCAAGAATTAGCAGAACCATATATTCGTCGTCGTGCCATCCGTCATCTTGAAAAAGGACGGGTGGTAATTTTTGGTGCTGGTTCTGGAAATCCCTTTTTTACTACAGATACTACGGCGGCATTAAGAGCAGCAGAAATTGATGCTGAGGTGATTTTTAAAGCCACCAAAGTAGATGGAGTATATGATGCCGATCCTCATATTTATCCTGACGCCAAGCGTTACAATAGCTTAACCTACGCGCACGTTTTAACCCAAGATTTGCGGGTGATGGATAGTACTGCGATCGCCTTGTGTAAAGAAAATAATATCCCAATTCTGGTATTTGACCTAACGGTGCGAGGAAACATCCACCGAGCAGTCTTGGGAGAATCCATCGGCACCCTTGTGGGAGGTTCTTGTGAAATTAGCTGAAGCTGAAAGTACGATGCAAAAAACCGTTGAGGCAACTCAACGAGCTTTTAACTCGATTCGCACTGGTCGCGCCAATGCGAGTCTATTAGATAAGGTATTGGTGGATTATTACGGTTCGCCTACTTCCTTGAAATCACTGGCAAATATTAGCACGCCAGATGCTACGACGATCTTAATTCAACCCTACGAGCGCAACACGCTAAACATCATTGAGAAAGCTATTTCCCTCTCAGATGTGGGTTTAACACCCAGTAACGACGGTTCTGTAATCCGGTTGAATATTCCGCCCTTAACAAGCGAGCGCCGTAAAGAATTCGTTAAAATGGCATCCAAGTATGCTGAAGAGGGTCGTGTTGCTATTCGTAACATTCGCCGCGATGCCATAGACGCCATTCGCAAACAGGAGAAAGCCTCTGAAATCTCCAAAGATGAATCAAAAGACCAACAAGACAACTTGCAAAAACTGACAAACGAGTATAACGCCAAAATAGACTCACTGTTGGCAGAAAAAGAAAAAGACATTACGACTGTTTAAAGTCTCAAGTCTGAGTATAAAGGCTGAAGAATGATGGATAAATTCTTCAGCCTTTATCATTTATTAGATATTTAACAAAAATTGATTGAGTATCTCAATAGAAAATAAACTAATTCTGGAGCAAAAATTCAGCCTTATGTACGACTGCATCATTGTCGGCGCTGGGCCAGCCGGTGGAACAGCCGCATATCATTTAGCCAAACAAGGTCGCTCAGTATTAGTGTTAGAAAAAGAATCCCTGCCAAGATATAAACCTTGTGGTGGTGGTGTATCTCCAGCGATCGCTCAATGGTTTGACTTTGATTTTAGCCCAGTAATTTCTGTAAAAGCCGACTCCCTTCGCTTTACCTGGAAATTAGGCGACCCTGTGGAGGCAAAAATAGCCACCAAAGAACCAGTCTGGATGGTGCGACGAGATATTTTTGACCATTTCCTAGTGCAGCAAGGACAGAAGCAAGGGGCTGAATTACGAGATAATACGGAAGTAACAGGTATTGAATTTAAAAGCGACTATTGGCAAGTTAACACAACTAATGGTCCAGTTACAAGTCGCTACTTAATTGCGGCTGATGGTGCTAAAGGACCAATGGCAAAATGGCTCGGCTTCAAAGATCGTAAACGCCGTTTAGCAGGAGCTTTGGAAGCAGAAGTTGCCGCGGAGGTCAAGGATAAATCTACAATTCATTTCGAGTTTGGCTTAGTGAAAAACGGCTACATTTGGAACTTCCCGAAGGCAGACGGTTATTCCATTGGTGTTGGTACGTTTATTGGTGGTCAACCGCAGGATTTTAAGAAAATTTTAGATGAGTACGCGCGATCGTTTAATGTAGATATCAAAACTGGTAAGCAGTATGGTTATCCCCTTTGCTTGTGGGATGGCAACCAAAAGTTACATACCCAAAATGCGGTTTTAGCTGGGGAAGCTGCTTGTGTAGTCGATCCGATGACAGCAGAAGGCATTCGTCCGTCAATTTTTAGCGGTTTGATGGCAGCAGGAGCCATTAATGAGGCCCTTTCTGGTGATACCAACGCTTTAGAAAAATATAGCGAAGCTATTAATGAAGAATGGGGTACTGAAATGGCTTGGGCGCAAAAATTAGGTGGAGCATTTTATCGCTTTCCAGGCATTGGCTACAAAGTTGGTGTTAAGCGCCCCTCTGGTGCGAAAATCATGGGTAAGATTCTGTGTGGAGAACTGCGCTATGGCGATGTTGCTAGTCGCGCCCTCAAGCGTTTAATTCCTGGTTTTGGAGGTTAATTAACCAAACAAGTTGCTTGAGCAACTTGTTAAAGGTGGGCAAACTTCCACCACTGTGTAATGGGCATTTCTCAATATGGCAATTTACTTGACAAAACGACTATCTGTGTTCGCTAATATTCTTGCTCTTGTCCTGTTGATACCGGGAATTGCCTTAGCTGCACCCCTTCAAATCAATACAACTTCTGGTGTTCTTTTCGCCCAAACTACCAAAACTGCAAGCTACTCCACCTCGTCGGAGATTAACCTGACTCCCTTACAACGGCAAGAACTCCAGGCTGTGCGTCAGAGAAGAAATAGGGAAATTGCGGCAGTGTTAAACTCATCTCAGCGTGACCAACTTAATCACAATCTCCGGGCTGGTAATAATATCAAGCAAGCGCTAGAAAAACTAAATTTGCAGCCAGAACAGCAAGATTTGGTAAAGGCGATCGTGCAATTTACTAACTTGAAAATGAAAGCTATTTCATCTAGACATTTGCTAGAAATAGGAAAGAATTAAAGGCTTAAAATAGGGAGCATCCCAATTTTGCAAATTTCCTAAGATAACAGATTGTCATTGCGAATGAAGCGTTCGCAATGACAAAATATGTTTTTACACGTTTGGGATGCTCCCTTAAAATAAGCGATCGCAAGTGGTTTTTATTTTACCTTTTTCATGCCTAGTTATTTTAATTATTAATGCCATGTACAACTTATTCTTAAGTATGTGTAGAGGATAGCAAAGTGTCACTAAGGGACAAATAAAGGCAAATCCCTCAATAGTTGCCTAGAGAGGGATTTAGTGTGGGCTAGAGAGAGATTTTGGGGTGAGTGTAGCGTTGATTTTTTGAATGCTAGTTTAAATTATTTGCTTTCTCAACTGCTTCCTTTAACTCTTCAAAGGTAATACTACCGTCTTTGTCTGAATCATACTCTACTAGTAACTCCTGGGGACTAGTAGTATTTGTTTCTGATGAGATGATTGCACTTAAGCCAGGACTTAAAAAAAGATCGTTAATGGAGATTTTGCCATCTTGATCGCCATCTAAGGTATTAAAAAGAGATTGAAGCTCTTGCTCGGTTGTCATAAGTTTCTATCTGAATTGATTTTTCAATTTAATATCTCAAAATCTTGACAAATACGCAAGGAGAGTTAATAAAAAGATTTTATTGGGTGCGGGATGGCGATCGATATACTTTCGCGAATCGATGCGGATAACAGCGATATCTGGCTCAGGTTCGGAGTATTGGCTCAACTGAATGGGAGGGATCTTGTACCCGAACTAAGGCAACTTCTACTATAACAGTCCTAAATCATTCATGAAAAATTAGATCCCCGACTTCTCAAAGAAGTCGGGGATCTGGACAACGCAAATTTTCACAACTCATTTAGGATTGCTATAGCAGCCGCTTAAGATAGTCAGATGCACAAAGTGTTGGCGCTGCATGGGCAGGATTTTTGGCGCTCATCGAGATAACTCACCTATTTAGGCGATTATTGCTTACTCTCAACTTTGGCAGCATCTATAATTAATCTTGCCCTATTTAGTTCGTTACCATGTCGGAAGAAGATATCCGAGCCGCGAGGCTGGAGAAAGTAGAACAACTCAAGCAGCTAGGGACTAACCCTTATGCCTATCGTTGGGAATCTACCCATCATGCAGCGCAGTTGCAAGAACAATTTGCCGATTTATCCAGTGGTGAAGAAGTTGATTTGGAAGTTGCCATAGCTGGACGCATTATGGCGCGTCGCGTTTTTGGGAAATTGGCTTTTTTCACCTTGCAAGACGAAACCGGTACAATTCAGCTTTATCTGGATAAAAATCGCATTCAAGAAGGTATGGCAGATATTGATGCCGATGCCTTCAATCACCTGAAGCAACTTACAGATGCAGGTGACATTTTAGGAGCCAAAGGTACTATTAAACGGACTGAAAAGGGCGAGTTATCTGTCTACGTTAAACAATATACTATCCTCACTAAATCCCTGTTGCCCCTACCCGACAAGTGGCATGGATTAACGGATGTTGCCAAGCGTTACCGTCAGCGCTACGTTGACTTGATTGTTAACCCGGAAGTGCGACAAACTTTCCGCCGTCGCGCTCAAATTACTGCTGGTATTCGCCGCTATTTGGAACAGCGGGATTTTCTGGAAATTGAAACTCCAGTTTTGCAAAGTGAGACTGGGGGTGCAGATGCGCGTCCATTTATCACCTACCACAACACTTTAGAAATGGAGTTGTATCTGCGAATTGCCACAGAACTCCATCTCAAGCGGTTGATTGTGGGTGGTTTTGAAAAGGTGTTTGAATTGGGGCGGGTTTTCCGCAATGAGGGAATTTCGACTCGACATAATCCCGAATTTACGACGATTGAAGTTTACCAAGCCTACGCCGACTACAACGATATGATGGCGTTGACTGAAGGGATTATTACTACTGTCGCCCAAGATGTACTCGGCACATTGGAAATCACCTACCAAGGGGAACCTATAAATTTAACACCACCTTGGCGGCGGGTGACAATGCACGATTTAGTTAAAGAATTTACGGGCTTAGATTTTAACTCGTTCCAAAGTTTGGAAGAAGCAAAAACAGCAAGTAAAAATGCTGGTATTCCTGGTATAAATGAAGCCCAATCAATTGGTAAATTATTAAATTTAGCCTTTGAAGAGAAAGTAGAAGCCAATTTAATTCAACCTACCTTTGTAATTGATTACCCTGTAGAAATTTCGCCCCTAGCAAAACCTCACCGTTCTGTGCCTGGTTTGGTAGAACGATTTGAGTTATTTATAGTCGGGCGAGAAACTGGGAATAGCTTCTCAGAACTTACCGATCCCATCGATCAAAGAGAACGTTTAGAAGCACAGGCGGCGCGGAAAGCTGCTGGTGACTTAGAAGCCCAGGGTGTAGATGAAGACTTTCTCACCGCTTTGGAATATGGTATGCCACCTACAGGTGGTTTAGGGATTGGGATCGATCGCTTGGTGATGTTATTAACCGATTGTGCCAGTATTCGGGATGCGATCGCTTTCCCCTTACTCAAGCCAGAAAAATCAGAATCATCCCCAGATTAAGTCTGGGGATTAGGGACTGGGGATTGGGGACTGGGTATTGCAACTCATGTCCCTAATGCCCCAAATCCCTATACCACTACCTTTTCTAAGATCAGCTTAGAACGTTTCACTTGCTCAGGAATCACCACAGGATAATCCCCTGTGAAACAGGCAGAACAAAAACTATTAGTGTCTTCTCGTGTCGCTTCTAGCATTCCCTCCCAACTCAGATAGGCAAGGCTGTCTACTTCCAGTTGCTTGGCAATTTCTGCTACTGACTTGGTAGCAGCAATTAGCTGATCCTGAGAATCGGTATCGATACCATAGAAGCAGGGATGAGTTACAGGGGGAGACGAAATTCGCATATGTACCTCTACTGCACCTGCTTCACGTAAGGTTTTGACTAGTTTACGACTGGTAGTACCCCGTACAATCGAGTCGTCTACAATAATTACTCGTTTACCTACCAGCACATCTTTGAGGGGGTTGAGTTTCATCCGCAGACCCGATTCGCGCATGGTTTGGGTTGGTTGAATGAAGGTTCGCCCAACATAGCGATTTTTAATCAGTCCTTCGCCGTAAGCGACACCAGACGCTTGGGAAAATCCAATAGCAGCAGGTATACCAGAATCAGGAACACCAAAGACAATATCGGCATCTACAAAAGATTCTTTAGCTAGCTGGTGTCCTAATCGCATTCGATAGCTGTACAAACTCTCGTTATGCATGACGCTATCAGGGCGGGCAAAGTAAATCATTTCAAAGATACACAATTTCCGCTCGGACTGTTTACTCCAATGATAAGAAGCTAAACCTTCTTCAGTAATCCAAACTAATTCACCTGGTTCTACGTCTCGCAGGTATTCGGCTCCAATAATGTCTAAACCACAAGTCTCAGAAGCCAAAACATAACGGACTGGATTACCAGCCAAAGTGCCGATTACTAAGGGGCGGATTCCATTAGGGTCACGGACACCCATAACGCCGACGGGAGTGCCAATAACTAAACTAAAGGCTCCTTGGCAACGGTGAAATGCCTTAATTGCACCTTCTAGCCAATCAGCGCCCGTATCTATAGCTTCTGCGATCGCAAAAGCGATCATTTCTGAGTCTGTTGTTGTGACTAAGTTACATTTATTCTCAAGCAACTCTTGACGTAGTTGCACAGTATTGACTAAATTACCATTGTGTGCAAGTGCTAAGGAACCTAAACGGGTTTCTAGTACTGCGGGTTGGGCATTAACTCTGCGACTAGAACCTGTAGTCGAATAACGAGTATGACCAACAGCAAGGCTACCGAGCAATTGATCCAAGACAGATTCATTGAAGACTTGAGACACCAAGCCCATGTCTTTGTGGAGATGTACCTTTGTCCCCTCAAAAGTAGCAATACCAGCTGATTCTTGACCCCGATGCTGGAGGGCATACAATCCAAAGTAGGTCAGTTTAGCAACGTTTTCTCCTGGGGCGTAGATGCCAAAAACACCACAAGCTTCTTCGGGCTTGTCAGGCTGATTTTCATGACTATTGATTGGGTTGTTAGTTGGGTCGGGGTATTCATCCGAAGTGACAGAATGAATAGAAATCATGCTAGCTTTGCTCCTGGTGGGGGGGGTCAATCAATTTTGGATTTGAGACTTCGGCTACGCTCAGTCGAACGATTGACGATTTTGATTTTGGATTGATCGCACCGTAATAAGGATGCGGTTTGGGATTTGAGAATGGCGATTTTAGATTTTTTGCCCAGTAAGAGCAAGATATGAACTAGAAGCAACGCCCCTAATCCAAAATCTAAAATTCAAAATCTAAAATCGGTAGTCAAGTTACTGGGATTATATAAATGGTTGAGGATTTCTTAACAAATCTTTAACCATCCATTAAAACAGTACCGTAATTTTGCTCAGAGACGCTAATAAAAGAGTGAGGAATTAGGAGTTATGCTTTTTATTCCTAACTCCTAACTTCTTCAGGGGTAGTGGTATGGATGGCGAGACGTTTAGCGATCGCATGGAAGTAGCGATCGTTCATATCTTCGATACTAACTTTGATTAAGGTTTGGTTATCAGTGGTGAAAACCCCCAAACCCTTCTCAAAACTTCCAACCGTACCCAGTTTTTGCCAATCTTGGCCTAGATGTTCCTGTAAATATGATTCCCAAATTCCTTGTTGTGCTGATGCTACAGAAACTAAAATTCTGGCACCACCTTCGGCAAACAACATCTCGTCTAAGCGGTTTAACTGTGTTGCTGCTATTTCCAAATTGATTTCGGCACCAAGATTACCAGCAAGACAAGATTCGGCTAGTGCGATCGCCACTCCTCCCTCAGCAGAATCGTGGGCTGAACGTACCCAACCATTACGAATTCCTTCACGGCAAACTTTCTGGACGCGGCGTTCCAAGTCAAAATCTACCCGTGGTGGTTTTCCGGCGACAGTATCGTGGATAGTGGCTAAATATTCAGATGCTCCCAAACTGATTTGGGATGCTAAAGGCAATCCGAGAAGATAAATCACATCGCCAGCTGCTTGCCAACCTTGACCACAAATTTTGGTTATATCAGGAATTAAGCCCACCATACCGACAACAGGAGTGGGATAAATGAGTTGTGGGATACCTTGAGAATCAAGAGTTTCATTGTACAAAGAGACATTACCGCCCGTGACTGGTGTCGCCAATTCTCGGCAACCTTCCGCCAAACCACGACAAGCTTCTGCCAATTGCCAGTAACCAATGGGTTTTTCTGGAGAGCCAAAATTCAGATTATCCGTCACTGCCAGAGGTTCAGCACCCACACAGCTAAGATTACGGGCTGCTTCTGCCACCACTGCCTTAGCTCCTTCGTAAGGGTCAAGATAAACATAACGAGGATTGCAATCTACCGTCGCGGCCACTCCTGATTTTAGATTTTGGATTGGGGATTTGAGATTGGGGATTTCTTCTAGGGGGCGTAAACGGATAACAGCCGCATCTGCACCACCTGGCAGTGTTACCGTATTATTTTGTACTTGATGGTCATATTGACGATATACCCAATTTTTAGATGCGATCGTGGGTGTATCGAGCAAAGTTAAGAGAATATCATTCCAACTTTGCAGTCCTCCTGGAAGTTCTATTCCAGCAGTTGTGGAAAGAGGTAGGGAATCAGCAGTCCATTCCCAAGCTTGACGGGCATATTCTGGCGCTTCTGCCAATAACTCTCGGTTATATAGTGGGGTATTCTCCGCCAAAGCCTCAGCAGGAATTTCTGCTGCTACTTCACCCTGAAAGAGAATTCGCACAATTGGTTCAGCAATGACTGTCCCTGCGACAACGGCTTGAAGTCCCCAGCGGTGGAAAATGTCGATTAATTCTTGCTCACGTCCCTTGTGTGCAACGAACAGCATTCGTTCTTGAGATTCCGAAAGCAAATATTCATAAGGAACCATCCCCGTTTCTCTGACGGGAATTTTATCTAAATCTAGTTCAATTCCCACACCGCCTTTTGCCGCCATCTCTGATGTAGAACAGGTGATTCCCGCAGCTCCCATATCTTGGGCGGCGACAACTGCACCCGTCTTAAACGCCTCCAGACAAGCTTCAATTAACGACTTTTCCAAAAATGGATCGCCCACTTGTACAGCAGGGCGATCGTCTATGGATTGATCGCTCAATTCTGCACTAGCAAAACTCGCGCCTCCCATACCGTCGCGCCCAGTGGTGGAACCAACATACAGCACGGGGTTGCCTAAGCCAGATGCTCCAGATTTGACGATTTCTGCTGTTTCCATCAACCCTAGTGCCATAACGTTCACCAAAGGATTACCAGAGTAAGCAGAGTCAAAGTAAACTTCGCCGCCAACGGTGGGTACTCCCACACAGTTACCATAATGAGAGATTCCTGCCACCACACCAGTGAATAGCCGTTGGGTTTTGGCATCTTCTAAGGAACCAAAGCGTAACGAGTTTAATAGGGCAATGGGACGCGCACCCATTGTAAAAATATCTCTGAGAATACCTCCGACTCCCGTTGCAGCTCCTTGAAAGGGTTCAACTGCTGAGGGATGGTTGTGAGATTCAATCTTAAAAGCTAGTTGGAGTCCGTCACCCAAGTCTACAACACCAGCATTTTCACCAGGCCCCACCAGGATGCGGGGACCATCGGTGGGAAATTGTTTGAGTAGAGGTCGAGAATTTTTATAACAGCAATGCTCAGACCACATGACGCCAAACATTCCCAGTTCAGCTTTGTTGGGATGACGGCCTAGCCGACGGACAATTTCTGCGTATTCTTCTGGTTTAAGACCAACAGCCGCAATTTCTTGGGGGGAAAAGGCTGGTTTTGAGGTTGCAGTCATGGAAGTAATGCACTCTGGGGGGACAGAGCATTATTCTATCGATTTACTTGCCCTGTAAGTGCAGTTTCAGAAATGCAGATAATTCTTCTTTGGATATTTCTTTCTGAACTACTTGAATTACCAAGTTGTAAGCTTGCTCTTGAGATAGGTTGAGAGTCTAGCCATTTAAGTTCAAAAAAGTAAGCATAACAGCGAAAGCGGTACGCTTATTGCCATCAATAAACGGATGGTTCATTGCTAAATGGTAAAGGTACGCTGCTGCTTGCTCGTGAATTGTTGGATGGAGAAGTTCACCGCCAAAAGTAGCTTGAGGTTGTGCCAATGCTGAATCTAGCAAACCTTCGTCTCTAACACCTGATGTTCCACCAAATCTTTTAATTTGGCGTTGGTGAATATCTAAGACTTGAGGAATAGTGAGAAATTTAGGAGTATGCAAGCTGAATAAATACCTCTTCCCATTTTTTTTCAACTGCTAAGTAAGCCTGCCATACTTCTTCATCTGAGGCAATTTGATTTGAGGCAGTATTTTCTAATTTGTCTTCATTTTGTTCAATTTCGCGCAAAAATTTGGCAAAATCAGGAATATTTAATAATATTTTTTCAGTAGCTTCGTTTTCTTCTATTTTTTGTAGATAAGCAAGAATTGCAACTGCTACTCGCAACTTCTTAAGAGAAAGTTGACGCAAACGGCTTTCGGCTTCTGATAAATAATTGCTGTGCTTTTGTTCTGTTGTCATCGTTATCCCAAGCTAGGTTTTTTGCCAGTTGTGAATCACTTCTGCTGCTAACTCTAGCTTATCGCGCTATTGTGATTTACTCAATTAAGGCAACTGCAAAAATACGTAAGGAGCAATGCTTAATACAATTGCTGCAACCACCGGATCATTTCAATTAGTAGCTGAATTGGTTAATGGCGTTAAAACTATTTTGGGATCCTAATTAATTTATGTTGTAAAACACGATGCCTACGGCGGCAAGCTACGCACTTTTACTTTCCTGTAGATTGAAGCGCGATCGCTCTTCAATTAAACTTTAACTAAATACCATGTATTTCCATCTTGATAAATATTGGCAGTAGATGCCTGTGCAGCCTTTATTACAAGCAAACTTGTTTCTTGGATCGAAGGGTAGTACAACCCAGAATGCACTCAACAGGATTATTCCGACCATGAAATAGACAAGATGAAGATCATTAGCACACCAAATGCTTTAGTCTTTAAAGATAACTTGATTTTTTAATATTGGTGAAATTTCTAGCTCCTTTACTTACGTGAGTCTAGTCTCACTCAGAGATTATTCGGGTATATGCAGTTTAGATGTAACAATCAAGTGACGAGAATCACACATATCGATGATTAGGATCGTCTCCCAGCGATCGCTAACTAGGCATAATTAATGACAACTGAACTCTAGCCGAGTCATTAATAGGGAACACACTTAATTGCCGACAGCCTTAATCAAGGACTGTCGGTTTTTTATGTCCGTATATCCTTCATCCTTTGAGAAACTCCATAGTTATACTTAAATAAATTTCCCCACAACTGGTTAGTAACTTGACAGAGATTTAGCCATAGCCACTACCAAATGTGGGGAAGGTACGATCAAATTGGGTATCTTATGCCTATCGAGCGCTTATTGCACTCACTCTAGTAGACCGGAAGTATACTCCTAAAACCAGCACACACTTTGTATTAAGACATCGCTTGAATGATGTAATCAAAGTAGGGTGCTGCTTCGGCAGCGTCTTCTGCACTCAGTAAGCCAAGGGAGGCTGTTTTGAGGGAATTGATCGCTTCTACCATTCCAGGCACGGGAACGCCCAATGAGTTGTACATTTCCCGGACACCAATCAAACCAATTTTTTCAATTGGCTCTTTGTCGCCGGCAAGCACACCATAAGTAATTAGACGCAAGTACCAGCCAAAATCGCGGATACATAGAGAGCGTTGGCGTTCTCCGTAAGCATTACCTCCGGGGGAGATAAAGTCAGGACGCTTCTGCCAAAGTTGTTTGGTTGCTTCTTGAACTATCTTTTTTTCGTTTTCGGCTAAGGTAGCCGCAATCCGCGTCCGTTGTACGCCGGTTTGCAAAAAGTCTTTGATATTTTTAAGTTCGCCACTGCTGGGATAACGCAGTTCGTCGTCGGCTTTGAGAATAACTTGGCTAATTACAGTCATGATGATTGAAATCACCTGAAATATTATCTGTTAGTTTAGCGAGTTGGAGGTACACAAGTGAAGGGATAGGAGCTACTTATATATTGAATTTATCTATTTAAGGAGAGTAGGGAGTGAAGAAAGGAATAGGTGACAGGTTACAGGGCATGGATTATTCCCTGTCACCTGTCACCTATTACCTCTCCCCTAATCCCAAAGACCAATGACTAATGACTAATGACTAATGACTAAAATAATTTGGCAACAGGGTGAATTAATTGAAGTAACCATCGCTAATCTGAGTGATACAGGCGATGGTGTGGGACGCGCTGATGAACGTGTAGTGTTTGTCCCAGATACTGTCCCAGGCGATCGCGCCCTTGTCCGCTTGGTTCATGTTAAACCCAAATATGGCCACGGTAAGCTCCAACAGCTATTGGAACCATCCCCTCACCGGATTCGACCCAGTTGTATTGTGGCGGATAAGTGCGGTGGTTGCCAGTGGCAGCATATTAATTATGATTACCAGCTAGTAGCCAAGCAAAATCAAGTTATCCAAGCTTTGGAGCGCATTGGCAGTTTTATCCAACCACCAGTAGATCCGGTACTCGCTGCCCCTTCTGCTTTGGGCTACCGTAACAAATCTACATATCCTCTAGGCACATCAGCAACAGGACAGGTACAAGCTGGTTATTATCAAAAAGGTAGTCACCAATTAATTAATTTAAATCAATGTCCAGTCCAAGATGCGCGATTAAATCCCTTACTTGCCGAAGTTAAGCAGGATATTCAACAGCAAGGTTGGCCAATTTACGACGAACACCGCCACCAAGGAAAAATTCGCCATCTCGGTTTACGCATTGGCCGACACACTGGAGAAATGCTGCTGACTTTGGTAGTAAAGGACTGGAATTTATCAGGAATTGAAACCCAAGCGCAGGAATGGTTAAAGCGCTATCCGCAGTTAGTGGGAGTATCGCTCAATCGCAATAGCGATCGCACAAATGCTATCTTTGGATCAGAAACCCGTTGCATCGCTGGAGTCCCACACCTGCGTGAAAATTTTGCTGGACTGGAATTTCAAGTACGCCCAGATACATTTTTCCAAGTGTATACCGAAACAGCAGAGGCACTATTACAGGTAATTCAATCAGAACTCAATCTTCAAGGGCATGAGTTCCTAGTTGATGCCTACTGTGGTATTGGGACTTTAACTTTACCCCTCGCCAAAAAAGTACGTATTGCTACAGGATTAGAAGTGCAACCAGCAGCAGTAGAACAAGCTATTTTGAATGCCCACCGCAACGGAATTGATAATGTGACATTCCAAGTCGGGGCAGTAGAGAAATTGCTTCCCAAAATGGGCACAATACCAGAAGTTGTAATACTCGATCCGCCACGTAAGGGGTGCGATCGCGCAGTCATAGATACTTTACGGCAATTGAAACCATCTCGGATCGTTTACGTCAGCTGTAAAGTAGCTACCCTCGCCCGCGACCTGAAATTGCTTTGTCAAGATGGACAATATACCATCTCACGGGTACAACCTGCTGATTTTTTTCCTCAAACGGCTCATGTTGAAGCTGCCGCCTTTCTTGTGCTATCACATTTGGACAAGGATAGTAATTCCTTCAAAAAAACTGAAATTTGAAATTTTTAGTCTAGTGCATACTAAAGATGCTAAAATTGAATTAAGGCAAAAATAAAAATTCATTTTGTTTAAATAAATTCAAGTTGCATGGGTTCTTAAAAATATGAAGAAGATTGTGTGAATTATAAATCGGCAACTAGCTAGAGTATGCGAATACTCTGCCCAGTTAACAGCATATTCTTAATTTGCTGACATAAGGATCGAACTTATTTCAGCCGATATATATTTAAACAATCCCAATTCATAGTTATAGAGCAAATGCTCCCTAGCATTTTCAAAATTTAGTTTTAAAGACGCAAGTTTGAAGGCAGCATGACCACCTCAAGTTTTATCAGGGTGACTGTAATAGCAAACTGATGTCTAGCTAACTGAAAGCTATGGGGTTTCTCTTGTGATTACTATTTCACTCCGTCCAGTTGGACGTTATTGGGGCACTATTAGTTTTGCCTCAACCCTCTACCTTTGTCCCATATTAGACTTATTGTTGGCAGAAATTCCAGCAAGATTACAAGCAGAACTGCGGCTGGGACTTCAAGAAGCCCTAGTCAACGCAGCCAAACATGGTAATAATCTCGATCCGAGTAAAACAGTTGTAGTTCGTTTTTCCGTAATAGATAATCAATATTGGTGGATAATATCAGACCAAGGTAGTGGCTTTACTCCTTCATCTACTAGTAATGAAGAACCAACAGACTATCTTCCACCGGATGAGTCAGAAAATGGTCGTGGTTTATGTCTTCTACATCAAATTTTTGATCAGGTAGAGTGGAACCGCAAAGGCACAGAATTGAGGCTTTGTAAACAAATGGAAAATCGCCGAGGATTATCTCTGCGACGGTAGGGTAGTTAGAAGTTAGGAGTTAAGAGTTAGGAATTTAAAACTTTTAACTCCTAACTTCTAACTTTTTCCGTGAGTTGGACAGGGAGGGGCAGAAATAGAGCGATCTAACCAACCAATTGCCTGTTCTAATCTCGCTTGAGCTTCTTGTGGCTGATTCTTTAAAAGATACACAATCGCTGCTGCCACTTGTTCATTAGCGCGGGAATTGCGGTTAGACTTGAGGCGATGCCAATCGTTAGGGGAAATGCTCAGTCTTTCCATCAGGGCTTGAGCTAGTTCCAGAGTACTAAGTTCATTCAGTTGACTGGTTTTCGGCAGCTGCATAGATTGGGACATAACTATTGGCACATTTGCATTTACTTCTACTTTACTACTTGTAAATGAAGCCGCCAAAAAAATCACAGCCGTCAGCAGAAAATCCCGAACCAGATTTTGAACAAGAACTAGAGGAAGTAGAGCGATCGCTCTTATCCTTAAAAGAACGTTACGATCAAGTGCAACGCGATCGCCAACAACAGGCACAATGGCAACAGCGTCAGGATCAACTAAAGCACAATAAATCTCAGACAGCAGAAATCAAAGCAGAGTTACGGCACATTCAACAGCAGTTGGAAAGGCTAGAACTAAACTTAGAAAGCCAGTTATTTTCTTGGCGTAGCTTAAAGAAACCTTTCTGGCAAGTCGTCCGCTTTGGTGGAATGGGCGTTATCATAGGCTGGATATTAAAGTCTTATGCTGGATAAATCCAATTTTGGATTTTAGATTTTGGATTGGGTAAAATGGTTAAGATTATTTAATATTTTTACTTACTAAGTTGACGAAATATAAGTTGTAAGATATGGCAAATCGACGGATTGCAGAAATATTGCGAAGTGGCCAACCTGATGAGTCCATCCAAGTGCAAGGCTGGGTGCGGACGAAGCGCGAGTCCAAAGGGTTTGCTTTTATTGAAGTCAATGACGGCTCATCACTAGCGAATTTGCAAGTCGTCATCAATCAGGATTTGCCAGATTATGAAGCTATATTGAAAAAATTGAATACGGGTGCGGCTGTGGAAGCGACAGGGGTACTAGTGGCTTCCCTTGGTAAAGGACAGCGAATTGAATTGAAAGCCGAGTCTGTGAAAGTTTACGGCGAAGCTGATCCCGATACATATCCCCTGCAAAAGAAACGCCATTCCTTTGAGTTTCTACGAACCATTGGACATTTGCGATCGCGGACTAATTCTTTTGGTGCAGTTTTCCGCGTCAGAAATGCTTGTTCGACAGCAATTCACCAATTTTTCCAAGAAAGAGGATTTTTGTGGGTACACACACCGATCATCACTGCTAGCGATTGCGAAGGCGCTGGTGAACTGTTTAGCGTTACCAGTTTAGATTTAAAGAATATTCCGCGCACAGAAAACCAAGCAGTAGATTACAGCCAAGACTTTTTTGCGAAACCCACATATTTAACAGTTAGCGGCCAGTTAGAAGCGGAAGTGATGGCGATGGCGTTTAGTAACGTCTACACCTTTGGCCCTACCTTCCGTGCAGAAAATTCCAACACCTCGCGCCACCTAGCAGAATTTTGGATGGTTGAGCCAGAAATGGCTTTTTGTGACTTAGAAGGCGATATGGATTTAGCTGAGGCGTTTCTCAAGCACATTTTTAAATATGTGTTGGAAACTTGCCCAGAAGATATGGAATTTTTCAATGAACGTATTGATAAATCTGTGTTGTCAACAGCCGAAAATATTGTTAATAATCAGTTTGAACGGTTAACTTATACAGAAGCCATCAAACTTTTAGAAAAAGCTGATGTTAAATTTGAATATCCTGTGAGTTGGGGTTTAGATTTACAATCAGAACACGAACGCTATCTAGCTGAACAACAGTTTAAAAAGCCAGTAATTGTTACAGATTATCCAGCGCAAATCAAAGCATTTTATATGCGGTTGAACGACGATGAAAAAACCGTCCGCGCAATGGATATTCTCGCACCGAAAATTGGCGAAATTGTCGGCGGTTCCCAGCGCGAAGAACGTTTAGAAGTATTAGAACGCCGAGTAATAGCGCAAGGGTTAAACCCAGAAGACTTGTGGTGGTATCTGGATTTGCGTCGTTACGGTACTGTTCCACACGCTGGTTTTGGACTAGGTTTTGAACGACTCGTGCAATTTATAACTGGTATGGGAAATATTCGTGATGTGATTCCCTTCCCGCGTACACCGCAAAGTGCTGAGTTTTAGTTTGATTAAATAAGGCGATAAAAAATCGCGTTTACACAAACTAAGTCAGTCTTAGTGGACTAATAAAAACTTTGAAACCCGCGAATGCGGGTTTCGCTTGCAAAGTAGCGTATTTTATAAAACGATTAGTTAAAATTAATAATTTTGAATCTCCTTTTGTAAAACTTGAATTTGCTCAATAGATAATTCAGTAACTTGAGCAATTTGTTCTAAACTCATTCCAATTCGCGACAAATTTAAAGCCAATTTTCTTGTTGTTTCTGCTTTACCTTCTGCTTTGCCTTCTGCTTTACCTTTGGCTTCGCCTTCTTCTAGGATTTGTTGATAAATGACTGATTCGCGCATAATCTCACTCCTTTCGCATCTGTTTTTTTGACCATGATATCCTGAAAATAGTGCCCATATTGAAATGCTTCTAAAAGAGTATCCACTTTTTATTTTGTAGAAGCACCGCGCAAACGATATCTAATGCCCTCTAATCCCTGTATTGCTGGACTAAAAGAAGAAATTAGGTCGTGTTATCTCATGACGTTACGTGTCAACAGGTTTTGGACAATGGGGATTTATAGAATAGGTCATTACACAGAAGTAAATATCCTAAATAATTAACTTTTATTTATATCTAAGGTTCTAGTAATAGAATTCCCTAAAACTCTGACAAAGTAGCATATAGTTTTTAGAATATGCCTGCAATAAATTTCTCATCACCGTAGGATGGCATCTTGTATAGCCTACAAGGAATATCAAAGTTAGCACTGGAGATGTAAGTTAATGCTAATGTTACTTCTCAACATCGGGAATGAGCGATATGCCATAGAAAGCCGACAGGTTATAGAAGTAATACCACTTGTTGTACTCAAAACTTTGCCCCAGCAGCCTGAGCATATCGCTGGTGTTTTTAATTATCGGGGACGCATTGTACCAGTAATCGATTTATGTCAGTTGATGCGTGGTAAAGCCTCCACTGAATACTTGAGTACTAGGATTATACTAGTCAATTATTGGGGGAGTAATAATACAGAACTTAAGGCTCCTTATATTTTGGGTTTGATGACAGAACAAGTTGTAGAAACATTACACCAGTCTCAGTCTAAATTTGTTGATCCCAATATTCAGATAGATACAGCGCCATATTTGGGCAAAATGATTGTTGATGACCAAGGGATGATTCAGTGTCTTCGCATTGAGTACTTGTTGTCAGAAGCGCAGCAAGTCAATCTCTTGCCAGAAAGTCATCACAATACTAGATTTTAGATTGGTCTGAAGATTCTATAAATGGCACAATCTGTTATTGAAGCTTTACTAAAAAGCAAGATTGGTTTAGATGCAAATTCTATTGGTGCTGATGCGATCGCAAGTGCAATTTATCAACGTATGGCAGATTGCGGCATCACGGATATTGCTCACTATCTGGGGAAGTTACAGGTATCTACGCAGGAATGGGAAGCACTGATTGACACCGTGATTGTTCCAGAAACTTGGTTTTTCCGAGAACCAGAGTCTTTTGCACTTCTGAAGCATTACGTATTATCTGAATGGTTGCCAAAAAATCCCCAAGGCGTACTGCGGGTTTTGAGTGTACCCTGTGCAACCGGTGAAGAACCATATTCTATTGCGATCGCTCTTTTGGAAGCAGGATTAAATCCGACAAACATTCACATTGATGCTGTTGATGTTAGCAACAAGTGCCTGTCAAAAGCCCAACGAGCAATCTACAATCAATACTCGTTTCGCGGCAATAGTCAATCGTTTCAAGAGCGCTATTTTCAGGCAACTGAGGCAGGATATCACCTGTGCGAACAGGTGAAATGTATGGTGAATTTTATTAATGACAACTTGGCAGATCCAGCTTTTCTTGCTGACACGCTGCTTTATGATGTAGTCTTTTGCCGTAACCTGTTGATTTACTTCGATGTGACAACAAAAGAGCGCACCATTCAAGTCTTAGAAAGATTGCTAAAGACAGAAGGCTTACTATTTGTTGGACACGCTGAAACTTGGTTATTGTTTAAAACTCAATTGATCTCAGTTCGTCAAGATTCAGTAGTTGCTCATCGAAAGTCCACTGGGGGTGAAAATGTTCGCAAAAATCATCATCCAAATATTCAGAGACAAGGCTTTACAGACAAAAATATAGATGTTGCCAACAAGCGACAGCTATCCAAAAAAATTGTCACCCAAGAGAGATTAAATGTTGCTCCCCAGAACCCCATATTGCCAATAGAACTAAAAGTAAATTTGTTAGAAACAGCTAGAGCTTTAGCCGATGAAGGTCGATTGGATGAGGCGGTTAAACTATGCAACGACTATCTCAACCGAAATCAGGCAAGTACTGAAGCATATCTTTTACTAGGTCAGGTGCAGCAAGCGATGGCACAAAATGAGCGGGCGGCACAATCTTTTCAAAAAGCAATTTATTTACAACCGACTCACCAAGAGGCGCTGACTCATCTGGCATTACTCAAAGAACATCAAGGAAATGCGGATAGTGCTAATCTTCTTTGGCAACGAATTCACCGATTAAATAATTCGTAATACTTCTCTACGAGAGGCTGCGCCAACGGCTACGCTCAGTACAAGTTCGTAATTACGTTTTTAGGACTAGAAATGTGTAGGTTGGGTTGAGGAATGAAACCCAACCTATGAATATAGCGGTTCTCGTTTGTATGCAATAGACTTTGACCTCTCTCCTTTTAGACTACGGTGTACACACAAGTCTTTTAAAGTTGCTGCGGAACGTAGTGCCGTGGCAAGACTAAAATAGTGCATTATCTAACTCTTGTGGGATGGGCGTCTCGCCCGTCCGGGGCGGACAAGATGTCCACCCCACAAGAAAATTTATTGCAACATTTTAAGCTTGCCACGCCAGTAGGGTGGGTTAATTTTTGTAGGTCGAACAAAGGTGCGAGTCGATACAACAAACGTGCAGGTCGATGCAACAAACGTGCGAGTCAATACAACAAAGGTGCAGGGCGATGCATCAAAGGTGCGAGTCGATACAACAAACGTGCAGGGCGATGCATCAAAGGTGCAGATCAAGAGACTTGTGTGTACACCGTAGCTTTGTAGGGAAGGGGCTGGGGGTTAAGTCTGTATTGGACTCAACTAAGAACCGCTATATTCAAAATCTACGCAGTATTGGGATTCATCCACCTCAGATACTCAAACTTCTTACTCAGCACTCAACACTTTCACATTAGAAAAAAAAGCTAGTCTCTGAACTAAGGCTAGCTACTTAATAATTTGTTTAAAAATAAAAATACAGACTGTTCATCTTGTTTGTGATTTGGGAATTTTAAGAACTGAATGCGTTTTACAGCAGCAGAGGAACAATAGGATATCCAATGTTCAAGAACATGACCTTGCAAACACGGTTGATCGGTTCATTTTTATTCATGGGACTGATTGTACTCACGATGGCCTTGCTGGGATGGTTCACCACCAACGAGTTAAATCAGTACATTAATATACTAGCGACTGATAATATCCCCAGTGTGTCCGGGATATGGAAAATTAACGAAGGTCAGACACAAATCCAATCGGCAGAACGGTTACTATTCGATCCTGAAGTCACTGTTAGTGAAAGACAAGGTGCAATAACTCAAATCCAGGATGCTTGGAAACAGATTAATGAAGGTATTAAACAGTACGAAGCAACGCCATTAAGCGAGCAAGAAAAAAAAGAGTATGCCTTACTTAAAGAACAACTAGATGCCTGGAAGGAAGCTCATGAGAAATTGTTAGATATTGAACAACAGTTCACTCAACTTGGTGTTCGCAATCCTTGGAAAAAACAGATTGAATTCATGCGTCAAGGAAAAGAAAAAACTTCTGATTCTAACACTATTCAAACAGCGATTCAATTACGTAATCGCATGGATTCCGAGGGAGCAAATAAGGAAGAACCTTTATTTAAAATAACTGACGATCAAGCAAGCAAACTTTTAAAACTTAATGAAGGTTATATAGCAGATACACAAAAAGAAGTCGAACAAAATGTGGCTCGCAGCATTTTCTGGATTTCAATCGGAATTGCAATTGGCCCCATAACTGCGATTATTTTTGGGTTTATAATCGCTCGACAAATTGCATTTCAGATTCTTGGTGTTGTTAGGGTTGCAGAGCAAATTTCCACGGGGAACTTAACAACTCAGGTCATGGCTGATTCCAACAGCAAAGATGAAATGAATAGACTCTTAACTGCTTTCCAAAGGATGACTCAGAATCTCAACACTCTGATTCGTCAGGTACAGCATTCAGGTATCCAAGTGACTACCTCAGCTACTCAAATAGCAGTTTCGGGTAAACAATTAGAAGGGACGCTTACCGAGCAAGTTGCTTCTACTAATGAGGTAGCTGCCGCTACTAAAGAAATTTCCGCTACTTCTAGGGAATTAGTAAGTGCAATGGAACAAGTTGCGGCCATTTCACAAATCACAACGACAGCAGCGAATGATAGTCAAAAAGACATAGTGCGGATGGAAATCACTATGCGGCAGTTAGCAGAAGCCACAAATGCGATCGCTGCCCGATTGGGAGTAATTAGCGAAAAGGCAAATAGCATTAATACTATCGTCGTCACAATTACCAAGGTGGCAGACCAAACGAATCTGCTATCGTTAAATGCGGCGATCGAAGCCGAAAAAGCTGGAGAGTATGGCTTGGGCTTTGCTGTCGTTGCTAGAGAAATTCGCCGATTAGCAGATCAAACCGCCGTTGCTACCCTCGACATTGAGCAGATGGTGAAGCAGATGCAATCGTCAGTCTCTACAGGTGTGATGGAGATGGACAAGTTTGCCGCAGAAGTAGGGCGGAATATAGAAGATGTTGCCAGTATTAGTACGCAGGTTGGGCAAATTATCCAGCAAGTGCAAGACCTGAATCCGCGATTTGAGTTTGTCAACCAGGGTATGGAAACCCAATCTGTGGGAGCGCAACAAATTAGTGAGGCGATGGTGCAGTTGAGCAGTACCTCTGTGCAAACTACGGATTCTTTGCGGGAAATTAATCATGCTATAGCCCAACTTAACCAAGTGGCGCAGGGATTGCGTCAAGAGATTGCCCGCTTTCAGGTGAAAACAGAAGACGTTATACCCCTGATTCACCAATTCTCTTGAGCAGCCCTTATGAACCCCGCTACGCCATTAAATATTGAACGTTGTTGGAATTTTATCGGCATTGAGGGCGATCGCTCTTGTCCCCAATTAGCCACCTATACCCATTGCCGCAATTGCCCCGTTTACTCTACTGCTGGACGCTATTTGCTAGAGCGCTCCATACCTGAAGATTATCGCCATCAGTGGACTGAGTTACTGGCTAAATCTAGAACTGATGAAAATTCTCAGATATCCCATGCTTTACGCACAACTCAAATCACGGTTGTGATTTTTCGTCTGCAACGGGAATGGCTGGCACTTTCTGCCCAAATCTTCAAAGAAATTTCTCCTGCGAGTGTGGTTCATACCATACCGCATCGCAGCAACCAAATCTTGCGCGGATTGGTAAGTATCCGAGGCGAATTGCGATTGTGTATCTCTTTGAGCGATTTGTTGAATCTGGAAACTGTCGATACAGCAGTACAAACGCTCAGTTCAGTGGTGTATTCGCGCATGGTGGTGCTGGAAAAAGCAGATAAAACTTGGGTGTTTGGTGTAGACGAACTTTATGGAGTACACCGATTTCACCGGGATGAGTTACAAGATTCGCCTAAGAGTCTGACTCAAACTTATACAAAAGGATTATTTCACTGGCAACCTGGCGGATCGCAAATGGAGCGATCCCACAGTGTCAGTTATTTAGATGATGAATTGTTATTCACTACCTTAGCTAGGAAGGTGCTGTAATCAAAGACCTAACCCCCCAACCCCCTTCTCTTGTAGGGAAGGGGGAGCTAAACTCCCCTCTCCTCGTAGGCTACGGTGGTGTACACAAATCTTTTAAAGTTGCTGCAGAACGTAGGGTGGGTTAATTTTTGTAGGTCGATGCAACAAAGGTGCGAGTCGATACAACAAACGTGCAGGGCGATGCAACAAAGGTGCAAGTCGATACAACAAACGTGCAGGGCGATGCAACAAAGGTTCGAGTCAATACAACAAACGTGCAGGGCGATGCAACAAAGGTGCAGATCAAGAGACTTGTGTACACCATAGCTTCGTAGGAGAGGGGTTGGGGGAGAGGTTCTTCCAGGATTAATGAATCGGTGTTCTAGGAAGGTGTAGTAATGTTAGAAGAATTTGATGTCAGCAATCTTTCCTTGCTTGATTTATTCAACATGGAAGTAAAAGCCCAAGTTGTGGTATTGAATGATTGCCTGTTGGCACTGGAAACTAAGCCCGATCCCCAACCAGAACTGGCAGCTTTAATGCGGGCAGCCCATTGCATCAAAGGCGCTGCGCGAATTGTCCAAATCGATCCGGCTGTCAACCTTGCCCATGTCATGGAAGACTGCTTTGTGGCGGCTCAAGAGGGAAAATTTACCTTAACTGCCGATCGCATTGATGTATTGTTGCAAGGGGTAGATATGCTCCTGCGTATAGCGGAAACGGTTACAGCCAACCCAAATTTGCAGGTGTTAGAAGATGTTGGCATTCAATCATTGGTGAGGGCGATCGCTAATATCCTAACTCCAGAGGCAACCTCTACAGAAATTCATCCCCTAGTAACAACAGCGCAGTTAGAAGACAACCAACAGACAACCCTTATTTCCCCATCCCCATTAGAAGAACTGGGGATTACCCAAAATCGGGCGGTGCGAATGAGTACTGAAAATCTCAATCGCTTGATGGGTTTAGCAGGAGAGTCTTTAGTTGAGGCGAACTTGTTAGAACCATTTGCTAACTCTTTGCTGAAGCTGAGAAAGAATCAGGGGGAATTATCTAACCTGTTGGAGAAGTTACAGGATTTATTGGGCAACTATCATCTGGATCGGCAAATTAAGGAAACCTTGAGTGCAACTCATCAAAAAGCTAACGAATGTTACCAGATGATGAGCGATCGCCAAAACGAACTAGAACAATTTTCTCAGCGTTCTGCTAACCTTTCCCAGCGCCTATATCAAGAAGTTATTGCTACTCGAATGTGTTCCTTTGCTGATGGGGGACAGGGATTTCCCCGGATGGTGCGCGACTTAGCAAGACAATTGGGTAAACGGGTGAAACTGGAAATCGTCGGTAAATCTACTTTGGTAGATCGAGATATTCTAGAACGTCTGGAAGCTCCGTTGACTCATATCCTGCGGAATGCGATCGATCATGGCATTGAATCGCCCCAGGAACGTTTAGCAACCGGAAAGCCAGAAGAAGGAATTATTCGTATTGAAGTTACCCATCGTGCCGGAATGTTGTTTATCACCGTTGCAGATGATGGACGGGGAATCGATATCGAGTTTTTGCGCCAAGTAGTCATCAGCAAACAACTGACAAACCCGGAAATGGCAGCTCAACTTACCGAAGTTGAGTTGATGGAATTCCTGTTTTTGCCTGGTTTCTCCACAACCCAAACTGTCACCGAAATTTCGGGTAGAGGTGTGGGTTTAGATATAGCCCATAGCGCAGTGCGGGAAGTTAGCGGGACGTTGCGGGCGGTTTCTGTGTTGGGAAGGGGTATGACCTTTTACTTGCAGTTACCGCTGACGCTATCTGTGATTCGCACCCTGTTGGTGGAAATTGCTGGCGAACCCTATGCTTTTGGGCTAACGCGCATTGAACAGGTGTTGATATTATCCAAGTCTAAGATTGCTGTATCGGAAAATCGTCCATTTTTCATGATGAATAATCAACCTGTGGAGTTGATTATGGCAAGTCAAGTTTTAGAGTTAGCCTCGCCTGCGGTGAATGTAGAATCGTTATCAGTTATTGTAATTAGCGATCGCCTCAATCGTTATGGATTAGTTGTAGATCGGTTTCTCGGTGAGTGCAATTTGGTTGTCCGACCTTTAGATCCTCGCCTTGGTAAAGTCCCCAACATTAGCGCCGCCGCCCTGATGGATGATGGTTCGCCAGTCTTGATTGTCGATGTCGAAGATTTAGTCCGTTCCATTGCAAAGGTGTTTTCCAGTGGACAACTTTCTCAGGTAAATCAGTCTGCTCATCAGGCAGTTACCAAAACTTACAAGCGAGTATTAGTAGTAGATGATTCAATAACTGTGCGCGAAATGGAGCGCAAACTTTTGGAAAACAACGGTTACAAAGCTGAAGTAGCAGTTAATGGCATTGATGGTTGGAATGCAATCCGCAGCGGCGATTATGACTTAGTGGTGACAGATATTGATATGCCCCGGATGAACGGCTTTGAACTCACCAGCCAGATAAAAACTCATGCCAAGTTGAAGCAAATACCTGTGATTATTGTTTCTTACAAAGACCGAGAAGAAGACCGACTGCAAGGGTTAGAAGCAGGTGCAGACTACTACTTAACTAAGAGTAGCTTTCATGATGACACTCTATTAAAGGCAGTGATTGATTTAATTGGAGAAGCTTGATAATAATTCGTAATTCGTAATGACGCTCGAGGACTCGCTAACGCTACGCTAACGTAATTCGTAATTAAGAAAGTAAGATTTAATCTGGGTTTTTATCTGTTGTATTTGTAGCGTTATTTTGGAAAAATGCCATAATTTGTGAGAATTGCGATCGCTAACGATATGTTCATGGCTGTAGAAGCACTGCGGCGGGCTGTGGTAAAAATACCAGATTACAAGCTGGCGTGGGTTGCTTACGATGGTGCGGAAGCTGTGAGCAAATGTGCAGCTGATACTCCCGACCTGATTTTGATGGATGTACTAATGCCCAGCATGGATGGAGTAGAAGCGACACGGCGCATCATGAGCCAATCTCCCTGCGCCATTGTGATGGTGACAGCTAGCGTTAATCGCTATGCAGCCAAGGTTTTTGAAGCAATGGGTTATGGAGCCTTGGATGCCATCAATACGCCAGCCTTGGCTGATGATGGGCTACTAAATAAAATTGCTGCGATCGCCCGCTTAATTGGCAAATCTTCACATCGGCGTGTCCATTACTCAAAATCACTTCCATCCCTAATTGTTATCGGGGCTTCCACTGGTGGCCCCCAAGCATTGACAACTATTCTCTCCCAATTTCCCCAAGACTTTCCGGCAGCTGTGGTTGTTGTTCAGCATATAGATGCCCAATTTGTCCAAGGTTTTGCCACCTGGTTAAATGAGCAAATTTCTATGCCTGTGCAAATTGCGATCGCAGGAAATACACCACACCCCGGTAAAGTTCTGCTTGCCAGCACAAACCATCATTTGGTCATGCGTCCCGATCTCACCCTTGGCTATGACAAAGAACCACTAAATTTTTCCTATCGTCCATCAGTCGATGTTTTCTTCAAGAGTGTGGCTAAAAATTGGACTGGAAAGGGGGTTGGGGCGTTGCTGACGGGGATGGGTGGAGATGGCGCTCAAGGCTTAAAACAATTGCGCGAAGCAGGTTGGCATACTATTGCTCAAGACCGCAAAACTTGCGTTGTTTATGGTATGCCGAAAGTAGCCGTAGAATTAAAAGCTGCGGTGGAGGTTTTGCCAGTTGAGGCGATCGCATCAGCCTGTATCAAATTTACGGCAAAATACTTAAATAAATAGTACTTTATTATACTTTTGTCAAAATATATGCTTTGAAGCAAATGCTTAAAACACCTTTACGAAGTATTTCAAAATCCTGAATTACTGAGATATAATTGCGACAATTGCAAATTAGTACATTTAATTTATTAGTTTGTAGTCGTGAAAACAAAGACCCATTTAGAGGTGCTAAATGAACCCGCAAGAAACAGCACTCTTACAAATATCTCAAAAGACAGAAAAATTATCACCGAAGTGGAGTGAACCAGAAACCCCGCAAGCTGTGCCATTTATTCTGGATGCTAAAATATCCACAGTCAGACTTTTGCTAATTGACGATCAGGTAATTATCAGCGAAGCCTTCCGTCGAATCGTTGCGACAGAAACAGATATTTCTCTTCACTACACAAGTAATCCAGCTAAAGCTATTCAAGATGCGATCGCCATAGAACCAACGACGATCTTTTTGGATATGATCATGCCAGATATCGATGGATTAATGTTACTGCGTTGGTTTCGCTCTCATCCAGTAACTCGTGATATTCCGATCGTCATGCTATCCAGTAAAGAAGAAGCAAAGCTCAAAGCAGAAGCTTTTGCTGAGGGTGCAAATGACTACCTAATCAAATTACCCGATCCAGTTGAGTTAATTGCCCGCATTCGTTATCATTCTAAAGCTTACAATAACCTCAAAGCACTCACTACTGCAACTGCTACTGCCCAACTTCAAGCACAACAGTTAGAAAATACCTTACGAGAATTACAAACTACCCAAGTTCAATTGATCCAGACAGAGAAAATGTCTAGCTTGGGTCGGATGGTTGCAGGTTTAGCGCACGAAATTAATAATCCTGTTAATTTTATTCACGGGAATTTTAATCATCTTAATAACCATGTAAACTGTCTTTTAAATTTAATCCAACTATATCAACAAGAACATCCAGATTCGTATTCTTTGTTTGAAGAAAAATTCGGCGACTTTAATATTGATTTCATCATCGATGATTTACCAAAAATTCTTTCATCCATGAGGATAGGAACCGATCGGATTCGTGACATCGTGCTGTCCCTAAAAAACTTTTCTCGACTCGATCAGTCAGAGAAAAAAGCTGTTAATATTCATGAAGGTATAGAAAGTACTTTATTACTTTTAAATCATCGACTACAACCAAAAATTGAGATGATTAAAAAATATGGTAATCTCCCACCAGTTCAATGTTATCCAGCACAACTAAACCAAGTATTCATGAATATCCTTAGTAATAGCATTGACGCTTTACTAGAGCTAGATAATCAGAGCCAAAAGCAAATTGTAATTCAAACTGAAGTAACTAAATTAGAAACAGTCATAATTACATTTAGAGATAACGGTGATGGAATAGATTCTGAGATTCAAAGCAAGATATTCGATCCTTTTTTTACAACTAAACCTATCAACAAAGGAACGGGACTAGGTTTAGCAATTAGCCATCAAATTATTGAGAAACATCAGGGAAATATCCAGCTAAAGTCTGAACTTACTTATGGAACGGAATTTACGATCGAAATTCCAATAGCATTAAATGTTAATAATAAAAGCGACACTCAAACTAAGACTTCACTGGAGAATTATTTTTTAGGGCGTTGATTTATCTTCTAAGAAAATTTAACTTATAAGTTTCTAAAGAAGAATGCTGAATTCTGTTTTAATAAATACATAATTTATTAGATACTAATACTATTTGGTTAAGACAAGAGAAGCGATGAATCGCCGTCTCTACAATAATTTCTCGCATCTTTGCGCTCTATAATTTTCATCAAAAAACCTTAACCGAACCGTATTGCATTAGATGCGATCGCACTTGTTTATGAAAATCCATAATTCATATCATCTAATCTTCATGATGAATTATGAATCATTTGCTACCGCTTGCGTGCATGGGATGAGTGACGCTAGTGTTAAAAGAAATCGTGCAAAGCTAAACCCTTATCCAAGAAGTCGAATAGGAAGCTACAATGGCAATTCCAAATAAACAAGTAAAATTTAATACTGATATTTTAGATAATAGACGCACCCAAACTCGCATCCAGGTTCGTATCCCTAAAGAGTTACATGAGGAACCAGTCATTTCACGACTGGTTTCTCACTATGGCATTACAGTCATTATTGCTGATGCTCAGGTAAGCGCAAACGTGCCACAATATAGCTACTTCGATTTGGAACTGCGAGGTACTGTTTCCCAAATTGAAAGCGCCCTAACTTACCTGGATGAACTGGATTTAGAAGTTTTGCACCAATCCAGCCCTGAAGAAGATGGTTGGTAATTAATTTTGGATTTCGGATTTTGGATTTTAGATTGATAATCCAAAATCCAAAATCTAACTAAAATCTAAAATTCACTATGCCATTTGATTTTCAATCGCCCACCGCGCTAGTTCAGTGCGGTTGTGGAGATTGGTTTTGCCCAACATATTGGACACATGGCTTTCAACTGTACGCTGACTAACGTTTAGTTCTTCAGCAATTTCACGGTTAGCTAAACCTCTAGCAACAAACTGAACTACTTTCAGTTCGGTTGGGGTTAACTGCACATCAAAGGGAACTTGGATGCGGGAACCGTTTTCGCCTCCTTTTGCTTGGTGTTCTTTCCAACGGATAGTTTGTTTCAGTGAGGATTCAACTTGGGCGACGAGTTCTTCTGGTTCAAAGGGCTTGACCATATAAACATCAGCACCTTTGTTCAGACCTTTAACTCGGTCTGCACTTTGTCCCTTGGCTGAAAGGAAAAGAACCGGAATCCAGCTGGTGCGTTCGTTTTGCCGGACTTGTTCCACAAAAGTATATCCGTCCATTTCCGGCATCATCACGTCGCAGATGATCATGTCTGGAACATCTTGCTCTAAAATTTCCAGAGCTTCACGTCCATTTTCAGCGGTGATGACTTCATATCCCCGGAATTCTAAGTAATCCTTCACCAGCAAGATGAGGTTAGGGTCATCATCAATCAATAGAAGTCGTTTGTGATCTTTCATGCTGGGCTCTTTCATAGCAGTGGCACTTGTCGCGCTTCGGTCCATCAAAGTCTTGAATATTTATCCTCTATGGTGGGTTATTCGAGATGTTGTCCTTTTTCCTACTTAACTTGCCTTTGCTGTCTCGAAGTCTCAAAAATGCCGAGCACTTTCAATAGACTAGTCGCTCGATAGCAAAAGTCCAGCAAGGATACGTATAGCAGTAGTATCTATAATGCGCTATTATATATCGCTTTGAAAGGGGCGGGGTAAAAAACACTGATTAAATAATAATCTTTCGGACTCACAAGTAAGTATTGGCTTAAAGATGACCCTACCTCAAAACCAACCCGCACTTTCTTTAAGCTTACTGCTATACCATATCCTTTAGTTGTTAAGCCTCTATGAGGTGTTCACAAGAAACTAGGGAAGTTTCTGGCAAAAGATGGATTGAAAACGCATATTTTTCTACCACTTTATTGCCTATTCAGTGTTCTCGGATGATCCGCAGGGTAACTTCCGGGTTTGCTTGGCGATACCAGACACCATCAGGGTAAACCACCATTATCGATCTAGAACAAGAAACGCGCAAGCAGTTGGCTTTAGTTTTATAGACGCAAATAGAATGACTTTAGTGCGGCTCATCGAGTTTTAACTCTTGAAGTCGCTTTTTTAAGTAATCCCAGAATTCCAGACTAGCTCCTTTTGGGCAGCAATTGCCTAGTCAGCGCAAATAAAAATGTATTGCTGAATTTTTGCAAGTCCTAAGCTTTCTACACAATTACTCAGGGTCTTATGTTCCAGAGACTTAGTAGCTTTGGGGATTTGATGGCTGGACTGGCTCGCTGTCACTGTATTGTTACTTATCGAGTGGCTCCCTGATTACAGTTCTATAACAATTTGCAAGCTTTGCAAATAAAGTTGGCTGGGGAGTGGAGAAAAATTCTCATACCTCCCTACTCCCTACTCTCTTCGTAACTTACGGAACAAAACCCGCAAAGTAGAAATAATTAAGCATTTATACTTAAGTACATCTATGACCCTCTAGTTCGGGAACCCGTACTCAAGGGATTCTTGCCATTAGACGCCACTTTTCGGTAAATTAGCACTCAGGAGTTGAGAGTGCTAAACTGGAGAAAATAATTATGGCAGCTTTATCTTTAAGCGTTTCTACAGTTAAACCTTTAGGCGATCGCGTTTTCGTAAAAGTGAACGCCTCTGAGGAAAAGACCGCAGGTGGTCTGTATTTGCCCGATACCGCCAAGGAAAAGCCCCAAGTAGGGGAAGTAGTGGCCCTTGGTCCTGGCAAGCGTAATGACGATGGAAACCGTCAAGAATTGGAAATTAAAGTCGGCGATAAAGTGCTGTACTCCAAGTACGCTGGCACTGACATTAAGCTCGGCACTGAAGAATATGTACTGCTTTCTGAAAAAGATATTTTAGCAGTTGTTATCTAGTGGTCATTAGTCATTGGTCATTAGTCATTAGCCAATGACAAAGGACAAATGACAAATGACGTAGACGCCCTCCGGGCGGCTTCCCGAAGGGTAGAACAAAAGACAAATGACAAAGGACAACTAACAATAAATTATGGCAAAGCGCATTATCTACAACGAAAACGCCCGTCGCGCCTTGGAACGAGGCATTGACATCCTGGCTGAGGCTGTAGCTGTTACCCTTGGCCCCAAAGGTCGTAACGTAGTTCTAGAAAAGAAATTTGGTGCACCGCAAATTGTTAATGACGGTGTAACGATCGCCAAAGAAATCGAATTAGAAGACCACATTGAAAACACTGGTGTAGCTTTGATTCGTCAAGCTGCTTCTAAAACCAACGATGCTGCGGGCGATGGTACTACCACTGCTACCGTTTTAGCTCATGCGATCGTCAAAGAAGGCTTGCGGAACGTTGCAGCTGGTGCTAACGCGATTTCCCTGAAGCGCGGTATTGACAAAGCTACTGCCTTCTTGGTAGACAAAATCAAAGAACACGCCCGTCCAGTGGAAGATTCCAAAGCCATTGCCCAAGTTGGTGCAATCTCGGCTGGTAATGACGAAGAAGTCGGTCAGATGATTGCCCAAGCAATGGACAAGGTGGGTAAGGAAGGCGTAATTTCCCTAGAAGAAGGGAAATCTATGTTTACCGAGTTGGAAATCACTGAAGGGATGCGCTTTGACAAAGGCTACATATCTCCTTATTTCGCTACTGACCCTGAGCGGATGGAAGCAGTTTTTGATGAGCCTTTCATCCTGCTGACTGATAAGAAAATCGCTTTGGTACAAGACCTCGTACCAGTGTTAGAGCAAGTAGCTCGTGCTGGCCGTCCTTTGGTGATTATCGCCGAAGATATTGAAAAAGAAGCTTTGGCAACCTTGGTAGTAAACCGTTTGCGCGGTGTACTCAACGTGGCTGCTGTTAAGGCTCCTGGCTTTGGCGATCGCCGCAAAGCACTATTAGAAGATATCGCCGTTTTAACTGGTGGTCAACTAGTTACCGAAGATGCTGGTTTGAAGCTAGATAACACCAAGCTCGATAGCCTGGGTAAAGCTCGCCGAATCACCATCACCAAGGACAGCACCACAATTGTTGCCGAAGGTAACGAAGCTGCTGTTAAGGCTCGTGTAGAACAGATTCGTCGTCAAATCGATGAAACCGAATCTTCTTACGACAAAGAGAAATTACAAGAGCGTCTTGCTAAACTCTCTGGTGGTGTTGCTGTAGTGAAAGTTGGTGCAGCGACCGAAACCGAAATGAAAGACAAGAAACTGCGCCTAGAAGACGCTATCAACGCTACCAAAGCTGCTGTGGAAGAAGGTATCGTTCCTGGCGGTGGTACAACTCTGGCTCACCTTGCTCCTGAATTGGAAGAGTGGGCAAAGAGCAATCTTAAGGATGAAGAGTTGATTGGTGCGTTGATTGTCGTTCGCGCCTTACCTGCACCTCTGAAGCGGATTGCTGAAAACGCCGGTCAGAATGGTGCTGTGATTGCTGAACGCGTCAAAGAGAAAGAATTCAACGTTGGCTACAACGCTGCAACAAACGAATTCGTCGATTTGTTAGCTGCTGGTATTGTTGACCCTGCTAAGGTGACTCGTTCTGCTCTGCAAAACGCTGCTTCCATCGCTGGTATGGTGTTGACAACCGAATGTATTATAGTTGACAAGCCTGAGCCTAAAGATGGCGCTCCTGCTGGCGCTGGTGCTGGTGGCGGTGACTTCGATTACTAATAGTTTGTAGTTACATAAGTTGAAAAATAGCTGCTTCCCTTGTGGAGGCGGCTGTTTTTTTGTGTCAAGATTCAGGTGTTTCAAACGAGAAAATAACGAAATGGAAGATTACCAAGCCGCTTTTATGCAGCGTCACCTTGATACTGAAATATTATGTAGAAAGGAATCGGAAAGAAGAGTAGCCGCTATGCACTTTGGAGGTGTAACTATTGAATGTTTATTAAAAGCAATGATTTTTGCTACCTTACCAAAGGGTGCAACTCAGGAATGGAAGACAGATTCTACTCATCCTGGGCATACTATTACTAATCCAGGACATAGTTACATAGAAGCATTAAAGCGGCACAATCGACTTAAATCTAGAATTGATAATTATCCTGAAGTGCAAAAATGGCTTACTGAAGTGGAAAATCCAAATAGCCAAAATTTTATAAATATGCGTTATTGTGGCCTTGAGCCTGATGATGAAAGTTATAAACGCTGGTTAAAAGCTTATCGGAGTCTCAAGGGGTGGTTACAAACGCAAGCTACTCAACTTTAAAGAGGTGGTCAAATGCAGGAAAGTTGGCAGGTTTTGCTAAAGCAGGAGATTGCAAACCAATATGTGAATAATTCACAAGAATGGGTTGATTTAAATATTTCTACATCAGGTTTATTGAATCTGACTATTGTAAGCGATCGCTTTATTAATTTATCTATTCCTGAAAGGAAAGAACAAAGTTTTAATTTACTTAAATCACAAGTTCCTCATTTATCTCCTGGGTTTATTTCCTTATATACGCGTCAAGAAGCAGATTCACTAAATCTTTCTGCACCGCAGGCTTTTAATACAGCTTCAGTACAAACTTGGCAAGATTTAGCAATTCACGCAGCAAATCCGCAAAATCAACCTCAACTTCCCCAGCTTGAACCCAGTTTACCCAGAACCGTAACTTTTTATTCCTTTAAAGGAGGAGTAGGTCGAACTACTGCATTAACCCATGTTGCCTCAATTTTGGCAATGCGTGGTCTTAAAGTCGTAGCTGTGGATTTAGATTTAGAAGCACCTGGGTTGAGTACAGCATTCGACCTCAAGCCACAACCAAAGTATGGAATAGTTGACTATTTTTATGAGCGTTCCTACTTACCAGGTGACGTAGAACCAAGTATTTCAATTGCTGAAATTTTTGGTGAAGTGAAAATCTCTAACGCCACAGGAAGATTATTTGTTGTTCCTGCTGGTTGTCTGAATCTTGATTATGTCTCCAAAGTTGATGATCTTCATGCTACTACTATTATTGATGGAGATGAAAATCTTTGGTCTGTTTTCAAACGTGAAATTTACGAACAATTAAAACCTGATATTATCTTAATTGATTCGAGAACTGGAATCAATCAATGGGGAGCTTTATCATTAATTCAAGCAGCTGACGAAGCAATTATATTTCTTTTTCCTAACGAACAAAATAAACAAGGAATAGAACTGCTAATACAATCCCTACAATGGGTAAAAAATTTATCCATTAATTTTGTTTTTTCTCCTGTTCCTGATGTTACTGAGATTGGTTTGTCGAAAGTAAAACAAATTTGGTACTCATTGCTGAACAGATTAAATACAGGAACAAATGAAAACTATGAAACAGATGAAGATGAGCCAGATTTAGATAATTCTCAAACTCCAATAGAAAAACTTTTAGTAGTCCCTTATCTTTTGCCAATCGCTTTGGCTGATAGCTATCCTGTACAAGGTATGCAAGATTACTACACAAAAATTGCGAACTTAATTGATGAAAAAACTGATGAACTCAAACGTAGCAATGTTTTAAATACAATAGATCAGCGGTGGAACATTATTGAAAGTCTGCAATTTCCTGAAGTAAATGCTGCTGACCAAAGACAAGATTTGAATCTACTATTTCAGCGCACTACTGATTTTGAAAGATTTTTAGACGATACAACCTGCCTAATTAGAGGGCGAAAAGGCACAGGAAAAACTGCACTTTATTGGCTTTTTCTAAAACACAAAAGTGTTGCTCAAAAACTAGCTCATGGACGGTTGGATAAGACTATATTTTTATCAGCACATGGTAGATTCCAAAAAAGTCGCCCATCTCGTGATGAATTCCAAATCATCCATCAAAATTTACAGCAAAATAGTGGCACATGGGAAGCTTTCTGGAGAGCTTATTTACTGCTGAGATGTCATCATGAAAATTTATTTAATTTTCCTAAAGGTAAGAAAGGTGCAAAGTTTAGTGAGCTGAAAAAAGTTATTAATAATTTACCTATAGAAAGATGGCAGTCTGAATGCACTCAAGCCTTGCTATTATTATCTACTAACTCTGAACTACGGCTCATAGTCAAAGATGCCATAGATATTCTTCTTAATGAAGAAGCCAAAAATAATTCTCAAAAACTGTGGTTTCTTTACGATGATTTAGATGAAGATTTTCCTGAAGTAGGAGGAGTAAGACAGCAAGCACTCACTGGCTTATTACAATTAGTTCAATCTTGTGATGCTAACAGATTAACAGAAATTAGATTTAAAATTTTCTTGAGAGAAGATATATGGAATCATTTAAGTTTCGACAATAAAAGTCATTTTACTGGACGGGACATTATCTTACAGTGGACTAGGATTGACTTTCTCCGATTAGCACTTCGCCAAGCAATACAATCTGAAGATTTCAAGAATTTGGTTGACCGAATATCTCCTGTTGCTTTTGAAAGTATTGATCAAGCTACTGAAGAAGCGATTGATAAAGCTTTAGAAATACTTTGGGGAAGTCGTCGCCGAGGTGGAAACAGAGCTAAAAATGTATCTCGATGGGTTTATGAACGATTAACAGACTCAAGTGGTACTACTTTTCCTCGGAGCTTAAGTATATTACTTAAAGGAGCAAAAGAACAAGAACTAACCTATAAGGGACAATCATCAAGCAAATTCCGTACAGACCGCTTACTTCAAGGAAAATCCCTAGAATTTGGTTTGAAAAAAGCATCAGAAAAGCGATGTGAAGAAATTAAAGAGGAATACCCTGATTTGGCTAAATTTTTTGATTCTCTTAAGGGTAAATTGGCCTTCTTATCTAAAGAACAGTTACAAACAGTATGGGAAGAGTCAGCACATGACATAGCAAATTTTGAAGAATTTGCTTCTTTTTTAGCGGAAATTGGCATTATTGAATGGCGAAAAAAAGAGAAACGCTATAAGGTTGCTGATATCTATGTATATGGTTTTGAAATGGATCGTAGAGGCGCGGTATAAAAATATTGTCGACTTTATTTATATTGCAGTTTGTATAGAAGTTCTCGCCATTTTGAGGTTTGAAAAAGATTTGGTTTGGCAATTTTTGCGGGAGGATATTATGAAAGAGTCTGTAATTTATCAAGATATCGTTCAAAAGGAAGCGTTTCAATTGATTAGTCGTCAGTTTAAACGGCGTTTTGGTGATATTGATGCATCATTAGTTGAGCAGGTTCGTAATTTATCCGCTGAACAGTTAGAGGATTTGGGAGAGGCGTTATTGGATTTTTCAGAAGTTGCTGATTTGATAGCTTGGTTAGAACAGCAATAGAGGTATTAATAAAGCTGCATCATATTTTAGAGATTGAGGCTGCAAGTAGTTTACCGCTTTTATCTTGAGCTTGCAATTTTTGAATAATATGCTCAATAATAATATTCAAATCCTTCCGGCGGCGCATAGAGCGTTTCGGGTCAAGTTGACCGTGTTTCAATAATTCTCTAACCTGTTCTCCTAGCTCAGTTAAGTACAGCCTCAGTTGTTGTTCACCCTGTCCGCGTAAAATTTGCCGACATTCAGTTAGGATAAGATCGCCATTTTTGAGAGTTTTACTAGCCTCTAACTGCTTTGGTGTTACGTTGGATGAATCTTTACTTTTTTGAGCGTTTAAACTGTTAGTTAGACATTTTTCTACAGCCTTGGCAAATTTTGGATCTGATTCTAAAACTTCTGCGATCGCTCTTAATAAGTCTGCAATTTGTGATGCTTCCATTATCTACCTACTCGTTGAATAAATTCTTTAGCTAACTTCACCATAGAATCATGAGAATCATCGTATTTTTGTCTATATGTCAAATAATTACTCAATTCTAACCCTTCTGCAATTTTCGCTCTTTCTAGAATTTTGGTTTCAAAAACTGGTGGATAGAAAGGGTTAACAATAATAGAGTTTAAATTTTCAGTTTGAGCTATAGTTCGGTTATAACGTGAAATTAAAGTTCCTACTAGTTTTAAGTTATGTACATAATCTCTATTAAACTTTTCAATGTGTTGAAGTAGTAAATCTAATCCATGAATTGACATTCGATTTGGTACACAAGGGATTATACAAGCATTGCTAGCTAAAAATGCACTTTTTACTACTGTGTTAATATTTGGGGCACAGTCTATTAAAATATAGTCATAATTATTCAATAAAGGTTTGAGGATTGTACGAATAAGATCAACAGGTTTAAAATTAAAAGAATAATAACCTGATGGTAATTCTTCCTGGATTTCAAATAGCCTTGGGCTACTAGGTATCAGATGTAAGTGGGCGAAAGAATTTCTATTTCTAACATTTGAAACATTGTGTTTGACTATAAAATTTTCGTTTTTAATATTTTCTAGAAAATATTCAGGATCTTTAAATAAATAAGGCAATGTCAATTTTTTACTTTCAAATTCTTTTTCCCAAACCTCTTCTAACATTAAAGCACTAGTCAAATTACTTTGAGGATCAAGGTCAATAGCAAGTACACGCTTTTTGTACATTGTATCGCCTGCTAAGTATTCTGCTAATGCCATGACTATGGTAGTTTTACCAACTCCACCCTTGAGGTTGCAAATGCTTATCACTTTAGCTGTCATAATTTCTGGTAGATTGACGCATTTCATGAACTACAGTTCTATGCTTCCCTGAAAATACGCCCAACTAACAGGTTTATTTTTACTTTTACATCAAAACCCATGAGCCAAATTAATCCTGAGATAACCCCCTTACATACCTTAAACCCACTCAATCGATTTTCTGACAGAGCAGATGATTATGTAAAATATCGATCAAGTTACCCCGCAGATGCAATTGATATTATCTTGGAAGGATTAGGTGAAAATTCACAACTCGTAGCAGCAGATATAGGTGCAGGTACAGGAATTGCTTCAAGATTGTTAGCGGAACGGGGGGTTAATGTCATAGCCATAGAACCAAATACGGCGATGCGAGAAGCTGCTAAACCACATTCTTTGATAGAGTTTCGTGATGGAACAGCAGAATTTACCCAACTACCTGATAAATCAGTTGATTTAGTTACTTGTTTTCAAGCTTTTCACTGGTTCAATCCCGAACCAACTTTATTGGAATTTCACCGCATTTTAAAACCATCAGCACGCTTGGCTGTGGTGTGGAATAACCGCGATAAAGAAGATGCGTTAACTACAGAATATAGCCTAATAGTCCGCGAAGCATCTAATAATCATCCAGCAGAATCTCGAATGCAAACGGTGGAGCCACTATTAGTAACTCCCCATTTTATTAACATTCAGGAATATAATTTTACTTATAAGCAACAGTTAGATTTAACTGGACTTATTGGGCGAGCAATGAGTGCTTCTTACCTACCGCGTGAAGGCTTGGCATACGAACAACTTATTGATAATTTTGAAGAATTATATCAGCACTTTCGTGATGAGAGTGGTTTTGTCTATATGGTCTATCGCACTAGCGTACATCTTGGTGAAGTAATTTAAAAATAAAAATGGGAATCATAAAAAGTAGAGTGCGTTAATTCACTCTCAATAAATATCAGGATTCACATGGCACAACCAAAATATGAAGGTTATTGCGAATGCACTCCTACTAAATTAGTCCGAGAAAAGTTTGGAGATGTTAATGTTTATGCCCAAAATGCTAAATCACTTTTAACAAAAGCTACTGGTTTTATTGGTAATTATGATTTTACTCTCAATCCTTATAGGGGATGTCAATACGGTTGTAGTTATTGCTATGCTGCTGCATTTACCCCTAATGCTCAAATGCGCCAAGATTGGGGAAAATGGGTAATTTTTAAGGAAAATTCTGCTGAAATTTTAGCAAAAGAATTAAAAAAATGGTATGAGAAAAATCCCCAGACTCCTCCTAGTATATACATGAGTAGCGTTACCGATCCTTATCAACCACTTGAGTCTAAACATCAATTGACTCGTCGGTTGTTGGAGGTAATGCTAGATATGGGGATTGACGGTTATCCAACTCCAACTTTGGTGATTCAAACTCGTAGCCCAATTATTACTAGAGATATTGATTATTTACAACGATTTAAGCGATTGCGAATTAATATGAGCATTCCCACTGGGAGTGAATTAGTGAGAAAAGATTTTGAACCGCGATCGCCAAGTATTAAAGCTAGACTAAATGCTATCACTAAAATCAAACAAAGTATTGATTATTTCAAAGGTTTTGTTCCTAAAATTTCTATTACTATTACCCCTCTCCTTCCTACTTTGCCAACTGATGAGTCTGCTTTCATTGACAAACTAGCTATCGCCGATAGAGTTGTAATTCAAACTTTTCATGCAAGCCAGAGTCGTTCTCTCATCGCATCAACTCGTCAAGAAGCTGAAGAAATTAAGCAAAAATACGCTTGGTGGTACGACGATGAGAAATTAAGCTATATGAAATTTAAGGAAAAGTTAGTTTCTCGGCTTCCAAGTGTAGAAATTATGGAAGGTAAAGAGGGATTTGGTTATGAATAATCCTATCAAAAATTGGTGGCGAAGTCAGCAGTTTAAATTATCTTTGAGACGCGGAGATATCCGACGTTCAACGCAATTATTGCAAGAAATTCAAAAATCAGGTGCAAGATTCTCATGGTTAGAAAAACTATTTAGGGATAAACTTCAATTTGAACGCTATTCCCAAGAATACAAACGACAAACAGAAACTTTAAGTAAACAATTAACAGAAGCATCTCAGCAAAAAGATGATTTTATATTAATCCCAGATGAGGAATTTGTTAAATATATCTATAAAGTTTTTAATTTAATACAGCACGATGAATATAAACTGCAACCTACTGGTATCGATGAACGTATATTTGATGATTTTGAATCAAAACTAGTTGAATATCTCAAAGAAGAATTTAGTAAAATTCCTGAAAAACAATTATTTATTAAGCTAGAAGATGCTCTTGAGGATATTAATAACTTAAAAATTGGACAAGACCCAGACTACCGTTTTAGTCTAACTCCTCATGTCTACTTTATGAAGTATTTTTTAGACAATGTATATTGCATATATTTAGCTTGGTTTCTCATTTACCAGGATGCTTTACTACCAAGTAAGGTTAATATTCTTGATATTGCAGCAGGTCCAGGAACAGTTGCTTATGGTTTAGCTTTATTTCTCCAAAGTAGTAGCGGTTTTTTTCATATCCCACAAATGCATATATCCTACTACTCTTTAGAAAAACAAGATGCTTTCCAGTTTCGTGGGCTTCAGTTTTGGCGACGATATATAGAATCGCGTCTAACCCCAGTAAATACATTCTTCCGCTTTGTTACTACTGATATTTTTACTTGGAAAACTCAATCGAATAATCTACCCAAAGATTTTTTCGACTTTATCATAATTTCCCACTGCTTCTTTATAGATAAAGCGAAGAGGGTTGAAGCTAATAATACTTACAAGCAAATATTTGCCACTAGCTTAAAAAGTTCAGGTTATATCCTGCTAGTTGTGCAAAATAAAAAGTTATTCAAAATTTACGATGTTCACCAAGTTGAAAACCAAGAACAGGAGAAAAATGTAGTGGATAAATTTCTAGCAGAACTGGAAATAGAGTTAGTCTGGTATAGATATCTAACCTCAACAGGTTTAAGAACATCTTTGCCCGGTGCTGAATTTGCTAAGTTTGCTCAAGAGAAATTACCAAAAAAACTGTATATGAGTCCAATACTGCAACAGTATTTTGGTCAGAAGCATCAGTCAAACTATACATTAGATGATTATCTAATATTGGCGAAAAAATCATGATAAATTACAAGTAAAGCACGAAAGAATGCATTAAATAAGTATAAGATATCTGAGCTTTAATCTTGAATTTATAAATGACCTGCAATTCACAAATAGCAGAAGGCTGGCATGGCAAACTTAATTTAGTCTATGCCGATCGCCAGGGTAAAACCCAATTAATTTACGATCGCCACCAAGCGCCCCTGAAGGTACAGCGCCCATTTTATCCAGAAGGGGAAAAAGTTTGTCATAGCGTCATTTTACACACGGCTGGGGGAATGGTGGGAGGCGATCGCTTATCCTCTAACATCCACCTCCAACCCCAAACCCAAGCCTTAATCACTACAGCTGCTGCAAGCAAAATATACCGCAGCAATGGCTTACAAGCTAGACAAACCATCCAAATGCAAGTTGACGCTGGTGCTTGTTTAGAGTGGTTGCCGCAAGAGACAATTTTATTTAACGACGCGATTTATCGGCAAGATTTGCGGGTAGAATTAGCAACCGGGGGCAGTTGGTTAGGCTGGGAAATTACCCGATTTGGTCGCAGTGCTAGAGGAGAAAAATTCTTGCAAGGAGAATGGCGATCGCACACAGAAATTTGGCAAGAAGGTATTCCTTTGTGGATTGATCGCCAATACTTACCAGGTAGTGAAAATGTTTTTCACAGTCCCCACGGCTTGGCTGGAAAACCAATTGTAGGTAGTCTCGTTTGGATTGGTGGTACAGTTTCCGCAGAAATTGTCGAAAAAACGCGAAATTTATGGAATGGGGAAGGAGAAGCGGGTGTTAGCCGATTACAACATGGATTATTGTGTCGATATCGCGGTGCTTCTACATCTGAGGTGAGAAACTGGTTTATTGATGTTTGGCAGTTGCTGCGAGTTTCTTTTTTGAATTGTGGTAATTGTATACCAAGAGTGTGGCAGCTTTGAACGAACCGCAGAGGCGCAGAGAACACAGAGGAGATAAGAATGCAACTTACGCCGCAGGAAAAAGATAAACTATTAATTTTTACTGCTGCTTTATTAGCAGAAAGACGTAAAGAAAGGGGTTTAAAGCTGAATTATCCCGAAGCGATCGCTTATATTTCTGCTGCTATTTTAGAAGGGGCTAGAGATGGGCAAACTGTAGCTGAATTAATGAGTTATGGTACAACACTATTAACGCGGGATGATGTCATGGAAGGGATATCAGAAATGGTGCATGATGTGCAAGTTGAAGCTACTTTTCCTGATGGAACAAAGTTGGTAACAGTACATAATCCAATTCGTTAATTTTGGGATTTTAAATTTATTATGATTCCTGGGGAATTTATCACACCATCGGGTGAAATTGAACTAAATGTTGGTCGTCCTACGATAAAATTACAAGTTTCAAATACAGGAGATCGCCCCATACAAGTCGGTTCTCACTATCACTTTTATGAAGTTAACACCGCCTTAAACTTTGATAGAGAACAAGCGCGAGGAATGCGCCTCGATATCCCCGCCGGAACCGCAGTTCGCTTTGAACCAGGCGACGAAAAAGAAGTGACTTTAGTCCCGTTAGTTGGTACTCGCCAAGTCTACGGCTTCAACGGCAGAATTAACGGACATTTAGATACTTAAAATCATTAGATGCTATTCTAATTAAACTAATACTACATACCTACAATTGAGTTAGCAACTACTGTTGTAGCCGTAATTAAACGTTGTGTAAAAGTAGCATATCCATTTGGACAACGATTTTTGATAATTGCTAAATCAATCTCAAAAGCAAGTTTCCATCGAATTTGTAGAGGGCGTTGATTGCTACTATTTTCAAAGAGATATGTTGATTGTGCGAGCGCATTTTCTAAAATACCTTTTCCACCATCTAATTCTTCTAAATTTTCCAGAGGTTCAAGCTCTAAATCTAAAATTCTTGACACAGTTTGAGTGTCTGCCAACAACCACATTTCAAAATTTTTGATCGCTAAACCTCCTGCACTGCGATCGCTAATTTTTTTATCATTAACATCCAGGTGATTATCACGGATTTTATTTAAAGCCCGTTCCAAGTCAATTTGCCTTTGGTGAAGCTTATCATCTGCATCAACGACAATTAGAATCATATCAACTTCTTCAGGTTTCCACGCGATAATCACCTGTGCTAAAGATTTTGGATCTAAAATTGAGTGTCCTACACGCCGTTTAAAGACTCGACTCTCGCTGATGGATGGATGTCTTTGTACAAAATCACAATCAGGCAATCGCAAATTATTAATTTCTCGTCTGATTAAGGTATGAAGTGCCCCTTCTCTATCTCTTTCAATAACTTTTCCACCATCTTCTGGTTTAATATAGGGAATACTTGCTCCGAGTTCTGCTTCTCCCTCAGCAATTAACCCAATACGAATTCCCCGATTCATACCGGATTACCTCCAAAAACATTCGTAAACCAAAGTTCACCTAATGCTCCATCATAAGCTTCTAGGGCTTTTTGGAAGCGTTCTGAATCAATGGGTAAGGCATGAATTTGAGTTTTACCTTCTGTGTCTAACTCAACAGCACGCACTTGGTGAGGTTCGACATAATTTAGCAACACGGGAGAATGAGTTGTGATTAATACTTGAACAGGTTTACCTGTAATCCCCTCTGTAGAAATTATTTGCAATAATTCCATCATTTTGTGTAACAACCAAGGATGAACTCCGTTTTCTATCTCTTCAAAACAAATAATACTGGGGGTATTTTCTTGATAAAGTGCGGTTAGAAATGCCAAAATTCTAAGTGTACCATCTGATATATCCGAAGCAGGGATATGATGTTCAGAATATCTGTCGATTAATTCCAGTAAAAAAGTTCTATCTTCTCTACGCAGTAAAGAAATTCTCTGTATATTAGGAACAAGCCGTGTCAAACGCTCCTCCAATTCATCAAACCTTTTACGATTACTGAGCAAAATATCAGCTAGAGCATCAACAATTCCCTGTCCTGTTTTATCTATTCCACCAGTTGATGGAATATTATTAGAGAGACTAATTGGCGCAAAATCATAAATACTAACTTTTCTGACTGCCTGGGCTACAGGAGAATCCAAATACTTATTAGAAACTAAAATTTTTCTTAGTTCCGGTGTATACTGATTACTTGCCCTAATTAGATTTCCGAAATAGTCTAGTCTACTAATAGACACTATTCGCTGCGGATAATCAATGTGAATTGATATATCATTAAATTCTTCGCTTTCTAGATTTGAGTCTGTTTCAGCTTGAAAGAAAAGATAATCTTGCTTACCCTGCCAGAATTTTGATTCTATTTTCTGCTGGTTTGTATTTACAGCTATTAAAGATTTAGCGAAAAAAGGTATTAATTCATGAGCATCTGTATTACTTATTAATCTTTCCAAAAAATCAGATAAGACAAATAAAGCTTCACAAATATTTGACTTTCCCGAACCATTCGGCCCAATAAATACAGTTAATAGTTCTAAATTAACTTCGATATCAAAGAGGCTCTTGTAGTGCTGAACTTTTAGTTTAGATAACATTCTACCTCAGCTTTATATCTGCCTATATTCCAAATATCATTCTATATTTTCGCGTTTATAAATTCGCTTTAACTACCATTAAAATTTATTTATTTACATCTACGGTAACAACAAAATTATAAATTTATACAAAATTTTCTCTGAATATCTGTAAACTTGCTCAAAAATAATCAAAGTAACACTACCCCCAAGAGTCCCATTATGCCTTACAGAATGGATCGCCGCGCCTACGCCGAAACTTATGGCCCAACAGTAGGCGATCGCATCCGACTTGCAGACACAGAATTATTTATTGAAGTTGAACAAGATTTCACTACCTACGGCGATGAAGTTAAATTCGGCGGCGGTAAAGTCATCCGCGATGGAATGGGACAATCCCCCATTTCTAACGCCGATGGTGCTGTAGATTTAGTAATTACCAATGCCTTAATTCTCGATTGGTGGGGTATTGTCAAAGCAGATATCGGCATTAAAGATGGCAAAATTTTCAAAATTGGTAAAGCTGGAAATCCTTATATTCAAGACAATGTAGATATTATTATCGGCCCCGGTACTGAAGCCTTAGCTGGTGAAGGAATGATTCTTACTGCTGGCGGTATTGATGCCCATATTCATTTTATTTGTCCCCAACAAATTGAAGTTGCGATCGCTTCCGGGATTACCACTATGATCGGCGGCGGTACTGGCCCTGCCACAGGTACAAATGCCACTACCTGCACCCCTGGCCCTTGGAATATTTACCGGATGCTGCAAGCTGCTGATGCTTTTCCCGTCAACTTAGGATTTCTGGGCAAAGGTAACGCCAGTCAAACCCAAGGACTCGTAGAACAAGTAAATGCCGGTGTAATGGGGTTAAAACTTCATGAAGACTGGGGAACCACACCCGCAGCAATTGATACCTGCCTCAGTGTTGCCGATGAATATGATGTCCAAGTAGCGATTCATACTGATACCCTGAACGAAGCCGGATTTGTCGAAGATACGATCGCAGCTTTTAAGAATCGTGTCATCCACACCTACCATACTGAAGGCGCAGGGGGTGGACACGCACCAGATATCATCAAAGTTTGCGGCCAAGCCAACGTTCTACCTTCTTCCACCAACCCCACACGCCCTTACACTCTCAACACTTTAGATGAACACCTGGATATGTTGATGGTATGCCATCACCTCGATCCTGCGATCGCTGAAGATGTTGCTTTTGCCGAGTCTCGCATCCGCCGAGAAACCATTGCCGCCGAAGACATTTTGCACGACTTAGGCGCATTCAGCATGATTTCTTCCGACTCCCAGGCTATGGGAAGGGTAGGCGAAGTGATAATTCGCACCTGGCAGACATCTCACAAAATGAAGGTGCAACGGGGAACTCTTAACTCGCAAGGAATAGAGCAAAAAGCAGACAATTTTCGGGCAAAAAGATATGTTGCTAAGTATACGATTAACCCGGCGATCGCTCACGGAATTGCTCAATATGTGGGTTCAGTGGAAGAGGGAAAATTAGCAGATTTATGTTTGTGGCGATCGGCGTTTTTTGGCGTGAAACCAGAGATAGTCATTAAAGGCGGGATGATTGCATGGGCGCAAATGGGCGATGCTAACGCCAGTATTCCTACACCGCAACCAGTGTATATGCGATCGATGTTTGGTAGTTTTGCAGGGGCGCGTCATGCCACATCATTAACTTTTGTTTCACAAGCAGCTTTAGAGAAAGAAATTCCCAGCCAGCTAGGTTTACAAAAGGCAGCAGTTGCAGTTTCTGGGACACGCCAATTGAGTAAACAGGATATGAAGCTGAATGATGCACTACCCCACATTGAAGTAGATCCAGAAACATACCAAGTCAGGGCTGATGGTGAGTTGCTGAGTTGTGAACCTGCGACAGTTTTACCAATGGCACAGAGGTACTTTTTGTTTTAATTCATGATCGAGCAATTTACTGATTACGATAGTCCTTGGAAAGAAGTCATTGAGCTATATTTTCCCCGCTTTCTGGAATTCTTTTTCACCCAAGCTTATGCCGAAATCGACTGGACGCGACCTTATGAATTTCTGGACACAGAACTGCAACAGCTAGAACCGGATGCAGAAATTGGGAGGCGTTTGGTTGATAAAGTTGCAAAAGTTTGGCTACTGGATGGAGAAGAAGCTTGGGTATTGGTTCATGTGGAAGTCCAAGGGCAATATGACAGCCAATTTGCCGAACGGATGTACACATATAATTACCGCTTGTTTGACCGCCATAAAAAGCGAGTCATTAGTTTAGCAGTTTTAGCAGATGAACAAATAAATTGGCGGCCTTCCAGCTACAGCTATCAACTGGGCGGATGTCGCGTCAGTTTAGAGTTTCCTGTGGCGAAACTGTTGGACTATGAGCAAGCGTGGGAAACCCTAGAGCAAACAACCAACCCCTTTCGTGTAATTGTGATGGCGCATCTCAAGACCAAAGCAACGCAACGAAACCCAGAAAATCGGCTACAGTGGAAACTAAGCCTAGTCAGACTGCTGTATGAACGAGGATATAGCCGGGAAGATATTCGGGAGTTATTTCGGTTTATCGACTGGATAATGGTTTTGCCAAAAGAGTTGGCGCTTAGTTTTAAAACAGAAGTAAGAAGTTACGAGGAGGCAGATAGAATGCGGTACGTAACTAGTATTGAAAGGCTAGCAAAAGAAGAAGGAATTGTTGAAAATGCTAGAGAAAGCATCATTACAGTCCTAGAAACGCGGTTTGGAGAAGTGCCAAACTCTATTGTCGAAGTTATTAATGGGATAGAAGAACCATCTGTGTTAAAAATGCTTTTCAAAAGTGCGATCGCAATTTTCCACAACCGATTTTCAGCAACTTTTAGATAGTCTCACCTCTGAAAAATAAGCGTAGACATCGAGTGGTTAATTACCAGATATACCTCTTAAAGATGAGAGTAAAGTTGCCCTCATCAATTTTCTGTTTTGGAGTTACGATCAAATAGTTAAACGTTGCATCTGATGTAGAAAATCATGCTACCTTTTAAGAAAAAAATTGTGACTGATGAAGCGATGTGTCCGGTAGCGGTATTGATTGATTATCACGACTGGCAGCAAATTGAGAAGATATTAGAAGCTCATCAATCACAACAAAAACAAGAGTTTAATTTAAACGAGTATGCAGGTGTAATTCAACTAACTCAAGATCCTTTGGAATATCAGCAGCAAATTAGGGATGAGTGGTGTTGACATAACCTTTAATTTTGTTAAATATAAATTCATACTTAGTCATTGCAAATTGTGTCATGCGGAGCATTCTACTCTGGCTTTGTTTTAATAAAAACATTATCGAAATATACAGCAGCTCCATCATCACTGCTTTGTAATGAGATAACTCCAATTTTTCCAGAAGCGTAAGAGTCATCTTCAAATATCCCGACTCTTTGGCTATTAATCCATCCAATTACTTTTTTTCCATTGCAAACAATTCTTAATCGATTTATATTATTACCTTGCTTGATGCTAGTAGAATGTTGCCAGCCCACTTTATCTTCCCATTTGTTACTTCCTATAAGCTTTCCCATCGAAAACTCCCCATTACCTTTAATTAGCAAATAATAAAAATTATGCCTTACACTAGATTTACTTATATCGCTAGTTCGGGCAACTATACCGAATCCTGAATCATCAGTTCCATTGACTTTTTTAGTATCAACTGAAAAATCCAAGTCTCTGAATCTCTGATTTTTATCACCCCAAATAGACAGTTTCAAATTATCACTTTTATTTCCAGGATGGAATAAGCCTCCATTCTTTATACTTAATAATGCATCTTTATTCCACTTTTTTGATGGATATTTAAAATCATCAACAAGTACAACATTTGGAAAAAAGTCTATATTCTGTTGAAAATTAGCGGTTATCAAGCCAGTTATGAATAGTAGGGAAGGTAAAATAATAGCAATTAGATAAACTTTACCTAAATAAGAATATTGTTCTATACGTTTGAGAGATTGAATTAATCCTATAGCTCCACCGACAAAGCAACCTAATACTAACCAACCAATTGCTGCTTGTTCAATGCCAAGTGCCTTAAGTGGATATGTAATTAAGTCAGTAATGAGAAGAAAGCTTGAACCAAGCCATGCTAGAAGGTTTATTACAGCACTTGCGTCTATTATGAGGTACACTAGATTAAAATATAAATCCTTTTAAATGAAGTCCTACTCTGTCGATCTTCGAGAAAAAATAG
>NZ_JBALDU010000041.1:0-120530 GCF_036917235.1 Nostoc sp.
GATTGCGACGCGCTACGATAAACGCGCTACTAACTTTTTGGGTGCAATTTATCTGGCTGCTTCTGTCATTTGGCTTAATTGATGACACGCCCTAATACTGTTCGGTTAAGGCAATAGACGCGATGAATCGCCGTCTCTACAATAATCGGTCTTTCGTAGTGGCATGATCTTGTCAACGTTGCGGCTGGAATTCCCTCTTATTCTCGCATCCTCGTGGGGCATACTGATGTCGCTGACTAAACAGAGGGGGGTGAGAGCAGAGGGGCAAAAGAGCCTAGGTGGGCATTCTTCAGTAGTGGTAGTTTGACGGTAAACGTCGCTCCTTGTTCTTTGCCTGGGCTATCTACGTACACAGTACCACCATGTAATTCTACTAAATGACGGACGATCGCTAATCCTAGTCCTAATCCACCATAGATTCTAGTATTAGAACTATCAGCTTGACGAAAGCGATCGAAAACGTAAGGAAGAAAATTAGGGCTGATACCAATGCCTGTATCAATCACCTGAATTTGGGCATATTTATCCGTTGTCTGTTGTTTTTCTTGTCCACTAACCACTGACAATTGCAACTCTACCCTTCCGCCAACGGGTGTAAATTTGATGGCGTTGGATAGCAGATTCCAGATGATTTGTTGCAAGCGCTCGAAATCCCCGGAAACTAAATATTGAGAATTTTCACCCAGCTTGCTGTCCTTGCAGTGTTGATTGGTTTGGGATTGTGCTGCTGAAAATTCGAGATTTTCGCGATCGACTCCTAATTCCCAATCTGAATTTCGCATTTCTTTTGAGGGAATCAGGGAAAATCTCAAATCGATTTCCTTGGATTGGGCGGCTAAACTAACAGTCTTGATGGCTGACTCAATTATGGGAACCAAATTACAAGTACGGACATCGAGGTCTAACTTGCCTCTAACCATCCGCGATATATCCAGTAAGTCTTCAATTAGCTGGGTTTGCGCTTTGGCATTGCGCTCAATTGTCTCCGTTGCTCTAGCCATTTGGGTATCACTGAGCTTGCTTCGTTGCAGTAATTGCGCCCAGCCAAGGATGGCATTGAGGGGCGATCGCAATTCGTGAGATAATATCCCTAGAAACTCATCCTTCATCCGGTTGGCTTCTTGCAACTGCTCAGTTTGTTGTTGCAAAGAAGCAATTAAACTAGCCCGTTCCATTGCGATCGCTATTTGGTCACATACTGCTTGCATCATCCCTTTTTGATTGTCGGTGAAGCTTAACAGAGTGCGGCTGCCAAAAGAAAGAGTACCCAATAGCCTTCCTTGGGCGATCAATGGATATGCATAATAAGCAGTAATATCTAAAGAACGAATCAATTCTGTTTTCGGGTCAATTGATTGCTGCACATTCTCTATAACGGTTGCACAACGTTCCTGGGCTACAGTCCCACAAACTGCTTCACCAAATCCCAAAGACTCGATTTGGTTTGCCAGTTCTGGGGAAATGCCACTGTAAGACTCTAGCCGCATTAGCTGAGAGTTATCCACAACCAAATAGTTAAAATAAACTTCTATTCCAATTTGGTCTCTTAGTTTTTGGTAGACACTATCGATTAATACTGCTGGTTGCTGACTCGATAATAAATCGTTGGCAGTGTCAAATAGTAGCTTGAGCCTTTTGTAACTTAACGAGAGTGCTTTTTGTGCCTTCTTGAGGTTGCTGATTTCTTGGAACACCAAAATACAGGTAGCCGGATGACCGTGCATTGCTGGTAAAGTATCGGCAAATACTAGTAAAGAGCGCACACCACTAGGAGTATGCCAGTCCACCTCCAATGCATTCAGGCGTTCGCCACGGGCAACCCGCACACCTGGCATAAGTTCATTGGGGATGCGATCGCCAGCGGCATCTGTATAGTAGTAAACTGTGTGATAATCTTCAGCAGCTACACCTTTAGGAAATTCGCCCCCGGCTAATTCGTCAGCAGAGCGATTGGCAAAAGTTACCCGCGCCGTTCCTGGTTCGATAAACAGCAACGGTCTTGGCATCAGATTTAACACATCCTCTAGCCATTTTTGCTGATTTAAAAGTACTTCCTCTGCCTGTTTGCGCTCCGTAATATCTAAAAATGCACCAACGCTTCCTCTAGTTTTACCCTCTTCGTCAAACAGGGGTGCAACATAGTGCAACAGCTTGATGATTTTGCCATTTTCATGGACGACATCGAGTTCAGAATTCAGAACTTCGACACCATGAGCAGCAGAGTACTGCATTGGGAGTTCTTCTGTTGACAGTTCCCTTCCCTCGCGGTGTATCTTAAAGCTTGTTGGTCTTTCGTCCAAGGGAGCGGTAAGGGAAGCATTTGTATCTGACGATATCCCCAACTGCTTGGCAAAAGCAGGGTTGACCTTGATATTTTGGCATTTTGGATCTTCGGCAATACCAATTCCGATGGGAATTACCTCCAACAAAGTTTGTAACTCACTAATGCGGCGCTGTAGATCCCTGTTTAGTTGTAATATTTGTTCCTGGGTCTGCTTTTGCTGGCTGATGTCGCGAGTCACCGTTGCTAAGGCAATTGGTTGACCTGTGTTTTTATCTGTAACGGTGAAGATGTTGTAATCAACTGGTATCGGTTGACCTGTTTGGAGATGCCGGAAGCAGAATTCTCCCTGCCAGCGCCCTTCTGATAGAACAGTCGGCAGTATATATTTTTGGAAATAGGCTTTGTCTTTGGGCATGAAGTGATCTAATACTGCTTTTTGCCTGACTTCATCAAGGCTGGCAAGACCTACCAGCTTTTGACCTGCATCATTTATGTAGAGTAATTGACCTTCAAGGGTGGCGATGCCGATAAAATCAGAGCTATTTTCTACTACCGACACTAATTTTTGTTGCTCTGCCTCTGCTTGCTTGCGTTCGCTTAAGTCGAGGATAAACGCCACTGACTCTTCCCGATTTTCTCCTAGCAGCACGTAACCAATTAAAACCGGGATGCGGCTACCATCCTTACGAATATATTCTTTCTCGTAGGGCGTACAAGTAGCGTTGGTATTTCCTTGGGCTTCAGCAACACCTCGCTCATCCAAGTATAGATAATCTGGTGGTGTGATATTGCTCCAACTTAACTTACCTGCTGACAAATCCTCCTGCGTGTAACCAATCATCCTCAGAAATTCGTCGTTTGCCTGCTGGATACCGCCATAAACATCGCCAAACAAAATGCCGATGACGTTAGAATCTACAAAACTCCCTAGTTTAGCTTCGTAGGTTCTCAGTGCTTCTTGGGCAAGGTCGCGTTGATAGCTGAGGCGTTCAATAACCCTGGCACTTTGCCAAATCAAAATAGTAAAAATTACAATTAGAACGATCGCAAACACCGATACTGCAAATGCCGGATCGTATTGTCCTGCTCGTTGCCCTTCAACAATTACCCACCCTAATATAAAAGGTACTGCGATCGCGGCAACTAGTAAACGACGTGCAAGTAAGCCGCCGTCACTATCACTTGTAACTACCCTCATTAAGCCATATTCTGCTCGCGCCCACAGAATACCTATACTGAGTAAGAGGAACAACACCGCTGTATGTAAGGCCATTGATGTTGTATAAGGGGCCAGTCCGTAGAGAACTTTCACTTGGTAGGCATAGCCCATCAGCGCCTGAAAGGAAATTAAAGTAGCAATCAGAGCAATAATTTGGGCATACCAATAACTGCGGTGGATTTTTAGATGAATCAGAATCTGTAGGGCGACACTGACCAGGATAAAGTTCAGTGCTGTGTTCGCTCCCATTCGCCCCGGATGCGATGTCGCTATATTAGTTCGTGAATCACGAAACACCAGTTCGTCAATGCCAAGATTCCAGCCAAACAGATATTGACAGAGAGTAAGCGCCGCAATTGTGGTGACCGCTATTGCACAGAACTGAGAGATTAGAAGAGCAAGTATGGGCAAGGAGGCTGTAGAACTCTGGGGGTAATTTTGAATTGTTCTTTCCCCTCTGCTCTCCTGCTCTCCTTTTAAAAATAGCCACAGCGACACACCACACAACACAAAACATAACGCCGTGTTGACTTTCATCGTGGCAGGACTACCAGGGAAGCCGCGCTTCAGAACTTCAGTGCCAAGACACCAGCCAACTAATACCAAACTACCAACAAAAACAGCGATCGCACTTGCAACTCTTGCCACAAGTGCATTTGTAGAAATTTTAAATCTATCTTGCAGCTGCAAGCGGTTAACCTTTAACATTGAGTCTTCTCTAACCGCATCTATCTAGCGTAGTAAACTTACGTATTTCTTACGATCTAATCATTGATGTTATTTGTATTTTAGGCTACACCTTGGCTTGTTTTTCATCTACCTCTATGCATATTTTTCCTTGCATAATGAAATAATGGTGGCTCAAAAAACCACCTTTGCGAGTATTTCAGAATTGCAGGCTATGTAGCTTACCATCATCTTGAAAACGTTGCTCTCCAACACCAACAAGTTCTACAATTACTTCTCGCGTTGGAGGTGTCCACTTTCCAACTCTTGCTGCAATTTCCACTACTGTTTGCTTTGCCTGAGTAAATACACGGATGTTTGTTAGTGAGAAGTTATTATCTTGATACTTGCTTGTCTGTCCATCATCTTCAAATAACTGATATTCGTTGTTACCAGGCCAAATTCGTAACCGAATCTGGTCGAGTGGGGCTTCATCAACGTATTGCCTGACAGGTTGCATAGGAACGATCGCACCGCTACGGACATACAATGGCATTCTTTCTAATGGTGCATGAGCAAGAATATGAATCGGGCCTTCATAGCGATCGCCACTCCACCAATCATACCAAGTGCCAGCAGGTAAGTAGACAGCTCGATGCTCAACTCCAGGGCGGTAAATTGGTGCAGCCATCAGCGATGCACCGAGCAATACTTGATCGTAAAGGCTATAGGTTTTCGGATCGTTAGGGAAGTGGTACAATAATGGTCTTAAAATCGGTGCGCCCGTTGTTGCCGCTTCCCAGAAAAGACAATAAATATAGGGAAGTAATTGGTAACGTAGATTAATGTATTCTCGACAGATATTTTCAACGCGATCGCCAAATACCCAAGGTTCATGACGAGCAGTAGACATTGCCGAGTGAGCGCGCATCAATGGGTAAAGCATTCCTACCTGCATCCACCGAGCGAATAATTCAGCAGTGGCGTTACCAGCAAACCCGCCAATATCGCAACCCACAAACCCCACACCCGAAAGTCCCATGTTACAAAGCATCGGCAGAGACATTTCTAAATGCTCCCACAACGATTGGTTATCCCCCATCCACACAGAAGACCAGCGTTGCACACCAGCATAACCCGATCGCGTTAACACAAATGATCGCTCTGAACTTCGATGCCGCTGTAACCCTTCATAACAAGCTTTAGCCATCATCAACCCATACAAGTTATGCACTTCTATATGAGTGGATGTAGATAAATTCTCCTCTGCCCCTCTGCTCCCCTGCCCCTCTGCTCCCCTTCCCCCCTGCGGTGCATCTAGAGGAAACCAAATCTTTTCACCATCATCCCCGAAAGGGCGATCGTTTATGGCAGGTTCATTCATATCATTCCAAATTCCTGCCACACCAATATCAGTTAGGCTTTTGTGTAAATCAGCCCACCAGTTAGACACATCAGGACGTAAAAAATCAGGAAAAACAGCTTTCTCTGGCCAAACATAGCCGTGGAACAATGTACCATCAGCTTTACGCACAAAATAGTCGTTTTCTATGCCTTGGTCAAAAACATGATAATTACCTTCTGGTTCATACTTCACACCAGGATCAATAATTGTTACTGTTTTGAAACCATCCTCTGCTAAATCACTAATGAGTTTTGCCGCGTTGGCAAAGCGTTGAGGACTCCAAGTAAACACTCGATAGCCCCGCATATAGTCAATATCCAAGTGAATAACATCGCAGGGAATGCGGCGTTGACGAAATTCCTTTGCTAGTTCCCGCACAACGCTTTCTGATTCGTAACTCCAGCGACATTGATGATAACCTAGCGCCCATTTCGGCGGTAATGGCATTCTCCCAGTTAGCTGAGTGTAAGTCTCCAGGATTTGGGCTGGTTCGGGGCCGTAGATAATGTAATAATCCAATTCACCGCCACGAGTCTCCATCTTCCAAATACCTGGTTGTTCAGCACCAATATCGAACTGACTCCAAAAAGTGGTATTGAAAAAGATGCCATAGCTTACCTGTGGACGCAAAGCCATAAAAAATGGAATTGCCTGGTACATTTCATCAGTGAGTGAATCATAATCTAGAGCATCCGTTGTCCAGTTGGTTTTCACTTCGCTGAGTTTATCCAGAAAGCCTGTGCGTTCGCCAAAGCCATAGAAATGTTCATCGGCTGCAATTTCCTTCCACCCTGCAACAGCACCCATCCGCCAACCCATACCCATCTCTGCATCTTGAGCAAAGGGACGATTAGCTTTGTCAAAACAGGCGATGCGACATTTTTCCCGCTGAACGCACACACGAATCTGTTCTGTTTCAATTTCGACCGTTGCTTCAGTTTCTCGCACTGCAAAAGGTGTTATTGCCCATTCTGTATCATCCAACGTCACTGCCCAAGAGCGGCGAGGCATAAATTCCCCAGTTGGTGCGAAACGCACGCGGATTAAATTCGGAGTAAGTACGCTGATTGTCAGGCGTGAGTCGCCACAGTCAAAATTAACAATATTATTTTCCCAGCTTACAGCTTTTACATTGCTAACAGTTGTCCAAGCTTGGTTTGTGGTGGGTAATTTTCCGAAATATTGCGGCATATCAGTTATTTAGCAGGTAAACACTTATCCGCATTCATGATTACAGAGATACTCAGCCTCAAACTCTTTCTTTCGCTAGAAGTTGGTGAAAGATGAGCAGATATTTTTTAGCAAGATTATTTTTATAATGTGCAAACTTGTGCATTGGTATTGCAAGACGCGATAAATCGTGTCTCTACATCAGGGTTCAAATTGGATAATTTAAACGAATTTTCTGGAATAGGCTAATGTAGTAATGGAGATTATTTACTGTAGTACATAAAGAGGACGAACTATGACTGAGTTGCTAGCAGTCCGGGTTACTTTGACCATCCCAACTCAAAGAACGCAAGGCGCAGAGATTCTGTTCAGTCCTCTTTTCTACAGGAATGAAAACTAGAATTCACAGACATTCTGGTGCGGGGAGTTCCCCTGCATAGAAGTGTCTTCCTCTGTGGAACCTTGTGCAAAACAAGTAGCGCACATCGAGGAAACATCAATGAATTTGGATTATTTAGGCTGGAGTGACTTTTTTGCTCGCAGCTTTGAACCCTATCGCTTACAAGGATTTAGCGTTGGTAGGGTTGCCATTGAATACAGAAATACTTACACCCTCTATAGTGAACAAGGGGAACTTTCAGCAGAAATTTCAGGTAAATTGCGGCATCGTGCTTCTCAACCACAAGATTTTCCCGCCGTTGGAGATTGGGTTGTGATTAGTGTCAGAGAATCAGAAGGACGAGCCACTATCAACGAGATTTTACCCAGGAAAAGCAAATTTTCTCGCAAGACGGTGGGTAGTAAAACAGAAGAACAAATTGTTGCAGCGAATATTGATACAGTCTTCTTAGTCTCAGGATTGGATGGCGATTTTAACCCAAGAAGAGTTGAGCGTTATCTGATTCTGGCTTGGGAAAGTGGTGCAAATCCGGTAATTGTGTTAAACAAAGCAGATTTGTGCAATTCTCTAGAAAAGTATTTAACCCAAGTAGAAGCAGTTGCTTTGGGTGTACCAATTGCAGTTTTAAGTGCTACCAATCATCAAGGATTGGATGCCTTAAAACCTTACTTGCAACCAGGACAGACAGTTGCTTTGTTGGGGTCTTCTGGTGTTGGTAAATCCACTATTACTAACCAACTGCAAAGTGCATCTGTGCAAGTTGTGCAACCAGTGCGGCAAGGTGATGACCGAGGTAGACACACGACAACTCATCGTGAATTGATTTTGCTCTCTACTGGCGGATTAATTATTGATACTCCAGGAATGCGGGAAATCCAAATTTGGGCAGGTGATGAAGGTTTACAAGGAACTTTTGCAGACATCGAAACCTTAGCGCAAGAATGCCATTTCCGCAATTGTCAGCACAATAACGAACCGGGTTGTGTCGTGCAGCAGGCTTTGGCTGAGGGAGAACTTGATTATTCCAGGTTTCTTAGCTATCAAAAGTTACAAAAAGAACTCGACTACCTTACCCGCAAACAAGACCAGAGGGCGCAATTAGCTGAGAAAGAAAGATGGAAGAAGATTCATAAATCTATGCGAAATCATCACAAGCGCTAGTTGCACAGGTGTCAGTACCGAATGGCAATAAGAAAAGATACAGCCCTTGCCCCAACTGGTTCCCAGCTTCCAAACTGGGAAACCATTCTCGGAGGCTCCGCCTCCTCTTTCTTGACAAGAGGCAGAGCCTAAACTCCAATTAGTGAGCTACGGAATGCAACTATAGAACAATACGGTTCAGGTAAAGGCTACTGGCAACAATTTTGGGTTTTCGAGACGCGATAAATCGCCGTCTCTACAAGTCTTTTGTTGCTCATTCTGAACTGTAGAACACATTTTTTACCGCTCAACGACCGGTCATTTGCTCCAGTTTTTCGGGGTATCTAGCTCCTTGCACCGCGATCTTAGAGGCGGCATCATCGATGGCACGCAGATCGTCAAGCGTGAGTTCGACTGAGACTGCCCCGATGTTTTCGTCCAAGCGATGCAGCTTCGTGGTGCCTGGGATTGGAACAATCCAAGGCTTCTGAGCCAGCAGCCAGGCGATCGCAATCTGAGCAGGTGTCGCCTGCTTCTGTTCGGCGATGCTACCGAGCAGATTAATCAGGGCCTGATTCACCTTCAGAGCCTCCGGCGTGAAGCGAGGTAGGGTGCTGCGGAAGTCGGAACTGTCGAAGGTCGTGCTTTCGTCCATCTTGCCAGTGAGAAAGCCCTTACCCAACGGGCTGTATGGGACAAAGCCGATTCCGAGTTCCTCAAGGGTCGGTATCACTTCCTTTTCAGGAGTCCTTGTCCACAGCGAGTATTCGCTCTGGAGAGCAGTGACCGGCTGCACCGCATGGGCGCGACGGATCGTTTGCACTCCTGCTTCCGAGAGTCCAAAGTGCTTCACCTTCCCTGCCTGAATCAGTTCCTTCACCGTTCCAGCCACGTCTTCAATCGGTACATTCGGGTCAACCCGGTGCTGATAGAGCAGGTCGATTGTCTCAACCTTGAGTCGCTTGAGCGAACTTTCCACAACCTGTTTGATCTGCTCCGGTCGGCTATTCAATCCGGGCGCACCCGTCATTCCGCGCGGATCGGAATTAGGATTAATATCAAACCCGAATTTGGTGGCAATGACCACTTGCCCACGAAAGGGAGCGAGGGCTTCGCCCACAAGCTCTTCGTTGGTGAACGGGCCGTAGACCTCGGCGGTGTCAAAGAATGTCACGCCGCGATCGATAGCGGCTCGGAGCAGAGCGGTCATTTCCTGGATGTCTTTGGGCGGGCCATAGGAAAAGCTCATGCCCATACAGCCCAGTCCGATCGCTGAGACTTCTAAGTTGCTGTTCCCCAGTTTGCGCGTTTGCATTGTTTTTTTCCTTTGATGTAGAACTGATATTGTTTACCGTTGATCGTTTCCTCTCACTCGGTGCCGGATTCTTGTGTACCTATCTCCCGGGCTCTGAATTCTTCCACGTCGGTCAATAAAAGATACTTCCTGAGCAACGCTTCATCAAACTCGGCACGGCGATTCATTTTGTTCAGTAAATCTCGTCGTCGCTCCAACACTTCCAGGTAAATCGATTGATAGCCTTTTAATGAGTTTTGCAAAGCAAAGTTTGATTCTTCGAGTTGGCGATCGAAAAACTTCAGATTAATTTCGAGCTTGGAGAACAGATTATCCAGATGTTCGTTTCGCGCACGCTCGCCACTGTATTTTTCTTCTAGGAATTGAAGCGAAGCTTGTGCTAATTTCTTTTGAATGATGATTTCCTGCTTTTGTTCAGGGATGAGGGTGAACCTATCTCTGAGGTTTACTGTGCGGATCAGCCAAGGAAGCGTTAACCCTTGAAAAACTAGGGTGATGAGAATGACGATAAACGTGATGAAGAGAATTAGCTCACGGTAGGGAAATGGCTGTCCGGCTTGAGTGAGGAGCGGGACGGAAAGTGCGGATGCCAGCGATACCACACCGCGCATTCCCACCCAACCGAAAATCAGCGGGCCTTTCCATCCTGGATTCGGGTCTGACACCGTGATAAAGCGGCTCATGACTCTCATCAAAACAGAAGTTCCTAGTGTGCAAAGCAGCCTTGTTCCGATCAGCACGATCGCGATGATTAATCCATACCCAACGGCACTGCCTAAACTAATGTTTTCAAGCTGCCGGACGACAAACGGCAATTCGAGTCCGATGAGCAAAAAAATCAGCCCGTTCAAGACAAAGACCAGATTTGCCCATACATTTACGCTTTCAATCCGGCTTTGGTAACTCAGAAAACGATCGCGCTTGCTAGATAAGAGCAATCCACCACTAACGACCGCTAGCACGCCGGAACAGTGAAAGTGTTCAGCAGCATAATACATACAGTAAGGCGTAACCAGGGTTAGGACAATTTCGATGCTGGACGTTGTAGGTAATAAACGATGAATGCCATAGAAAATCAATCCTACAACAAGACCGATCGCAATTCCCGTTAAAATCACGAAAACGAAGTTGACGGCTGCTGCTTGAAATTGAAACTGTCCGGTGAGAACTGCCGCCAACGCGAAACGAAACACAATCAGCGACGAGGCATCGTTAAGCAAGCTTTCGCCTTCAATTAAACTGACCAGGGATTTCGGCACGTTGACCCGCCGCATGATCGTCGTCGCAGAAACGGCATCAGGCGGTGAGATAATGCCACCCAACAGAAAGCCCAGTAAAACCGGGAATGAGCGCACTGGAGACCACTGCAATTACGCATGACGTTAAGATGACGATCGGAAAAGCAAACCCGATGATTAGCCCTCGCCATTTCCAGAATTCTTTCCACGAGACTTGCCACGCCGCTTCATACAGCAAGGGTGGAAGAAAGATCAGGAAAACTAGCTCTGGGTTAATGGTGATATTTGAAAACGGAGCAATGAAACTCAGCGCGAGTCCGCCCAGTACAAGCACGATCGGATAAGCCAGTCGCAGCTTATTCGCAATCATGACCAATCCGAGAATGATCAAGATCAGGCAAATATATTGAATGAAGATGTCTTGCATGAAGCCGGTGTTGAAGAGAGGAGTAACGTCATTAAGAGTTGGGTTTATTCACGACTTCATTTAAGCATTGCAAAGCATTCAGTGTTCGAGGATATCCCACCCAAGGCAACAATTGTGTAATTAGATCCAGTAGGATGTCTTTGCCGTTTCCGACATTCAGGTTGGCTTGAATGTGCCCCTTGATTTGGGATTCAACCCCGCCCAGGGCAATGAGAATAGACAGTGTAATCAGCTCCCTAACTTTGATGTCTACGCCATTGCGAGTGTAATAATCGCCAAAGCAATTGGCAGACAGAAACCTTTGAATGTGTAGCTGGTCTTTGGGCGATCGCTCATACATTTGATCGATCGCTTCGCCGAATATGGCTTTTTGTGCTGCCAGCCCTTTGTCGTAGCGGGTTTCCGGGCTGGTGGTCGATTGCCCTTCTAAAGGTAATTGAATGCCCCTGCTGGACAGCACTTCATTAGTGGCATGAAGGAAGTCAAATGCTTTCGCCATACCCACGTAAGGTACTGACTGATACAGCATCTCTTTGATTTCAATCGGCGTTACTCCGACATTGAGCGCAGCGCCCACCATAACCCTGTATTCGCTGACTGCCTGGCTGCCGATGATAGACGCCAGAATCAGCACGACTCTTGTTTTTGTATCCAGCTTGCTCTCAGCAATTACTTCGTCGAAGGCGAAGTTGTCAAAAACTTCGATCAGTTCAGGGTCAGTTACTTTCAGGGTCGATTTGTGGTTTGGAAACAGTTCTTCATGGTTTTTATGTGCCGCTTCACTTATCGTTACAGAGTCCTGCTGCTGTGTATTTTTCATCCGCATCTCCTTATTTGGGTTAAAGTTCTGTGTCCAGCGATTTCGTCTATAATCCCGTGCGCTTTTCCAACTCTTCTGGATAGCGATCGCCTTCGACTGGAATTTGCGCCAATGCCTCGTCGATGCTCTTCAACTTGTCCTGAGTCAGTTCGATATCTGCTGCCGCAATGTTTTCTTCCAGGCGGCTCAGTTTGGTCGTGCCGGGAATGGGCACAGTCCAAGGTTTTTGCGCCAGTATCCAGGACAGGGCGATTTGCGCTGCTGTGGCTTTCCTTTGGTTTGCCACCTCTTTCAACTCCAGTACTGACTCTGCATCACCCTGGGTCATCTCTTGCATGGCTGCGATCGCACTCAGTCTAACCGCCAGCACTATCCTTACCAAGGCTGCGTGGTTGGACCAATCGTAAATTCGTTCACGTTTGTGTCTTCTGGCTGGTCAATCGCAAACGCCACAACATTGGCTACTCGATCCGGTGAGATACCATATTGCTTATACAACGCTGTCATTTTTTCAGCCGCATCTTGGTCAGTAATCTGATCTAACAACTCAGTGTTAATTGCGGCAGGGTAAATTGTCGCAGTACGAATGTTAGTCCTTTCTTGGGCAGACTCCATGCGTAGAACTTCCATGAAATCGCGTACAAACCATTTCGTCCCACCATAGATCGCACCACCTGGATAAGCTTTTAATCCAGCAACCGATGAAGTTGCGATCGCATGCCCAGACTTTTGGCTAACAAATGTTGGCAACACAGCCGCGATACCATTGAGTACACCCTTGATATTGATATCAACCGTTTGATTCCATTCATCAGTTTTCAGTGCAGAAAGTGGAGAAGTGGGCATGATGCCAGCGTTCAAGAAAATAACATCGACGCCTCCAAATGTTTCCTTGGCAAGCTTGACGATCTGGGCGTTATCAGATGGGTTAACCACATCCATCACTTGATAGACTGCTTGTCCGCCAGCTTTTTGAATTTCATCAACCAGTTGTCTCAATTGTTGCTCGCGTCGTGCGCCCAATACGACTTTAGCGCCTTTGCTTGCAAGCAATTTTGCACTTGCTTCACCAATCCCTGATGATGCGCCGGTAATAATCACAACTTTGTCTTTAATCATCTTATTCCTCTTTTTGTTGAGTAACTACTGAGTTCCGCTTTCTTCGGACTTGCCCAGTTGCTCGCTTACCGACTGAGATGCTGATTGAAAAAGGACTGAAGCTTGTCCCAGGGGATAAGGTTCACCCTGTCATACAAATCGACATGTCCCGCGTTCGGAACGATGTAGAGATCCTTTGGCTCGGCTGCGTGCTTGTAGGCATCTTCGCTGAAATCTGTGGGTTTATATTAGGGGGTTAGCTTCGGTTCGGCGCGTCTGCCTTCAGCGTGGCTATGTGCATGTCGATGTAGCGCACATCCTTGTTCAACAGACGCTCGTAGCTTTCCCTGGAACGGCGTTACGGTTGGCGACGAACCTCACTGCACCGTTTGACCGCCATCGACGACTAAGGTGTGTCCGACGATGAAGGAGGATGCGTCCGAACACAGCCAGACGACGGCATTGGCAATTTCTTCGGGCTGTCCCATCCGTCCGATCGGCTCTTCTGAGATTACCTGCTCACGTCCTTCAGCAGTGCCGCCAGTGAAGCGAACCATCATCGGTGTATCAATGTAACCGGGGGCAACGGCGTTGACGCGGATATTCTGCGAGGCGTAGTCGAGAGCCGCAGACTTGGTGAGTCCAATCACGCCGTGTTTTGCGGCGGTATATGCGGCTCCACCCTTGATGCCTATGATCCCAGCACCCGATGATGTGTTCACGATCGCGCCGCCCCCTTGCTTGAGTAGCAGCGGAATTTCATACTTCATGCACAGAAAAACGCCGCGCAGGTCTATGTCTACGATTCGATCCCATTCTTCCTCTTCGATTTGGGCTGTTGCTGCATTCTTCTGCTCCACACCGGCGTTGTTGAAGGCAAAGTCCAGCCGCCCAAAGGTCTCGATGGTCTTAGAAAGAGCCGCCTTCACGTCCTCGCTTCGCGTCACATCGCACTTGACGGCAAGCACTCGTCCGCCGAGTTCTTCGATCATGTGTGCCGTTTCTTGATTGCCCTGTTCTGAAACGTCGGCGACCACTACATTAGCGCCCTCACGGGCAAATGCCAGCGCCGTAGCTCGACCGATGCCGTTTGCTGCTCCAGTCACAAACGCAACTTTTCCTGTGTAGTTTCTCGTCATTATTTTCACCCTCTTTATTGCGATTGAACAAGCTCGATTGTCACTTCTACAGAGCCAGGCACATTCAATACCTCGATGCCACCCTCTATTTTTCCGAGGATCGCGAGTCCGTTTGAGTATTCAAAATCTCGATAATAGATCGCCAAATTTCCCCAGGGAGCGTAATAAGCAATATCTCCAACAGCAGGATCGCTGCCTGGGGGTGCATCTTCTGTAGATAATTTTTTTGGCAGATCGCTGACTTTTTCGGTTCTGGCGTAATCTTCTAACGTCAGCGTCAATGGCAGCAGGGAAATAAAATCCTGAGTGGTTTTGCTGTCGATCAAAGTGGCTGTAACTACTTTATCTTTGGCCTTGATGTTTATTTTCATACTGTCTGCCTGCTTGGTTGATATTTCAGTCGGTATCTTCAACGAGGTACTGCTACTCATACTGTTGTCGGCACGGCAGGCTGAGTAACTCAGGGACATTACCAAGGCGAAGACCAAAATCAGCACTCTCTTCTGGCAGTTTTTCCCCTTGATAGAAAACCATCTCAAAAGCATTAAGGTATTCCTCTATACTGCTCATCGCTGACATGCTCCATCCAGTCCACGGGCTTGCCGTCGAGCCATTCGTGAATGGCGATGTGCGTCATAGACGTGGTTGCTGTAGCACCGTGCCAATGCTTCTCACTCGGCGAAATCCAAATCGCGTCTCCCGGTCGAATTTGCTCGATCGCACCGCCCCATAGCTGTATAAATCCGCAGCCAGCCGTCACGATTAGGGTTTGTCCCAATGGGTGGGTGTGCCATGCTGTCCTAGCACCAGGCTCAAATGTGACACTAGCGCCAGATGTGCGTGCTGGATCGTGTGCCTCGAACAGGGGGTCAACGCGGACAGTGCCGGTAAAATACTCAGCCGGCCCTTTGGTGGAAGGCTGTGAGCCACTTCTTTTGATGTCCATTTCTTAATTCCTTCACTTGATGCCATTTCGGTGGTTGTTCCAATCGTAGAGATTGAGGATTTATCGTCTCTCTATCAATAGGGATGGATTTTTTAAGTAGCAAGGTTAGCCTTGATGCCATTTTGATGGCTAGTAGGCAAGTCTCTTGCCCAATCAAAACTGAGTTTTATCTTGAATAAAAATCCAGAATGCTTACAAGAAGCCGAAATCATTTTTCCTTGCTTTAGCTTTATCTTAGGTATTTTGAAGGGCAAGCAATAGGACGATCGTCTAAGATTGTTGTACAATCCTGCAAACTTATAAATGAACGCTGCCAATATCAATTTAATGAACAACCCGCAGGCAAAGCGCGAGGCAGACAGAGCGCAAGCCAACAGAGACGAACTGAAAGAGCTTATTGCCCAGGCGATTACTCATGATGGAACGATTGAGCCACTGAAAGGTTTGCACTTCAACCGCGCCTCCTCGCCTTCGGAATGCCTTCATAGTGTCTCTATCCCTGCCTTTTGTGCGATCGCTCAGGGCAGCAAAGAAGTTCTTCTGGGTAGCGATCGCTATCAGTACGACCCGATGCATTATCTGCTTGCTACGGTTGAACTACCGATTGCCAGTCAAATTCTGGAAGCGTCCCAGGCGCAACCGTACCTGAGCCTGCGCCTCGATCTCGATCCCACCCTTGTTGGCTCAGTGATGGTCGAGGCAGGGTATCCCTCATCGCGCAGCCGTGCTGATGTGAAAGCGATCGACGTAAGTCCGTTGAATGCAAATCTGTTGGACGCTGTGGTGCGGCTTGTCAGGCTTCTAGATTCCCCTGCGGAAGCTCATGTTCTCGCACCACTGATTAAGCGGGAAATTATTTACCGACTCTTGATGGGAGAGCAAGGTAATCGGCTCCGCCATATTGCAGTTCTGGGTGGCTACACCTACCACATCGCCAGAGCCGTCGAGCGACTTCGTAAAGACTTTAACGAGCCGATCAAGATTGAAAACATCGCCCGAGAAATGGGAATGAGTGTTTCGGGCTTTCACCATCACTTCAAGTCTGTCACTGCCATGAGTCCCTTGCAATTCCAGAAGCAACTGCGGCTCCAGGAGGCTCGCCGTCTGATGCTGGGGGAAAACCTTGACGCTAGCAGTGCTGCCTATCGAGTGGGGTACGACGATGCCTCGCACTTCAACCGAGAGTACAAGCGGCTCTTTGGTGCGCCACCGATGCGCGATGTGGAGCGGCTGCGAGAAGCTGCTAGGGAGACTGCTAGTTCAATATGATGGGCCCTTTCAAGGTCTTGTAATTTCCCTCAAATTATAGTTAGTTGAAAAAATATAGTTGCTAGATAGGGAACAGCTAGGCTGTTTCTAGGTCAAGTGTTTGAGCGTTTTTTAAAAGAAAGTTCGGTTTCTGTATAAGCTTTTCTACTTATTACTGTGTGAAATTTTGTGAGGTTAGAGAGACGCGATAAATCGCCGTCTCTACAGAAAATCTATCTGTCAATTAAACCATACTGTCATATCATGTCCGCCAAATTACCCACAATAAAAGAACCTCTCCCCGCAGGCGGCTATGCGTTACCCACATCTTTCTTTACAATCTTGAAACCCATGTTCTATAACCGTCTTAGACACTGAAAATTTAGGCATACTTGACAAATTCGCTTTTAATATTCTCGCTAAAACTGCGTTTTTATTGAGAATGAACAACGAACTAATCAGGGTTATAAAAACCTGAGTCAATACTCTCGCAAATCTTAAGAAAGATCCGGGTAATGGATAGCCGCTCTTCGGGAGGGGAGCTAAAGCGCAGCTTTGGCGGGGTGGGGTTTCGGGTATTATGTTTAATTGCCCGGACATCGTATCACAAGTCACTAAGATTGGCTGCTGCCCACCTTTTTCCTAATTTTTGTATTTCTTTGTTTGAATCCTTAATAGAAATATATAGCGATCGCTCGTACTCTGCAATCAGCAGCTACACATCTATGTAGAAGCCATGTTTCGAGATGATTAATAGGACTTACGCACAAGAGATCCCCCAACCCCCTTAAAAAGGGGGCTTTTAGGGTTCCCCCCTTAAAAAGGGGGGTTAGGGGGGATCTAGGTTTCAGGTTTTCAGTGCGTAAGTCCTGATTAAAATCGGCGGTTACAAATTAAAAGATACAAATATTTACAGTAATTGCTTAATATCTCTAATCTTAATCATTTTTAACCATAAGTTGGTAAAAGATTTGTTAATAACAATGACAGCTATATATCCCTACTCCCAAGTGGAAACATCTCTCAGCAAATTAGGAATTTCTCCTTGAGATAAGGGAAATTCTAGCAAAGTTTCTCTAATACCCAAATATCCAGATTCCGCAAACGATAAAAGCATTCGTGAAAGCGCTAGCCAAACCTCCGGTTCGTATTCCCAATCACGATAACGTGAAGCTTGACCAGCAATTGAACGTAGTGCCCAAAAATAAGAATTTCTCACCACCGAACCACCCTTCTTAAACTCTGGTAAATCTTCGCGGTGTATGAAAAGTATTTTATTTTCAATTCTGGCTCTCATAGCAATTTTGAATTTTAGATTTTAGATTTTAGATTAAAAATAAATTTGAATTAGGCCCATTATCGCTTTAGTTTAACGCACTATGTTGTACGGCGGAGCGTCATATTTACCAAAAAAATGCTGTAAAACCTCACTTTCCTACCTTTGTAGAAAAGTGAGGTTTTCCAAATCATGTGAAAAGACATAAGAATGTAGAGACTTTGCAATGATAAAATCTCTACATTGAATACCTAAAAATTGGCGTTTAAACCCACACGAAAAGTAAATCCAGGGCTATATATGCGATTAACTCGCTCATATTGCTCACCGAGTAGATTTTCTAAGTAAACTGTTAGTCCTAAATTGCTAGTTAGAGGTATACGCCCACTCAAATCTAAATTGACGAAAGACGGTGCAAAATCTGTAGGCTTGTCAGTAGGGTTAGTGAAGATGGATCTGCGAGCGCCACTATTGTAGGTAACATACAAGTTAGCTTGCCAACCTGAATTTTGATAACCCACACCAGTTTGCAGTACAGAGTAGGGAATCAAACCTAATTGTAAACCTTTCTCTGTCCCTGTTTTTATTTGGGAATCTGTATAAGTGTAGTTGAGAAAAGTTGACCAGCCAGCCGCAATTTTTAATTGCAATGCAGCCTCTAAACCATTGGTATCTACTAATCCAATGTTTGCCCATTTTCCGGCGATGACTCCCAAGCGATCGCCTATACTACTACCAAAGTAAGTAAACTGTCCAATCAGATTTTCCGAAAAATTAACATCGACTCCCGCAGTCCAAGTTGAGCCAATTTCTGGGCTTAAATCAGGATTAGGTTCCCAACCATGAACTGTATCATAAACATACAACTGATCTAATCCAGGATTGCGTTGTCCCCCTGCCCAACTTCCACGCACTGCTACGATTGGTGTGACAGCATAACGTAACCCAACACTAGGGTTAAGATAATTTCCAAATTGGCTGTCAAAGCTTTGCCTTAAGCCTAAATCTATCAAAAAATTATCGCTAATATTCCAAGTATTGACAGCGAATAAAGCTGCATTGAATAAACTCCGATCTTCAGTTTCGTTTTTGGCAATACTACTAGGATTTGTACTCAAAACATCACCGATTAAATCGGTGTTTTTCAAATCTAATCCCCAGCGCAATTTATTATTGGAAGTAACTTTCCACTCATGATCTACCCTGGCTGTGAGTTGTTGGGTATCTAAAGCTCCTGTACGGTAAAATGCTCCTGTAGGGCCATAAGTGCTGAAATAATCTTGGTTATAACCAATTGAAGTTGTCAGGTTAGAGCTTTCCCCATTACCTAGTCGAGTTTTCCAAGACAAGCCAACATTTAAACCATCGTGGTCTAATCTATCTCTTTGGAGAGGGAAGCCGAAATAAATTAAGCCGCGACGACTGCTGAGTTTAGTAACATCTAAATTCAAAGAATTTTTTGGATCTAAATCAACTCCAATGCTACCAAAGTAAGTACTTGTTGCTGTGTCTGCATTCGATAAAAACCCTTGGCTATCACGATTTGCTGCACCTACAGGGACGCGGTAACGGTTATCTGTAAAGAATCTTTCAAAGCTAAAGTTGTACTTGACCTTATCAGATGAACCACCATAAGTTACTTGTTGATTATTTAAACTCAATGAGCCAAATTCTGCACTAGCGCTCAATTTAGGTTTGCCATAACCTTCTTTGGTGATGATGTTCACCACTCCCCCAAAGGCTGAGGAACCAAATAAAGTGGAGGCTGTACCGCTATATAATTCTACTCGTTCAATTGCCTCTACAGGAATACTATTTAAATCAGTTCCACCATGATAAGTGTTGACATTATTGTTAATTGGTCTGCCATTAATTAGAAATACAGACTGATTAATTGAGGCTCCACGATAGTATGTACCTGTGTGAGTATCTGCACCATGACCGACATCATTGATTGCAAAACCAGGCATTCTTTTCAAGATATCGGCTAAACTTGCAGCTCCCTGCTTTTTAATTTCTTCTCGATCAATTACGTAAGTTGGAGTAGATTGAGGTAGATTGTCTGGTTCTGCGATCGCTTCTATAGAAATGTCTGCATCATCGCTCGGAGTCTGCTCTGTTTCTGGCTGAGTTTCTGGATTAACTTCAATCGGTACAGATTGTTGAGATAATAATTCGGCATTAGTGGCAGGTAGCTCAAATTCACTCAAACTCGGAATATCTGAAATAACTTCGGTTGATTGATTAGTTTTTCTTTGCTCAATTTCACTCTCAACCGCATAACTAGGAGACGCTATCAGTAAACTCGGTAAAGCAACTGTTAGCAACAAAAAATCCTTTTTCACGTTCTCTTTCACACCAAGTAAAAACAGTCACTACGTAGCATTGTTGCTGTAATAGTAAAATCGTGTCAAAAGACACGTTGTCATATTTCCACAATTCAGATGCGACTGTTGGTCAATTTGCTATGTGTTAAGCCCTAGAACGGCTGCATTTTAACAAGGCAGGAGAGGGTTCGACCCCGGATGATTTGGAGCCGTATAAGTAGCTGTACCTGTGGAAAACTGACGCAATAGTGAGGGTTTTAAACCCTTGTTTGCTCTGGTTGCTTTACTGAAGCGATCGCACAGCCTATTGCAGACAGGGCAGTTTTTCTTCAGCCTGTTGCCCTCTGCATTAATTTTTCCAACTTAAGGTATAGAGATTTATATTACTAATGATAGAGTAAATAATATTATTATTTAAGTTAAATTTTAATGTTATTGATTTTAACGAATTATTAGTAACTTTAAATTAATAACTTTAAATTTTAACTAATTATTCAAAAAACTTGAAGTCAATAATATTTGCCGAAAAACTAATATTCAAGATTTACTTATGTATGTAGCTTTATGGCCGGGGAATGTATATCCTTTAGGTGCAACTTGGGATGGGAAAGGAACAAACTTTGCTTTATTTTCGGAAAATGCAACAGGGGTAGAGCTTTGTTTATTTGATAACGATGACGAAGAAATCCGCTTGCCTTTGACAGAAAAAAACAATTTTGTTTGGCATGGTTACTTACCAGGAGTTGGCCCAGGTCAAAAGTATGGATTTAGAGTGCATGGGATGTGGGCACCGGAAGTTGGTCATCGATTCAATCCAAACAAACTATTAATTGACCCCTACGCTAAGGCAATTGACGGTGAGTTTAATAACGATCCAGCTGTCTTTGGCTACTCTCTAGACGCTGAGGAAAAAGACTTAGTTTTTTCTGAACTAGATGATGCCAAAATAATGCCCAAGTGTGTTGTGGTCGATCAATCTTTTGATTGGGAAGGCGATAAACTGCTTGCTACGCCTTGGTATAGAACTGTTATTTATGAAACTCACGTCAAAGGTTTTACTAAGCTACACCCAGTTATTCCAGAAGAGTTGCGCGGCACTTATGCCGGTTTGGCGCATCCTGCTGCAATTCAACACTTACTGCAATTAGGAATTACAGCAGTTGAGTTGATGCCAGTACATCATTTTCTATCTCATCCGGGACATTTAGAAGGAAAAGGATTAAGCAATTACTGGGGCTACGATTCCATCAACTATTTTGCTCCCTATTCTAGTTACAGTGCTAGTGGGACAGGGGGAGAACAAGTCGCTGAATTCAAGCAAATGGTCAAGGCACTACATTTTGCCGGAATTGAAGTGATCTTAGATGTAGTCTACAACCACACTGGCGAAGGAAATCATTTCGGGCCAACGCTATCTTTGCGAGGTATTGATAATTCTGTATATTACCGTTTGGTAAAGGACGATCCTCGCTACTACATGGATTTTACAGGCTGCGGTAACTCTCTGAATGTGCGTCATGCTCAAGTTCTGAAGTTAATTATGGATAGCTTGCGCTATTGGGTAACAGAAATGCACGTAGATGGCTTCCGCTTTGATTTGGCTTCGGCGCTGGCGCGGGAACTATATGAAGTAGATAATCTATCAGCTTTCTTTGATATTATTCATCAAGACCCAATCTTGGCAGATGTGAAGCTGATTGCTGAACCTTGGGACTTAGGAGAAGGCGGCTATCAAGTCGGGAACTTTCCACTGCGTTGGTCTGAGTGGAATGGTAGATATAGGGATACAGTCAGAGATTTTTGGCGTGGTGTAGATGATAGTTTAGGACAATTTGCCTACTGTTTTACCGGTAGCCCTGACCTATATCAAACAAACGGGCGCAACCCAAATGCAAGTGTTAATTTCATAACTGCTCATGATGGTTTCACGTTAAATGATTTGGTCAGCTACAACGAAAAGCATAACGAGGCAAACGGGGAAGACAGTAGAGATGGTGAAAGCCATAATAGATCCTGGAATTGTGGTGCAGAAGGCGAAACCGACGATCCAGAAGTAATGCGTTTGCGCGAACGGCAACGACGAAACTTTTTAGCAACTTTAATGCTATCTCAAGGTGTCCCAATGCTATTAGAGGGGGATGAAATTGGCTGTAGTCAAAAGGGAAATAATAATGTCTACTGCCAAGACAATGAGATTTCTTGGCGACATTGGGATTTGCATAAAGCGAACTCGGATTTATTAGACTTTACACGCGAACTAATTAATTTTCGCCATCAGCATCCAGTATTCCGACGACGTAAGTGGTTTCAAGGCCGCCCCATTCACGGTTTAGGTATTAATGATATTGCTTGGTTTAATTCTGATGGCAGTGAAATGACTGAGCAGCAGTGGCTAGTTAGTTATGCCAAAGTAATGGAGATTTTTTTGAATGGGCAGGGAATTGCTACTCCAGGCGATCGTGGTGAGCGGATTATTGATGAAAGTTTTCTGATATTTTTTAACGCTCACTACGAGTTAATTGAGTTTGCTTTACCCGATGACTTTAAAGAAAAGGTATGGGAGATAGTAATTGACACTAATGAACCTCGCTTTTTAGATCGGGGAAAATTAGTTTCCGGCTCTCAAACTGTACCAGTTTCAGATCGCTCTCTGATGATGTTACGCCTTATTAGTTAGCAGTATGAGGAGAAAAAATACTCAATTTTATAGAAAGAAAAATATATTTTTCTTTCTATAAAGTTGCTAGAATGCCTCAATAATTTTTACTCGTAACTCTAATTAGAAAACGCAGAGCTTCATTTACTGCTTCCGAATTAGGAAACATTTCTGCAACATCAGGTTCTAAAAAAACTGTCAATTTTTCAAGATTATTAAAATTATATTCACCTTTGATCGTATTAGTGTCTACCCAACCCTGATTTGATTGAGGTTTATTCTGAATTGTGATTGTTTGGGAAGATGCAGCATTTAATTTATCAGCTAGTGATTCCCAACTAGTAACTTTCAGATTGAAGTAAGCCTTTGCATCCCGTAATGTTTTAAACTGTTGCTTCAGAAAATCAATAGTGTAAATATGCTTTTGATATACCTGTTTCTCTACATTTAGGTCTGACTCAACCATATCGACTACTTCATTAATAAGTCGGTCATGATTTTCGGCAATTTGAGCAGCAGCCCCTAAAATTCGAGAAGTTGCTGTTATCTGTACATCTGTCTCTTGTTTAAGGCGATCGGCAATATTGCGAATTTGATCTCCCAGCCTCGCTTTACCTTGTTTTTGCGTGGTTGGTAGTGATTTATTGCTCATAAGTATGCTTGTTTATTCAGAAAGTATGTCTTTAATTGCCAGCCAGATGCGTTTAAACTTTTGTACTAAACCCATAGGATTGTTAGTTGTTTCTTCTTCCACCGAATCAACTAGAGATTGAATTCTATCCATACGCTCTGCGACAACGTAAAGACTATTTACTGCTTCATCCTTACTTGCTAAAGAGTCACGCAGCAGCACAACCATCTGGGCAATTTCTCGTTTTAGTTTTTCATTCTCGGCTTTCCGACGAGTTTCCCATCCCTTAATACCAGCTTTGGAACGTCGCTCATGCTTGAGTTCTGCTTTAGCCTCATTGTATAAACTCAAATACATTTCTCTTTCAGAGTTTACTGCCTCATATTTGGTAAGAAATTCAGTCGCTCTCGCTTTTTCTTCGTTGTGGAGGCAGAGGGTTTGTTGATGACTTTGTTGTTCATCAACATAGAACTGGTAATTTTGACTAACTCGCTCTTTTAGCTCATTAGCTTCAAGTTGGCAAGTTTGGACCTCTCGCTGGTGAACATGAACTAGCTGGGATATTTTTGCTTTTTCTTCGTTGTAAAGGCAGAGCGTTTTTTGATGATTTTCTTGCTCATCAAGATAGAAGAGATAATTTTGAGTGAATCGCTCTTTTAGCTCATTAGCTTCGAGTTGGCAAGTTTGGATCTCTCGTTGGTGAACATGAACTAGCTGGGATATTTTTGCTTTTTCTTCGTTGTAAAGGCAGAGCGTTTTTTGATGATTTTCTTGCTCATCAATATAGAAGCGATAATTTTGAGTGACTCGCTCTTTTAGCTCATTAGCTTCGAGTTTTCGCTCATTAGCCTCGATCTGATAAGTTTGAATTTCTTGCTGAACATGAACCAGTTGTGATGCAGCTTCTTTTGCACGTTGTTCTGCTTCATCGCGTTGAGATGCAGCCTCCTCATTTTCTTTCGCAAGTTTTCGCGCCTCCTCAAGATTGGCGCGAACAGTCATCAATGAAAGTTTAAGCTCATAATAAGAAACTGGTTCTTTCTGTTGTGAGCGAGGATTATTAACAGCGTTGGTATAATTAGAATCTTTGCGATCTGCTCTTTTCATTGTGATAATTTAAGTTACTATGTGAGCATCTTTTACATTTAAGTATAAATATTGAGTTTAGCCGAGATGAACTAATTGAAGTGTGATCTCGGTTCTACTGGTAATATGATCTGATTTTGGGTTGAGATATCTTTTAGTTCGCCAAGACGCTCAAATTCCCAGACGTGCGATCTTCAAGGGCTAGGAATATTGTGCTTTATAAGAAAGCTAGGCTCCAAAAGACAAAAAGTAATAAGCCTCAAAGCCTCTTTCTTTTTAAAATAAAAGTCAGGTGTGATGACTTCAGAAAAATCACGCACTGTATCAAAGTCATCTCCATTTCGTCCGTAAGCACAACCCTCGGTTAAAGTACGCTCTATAATCATTAGCATTAGACGAATGGCAATAATTTATGATTCAAGCCTTACGCAAAGTAGTTACCTTTAATGAATTCGTTGCTAAATACCCTGACAACACAGGAAAACGTTATGAATTGCATGATGGAGTAATAGTCGAAATGTCCCAACCAACAGGCGATCATGAAGAGGTAGTTGGTTTTTTAGCCTTTGAAATTACTAGAGAATGTATTCGTTTAAATCTCCCCTACTTCATACCCAAAACAGCATTAGTCAAACCGCCTGAAAATGAATCTGCTTACTCACCAGATGTACTGATATTAAATCGCCCCAATTTGGTAAATGAACCTTTGTGGAAAAAAGAATCTACTGTCAGCCAAGCGGAATCAATACCCTTAGTAGTTGAGGTAGTGAGTAGTAATTGGCGTGATGATTATTTAAAGAAAGCTGCTGACTATGAGGCTGTAGGTATACCCGAATATTGGATTGTAGACTATGCTGCTTTAGGCGGTAGGCGATTTATTGGCAACCCCAAACAACCAACTGTCTCGCTTTACACTTTAATTGAGGGAGAATATCAAGTTAGCCAATTTCAAGGTAGCGATCGCATTATCTCACCTACTTTCCCAGAATTAAATTTAACCGCCGAACAGATTTTTCAAGCTGGTGGATACCCTGTATAGCGCTGACAGTATTACAAAAGAGCGATTTCCGTTGCAAAGGAGATTTGTTGTCGCAGATTCTTCAGTAAATCTAAAGTTTTTTCGTAAGCAACTCTCTTTCCTTGGTTTTCAAAGTACTCGGATGCTTTTTGTAAATCAGATATAGCTCCTAAATGATATCCTAAGCGATACTGAGCTACTCCACGATTAACATAAGCTTGGCCATTACTGGGATTAAGTCTGATTACTTGCGAAAAATCACGCACTGCACCCAAGTCATCTCCATTTCGGCCGCAAGCACAAGCCCGGTTAAAGTACGCTCTATAATCGTTAGCATTGAGACGAATTGCTAAATTAAAGTCGAGCATCGCAGCTTGGATATCTTGCAAGACAAAATGTGCTAAACCTCGGTCATTATAGATATCTGCAAGCAGTAAGTTAGTTATTCGAGGAATTTGAGTTAGGGCTAAATTAAAGTCAAAAATTGCCTCTGAATCTTTTTCATCACCAACACGGGCTAGCCCTCGGTTGTAGTAAGCTCGAAAATCATAGGGTTTAAGTGTAACGGCTCGATTATGATCGACAATGGCAGCGGGATAATCCCCTTGTCTGTAGTGTGCTACTCCCCGGTTCAGATAAGCTTCAAAGTTGTCAGGGGCAAAATTTATCGCTTGGGTGCAATCTGCGATCGCTTGATGGTAATCTTGTAATTGCAGATAAGCAAGACAGCGATCGCTATAAGCTACAGCCAAATCTTTCTCAAGTTCAATCGCCTGGTTAAAATTTTTTATTGCTTCCTGATAATCACCGCGTCGCATCTTATCTACACCCAACTCTAAGAAATCACTCGCTGTAATTTGGGTAATTAAAATGGGTGAGGAATGTGCAGGTAAAGTCAAAAAACTGAGGGGTAAAACAATAATTATACTGAAAAATAATCGCCAGAAATTACTCATAAGACCAAATTAGGATAGGTAGTATTGTTTGATATTCTTGGAACAGTCTTTTTGTAAAGACTCTTAATCCAAAATCCCAAATTGGTATATGCATCCTATTTGATAATTGCGGCAACTTTCAAATTAGCGGGACAAAAAGCCCCGCAAATTGTTAATTTTTGAAGTTAGATTTTAGTCTACTTCCATTCCTTATCTGCTTGTGAAAGCACATAAGCAGCTACATCTTCAATTTTGTCAGCTTTTAAACGAGCGCCGAAGGCAGGCATAGCACCTTTACCCTTTGTAACCTGGGCAATAATCGCCTCTGCTGAGTACATATCATACTTTTCTAAAGCGTCCTTCTTCAGGCTTTTTTCAGCTTTAACCAGATTCTTTCCTCCTGCGTGACAAGAGGCGCAATTGGCACTAAATACTTTAGCTCCACTAGCAGCATCTGCTGCCAAAGCTGGACGACTGAAGGCAAAGGTGAAGATTGCTATGCCTAACAGCATGACTGTAATCATTTTTTTCATTTCGTGTTCTCTCTGCAATAACGGCTTATTCGGTGCAATATCCTCCATAATTGTGAGTTGACCCGTTGCCATAGTCAAATGACAAGCTGTCAAACTTTGCTTTATTAAATAAAGTTTTTGGATTTTGAATCTTGGTGATTTTAGATTCAGGTTTATTAGCACAAAGCAATATGTAATGAGAATATGCTTCTCTCCAAAATACCCTAGCTTACTTGTTTACAAAAATGTGCATTTATGCTGATGATTAAAATGACAATTTATGTAATCTTGAATATGTTATAAAGAAAATCATTAAAATTTAAGGATGAGATATTAAAGATGAAAATTGTTCTGATTCATCCTTTATACTTCATCCTTTGTTTTTTATTTAACAGAACCTAATTTAGTAAGCCTATCTTCTGTAACGCGACAAATTCGCCAATCATCTAATATAGATGCTCCCATGCTACGGTAGAATGCTTGGGCTGACTCATTCCAATCTAAGACACTCCACTCTAATCGCCCACAATCACGTTCTACAGCTATCTGAGCTACTTTAGTTAGGAGAGCTTTACCAATACCTTGCCTGCGATATTCTGGTAAAACAAATAAATCTTCCAGATAAATTCCTGGCTTAGTCAGAAATGTTGAATAATTATGAAAAAATAGCGCAAAACCAACAGCTTGTCCCGCAGATTCCGCTAATATTGCCTCTATATACCTCCGCGAACCAAATAAATGCTCCTGAAGTGCTAGAGCATTACCAGCGATCGCGTGAGATAATTTTTCATATTCTGCAAGTCCCTCAATTAATTTAAACAGTACGCTGCAATCGGCTGGTTGGGCAAAACGCACAATCAAATTGCTACCCGAAGTCATTAGTCTATAGTCCATAGTTTATAGTCTATAGTCTATAGGCAACTGGGCAATTTATTTTGAGTATTGACTAAATAAGAGCCGAAAAAAGCTACAAAACGCCCGATTTTTGCGAATTGCAAAGCTAATTAAGTTCCAGATTGCATCTCTATCTTGAGCAATGTAGTTAAATCAACCAACCTTTTAAGCGTTTGGCTATGTGAGGACGGCGCAATTTCCGCATGGCTTTGCTTTGAATTTGACGCACTCGCTCACGAGAAAGATTGAACATATTGCCAACCTCTTCTAAGGTACATGGTTCGCTGGTTGTCAAACCATAACGCAGAGAAATCACATCTTTTTCTCGTGGAGTTAACACGTCACCCAAGACTTCCCAAATCTCCTGACGCATCATGTTTTCATTCATTTTTGCTTCTGGAGACAAGTTATCTTCATCTTCTAGCAAATCCATCAATTCCGTGTCTTCTTCTTTACCGACGCGGTGGTTGAGAGAAAGTGCTTGTCGCCGTAGCTGTTGTAGCTGGCGTAGTTGTTGCACGCTAATCTCCAAATATTGTGCCATTTCTCCTTCGGTAGGATTACGACAGAGTTTTTGTTTGAGTTCCCGTTGAGCTTTTTTTAGCTTGTTAAGCTTTTCAACAATATGAATCGGTAGCCGAATTGTTCGCGCATCGTTAGCTATCGCTCTGGTAATCGCTTGTCTAATCCACCAATAAGCGTAAGTAGAAAACTTATATCCTTTATCGGGATCAAACTTTTCTGTAGCGCGATTTAAGCCCATTGCTCCTTCCTGAATTAAATCCAGAAAAGGCACTCCCCGATTCAAGTATCGTTTAGCAATAGAAACTACCAATCTCAAGTTCGAGCGAATCATTTTGCGTTTCGCTACTCTCCCTTGATACAAGCGACTTTCTAGTTGCTTTTCCGTCATTCCTAACTCAGAAGCCACTTCTAATTTGCTGGCTTCATGTTCCAGTCTTAACCCTAAAGCCGCTTGTATTTCTCTAAATTCCTCTAGAAACCTGACTCGCCGCGCTAATTCTACTTCTTCATCAGCTTTTAAGAGCGGATAACGCGCCATTTCTTTAAAAAATGCGCCGACAGCATCATCATGTTCGGTTTTGTTGTATCCCGAAGGACGAGCCGCCGCCATGTCATCGCCATCGCGTTCGTCTGATTCCAGATTTTCTACTACAATTGGAGGTTCTTCTTCTGCCACTGCATTTAAACTATCGAGTGATGGTTCTTCGATATCAGCAGCATTCTCCAGTATTTCCATCTTTCCCAATTCAACAATATTCATATTTTCCTTTAGGGATTGTTGCTTTGTTTGGTACATAATTTATTTACACCTACTCGTTTGAGGCTTGGTAGTTTTCCCTAATGGACGATGCACCCGTAAAAAATAGCGAAATATAGGCTGATGCTAATTTGTCTATAGAAATAAAAATCGGCATCTACCTAGTATCTATAGGTTACAGTTATATACAACCTATAACGAAACTTACCTTAGCACCCAGCAAAACTTTTTTCTTAGATTCCCAGCAGATATATTCTTCATTTTTTTCTGAATTATCAAATATGTCAAACCCCCTCAAACTTTCTCAACCTTAACAAATATAAAAATTCCAGCTAACCATCCAAATTTTTTAAACTTTCATATATTTTTCTAAATATTTATAATGTTTTAGACGCTGGATACCACTGTATAAAAGGAAGACCTACTAATGGGTTACGCATTCCCAATTTGATTTCCAGTTATCTATATAATACAAATTACAAGAGTAGCAGCTTAATTTTGGGACGATATTACTCTGTATAAAAGCATCTCATATACAGAAAGGGTTGAATATCTACCGATAGGCGGAAAAAGGCTACTCCATATTTAGTAGATAGAGTAACTGTTGCAGCAATAGTCGTCATGCTTTTATTTGTATAGTGGGCACCAAATATTTATTGCATATATAGTTGATACGAATTTGTCTAGTAGATTACATAAGAGGAAAATTATCAAGTATTATGAAGAATAACAGTATTGAGAAATACCATTTAAATTTAAGAAAGCGAAAAACTAAAGTTTAGTTAGCTAGGTTGATTTTGACCAGCTATGTGAGGAAAATATTTAATTATAAAATCGGCAAGTATGTATATTAATGACATAAATTTATCTTCTTTAGTGGTGAGTGAACCGAGTGAATCATACAAGTCAGGTGAAACTGTTAATCGGTGGGTTGAAGTATTGGTAGACTGTCCAGGAAGTACAGGACTATTTACTTATCGATTGCCAGCCCAGTTAGAAATAAAACCAGGAGATATTTTGAGTGTGCCATTTGGGGCGCAACAATTAGGAGCGATCGCGATTCGATTACTGGCACAACCAAATATCGATTTACCACCAGAAAAAATCCGGGAAGTAGAAGATATAGTCAGCGTTGGATTTTTTCCAAGTGCTTATTGGGAATTACTCAACCGAGTTGCTGCATATTACTATACGCCGCTGATTCAAGTAATCCGGGTTGCTCTGCCGCCAGGGTTGCTGGGGCGATCGCAGCGTCGTATCCGCCTGGTTGGAGGCGGGGGGGCAGGGGGGCAGGGGGGCAGAGGAGCGGAGGGGAGTCGTTATTTGCTGGGATCTGCCGATCCTTTGGCTTTTTTGACTCCGACTGCGCGGCAAGTTTGGGAACTTTTGCAAGGGCAACCAGGGGGGGACTACAGTTTTGTTTACCTTCAACAAAAAGTCAAATCTGCTTATCGAGGAATTCGGGAGTTGTTGCGATTTGGTTTAGTAGAAAGTTATTTAGAACCGCCGCGACTAACTCGACCAAAGTTGCAAAAAGCAGTTATCCTCACAGGTACAATTGACCAAGAGTTAACTACTCGCCAACGAGAGATTTTAGAAGTGCTGCGGCGACAGGGTGGGGAGTTGTGGCAAAATGAATTACTGCAAATTTGCAATGCTAGTTCCTCTATTCTCAAGACGCTGGCACAAAAGGGTTACATCGTTGTTGAAGAACGGGAAGTATTGCGAACTGAACAAGGCCCAACTTTAGTAGGGGATGGGGCTAAATCTTTAACTACAGATCAAGCTAGCGCCTTAGCGACAATCCAGACATTAGATGAATTTGCTCAAGTTTTATTGCATGGGGTGACAGGTTCAGGAAAAACCGAAGTATATTTGCAAGCGATCGCACCTCTCCTCAATCAAGGTAAATCTGCTCTGGTTTTAGTCCCAGAAATTGGACTCACACCGCAGCTAACCGATCGTTTTCGCGCTCGTTTTGGTAATAAAGTCAGCGTCTATCACAGCGCCCTTTCCGACGGTGAACGTTACGACACTTGGCGGCAAATGCTCACCGGAGAACCTCAAGTTGTCATTGGTACGCGCAGTGCCGTTTTCGCCCCTTTGCCCAACTTGGGTTTAATTATTTTAGATGAAGAACACGATAGCAGCTTTAAACAAGATTCCCCCATACCCACCTACCACGCCCGTACCGTTGCCCTGTGGCGAGCCGAATTAGAAAATTGCCCTTTGGTGTTGGGTTCTGCTACGCCTTCGTTGGAAACTTGGGTAAGCGTCGGAACCTCACCCCCTAGCCCCCTCTCCGCAAGCAGAGAGGGGGGACAAGAAAGAAATCTTGATTCATCGCTTTTAAATCAAAAGTTAGGAGGGAAGAGTTATTATTTAAGTTTGCCTGAGCGCATCAACTCTCGCCCTTTACCGCCGGTGGAAATTGTTGATATGCGGCAAGAGTTGCAACAGGGAAATCGTTCTATATTTAGTAGATCGCTGCAAGCAGCTTTGCAAGAGTTGCAAGAAAGAAAACAACAGGGAATTTTATTTATCCATCGCCGGGGACACAGTACTTTTGTTTCTTGCCGCAGTTGTGGATATGTGTTGGAATGTCCGCATTGTGATGTATCGCTGGCATATCACCATACCGAAGAAAAAGCGCCGGAATTATTGCGGTGTCATTATTGTAATTATGCGCGATCGCACCCCAAATTTTGCCCTGATTGTAGTTCCCCTTACCTGAAATTTTTCGGTAGCGGTACTCAACGGGTAACGCAGGAACTAGCGCGACAGTTTCGTGACTTAAAATTTATTCGTTTTGATAGCGATACCACCCGCAATAAAGGCTCACATCGTACCTTACTCACTCAGTTTGCCAACGGCGAAGCGCATTTATTAGTCGGTACGCAAATGCTCACCAAAGGTTTGGATTTACCACAGGTGACACTTGTGGGCGTTGTCGCCGCCGATGGATTACTAAATTTATCAGATTATCGCGCCAGCGAACGAGCGTTTCAAACCTTGACTCAAGTCGCTGGACGTGCTGGTAGAGGTGAAGATCCGGGTAGAGTAATTGTGCAGACTTATACTACAGAGCATCAGGTAATTGCAGCTGTGCGATCGCACGATTATCAGTCTTTCTCTGAAGCTGAGTTAGAACAACGCCAAGCACTTAATTATCCTCCTTATGGGCGGTTAATTTTGTTGCGCTTAAGTAGTCTCGACCCGATTCAAGTGCAAAATACGGCGCAAGTTATTGCTACAGCCTTGAGTACAGAAGAAGAATTTGAAATATTAGGCCCAGCACCAGCGAGTATTTTACGGGTAGCTAATCGTTATCGCTGGCAGATATTGATTAAATTTGCCCCCGATGCCTTACCGCGATTACCAGATTGGGAAGAAGTGCGATCGCTTTGTCCTTCGTCTGTAAGTTTAACTATTGATGTAGACCCATTAAATATTATGTGATCGTTATGCGATCGTAAATTACTACCCCCAACGAGCCAAAGCTAGGCTTTGGCTCGTTGAGGTAGTGTGTCAAATTCATTTTGATGGTTAGAGAGACGGCGATTTATCGCCGTCTCTACTCTTAATTTATCCATCAATTATTTATTGACAGACTAGTAGAATGACCGTGGAAATCATAGCTAATTATGAAAACATGATATTGACTTGATATTAACAGCATATTTAAAAATGAACTCTGCCAGTATCAATTAAAGATTGGTTTACGGTAATAATTTTGAAGATTTATTGCTTTTTCCGTAATCATACTGTGGCAAGTTGAGGAATTAGAAAGTTCCTTTATAATTCTCTTAAAAAGAAGTTCAGTCTTTATGTAATTTCAAGTATTTACTAAATATTTTTTATACAGTCTGGAGAAATGGTTCCCTGAGACTTGCGGTCATTACGTTCGTTTCTAGTCAGTGAAAGATTGCCAGGAATAATCATTGCAGATACTTGGCCAATGTTAATGGACTACTCACGTATCAACTACGAACACAACGGCAAGGCATACTATGATTTACAAGATCAAACCCAAAATACTGGTATTAGCAATTGTTCAAGGGATTGCTTTTCAACCAAATGATGCTCCTGTACCATCTGGGTATATTAAAGATATCGGTCAAGCCTACAATGATACTAGAGGCTTTGGTTGGGTGCGTGAAGATAGCTTAGGCAATACTACACCCACTCCCCTTGATATCCAACTCAATACACGCGATCGCAACCAAAGTGGCATCGATCTACGACTAAATAGACTGATTCATCTGCAATATCCTCCTAGCAGTGCGGGAACAGCAGTCAGGATACCTGCTGCTTGGGAATATGCCCTATCTAAAGGTTCCTACAATGTGACTGTTAGTGTCGGTGATGCTAGTAATACTGTAAATAGTAAGCACCAGATTAATATAGAAGGGACGGCTGCTATTTCTGGCTTTGTACCAACGGCAACCAAAAAGTTTGCCGCAATTACCCGGATTGTTAATGTTGCCGATGGCAAGCTCACAATTGATGCTAAAGGTGGTAAGAATACCAAGCTCAATTATATTGCGATCGCACCAGGTAATCGTCCCTCGATCAGAACGACCAATCCCAATGATGGTCAGACAAATCTCTCGCCGGATATCTCGATTACAGCAGACCTAAATCTCCCGAACAGTGGGATTGCGGTTAATACTATTTCTGCCTCAACTATCAAGCTAATTGATTGCAGCACTAACACGCAAGTCAATACTACTTACAACACTTCCGGTGGTGGAGATGTGATTGTAGTGTCTCCGATAAATCGTCTCAAGAACAATACCAAATATTTGTTACAAATCACCGACGGGGTTAAAGATAGCAATGGTGCTGCATTCTTACCCTATAGCATCAGTTTCACAACAGGCACCTTTGTGAAGCCAGTCAGCAATATTACTTTCGAGCAAATCTCACTAGCGAATGTACCTACCAAACCTTACACCACAGTCTTAATTGGGCCTGACAATAAACTCTATGCTGCTACCCTACTAGGTGAGATTTTGCGTTTCCCGATCAATGCTGATGGTACTCTGGGTACGCCACAAACGATTTCTTCATTGCAGACTGCAAATGGTGGTAATCGAACGATCGTTGGTATGCACTTTGATCCCTCATCAACAAATGCCAGCAACCTAATTCTCTGGGTAACAAATAACTACTACTGGAATGGAACTGTTGATGCACCAGAGTGGAGTGGTAAGATTACTCGTTTAAGCGGCACCAATCTAGAGACAGTAAAAGACTATGTGGTTGATTTACCGCGATCGAGTCGGGATCATCTAACCAATAGCATTGAGTTTAAGCCCAACGAGCCAAACGTGCTGTATGTGTTGCAGGGTAGTAATAGTAGTACCGGCGCGCCAAACACTGCCTGGAGTAATCGTCCTGAACAGTTGTTAACTGCTGCTGTATTACGAGTTGACCTGTCCAAAATCACCTCACCTCCTTTAAGCGTTAAGACGGAGGATGGGGGTACTTATAACCCCTTTAATCTGGAAGCAGCTGTAACTATCTTTGCTAGTGGTATACGTAATGGCTACGATCTGGTTTGGCATACCAATGGTCAGTTGTATGTGCCAACGAATGGTTCGGCGGCTGGTGGCAATACGCCAAATACACCTATCCCTTTACCTCTTGCCTGCCAAAACCGGATTGATAAGAGTACTAATGGGGCTTATACTACTCCACCGGTGCCTGCTCTTAGCAGTCTAGGCACACAGCGAGACTTCCTGTTTCGCGTTGTTAAAAATGGTTATTATGGCCATCCCAATCCGAAGCGTTGTGAGTGGGTGTTGGGTGGAGGAAATCCCACAGCTGGTACAGACCCAGTTGAGATAAGTGAATATTCCGTTGGTACTCTATCTGACCGGAATTGGAAGGGTATTGCTTTCGATTTCGGAGAGCATTTTTCACCTAATGGCATCATTGAATATCGTAGTAATGCTTTAGGTGGTCAGCTGCAAGGCAAACTGCTGGTGACACGCTTCAGTTTAGGGAAAGACATCATTGTGCTAACACCAGGTGGCGCAAACTTGGATATTGTAAATTCCCAAACGGCTATTAGTGGCTTCACTGGTTTTAACCCAAGTCCATTGGATTTGGTTGAGAATCCCACGAATGGAAATCTCTACGTGGCGCAACTCAGTCAAGAGACGGGCATGGGCAAAATTACACTTCTGCGTCCACTTAATTAATATCAGTAGTGGGCGATCGCATTGGACTGATTAAAAACCGCATCGCCCAAAGCAAACAGATGTATAAAGAGGGCTTACAAGATGCTAGAGAGTTCATGCTTGAGGAATATTCTCTCAATGTAGAGTTAGCCTCTGCCAATTGGGAATTGGTTGACCTAAAAATCACGGGTGAAGATAAGTACAGGGAAACGATTGAGCATAATATCCAAAGGATTATGCAGGCTGAGGATAACCGCTTCAGAAAACAACAGAGTCAACTTGATGAATCCAACAGGACTTACGCAACTGGCACAAGCAATGGTGCCAGTTGCGTAAGTCCTGAATTTATTTGCTCAAGAGACTTTACCGAAATCACCTTCTCTTTAGGATGCTGTTCGCGTTCACCATCCAAACAGGTAGTTTTGTGTGGGGGCAGGATTGTGAGTTTATAAATAACTTTTTACGAAGCTAGGCTTAGATACCATAAAATTATTGAACAGGATTCATTATTTGTTCGTCCTAAAGTTGTAGTTAATTATAAATGTGAGGTTATGCCAAATTTAGGTAATCTATGACACGCCGCCAGTATCCTAACCCACCAATAGAAGAAGCGGTCTGTGAGTTTCGCTTTGCCCCAGGCCCAGCGTGGAATCTTACAATACCTGGCTTATTCTATGAAAAAATAAAAGATTTTTATACAGGCGAACCACAACAACAGACTTTAATAGCGACTGAATTCCAAGTCAGCTCCCAGCCTACAAACCCTGAGCTTACGGTAAGACAGGGCTGGACTAAGCTTCTGTTCCCTTCTGCGAATGCTAAAAAATTAGTGGGTGTGGGCCCTGACGTGGTGAGTGTCCACGTCTTACGTCCTTATGAGGGGTGGGATGAATTTAGGCAAAGAATTGACCAGGCATTTGATGTCTACCTAGATGTGGCTAAACCTGTTGGCGTAATGCGTATTGCTCTTCGCTATATAAATAGAATAGCTATTCCATCTAACCAGGAAATTGAACTTAGCGATTATTTCACGATATATCCTCAACTTCCAAAGGATGGCGTTCCAACTACGATGTCAGCATTCTTAACTCGAACCGAGTTAATCTATAAAGATATACCAATAAGGCTAGTATTAAATTTATCCGATGCTGTATCACCTCCTGGACAAGCTGCAATTGTCCTTGATTTAGAAATTTCTCAAGAATGGGTAGAGAAACCTCTACCTCTACAAGAGGCACTTTCCACCTTGTATGAATTAAGGCAAAGAGAAGGACAAGCCTTTGAAAATTTAATTACTGAGCGCACAAGGGAGTTGTTCTATGTCAAGTAAAGTTTATTATGCAAATGACGAGCATTGTCATTTAGAGACAACAGCGCTATCTCGCATACCCAGCAAATCAAGCCAACTTCGGTTTTCGCAAACAGTAGAAGGCTTACAAAGTGGATCGGTTGGGCAAAACATTAATCTTGTTGATCTTGAGAGAGTCAGAATATCAACTGTGGCAAGTTTGCAGCAATATGAACCTAAGATAGCTGTCTCCTCACGTCAAAGTGCCAAAGCTAGCTTTGAGTATGATAATTTCCTGCAACTTTCAAGCTGGAGCTATTCATCAATTCACAAAACTTACAGAAGAATTGCTGAGTTAGGAGCGGACAATGAAACTTATAAATACACCATAGAATGGTTAGACATACTACGTACCGTTGTTGCTGCTAACCAAATGTGGTGGGGTGAACCACTGGTAAATCTGAGCTTTGACTCAGAAATAGTTTTTGAGTGGTGGCACGGAACCAAAAAGTTAACTATTTATATTCTGGGAAATACCGCAGAATACATCAAAGTTTGGGGGACTGACATTGACAATGAAATGGAAGACGGCACGTCTTCATCACCTGCTGAACTTACGGATCTCTGGAAATGGCTAGTTTCATAGAGGTTTGCAGTGAGCGATGTGGTTACAGATGATGAGCTATTGTATCGGTGCATTTTTTGTGGATTAGACAAATATTACCGCATTGGGGAATCTGGATTAGAACTTACCTCACAAGCATTTACGGATAGAAGTCAAGCTCCTTCAGTTGATAGAGCAAAGCTTTGTGGTAATGACCCGCAATGTACGCAGAAAAACCCAGATGATGGTGTCGTGAGTTTAATTGCTGGCGAAGTTCGGATGATAAATGTTTCTCAAAACGATCCAAAAGGCAACCCAGTTTTTGATTACAAAATTGATGTCTGTCCAAGACCAACAGACGACAATCCATCTCACGCGCAAATTGAGCCATCTCCTAGTTACAGGAACAAAGGAACTTTTAGAAAAGTTGCAGAAAAGCTGGCACGGCTTGCAACCGAGAGAATCAAGAAAGAAGATTGGGAGATTAAACCACAGGATTTACCAACCTAGTCGATCCTGATATGCTCATCATCTGTCCATATTCACTTAAAACACCACTCGACACAGTGGTGTTTTTGTTTGAGAAAGAGCGTTCACCCTCGGTTATGAAAAATTTTTCACCCAATGTGATTTTGGCGCTGATCTTGGGAGCTATAAGCAGAGAGCCAAAATTCCTATATCCAATGAAACTGATATTTTTAGGCACTGCCGCAACCCTTCTTCCAGGGATGGGAGGGTTGAAAGTTCTTGCCAATTGGGGGTATAAGACGCGATAGTAGTCGCAACCCTTCTTCCAGGGATGGGAGGGTTGAAAGCCAACGGATTGCGATCGCCATCAACAAACGAAGTCTCAACCCTTCTTCCAGGGATGGGAGGGTTGAAAGGAAACATATAGCACTGATACTCTTATTGAGTACAAGTCGCAACCCTTCTTCCAGGGATGGGAGGGTTGAAAGTGAATCAAGCTCGATTATGGTACATAACGCAACTTGTCGCAACCCTTCTTCCAGGGATGGGAGGGTTGAAAGACTGGACTACCCACAATACCAGCGCCACGATCGAAATGTCGCAACCCTTCTTCCAGGGATGGGAGGGTTGAAAGTTATACCCCTAATTGGCAAGAGAAAAGAGAAAAAGTCGCAACCCTTCTTCCAGGGATGGGAGCGTTGAAATGAAATTGCCTTATTCTGTCTGATGTTATAATTTATTCCCAAGAGTTAAGAGGGTTGAAAGCAAATCCCGCTGCTGGCTTGATATCATATACATTAAAGCCTACGGGAGTGATGAATTATATATTAGATGACATTTAATTAGTCACTAATTCTCTAAAAAGGCTTAACTAGTTTAAGTGACATTAATTTGTCCTCGGCGACAACAATTTGTCGCCGCCGACAGATAATTAGTCACTGTACAGCATTACCAAAAAAGCAAAAACCCCTCAAACCTGGGGTTTTGCGTTAAAGCCAGCAGCGGGATTTGAACTCGCGACCTTCCGATTACAAGTCGGATGCACTACCACTGTGCTATGCTGGCAAGTCTGACGATTGCTTTTAATTAGCAACCACGATTTATTATTGTACCATAATCCATTTATTTGTCTAGCTGTAAATTCTAAAAAATATCTGCTTCATCATCAAATTAGGCTAAAAGACCAGAAATTTTAGCAATATCGCTGCTTTTGTACGCCTAGATGGTTTTTCTGGCGTTGCCATTGTGATGAACCAGAAACAATCAGGGATTCTGAATCACTGATAAGGTTGATAAATCAATATTTATAGCAATTTATAGCAAAAGCTAACTCAAATCCTGGGCTGAACCCAAAAATATCTAGTCAGTTATAAAACTATATTTTCTTGGCACAGCTGAATAAAGGAACAGAAATATATAATTATTTTTTACAGATTACAAGCATGGCAGCATTGCTCGGACGAGATTTATTAAGTCTAGCGGACATCAGTTCTACGGAACTTCAACAACTCCTGCAATTGGCAACTCAACTTAAATCACAGCAGTTGAAGTTGCAGTGTAATAAAGTTTTGGGGTTGTTGTTCTCCAAAGCTTCAACTCGTACACGGGTAAGTTTTACAGTAGCGATGTACCAACTTGGTGGACAGGTAATCGATCTCAACCCTAATGTCACTCAAGTTAGTCGTGGCGAACCTTTGCAGGATACGGCGCGGGTGTTAGATCGATATCTAGATATTTTGGCAATTCGCACTTTTGCCCAGCAAGATTTGGAAACTTTTGCTCACTACGCCAACATTCCAGTGATTAACGCACTTACCGATGCAGAACATCCTTGTCAGGTATTAGCTGATTTATTGACGATTCAAGAAAGCTTTGGTACTCTAACTGGGTTGACTTTAACCTACGTGGGTGATGGGAATAATGTGGCTAATTCTCTGATGTTGGGCTGTGCTTTGGTAGGGATGAATGTCAGAATTGCTACTCCTACGGGATATGAGCCAGATTCTCAGATTGTAGAACAAGCAAGAGCGATCGCTAATCACAAAACGGAAGTCCTCCTGACTCACGATCCAGAATTAGCTGCTAAGGGAGCTGCTGTACTTTACACTGATGTTTGGGCGAGTATGGGGCAAGAGGCAGAAGCTGATAATCGGATGCCAATTTTCCAGCCTTACCAAATTTCCGAGCAGCTATTGAGCCTTGCTGAACCAGAAGCAATTGTTTTACACTGCTTACCAGCCCATCGCGGTGAAGAAATTACCGAGGCAGTTATTGAAGGTTCTCAATCACGAGTTTGGGAACAGGCAGAAAATCGTCTCCACGCTCAAAAAGCTTTACTTGCAAGTCTTTTAGGGGCAGAGTAAGGGAATAGGGCACAGGGGATAGGGTATAGTTTTCTTCCTTGTAACCTCTAACCTGTAACCTGTACCCTGTTATATTCTTATTTGTCAAAAGGCAAAAGAGAAGAAAATAATTTTGCTTTTGCCTTTTATATTTTTACTTTTCTCTTGTTATAGGGAGTTTTTTGTAGTACTAATGTTCTAGAGACATTTATAATTACTTCCCGCAAATTTATGGAACGTCTAACAGAAGCCCAACAAGAACTTTACGAATGGTTAGCGGAATACATCAGAACGCACCAGCATTCGCCTTCTATTCGGCAAATGATGCAAGCGATGAACCTGAAGTCACCAGCACCAATTCAAAGTCGTTTAGAACATTTACGCACCAAGGGATATATAGAATGGACTGAAGGACAAGCGCGAACAATTCGGATTTTGCGTCCTGTTAAACAAGGTGTACCAATTTTGGGCACGATCGCGGCTGGTGGTTTAATAGAACCGTTTACTGATGCTGTAGATCATTTAGACTTTTCTAATTTCGATTTACCTCCCCAAACCTATGCTTTGCGGGTAGCTGGCGATAGCATGATTGAAGATTTAATTACTGATGGCGATGTGGTATTTCTGCGTCCAGTAGCAGAACCAAATCATTTAAAAAATGGCACCATCGTCGCCGCCAGAGTTGATGGATTTGGTACAACATTAAAACGTTTTTATCGCCAAGGCGATCGCGTTACCCTCAAACCAGCAAATCCTAAGTACAATCCCATTGAAGTCAATGCTATGCAAGTACAGGTGCAAGGTTCTCTCATTGGTGTTTGGCGTGGTTACAACTGAGTAATCGGGACTGGGAACTGGGAAAAATAAATACTAATGCCCAATGCCCAATTATTAGGGTTCATGACCACCTTTGTGCTTAACTTATGTACCTGACGAAAAATTCAGTGCAGCAACTGCCCACTTTCCGATTGAAATTACCAATTGCAAGGGAAAGTAAGGGCAGTTATTACACGCAACCATTACCAGGATGCCCAAGAATGCCTGTGTCTCTGCAATTGCGGCAATATCAGCGCCAAGCGATCGCTAGCTGGTTTACCAACAATGGTAGAGGGACGCTGAAAATGGCTACTGGTAGTGGTAAAACAATTACTGCATTAGCGATCGCTTGTGAATTATATCAGCAGATTAATTTACAAGTTCTGGTGGTGGTGTGTCCCTACCGCCATCTCGTTACCCAATGGGCGCGAGAATGCGAAAAATTCAATTTGCAACCAATTTTAGCTTTTGAGAATTTACGCACTTGGCAAAGTCAACTTTCTACCCAAATTTATAATCTGCGTTCTGGTTCTCAACGGTTTGTTACTGTGATTACTACAAACTCCACTTTAATTGGAGATGGGTTTCAGTCTCAACTCAAATATTTTCCCGCCAAAACTTTAATTATTGGGGATGAGGCGCATAATTTAGGCGCACCCAAGTTAGAAGAAAGTTTACCGCGTAGTGTTGGGTTGAGACTGGCTTTATCTGCCACACCGGAGAGGTATTTTGATGATTTTGGGACACAATCACTATTTGATTATTTTGGCCCAGTTCTCCAGCCAGAGTTTACTTTGAGGGATGCGATCGCTCAAGGTGCTTTGGTACATTATCTCTATTATCCGGTGTTGGTGGAGTTAACTGAAGCAGAAAGTATTGCCTATTTAAAGTTAACTAAAAGAATTGGGCGATCGCTACTATATAGAGAACGAGGAAATGGAGAATCAGGAAACTTTGAAGATAATGAAGATTTAAAGCCGTTGTTGATGCAAAGGGCAAGGTTAATTGGGGCGGCGGAAAATAAATTAAATGCTTTGCGGGATTTAATGATTACTCGCCGCGAAACTACTCACACTCTTTTTTATTGTAGTGATGGTTCCCAAGATGCGGGACAACGTTCATCTCTACGCCAACTTAAAGCTGTTGCTAAAATTCTAGGTGTGGATTTAGGGTATAAGGTAAGCACCTATACAGCCCAAACAACTTTACAAGAAAGGGAAATATTACGTCATCAATTTGAAAGTGGAGAGTTGCAAGGTTTAGTTGCAATTCGTTGTTTAGATGAAGGTGTTGATATTCCAGCAATTCAAACTGCGGTGATTTTATCAAGTTCTGGTAATCCTCGCCAATTTATCCAGCGACGGGGGCGAGTTTTACGTCCTCATCCAGCTAAGGAACGCGCCACTATATTTGACATGATTGTTTTACCACCAGATTTAGATAGAGAAACTATAGAAGTTGAGCGCAATCTGTTAAAAAAGGAATTGCGTCGCTTTGTAGAGTTCGCTGATTTAGCTGATAACGCAGGGGAAGCAAGAATGAAGTTACTTGATTTACAAAAGCGCTATGGTTTATTAGATATTTGATGAGCAATTGTAAAATTTTTCGAGTTTTGAAAAAAGAAGCATTAAGTATGAAATAATAAAATTATGAGTTAGATTATAATGGGATATAATTTGCTTTAAAAATTTTGCTTACATCCAATTAGGGTCTAAATTGTTAATATTAATAATAGCAGAAGACAATTCAATAATAAAGTCTTTTTTCAAAGAAAATTATAAATTTGAAAAAATAGTTTTGGCAAAATTAAAGATAACGCTAACAGTGGCTTTACGGAGGTAAATGCAGTACTAGAGAAAGTTAAAATATAGAAAAACTATATTTCTACACTGAAGATGTCACAAGAGGCGAATATCGACGATGTACAGGAGCCAATAACCAGCGCACCGCCGGAAGTGCGGCAAATTATTGAGCGGGTATGGAAGCTGGAAAAAGGCAGGATAGATAAGAAGATTAACAGCCATATAAATGATAATATTTTGGACATTATTAAGGAAGAAGTGCGATGAAGCTGACTTCAATCAAGCTATGCAACTTTCGCTCCTTTTATGGTATGACACCAGAGATGATTATCGCTGGGGGAGAGGCTCAGAATACAACGATTATTCATGGCAATAATGGCTCTGGTAAAACCAGTTTACTAAATGCCTTTACGTGGGTATTGTATGATAAATTTAGTGCAGCGTTCGCATCGATAGAGCAGTTAGTTAATAAGCGTGCGATCGCAGAAACTCAAAAAGGTCAAGCTGTAGAATGTTGGGTAGAGATTGGCTGGGAACATGAAGGTAAGCGCTATCGAGTGAAACGTGCCTGTCGGGGTTATAAAAACGAAGGTGATTTTGACGCAGGTAAAACTCAATTAACGATGTGGGTTGGTGCGGATGATGGCAAATGGAATATACCAATTCAGCAACCTGACGATATAATTAATCAAATTTTACCCGCTACTTTACATCAATATTTTTTCTTTGACGGCGAACGAATTGAAGAAATCGTTCGTTCTGATAAAAAAGCTGAAATTGCTGAAGCTACAAAAATCTTTTTGGGTGTGGAAGTAATCAACCGTTCCATCAGACATTTAGGAGATGCTAAAAAAACTCTAGAAAATGAGTTAAAAGCTATTGGTGATTCTGAAACTAAACAGCTATTACGACAGCAAGAAAAGATAGAACGAGAACGTGAACGCATTACCAAACGGCAAACGGAAATTAAAGAAGAGTTAGAATATCAACAAACTTTTAAAAAAGAGACGAGTAACCGTTTGCGAGAATTGAGTGCTGCTAAGGAATTGCAAGAAAGATGGCAGGATTTAGAATCGCAGAAAGCGACAAATCAAGAAGAATATAAAAAAACCAAGGAAGCGCTGAAAAAAGTTATCTCTGGGCGGGGTTATACCGTTTTACTATCAGATACTACAGCACAGTTCCGAGAAATTATCAACGATTTAAAGCAGCGCGGCGAGTTAACATCAGGAATTTCGCGGGAATTTGTCAATGATTTACTCAATTCTCAACGCTGTATTTGTGGTGCAGAGTTGCACGAAGGTAATCATTCTCATACTCATGTGAGTACTTGGTTAAATAAAGCTGGTTCTTCGGCGGTAGAAGAAACTGCAATTCGGATGAGCGCACAAGTAGATGAAATTGATAAGCAAGCAATAGGCTTTTGGGAAGAAATTGATAGAGAACAAACTAGGATTAATCAATTAAGGCAAAGTATATCTCAAATTGAAGGCGATTTAGACAATATTCAAGAACGCTTGCGAAAAGATGCTAATGAAGAAATTAGCAGTTTACAAAAAAGATTAGATGAAATTGAAAGTAAAATTGATGAATTAAATCGAGAACAGGGTGCAAATCAGCAGCAAATTGCTCAACTTACAACTGAGATTGAAGGTTTAAACAAACAAATCGCCAAGCAAAAGCTGAATGAAGATAAGCAAACCTTAGCACAACGACGGATTAACGCCACTCAAGATGCAATCGAACGGTTAACGGAAGTTAGAAATCGTCAAGAACAACAATTTCGTCTGCAATTAGAAAAGCGAGTACAAGAGATATTCACTGAGATTTCAGTTACTCCATATATCCCTAAAATTAGCGATAAATATGAACTGACATTAGTAGAAAATACTACAGGTGTGGAAGCGCCAGTTGCAGCTTCTACCGGGGAAAATCAGATTCTTAGTTTATCCTTTATTGCCAGCATCATTGACAAAGTAAGGGAATGGAGTGAAAAGCGTAAAATGATGATGATTCCCGATAGTAGTACTTTCCCAATTGTCATGGATTCGCCCTTTGGTAGTTTGGATGAGAATTCGCGGCGGCACATTGCGAAGACAATTCCCCAATTAGCGAATCAATTAATAGTTTTAGTGACTAAGACTCAATGGCGGGGTGAAGTTGAAGCAGAGATGACACAAAGAATTGGTAGAGAATATGTGCTTACATATTATTCTTCTAAGCCGGATTGCGAACAAGATTATATTAAGTTGGGTGGGGAAAGATATCCTTTGGTGAAACAAAGTCCGAATGAGTTTGAGTATACAGAAATTATGGAAATTGAACGGGATAGGTAATTACAGCAGTTTTGATGTCTTTGAACCACATCTGTCGTAAAAAACATAGGCGCAAAGATTTTTTACAGGACTGATGCAAAATACCTCTCAAAATCTTATTCATCCGTGTTTCTGTGCCTCTGTGGTTTGATTTTCCGTTACCTGTGCGTAAGTCTGATTTTAGTTACAGTTGAGAAAAGTGGCTTTTGAGAAGGAATAAGGTTATGGTTGCGAGTCCAGACAGAAACTATATGTCCCCCCAGGAATATCTGGAATGGGAAGAACGCCAAGAAATTAAATATGAATATATTGATGGTGAAGTTTTCGCCATGACTGGGGGTACTCTTCCCCATACAACTATTGCTTTAAACTTAGCTTCAGCGTTAAAAAGTCATCTCAGGGGGAGTGGGTGTCTTCCTTTCATGGCGGATGCGAAAGTAGGAGTATCGGAGAAGGGGCCTTTTCATTATCCCGATGTTATGGTGAGTTGCGATGAACGGGATAAACAAGCTATTCAATTTCTCCAATATCCTTGTTTAATTGTTGAAGTTCTGTCCCCAAGCACGGAAGCTTACGACCGAGGTAAAAAATTTACCCGGTATCGTCGTATTCAGACTTTGCAAGAATACATCCTCATCGATGCTGAAAAAATTGGTTTAGATTGTTTTCGGTTAAATGAGAGAGGACTGTGGGAGTTACATCCTTATGAAGCAGGGGATGAGGTTCATTTAACTAGCGTTGATTTCCACTTTCCTATTTCTTTAGTTTATGAGGATGTTCAGTTTGCAATATAAGTTTTGGAGAAACGAACCGCAGAGGCGCAGAGGACGCGGAGAGAAGAGAAGAGGGTGAATATGTGAGCGGATAATTTGTTTGTTTAGGGATCGCCCACATACTAGCATAAAATCATACATTTTCAATTGCGTAAACGTAGCGATCGCTTTTGGCTGTCGGTTAAGATGGCAACAATGTAAATATTAATATCATGGCTGAAACTGGCAGAATCAGGGTTGCTAAAGATAAAGCTGAGTTGGTAAAAGGTTTAACATCTTCAGATGGTGGAACAGGGCCTTTTAATACTTTTGCTGATGTGATTGTATTTGCAGCAGCTTTGGGTGCAAAGCATAAAAAACGGGTGGCTTTAGGAGAGATTTCTAAAAGGGAACCATCGCCAATCAGGATAGAATATTTTGCCTCAATGGGAAATGATATTGTAATAAAATTATTAGCAATTAATGAAACTAAAGATATAAAAACACTATCTCTTAATGAAGAGGAATATGAAAGACAACGCAATTATATATTTGAAGAATACGCTAATGGTGGATTGGAAATTTTGCAAAATGAGTTGCGTGGCTCAGTAGATTATGCAGAGCGAATTTTATTATTTCTCAATTATGAGCGAACGAATATAGAGCAACAAGACGAGGAATTTGATCTTACCAAATTCCTCTCTTGATTTTTAGGCAATCCTTATAAATAATTATTTATATCCATTCCAGCCGTATTTTTACTATCTTGACTGCATCTGTTACAGCATTTGCAGCAGTAGATAACTTATAAGGTTTATCCGGGTTTTTAGGTTTGGAATCTATTCTAACTACATTATCCTTCCAAAGTTGGTTTTCTCTCGACCAATCTATTTGTGCTAGTTGTAAAACTTTTTCTTCATTAAAATAATTGTTTTCTGGATCGTATATGTAATGCAATAAACGCCCTAAAACTTCCAGTCCTACGCTTACACCTAGAATACAGTCTTCTTTAAATGCTGCTACTTCATCTACTGTTAGTTCTTCAACAGTTGTATCAGCAATATACTCAGTGTTACTACATTCTGAGAAAAATCTATTAAGACAAATAACCAAAGCATCAGATGCTTGATAAACATCATAATCTCGAAGCTGATTACTTGGATCGTTAGTAAAAACGCAACTTACAAACCTAGCGATAAAATTAGTTGTGTAGATCAGCCTTTGTTTAGTTGCAGGACTTGATTTAATCTTCTCTGTCTTATCCAAAAACATTGGTACTCGTTTTATTAATTCTTTAGTAATGCCAACTCTACCAGAGAATTCACCAAATGATAATAATAATGATTTATCTAGTTGTTTTGTTTGAGCCATATCTCTGAAATCTGCCTGACACTGTTGAAAGTCACCTTCTAAAACTAGAGTAATTGCAAAATCATCATCACTAATTAAATGGCTTTCAGGACTTTCTATCAATTCGTGAATGGCACGTTTACGATGTTGCCCATCAGTTATATCTAACTTTACTCCACGACGAATAACAACTAGACAAATACCCCTACTAAGTTCAAGAATTGTTATGTCCTTTGGAGCGACATTAGCAGTCAAAGTTCCTACAATCCAGGGTTTTTCTTTTCGGGAACGGTCAACAATATATTTTTTAATTTCATCAGCATGACCTTTAACCTCTGGGCGGTTTTTGCCAGAATCAGGATCATTTCCGGTGGATGGTTTGGCTTGGAGAAGACCAGAAAAGTCACTCGCTGGTACATTAATTTGCAGCATAGTGCGCTTTCCCTGCCTAAAAATAAGTCCTGGATAGCAGCGATCGCGATGATATCGTGAGAAAAATGGCTCAATAAAGGAGCTAAACTGAGCTTTCATCTGAGGAGAAATGTTATTATTAGCATCCTCAACTGGTTGAACCATATCAATACCTAATATAAATTAGTAGTAGATGTTAGCAAACATGATATGCAACCCTTATAGGCTGTAGCATCGGTAAAAACCACACTGAAAAATTCATACTAACTTGGCTAGTTCAGGATATGTGGAAGTCCTACCGCTTTCGGTTCAACAAACTCGCCATCAAAACTTATAGTTTTATCTTCCACAGTCCTAGCATCCGCTAAAGCCTTACGAAGTTCAGCACGTTCCATCTGTTCCTGAACTCCACCCAGGATGTAAACCAATAACTTCGCCGCTAAATCTCGTCCAGCAACCTGCACCCGCTTTTTATTTGGGTCATACAAAACCCCATACCAGAGAGATTGGGGATATTCCATACCACTAAAGCCGCCTTGCTGGTCGAACTTCCGCAGCTTCTTAAAAATATCTGCTAGGGAAAAACCTTTTTTAAATACCAAAATTCCCAAAGCTTGCGCTAATGCAACTTGAGCAACCGGACGGAAAAGCATATTTCCTTCACCTCCATCTTTCTCAAAGCTGAAGCGCCGTAAACCTGGTGTATCCTCGTGTTCTAAAATTTTATAACTGGAAAGACTAGCCAAATTATCAAATAGCTTGCTAAATTCCTGAATCCCCTGCTCAAGTTCTTCATCCTCTGGACGCATGGGAATTAGACCTTTCTCCAAGGGTTTCCAATGGGGGAACTTTTGACCCAAATATCGTTCAGACATATCTTGCAGAGCTTGCAATGTCGTTAAAACTGTAGAATTGGAAGCCACTGTTGCACTATTCCAATTGACGCGGGGATTGCGTTCTTGTCGTTGTTCTAATAGTGGATGTGTAACTGCAATTTTTCTAGCAACGATCGCAAAACCATCATCCTCATTCAACTGGGTTAGTTGCCCTTTAGTCAACGGTGCAGCCATCAGGTTGACATGAACAAAAATCGATCTTACCCTCCGCCTCGCCTGGGTGCGAGTTTCCCCAGCCGCTACCGCACAGATGAACTCAATACCAATTTTTTCCTTGGGTAAATTTTGCAAATAAGCAAGGTCTACTTGGTACTTTTCTATCAAATCATTGACTGTAATAAAACTATCATCAGCACCTTTATCTTTTTTATAGCGCTGGAGTTTACGAGTTTTGATTAACTCCATCAACCCTTGAACACCCATCAGTCGATGTTGTCCATCTAGTGCATAAATAGTTACATCATCCTCAGAAATATTTAGCAGACCTACCTTACCGTCTTTATCTAAGGGTATAAAATCAGTCGTAGACTTTGTGGCGCGTCCTTCGCTATCCCACTCAGCAGCTTTGGGATTATCCACCCACGGTTGATTAATTACTACCAGCACTGGCGGAAACTTATGATTATCTCTAGCCGCTAAATACTGGACTAGCGGTGCTTGACGTGACCAATCAAGGGGACGTTGCTGAATTTCATCAATACTATCTGCGTCAATCTCGACATTATCAGTTTCAGGATTGTACTTTTTCTGAAACAAAGGTAAGCCAGAGGCAAAGTGAACCCGACCTGCAAACCATTCCAATGTAACAGAGCTAACATAAGCCTCAGTACCACCCATCTCGGTTTTTTGAACAAGAATCTGATCTTTTCTCCCTAAAAACTTCTCTAGGAGTAAAGCTAGTACCTGCTTTTCTTTATTTTCTCGTTCCAGGTATTCTCTAGCGATGTCAGCAGTTGGGTCAGATGCACTATCTTTCATGTTAAATTTTAAAAACAGAATAGTATTATTTGGTTTAATTATCCAAAAAATTGGATATTAGTAGTAAAGTTTTTAAAAACTTTTCTTTAACCCAGATCAGTGGGTTTTGGATGTGTAGCCGCGAATTCTATTCGCCCTATTTTCCCAGATATTATGCCAGTGTTTCCAGAGATCAGGAGAAATGACTACAGCACAACAACCAGAAAATCAAGTTCAGCAAGGGAATACTGTAGCAGATTTAGTGGCAGATATCCAAGCTCTCACTACTGAAATTCAAGAATTGTATTGCTTAGATGAAATACCTTGGGTTGTGGGTTACTCAGGGGGAAAAGACAGCACCGCGATTTTGCAGCTTGTGTGGAATGCGATCGCCGCACTCCCCGACGAAAAGCGAACTAAAACAATCTACGTAATCACCACAGACACACTGGTAGAAAATCCTATTGTTGCTGCTTGGGTACGCAATTCTCTAAAACAGATGAAATCTGAAGCCCAAACCCAAGGATTACCATTTGTACCCCATTTGCTACAGCCAGAGTTTAAAGAGACATTTTGGGTAGGTTTGATTGGTAAAGGCTATCCAGCACCCAAAGGAAAATTTCGTTGGTGTACAGAACGCCTCAAAATTAATCCCTCTAACCGCTTTATTCGTGATGTGATTCGAGCGAGTGGAGAAGCGATCGTTGTGTTGGGGACTCGCAAAGCTGAAAGTACAAAACGTGCTAGCCGAATGAGAAAATTGGAAGCCCAACGGGTACGCGATCGCCTCAGTCCTAATATGAACTTGCCAAATTCTTTGGTTTATAGCCCTATTGAAGACTGGCAAAATGATGAAGTCTGGATTTATCTCATGCAGTGGGAAAACCCTTGGGGGTACAGCAATAAAGATTTATTTACCATGTATCGAGGCGCTTCTGCTGATAATGAATGTCCTTTAGTAGTCGATACATCTACCCCTAGTTGTGGTAGCTCTCGTTTTGGTTGCTGGGTTTGCACACTCGTTAGTCAAGATAAATCACTGGCGGCGATGATTCAAAATGACGAAGAGAAAGAGTGGATGCAACCTTTACTTGATTTCCGTAAAGAATTGGATTCTGAAGAAACCCGTGATAAAAGAGATTTTCGACGTAGAAATGGTGGTGTTCAACTTTATGAACGTAACTTAGAAGATGGGACATCTATTGAACCTATTCCTGGCCCATTTATTAAAGAAGCGCGGGAGGATTGGCTAAGACAACTGCTTACAGTTGAAAGACAAATTCGTCAAACAGCGCCAGAAAATATGCGCGACATCACCCTAATTACTCTAGAAGAGATGAGCGAAATTCGCCGCATTTGGCTAGAAGAAAGACACGAATTTGATGATAGCTTACCCCGGATTTATCAAGAAGTGACTGGTGAAGAATTTCAAGACCCCCGTCCTGGCGCTGACCTTAGCTTATTAGGTCGTGATGAGTGGATAGTATTAGAAGAAATCTGTGAAGGTGACGCGATGCACTTGGAACTCATGGCGAAATTGTTAGACACAGAACGCCAGTATCGCAAAAAGACTCGTCGCGTGGGAATATACGAAACCTTAGAAAAATGTTTTAATACGAGTTCCCGTTCTCCAGAAGATGCGATTAAAAATGCTCGTTTGAAACGTGAATTAAGCGAAGCAGTTAGTCAAGGTGATGTTGCAAAAGTCAAGCAGATGACTTTGGGCGATGTTGCAGCAATCAATGAAGTAGATGAGGGTAAAAGTGAAAGCGATGAACAGCTAACTTGGGCAAGTATGAAATTTAAAAAGGAAAACTCAGAAGAATAGAATAATAGAAGATGGGAGTCAACAAACTACTTAAAGAACGCTTGACAAAGTTTGATTATCTTAAAACAAGCGAGGTTCTATGATTCAAGCCATACACAAATTAGTAACTTTTGAAGATTTTGCAGCTTGGCGGCCTGAAGGTGGAAGATATGAATTACATGATGGCGTGATTGTTGAAATGGCACAACCAGTGGGAGATCATGAGGATGTTGTTGGTTTTTTAGCGCTAAATATATCTATCGAAATTGGACGACAAAAACTTCCTTACTTCATTCCAAAAACTGTATTAGTCAAGCCGTTTGAAGGTGAATCAGCTTATTCCCCAGATATTTTAATAATCAATCGGCCAAATTTAGTGAATGAGCCTTTCTGGAAAAAAGAATCAACTGTATCTCAAGCTGCATCTATTCCATTAGTTATTGAAGTTGTTAGTACTAATTGGCGAGATGATTACTACAAAAAGTTAGCTGATTATGAAGCTATAGGTATTCCCGAATATTGGATTATAGATTACGCGGCTATAGGCGCTAGGAAATTTATTGGCAATCCTAAACTGCCGACTATATCCATTTATGAATTAATTGATGGTGAGTATCAAGTTACTCAATTTAGAGGCGATACCCATATTGTCTCGCATACTTTCCCAGAATTGAATTTAACCGCCGAACAGATTTTTCAAGCTGGAGGTGTGCAAATCTAGCTAGCCACGCTTACCAACACCGAGACAGATGCAATCGCACTTCTTAACAGTTAGTGATGGTATTATCTATATTTCATAGGCAATATTTTTTCTCAATGCGTCAGACAAAATCATCTAATTAATTTTATCTGATTCCTTTCATCACAAAGTTTTTGCTTCTGCGATCGCCGTCGAATTCATGTTAATTTTAAAACTAATGATATTTCTTGAACTCGTATTACAAAACTTTGGCCCGTATAGTGGAAAACAAGTAATCAACCTTAACCCAAAAATTGATGAGGAAACCTCACACCCAATTATTCTCTTAGGTGGAATGAATGGCGGCGGAAAAACTACCCTTATGGATGCCATTCGTCTCGCCCTTTATGGCGCTCGTGCCCAATGTTCTACCCGTGGTAATTTAAGTTATAGCGATTTTCTCAATCAATGTGTTAACAACAAAATAGATCCAGTTGCAGACACCCGGATTGAATTACTTTTTGAACATATTGAAAACGATAAACCAATAAAATACCGTGTTGTGCGTAGTTGGACAAAAAATCCTAAAGATGGTAAAGATACATTAGGTATTTTAGGTGATAGTGATACATGGCCTGATGCTTTAGTTAATATCTGGGATGAATATATTGAAAATCTCCTGCCATTAGGTATTTCTAACTTATTTCTCTTTGATGGTGAACAAGTTAAAGAACTCGCAGAACAGGAAACACCACCACCAGTTGTAGTAGATGCAATTCGCGGACTTTTAGGGCTAGAGTTAGCAGATCGTTTAGCAGTTGATTTAGATATCTTAGTTAATCGGAAACTTAAAGAAGTTGGTAATAGTAAAGATTTAGCAAACCTAGAGGAAATTGAAACTAGGTTAACCCAACAGCAAGAAGATTATCAAACAACAGAAGAAAAGTTAGAAACTCTCAAAAATCAGGTAGAAGATTTAGAACAAAAGCAGCAAGAAGCCTTTGATAAATTTATTTCTGAAGGTGGGAAGATTGCAGCAGAACGCAATCAACTAGAACTACAACAGGATACAAAAACTGCGGAAATTGAACAAGTACGTCAATCGATGTGTGAATTGGCGGCTGATGTTTTACCTCTAGCATTAATTCCCAATTTGCTTAATCAGGTTCAAGCACAGGGAGAAAAGGAATTTCGCCATCAACAGGTACAAATTTCTAAAGATTTGTTAATTGAGCGAGATCAGCGCTTACTCGCTTGGCTAAATCAAGTAGAAATTTCTCCTATAGAAGTTGAAAAAATCCAATCATTTTTAATTCAAGATGTCGATAAGTTATATGCAAAGACTATCCAGATAGAAGCACTTTGGTTATTAGCTGATGATGAAAGTTTAAGTCAGCTAGATAATTTCATATATCACTTACAAAATTCTAAAGTTTTTGGAAAAGAGAAATTAGCTATTCTCAAAAATAAAGAAGAAGAAATTCATACTCTAGAAAGACAAGTGCAGACAGCAGCAGCACCTGAAGATTATACAAAGCTGCGTCAAGCGCTAGAAACGTCACAAAATCAAGTTGTTGAAGCTAAAGCAAATTACGAAACAATCCGCCGTCGTTTAGCTGAATTAGAAACTATTATTGCTAAGTCAAAAAAAGAATTAAGTGATTATACTGTAGAAAATATTAAGCATAAAAATAGCGAACATATTATTACCTCAGCAGCGAAAGTTCAAAGCACACTCAAGACTTTTCGGGAAAAATTAACTCTGCGAAAACTCAATAAGTTAGAGGAAGAAGTTAAAAATTGCTTCCTTTATCTCCTGCACAAATCAGACTTAGTGCATCGCATTACTATTGATACTAAGACTTTTAGCCTTTTGCTTTACGATTTAAATGGTAAAGCTGTTCCTAAACATCGTTTATCAGCAGGCGAAAAACAACTACTTGCGATCGCATTCCTCTGGGGTTTAGCCAAAGTCTCTGGACACCGCCTACCAGTAGCAATCGATACGCCGCTAGGTAGACTCGACTCCTCACACCGCAGCAATTTAGTTGAACGTTACTTTCCATCAGCCAGCCATCAAGTAATTTTGTTATCTACGGATACTGAGATTGGCAAAAAAGAAGTAGAAACACTGCGAGAAAACGAAGCGATCGCCCGCGAATACCTGCTCAAATACGACTCGTCCACCCGCCAAACAACAGTGGTAGAAAATCAATATTTTTGGTAGGAGATATCGTCTAAAAAAGATATTTACAATATATATCACGACCTTTGGAAAGTAGATAAGCAATTATGAACTCGCCCTATGTATTAAAAATCGAGAATGACCTACGTGTTCTGTCATTAGAAGAATTAGAATGGTTATTAGAACGAATAGCAAAACAAGTGCAAGAAAAAAAGCAAATAGTAAATAAATTCACTGATGTTAAATATATGAATGAACAACTAGTTGCAATGGCTATTGATTTAGATATACAAACAGAACTCACCTCTATCAATAATGAATTTAAGGTTACAGAAATGGATGGTTTGGAAAAATTGTGAGCATCGAGAGAGGACAAATTTATTTTGTCAATCTTAATCCAGTGCTGGGTCGAGAACAGGCAGGAACAAGACCAGTTTTAGTTTTATCTATAGATGCTATAAATCAATCACCTTTGGTTGTGACTGTAATTGTCGGTACGAAAGGAACAAATATTAAGCGTGATTATCCAACTAATATACGAGTCTCGCTAGGTGACAGTGGATTGCTGATAGAAACAGTGTTTTTATGTTTTCAAATTCGTTCTTTAGATCCAAATCGCTTTCCTGCTGATCTATCTGGCAAAATTTCTGACTCCAAGATGCTTGAAGTTGAAACTGCGGTTCGCTACTGTTTGGGTTTATGAGCAAAAACTACTTCAATTTTTAGAAAGATTATGGAATCCCCAATCGAAAGAATAAAACTCTCCCAAACAGCCAAAGACCAACTTACCAAACTTAAGCGCAGCACCAAAATCGACCAATGGAATATTTTATGCCGTTGGGCGTTTTGCCGTTCCCTCGTAGAAGCAACCACACCCTCCCCCGTCCCAATTCCCCAGGATAGCAACGTCGAAATGAGTTGGCGCGTCTTTGGTGGCGAAATGTCTGATATACTCCTCCTCGCCCTCAAGCAACGTTGTCATAATGACGGTTATCCCACCGATAAAGAAACCCTCGCTAATCAATTCCGCTTACATTTGCATCGCGGTATTGGCTACTTAGCAGGCGATCCAAATATCAAGAAAATTGAAGATTTAATTGAACTAGCGGTTAAAAATTGAAAGGATATTAGTTGACTGTTAACTGTTCACTGTTAACTGACAAATAATATTATGCCTGAAGCGCTAGAAATTGAGCGTCATAGAGCTGCGATCGCTCGCACTGATTTATCTCGCCCTGTACGATTGGCAATAGAATGGGCAATCCTGAATCCAGACACCACTTTTTTTGACTACGGCTGCGGCTACGGTGGTGATGTTCAGCGAGTAGCAAACTTAGGTTACACCAGTTCAGGCTGGGACCCTTACTACTATCCTGATGTACCACGCACCGCCGCCGATGTAGTCAACTTGGGCTATATCCTCAACGTCATTGAAGATTCAGAGGAACGCCGTCAAAGCCTTCGCCAAGCTTGGGAACTCACCGGGAAAGTTTTAATTGTCGCGGCTCAAATACTAATTAACGCACCCAGCAAAACCCAGCTTGCTTACAATGATGGCATTGTGACGCGCCGCAATACTTTTCAGAAATATTACGAACAACAAGAACTCAAAACTTATATTGATGAAGTCCTAAATGTCGATGCAGTACCGATCGCACTAGGAGTCTATTTTGTTTTTCGAGATGAGGCGGAAAAAGAAAGTTACAAAGCTATCCGCTTCTTTTCTACCACTTCTACACCGCGAGTCCGCATCCCCACTAAGCGGTTTGAAGATTATCAAGAACAACTGCAACCACTCATGGCTTTTTTTACCAAGCGCGGTAGACTACCCGTGAAAGGCGAATTGGAAAATGAACAGGAATTACTGAGCGAATTTGGTAACTTCCGCCGCGCCTTTGGTGTAATTTTACAAGCTACTGATGAGGCTGAATGGGATGCGATCGCTTATCGTCGTTCTCTAGATATCCAAGTTTATCTTGCCCTGACTCACTTTGATAAACGTCCCGCATGGCAAAAGTTAGCCCCAGAAATGCGTCACGATATCAAAGCTTTTTTTAGTAGCTACGAGGAAGCGTGTCTTGTAGCAGACCAAAAACTTTTCAGCTTAGGTAAAGCTGGGGTGATTAAAACTGCGTGTGAAAAAAGCAAAATTGGTAAACATACACGCGGTGCTATTTATGTCCATGTTTCAGCATTAGCAGCACTCGATCCCTTACTACGAATTTGTGAAGGTTGCGCTAGCCGTACCATTGGGCGTGTAGATGGAGCCACATTGATCAAATATCACACTGATAAGCCGCAAATATCTTATCTATTTTACCCCGATTTCGACACCGATCCCCACCCAGCCTTAAAAGCCAGCATCTGTATTGATTTGAAAACCCTCTTCATCACTCACCGAGACTACGAAACTAGGGCAAATCCGCCGATTTTACACCGAAAGGAAACATTTGTTACCAGCGACTACCCACACTACGAAGAATTTGCTAAACTCACTCAACAAGAAGAGGAATTAGGGTTGCTCAAGGACAAAAGCGACATAGGTACGCGTGAAGGTTGGGCAAAATGCCTTGCTACCCACGGGGTAGAAATCAGGGGGCATCAAGTTTATTCAATTAAGGAAAATTAAGGAATAATCACACTGTTAGAGCATTGTTGATATGTATCTTAAATAAAGAAAATCCTAGCAGATTTGTGTGCTTATACGAAATTAGACAGCAGGTATGGCAAGATAACTGCAATTCAACTTAGATAATAAGGAATCTTCAATATTGTGCAAGTAAATAAATCGCTGCTACGAATATTTGGCAGCCAGAAGATGGGAGCTTTGTTATTTCTTGGCTTTTCATCAGGGTTGCCGTTATATTTAACCAGTCAGACATTACAAGCCTGGTTGACCAAAGAAGGGATTAGCTTGGCAGCGATCGCCGCTTTTAGTTTAGTCAAGCTGCCCTATTCTTTAAAATTTCTCTGGTCGCCTTTACTAGATAGATTTGTACCGCCTTTTTTGGGGCGACGTAGAGGTTGGCTGGTAATTATACAAGTAGCATTACTGTTAAGTATAGCTGCGATGGCTTTACAAAATCCATCCCAAGGGCTACAACCCTTAATAATTGCTGCTGTGGCCGTTGCTTTTTTTAGCGCCAGCCAAGATATTTTAGTTGATGCTTACCGCACTGATGTAGTGGAAGTAGAAGAAAGAGGTGCTGGGGCATCTATTTACTTATTGGGTTATCGCATTGCCATTCTAGTAACCGGTTACGTCACCCTATTTTTGGCAGACAGAATGCCTTGGCAAGCTGTTTACTTGTTGATGTCGCTGTTGATGCTAGTAGGCGTGGTAACTTCTATTTTTGCACCAGAACCAGTACTGCGCGATCGCCCGCCTCAGACTTTATCCGCCGCCGTCAAATTACCCTTCATTGAATTTTTCCAGCGTCATGGCTGGCTACAAGGACTTTTAATTTTGGTCTTCATTGTGATCTACAAATTGGGAGATTCTTTATTAAAAAATGTATCCACCCCATTTTTGTTAGATAAAGGCTTACATTTCACTCAAACCGACATCGCATTTCCTGGTGCATTAGGAATTTTCGCCACTATTGTTGGCACCTTAGCAGCAGGAGCAATAATGACTAAAATTGGTGTTAATCGCTCGCTCTGGATATTTGCTATACTCCAAGCTGTCGGGAATTTGGCTTTTTTTGCGCTAGCAGTAGTCGGTAAAAATTTCTATCTGATGTTAGCTGCCGTTAATATCGAACAATTCTGTGCTGGTCTAGAAACTGCTGCTTTTGTAGCATTCTTGATGAGTCTTTGTAACCAAAGCTTTTCAGCTACACAGTACGCCTTACTTTCCAGTTTACAAGCTTTTAGTAGAGATATTGTCACGGCTCCAGCAGGTACATGGGCACAAGCCACCGGTTGGTCTACATTCTTTCTACTGACAGCAATAGCAGCTTTGCCAGGATTACTATTATTGCCATTTTTTGCCCCTTGGAATCCCAAGCCAGTGGTAGTATTATCCAGACCAGGACTTGACGACGAAGAAGAGGATATATGGGGAATCAAGTAGTTATTGCTGTCGGCACATTTATTCTCTTACTGACTGGTTTATTACTTGGCTATGTTCTCTCGCAGTTAGTTCTGGGATTTCTAGCATTTAACCTCCTAACTTTTTTTGGAACACTTAGCCTAATTTTAATTTTTGGTACACTTTATTACGTTTTATTTTGGCAATTGCGGAGAGAACAATCCCGACCATCAACTCCATCAACCATAAATCAAGGGATACCAACCCAGGTAGACGATGGTGGATCTGATAGCTATCTCAAAAACAGGCTAATCGCTAAATTATCTGGTGACACTGCCGCAGCCGAACGGTTAATTGAACAGGCAAAGGAAACTTATCCTGGGATGCCGGAGAATTGGTATTGCGAAAGAGTTCTTGATGACTTGGAGAGCGATCGCCAGAGGGAGTAGGGGAGTGGGGAGCAGGGGAGCAAAGAAGAATAATTAATCCCCAATGCCCAATTCCCAATTCCCAATTCCCATGCACAGAAAATTGCTAAAATAAATCAGGAATAGTTCACAAATCTTCAGCTAGGTTCTCATAAAAATTCCTAGCTTCTTGCAATTAAAATATGGCTATTTTTCGTCAATACATCGCTCCACTGCTTGTAGTACTGGTATTTGTTTTCGCCCTAGTTGCAGTCAGCGCCCGGATATTTTTACCGTCTGATATGGCAGCACCCGCACCAATTGAACAGGTAGAGGTAACTTCTCAAGCTACTCCAATTGATTTACCTCCAGTAGCACATAACGCGAGCTAGCTAAGTCAATAAACATCAGCGTGTCTGAGCAACTATTACCTGGATATATTATTCGCCGTGGCTCCCTTTTGGAGCGATCGCTGCTGCTTAAATTCATGCAGCAAACTTACCAGGATCTCTTTCCCAATGAGGATTTTTCTCACCTAGAGCAAACAGTTAAGCAATACTTCTCCAGCGATACGCCCTTGTGGTGGGTAGAAGAGGAGGGGGGGCAGGGAGAGCAGGGGAGCGGGGGAGCAGGGGAGCAGGGGAGCAATAAAAAATCTCTCTCCTCTGCCCCTCTGCCTCTCTACCCCTCTGCCCCCCATTCCCCAGTAGCCTGCCTCTGGGTGGGCAACGCCATAGATCAAGTACATGGGAACCGTCATGCTCACATCTTTATCCTCTACGTTGTACCAGAACATCGGCGACGGGGTATTGGTACAGCCTTGATGCGATATGTGGAAAATTGGGCTATTCAAAGAGGCGATCGCCAGATAGGACTGCAAGTATTTCAATCAAACAAACCCGCATTGAATCTTTACAATCAGTTAGGTTATCAAACCCAATCCCTATGGATGGTAAAATTCCTGAGTGCAGAAAAATAAACTCAAGAATAGCGATAACATACTGTAGCGTCTGAGTTATGGAGGTTCTCGTTGAGATAAAACTCAACCAGGAAGAAAGGAAAATGTATAAGAACCCAACTAATATATATAAAGCTTTAACTTATTGGCGCGGGGGATTATGTGTTAATCCCTTTTCGGGATTGAAATCAAATTATGTATGACGAAGACGATCTAAGCCTACTCGATATTGAGGAGGAGCTAGAAAGCCCCTTAGATAAAATAGAGCCGCTAACTGCCGAATCAGTTGTGGCAAAGCCCGATCCAGAAGTGATGCTAGCCTTGCTGGAAAATCCCCAGCCCCAGCAAAGAATGTTAGCGGCACGTGCTTTTTGTGATATAGAAGATGCGCGTGCTACTCCTCATTTGATTCGCTTGTTAACTGATATCTGTCCCTTAGTCAGGGTGAGCGCATCTTATGCCCTCGGACGCAATCCCAGTTCCGAAGCAGTGACTCCATTAATTGCTCAACTAAACAGCGATTGGAATGGCTATGTGCGTAAAGGTGTTGTTTGGGCTTTAGGAAACTGTCGCGATCGCCGTTCTTTAGCACCTTTAGCAAACGCCCTCAGAACCGACATTTCCGCAGTGCGTTTGTGGGCTGCTAGCGCCTTAGCACAGATGGCAGAAGTGAGTTATGAAGCAGTTATAGGAGCAACACCACCTTTAATTGAAGCCTTAGTCCAAGACCCGGTGGCAGCAGTGCGAAGTAACAGTGCTTGGGCAATTGGTCAACTGTGCCGCGAACTACCTTCTAATGTAGTTTATGCCACTGCGATCGATGCCCTAATTCAAGCCTTTGCCGAAGACCAAGATTTGGGAGTCCGAGAAGACGCTAAAGCCTCACTGTTAGGAGTGGGCGATCCGCGTGGCTTGCAGCTGATTGAAACCCTAGAACAAGAAGGGTGGTTTTGATTGAGCATTGGGCAAAAGAGTGCTGAGTGCTGAGTTTTCTTTTGTCCCCTGCTCCCCTGCTCCCCCGCTCCCCCATCCCTTACTGTCCTTCAGCTACAGGTTTGACCAAATTTAAGTCATAAGGGCGCTCAGTATCATCCTCACCTAAATATTCACCATTTTGAATTTCCAGAATAACTAGCGGAATATGCCCAGGATTATCTACTTTATGTAGTGTTGCAGCCGGGACATAAGTTGATTCGTTTCGATTCAGTAATATTTCTGCATCGCCACAAGTCACTTTTGCCACACCGGAAACTACAACCCAATGTTCATTCCGGTGATAATGAATTTGTGGTTTAATTCCATGCCTGGGCTTGATTTCAACACGACTAATTCTGTAGGTTTCTCCCTCCTCGATTACCTCTACCTCACCCCAATATCGTGTACCTGAATGTGGAGACAATTCGTTGATATTTAACTGAGTATTATTTTCATTGGCAGTCATAATTTATTTCTCAACCAGATAAGTATTAGTATTTATCAGTAATTTACCGTAAACGAGATAAACCTGGGTAGGGAGATGCAGTCACAACGTCTCTATTGATGACAACTGCTCTAACTTTACTTTAGGCAACAGATCCTTTCCGTAAATTTCTAAATGTTTGAAGGCGTGAATTGTTCACTTCCTCGTATACTGAATCCGATAAATCCGATTATTGGCTTCTTCTGTTAGTAGTAAACTGCCATCTGGCAACACGAGTAAACCTACAGGCCGTCCCCACGTGCTGGGTACAGAAGGATTTAGTAAAAATCCTGTGAGAAAGTCTTCGTAGTAGCCAAGCGCTCGCCCTTTAGCATCGAAGGGAACAAATACAATTTTATAACCAGTGCCGCGATCGCGGTTCCAAGAACCACGAAAAGCCGCAAAAGCACCATTCTGGTATTTTTTCGGAAACGTTTTACCATCATAAAACTGCAAACCCAATGCTGCGGAGTGCGCCTGGAACAGTACATCTGGCGTTTGAGTCCGGGCTACTAAATCAGGACGTTTACTTTTGTCATCCGTCTTTTGCCGCGGATCGAGGTTGTTTGGTGTTAGATAAGCATAGGGCCAGCCGTAAAATGCTCCCTGTTTAACGCGTGTCAAATAGTCTGGCACCAAATCATCACCAATTCCATCCCGTTCGTTGACAGTGGTATAAAGTTCCTTAGTTATAGGATGAAAGTCTAAACCAACAGGGTTACGCAAGCCGGAAGCGAAAGTTTGCTGCTGGGAACCATCTAAATTCATCACCTGTATCGAAGCCCGTGGTAGGGGTTCCTCGTCTACATTGGTTCCCGATCCAACTGAAACATATAATTTATTGCGATCGGGCGAGACAACGACATTACGCGTCCAATGATTGTTATAACCTTGAGCGGGCAAATCGGCAATTTTTTCTCCCTTACCTGTAATCTGGTTTTGACCTTGAGTATAGGGAAAACGCACTACAGCATCTGTGTTTCCCAGAAAAAAGGAATTACCTGCAAAAGCCATCCCAAAGGGTTTATTGAGTCCGTTGTCACTACTAGCAAATGTTTCTCGAACGTCGGCTATACCATCGCCATTGCTGTCACGCAACAAACGAATCCGATTTTGCCCGGTTTCAGTTACTAAGACATCACCCCTGGGAGTTAAAGCTAGCCAGCGTGGGGCATCTAAACCTTCGGCAAAAACACTTACTGTGAAGCCTTGTGGTACGCGCAGCACCGGATTTTGGGGAATGGGTACAACCTCAGGCCGCTTCGAGGCGCTGTCTGTTGCGAAGGGTGCTGGTAAATTCTTCAGATTGATTCGGATGGGTTTAGGTGAAAGTGCTTCAGTACGGACAATATTTTTTGGCTGTGTAGGATTCTGTGTCCGTTGGGTAGAAGGTACAGATTTTTGAGGTGTAGGATTATCTGAGTTAGCGCGAGTCTGGTTACAGGCTGCTGCCAAAATCATTAAAAAAACTGGCAGCAAAAAACGCGCAGGAACTTTCATGGTGGTAGACACTATACACAATCTTCTTACTCTAGACTTGATGCTTAATAATTGTCGCCAGTCAAAAGTTTGATTTTTATTAGTTAGTCAACCTATTAACAATTCAAAAAGAAAGCACTTGTAGCGCAAGGCGGAAGTCAAAAATCAAGGCTTCGGCTTCGTTCAGCCTTTACCCTGAGCGCAGTCGAAGGGTCAAAAGTCAAAAGTATTATGGAAGGGATCTGCCTCTATTAAGAGGTTGTTTGAAAAGTCCTTTTCTTAGTATCAAAACGTTTTAGATCCCCCTAAATCCCCCTTAAAAAGGGGGACTTTGATTCCAGTTCCCCCCTTAAAAAGGGGGGTTAGGGGGGATCAACAAGTGCCTAAAATCACAGCAAAATACTTTTCAAACAACCTCTAAGGGAAAGCATGGGGAGAAGACCGCCAATACTATTGATGGGAAACCTGATATAGCAAGCGGATTTCTGTGAGCCATGAATTAGAATCCTCGTGCGTTTACGCCGAGGAGTATGTCAAACATACAAGCATTTGTTAGTGAACAAAAAATTTTCAAATTCTGCTGCTGGTAAGGGACGACTAAATAGAAAACCTTGCATAGAGTTACAGTTGTGTTGGCGTAAAAAACCTAGTTCTGCTTCTGTCTCTACACCTTCAGCCACTACATCTAGATTAAGATTATGAGCCATCTGAATTAATGCCTTAGCGATGGCTGACTTTTGCAAATCGTTAGCAACATTATGGATAAAATAACGGTCTATTTTTAATGTATTGATTGGTAAGTTTTTCAGATAAATCAAAGAAGAGTAACCCGTACCAAAATCATCGATCGCAATTTTTACACCCAAAGATTGCAATTTGCTCATAGTAGCGATCGCACTATTTACATCTTGCATAATCATACTTTCAGTGAGTTCTATTTCTAGATCATGTGGTTCTAGATTATTCACAGATATAAAATTGACTAAATTATGAATGAAATCTGGCTGATTAAATTCAATTACTGACAGATTGACAGCAACAATCAATGAATTAATTCCAGCATCACGCCAGCTTTTAATTTGTTGACATACCCTTTTTAATACCCATTTTCCAATCGGAACAATTAAACCTGTAGACTCTGCTAACGGAATAAATTCTGTTGGGTAAATCATTCCCAATTCTGGACTTTGCCAGCGCAATAAACTTTCAGCACCTACTATTTTTCCAGATGCAATATCGACTATTGGTTGATAATAAATTTCAAATTCTTGAAAGTTATGTTGTTTTATAGCTCGGTGTAAGCTAATTTCTAACAACTGCATTTTTGGAGACAAGTTATTAGTTACAGCTTGACGAGATAAATACCTTTTTAAAGTAGCGTATTTTTCCAGCCTCTTCATGATGGCACTTAATAACTCAGCCCGAGTAAATGGCTTAGTTATATAATCATCTGCGCCCATATCCATACCTTGACGGAAGTCAGATTTGGCAGATTTGGCAGTGAGAAAGATGAAGGGAATTGTTGCAGTTGATGGTTCTTGACGTAATGCTGCTAACACGCCATAACCGTCAATTTCTGGCATCATCATATCACAAAGAATTAAATCAGGAGCTTCGGAGATAGCCAAATATACCCCGATTCTGCCATTAGCCGCAGCAATAGTTTCAAAGTCCTCAGCTTCTAATAAATCTAAAATGTTTTCACGTACTGCTTCTTCATCTTCTATTATTAAGATTTTGGACATAAATTACCTCATATTTATATTTTGTTATTTAATGGCAGCATCCAGAAATATTTATTAAAAGTGTCATTATATTTATAATAAAGTTTTACCTTGTTAGATATCTACACACTTTTTTAAAAATGCCATTCTTAATACGATAGCTAGTATATCAACACCGTTTATAGTATGATAAAATGATTCAAGAAGAGACACTATATATCCTTGGGAAATCCTAATCTGCAAATCTTTAAGTTCAAATGCAGTTTGTCTATCTTGAATAAGAAGATTAAACTTAAAAATGCCATCAGAGGATAAATATTTAATCGCATTTGAAAACAAGTTAGTTAAAATGTGTGCCAAGAGTTTTTCATCGATACAGCAGGTTACAAATTTATATTGACGGGTGAAAAAAATCAAGCGCCGATAGCCCAGATTCATCTGTATTTGTTCTGGCGATTGTTTGCGATGTTCAACTAAATTGAAGGATGTTGCTCTACACTCTAATTTTCCTACTTCTAACTGACCGATAATCAACACATCATTCAACATTTCAGTCATGATTATGTGATATTTGGGCGTATTGGTCTGCATTATCCTATTAGACTTACGGTACAAGTCCAAATCTTCCTCATAAACTTCAATGAAGTGAGTGTATTTGCCTGTCGTAGCTTTACGTACTATAGCGCGTGCTAGTAACGATTGGGACTTGAGTAATTGTCTCTCAATGAAAATCTGATGTTCTACCTCAAAGGAACCAATACTAGCATTACCTCTAGTTTTCTCTGTTTTTTGTGCCAGTGCTTGACAGATACAGATATTTTCAGGAGTAATATTGTCGGTAATATTACTTTGCTTGTCTACAACTAGAAGCAGTTCCAACTGCTGCTGGCACAACCGTGATAGCATTGAGACTATTTCAGAAAATTCTGACATATTCAATGTCATGACTAAGGTATGCATAACTTCAAAAGTATTGGCTGTTTTCAAGCTAGTTCCAGAAGCTACAAACAGTACCATATCATGCTTGGTGAAGTACCCTACTATCTGCGAAGATGAAAAAACAAGATACTTTTACCCCGTGCTACATCAGTGCGTAAGCGTAGCCCTTTCTAGAAATAGCATTCTAATAGTGATGTTTTTAACACAATCATCAGGAGCAAACAGTCAATTCTTAACTCTAAGCTTTGTAGCCTGATGATCTGAGGTAAAGCTTGCATAGATTTTCACGATAGCTATCATCAAATAATAGTTATCTAAAGCTGCTTATCTAAGTATTGTCCAATATTTTGACGCTAAACAAGTAGTAATACTTGGGGTACAAACACTACAAAAAATGTGTTAAGAATTACAAACTAGCTTATATCCAGCTAGTTGGGTATTGGGCAAAATAGTTCCGGGTTGCGTTAGCGGATAGCTAAGGTTTAGCCCGTGCTGAGTTAGGAGTTTTCTTTTGTCCCCTTGTCCCCTTGTCTCCCCTGCCTCTTCACAAAGGACGCAACTGCACCCGCCGTTCGCCATAACGTAATAGCCTTTCTATAGTTACGAGTCGATTTTCCCAAACTTTGACTTGATAGGAATTCGACTTAATTTCTTGGCTCATCAATACCCGGAATTGAGACTGGAACCGAGTTAGAGAGGCTCTTGCAATGACTAACTTACTAGCAGAAGGGGAAGCGGCAAGCTGATTTAAAGCACTGCGTAAAACTTCTGCCTGGTTGTTAAAATCTGAAAGTTTCTGAGATGATCTTTGTCGTTGGTCATTTTGGAAAACAAATTTCCATTCCCGTTGTAGCGCGGTGTAACGAATGGCGGCAGTTTGAAAAGGCTGGCGGTGAGGAATCGGTTCACTTGTTGTGGATTGAATCCTACCTTGGGTGCTACTAAAGATTTTTTGGAGATCGTTGCTAAAATTTTCTGCGGCAAATAGTGCATAACCACTAACTGGCAAGTCCCTTACCAACTGGAGTTGATCGAATGCTCCGATTGTTGGCAAAGAAAGCAAGCGAATTCCCGGCACCAACAAGGTAGCTCCCAATTGTTTAGAGGCAATCCAGGGTTGGGCCAGTCGTTGAAACCGAGAAGTATCGAGAGCATAAGTCATGGGAACAATTAAATCTACATCTCCCCGTCTTGCCCAAGTTTCCCAATTTTGTTGAATTTTCTGAATCCGCTCTTGTTCCGGCAAAGGAAATACTGCAACCGACAAAATCAAATTCGGTTGCTTTTGTCGCAACTGCTGTGATACTTGGGCGACAAAGCTATCAACTTGCTCGGTGCGAAATTTTGTCCATTTTTGCCACAAGTCTGCTTGGCTAGGAGAAATATTCACTGGATCTACACCAGTAAGTTGCTGAAATTGCGCTCTTGCAGCTTTCCCATAGCCGTAAGTTCGACCTGCTGATGGGTCTTGGAAAGGGTAGCGAATGTAGTCTAGCTGTAGACCATCCACCTTATATTTAGTGACAATTTCCTCATACAGCTTGAGCAAGTATTGCCGCACTTCGGGGTTAGCTGGATCAAAGAATGGCTTAGTCTGACCAACGGGAATCATGTTGCCCAGGTTATCGTAGTTTGCCCAATCGGGATGAGCCGCCAGTACTGGCCCTGGATAATTAGGATTAAGATTGAGAATTTCATTATGACGTTGGTTCCCAGCAGCAAAAGTCCATACCCAAGCGTGTAATTCCATGTCTCGCTCATGGGCTAATTTCACCGCTTCTTCCAGTGGGTTCCACCCACGAATTAATGGGTTTTGCTCTTTTGCGACTTGGCTCGGATAAATTGTATAGCCAGCGTTAACAGTTTCAAAAAAGACGGTATTAATCCCGGCTTGGGCGAGGCGATCAAAAATCTGTGCCAGTCCTGCCTTACTGCCAGCACGAACAATCGTTCCCCGATCTAACCAAACTGCGCGAATTTCTGGTTGAGCTAGTTTCCGATCGACAGGAAACTGCTGCCACAAGGTTGTTTTAGCGGTCAGCCATTGCTGACGAGCCAAAGCGTAGTTTTTTTGAGCAATCAATTGGGGTAAGTTTTTGGCAATTAGCCTTGCTTGTGCTAATACTTGGTCTTTACTTATGGCTAGCCCTCCGAGTTTGGTTGAGGCCAATTGCGTTGGTTCGTCTTTGAGAGATTGAGGGGTGTAGGTGTTCAAATGCCTAGAAGACTGCTTTTCCTCAGATATTCTTTCGCCAACATTAGCCGCATCAGCTAACACCGCTAAATGAGCGCTTTCCACTCGACCAATCAGATTTTCTAACTCTTGTTGGAGAGCGATCGCTTGCCTGTTATCAATCGGCTCATTGGAGTTGGGTGCAACATCCAAACGCACCGCTTGTTCTAATTGGTCAATAGCCTCCTGAGAACTTGGGGGTTTGACCGTAGGCAGCGGTCTAGGTATGGGAGCAGTGGCAGTTTTAGGAGGAGATGAGAGAGATCCGCCCCCCTGCCCCTCTGCCCCCCTGCTCCTCTGCTCCCCTGCTCCCCTGCTCCCCTGCTCCTCTGCCCCCCTGCCCCCCTGCGCTGAAGGCGCAGCCGCCACAGTTGTAGAGCAGCTTTGGGAACCTCCTGGTATTTTTTTTGTCCGATTTGATGGCGCTAGTGCTGTCAAATAGTGATTGAGAGTAGTTTTTAACCAGGCATTATCTAACTCGGCTGCTGAGGCTGTATCTGTTCCCCAGCGCCAGCCTAAAAAGGTGGAACGCTCAGTTGTTACTACTGCGGCCGGATTGTCTTTGGAATTCCAAACAGCAGGAGATTCACTGCCCATATCATTAGGAATCACAACGCCGCCGCGCACTTTACCAAAGAGTCCAGTTTGATTTGTCCATTCTGGGATCTTGGTTTTTGCAGCTTGAATCTGTTCTGTGTCACTAAAGCTGAATCCCCAATAACCTCCCAAGAGCGATCGCAATAATTGCCGCACTCCTGGGGATGACAGACTACCGACAGGCCCACTAGCAATCAAACGCCCTCCCTTACTCATCCATTCTTCTAGAGCGATCGCTTGAGTTGGTGTTAATGTCTCAACATTTGGCAAAAATAATACGCGGCGATCGCCCCAATCTGCCCCACTCTTGACATCATTTAGGGATATTACACAATATTTCACCCCTATTGTCTGTAAGCGATCGCTTATCCCTCTCCATTGATTTGTATTTTCTTGGCCATACACTACGCTCAATACGGGTTCTTCAGTCGCAGCGGTTGCTGGCAAAATACTCAAAAAACTTAAAACTACAATTTCACAACTTAAAATAAATAATCTTTTAGCTTCTTTAATTTTTAAACTTATATCTTTTTGGTTTTCCTGATAATTCACCAGTGACTCCTCACTTCATTATTAATTAATTTAGTTATTAGTCAGAATTCATTAGTACAGAATATAGGACTCTAGCTTGATTCCTAGTAAGTTTACTGAGATTCTCACCCGGATTAAGTAAAGCTAATATCTGGTTTTTCAAAAATCAAATAGAATTCCTATAAGCTTTTCGTAGAAGTACTTAGTGAATGACCTTCATCAATCTAGCCTATCAAAACCAGTAAAAAATGCCAAGATGGATACTCAAATCGCCCAGGCGATTCTATAGAAATACATTGTGAATTTCATTCCATTGAGGACTAGCTTTTTAGAAAATTTTGTGTTTACCAATTCCCATAGGCTTTTGGGCAATTGCAGAGAGTTTTTGCTTAAACCTAAAAGAAAAAATGCCACTCTTATTCTAATTCTCTGTTTTTCAGGGTTTTGTGACAATACGGTTCAGTTAAGCCTAAAACTCTTTGTCAAAGTCAACTTTTTTAACGTAGACGCTTCTCTACGAGACGCTACGCGAACGGCTTCCCGCAGGATACCGCAGAGGAAACAGAGAGAAGAGAAAAAATGCTTAACCCAAGCGTATTGGGTTTTGTGAGTTAAAAAAGTAATACTAATGCATCTTAAAACCCTCACCCTAAATCCTTCTCCCAAGCATGGGAGAGGGACTTTGAAATTAGCTCGGCTTCCTTTCTCCCAAAATTGTGAGAACGGGTTGGCGGATCAAGGCAGATTTAGTATTTGTGCAATAAGTCTAATTATTACTCTTGATGATCGCCAGAGTTAAACTAACAATAATTTATCATGAGCTTTTCTAGAAAAGTTTAGAGAGAATAAGACAATAATTTCAACAGTCGTAATTACAATCACCAAAATTTATTAACTGCAAAATTCAATCAAGTTTATATAAGCCCACATTGATGTAGAGACGCGAATTATCGCATCTAGAAAGACCAATTATCTACACCAATAACCTTATGTGAATCGCATTGATGTAAAAGTAAGTAATATTTTTATATTTAATTAAAATTTATCAATTTTGGATGTTAAATCCAAATTTTTAGATACAAAAAAAGTTTGACAAGAATAGCGGTCGGGGGTGAGGTTTTGATATGTATTTCATCCACCTGGGAACTACTAAAGACTAAAGAGCGAACAAAAACAGCTTAAATAATACAAGTGTTGATTAAATCTTCAACTCCTCCTACTGGTAAGATTTTTGTCTCCAGTTTGCAGGCTAGTTCTTCAATACTCATATCATCTAAAAATACTAATTCACCATGTTTGAGCATTACATTTGGCAGTAAAATTCCGTCTCCCAAATCTTGCCCTTGTAGGTTCAACAGTAAATCATGACCCGTTAGTAATCCCGTGACAGTGATGCTCTGTCCCCAATAATCACTACATAAAGCACGCATATTTACTTTTAATCCTTCAACAGAGTTTAACCGTTTCAATATAGGTTCAAAGGCGTTTTCTACTGCGTTGCCTACTACCCAAGTTAATTTTCTCTGAGGATAAACTTTTGGCGGTAGTAATTCTGTTGCCGCGGCTGCAAATTGCTTGATAAACAACTGAATTGAACCAACACCATTATCAATTTGGGGATACTCTTCATATTCAGATTCGCTCGGTAATTCCTCACCTGCAATCAAAAACCACTCATCAGCTAACCAAGCGACGTTAGAGTCAAACTTTTGGCGAAATTGCTGCGAGAGTATTCGCACTTGAGAAATCACTTCTTTCGCTTTTTCTCTGGTTACGGGTATGAGTTCGTCTTCTGGAGGCCGAAACCTTGTCAACCCAACTGGCACAACTGCCACCGATGCCACCGTAGGAACTTCACCAGTATGAAAGGACGCTAAATCTTTTAGGGTTTGCTCCAGGTGTTCACCATCATTTATACCCGGACAAACAACTACTTGAGCATGAATTTGTAGCCGTCTTTTTTGAAACCACTTGAGTTGTTGTAAGATTTGTCCTGCACGGAGATTTTTCAAGAGTCTAATTCTAACTTCCGGCTCCGTGGCATGAACAGAAACATACAACGGAGACAAGCGCATTTGTTCAATCCGCTGCCATTCTTTTTCTGGCAAATTAGTCAGGGTAAGATAAGAGCCGTACAAAAAGCTTAAGCGGTAATCGTCGTCTTTAAAGTACAAGCTGGTGCGCTTTCCTGGTGGCTGTTGGTCGATAAAGCAAAATGGACAGCGGTTATTACACTGAATTAAGCCATCAAATAGGGCAGTTTCAAATTCTAGCCCCAAGTCTTGGTCGTAATCTTTTTCGATTTCCAGGCTATGAGTTTTACCAGTAGCGTCTAAAACTTCTAATTCCAAGACTTCATCAGCACACAAAAACTGATAATCAATTAAGTCGCGGGGACGTGTACCATTGATTGCAACGATCGCATCCCCAGCTTCAAAACCAATCTCTGCGGCTATTGAGTCTGGAAGAACCTTGGTAATTCGGGCAGGATGAATGGTAGTCATGGTGCATTGGGCATTGGGCATTGGGCATTGGGCATTGGGCATTGGGCACTATAGCGTTTCTCAGTTGAGTGTAATACAGACCTAACCCCCAGCCCTTCCCTATTAGCGTTGGGGAGTAAAATTCAAAGCCTCTCTCCTTGTAGGAGAGAGGTTTAGAGTGAGGTTAGATTGTATTGCATACAAATGAGCGTAGGCGTAGCCCGTTGTAGACATTGCTATAGTCATTTGCTTTGGATAAAGGACAAATGACTAATGACTAATGATTATTATCCTTTCCAACCTGCTGCGATCGCTAGTAAGATCGCACTACCGAATGCTAATCTATACCATACGAAAATCAAAGTGTTTTTGGTTGCTAAGTATTTGATCAAAAATGCAATTGATAGGTAGGAAAAAATAAAGGTTGAAATAATTCCTACAATTAACAGTCCAACAATGTTATCTGGCAACTGGTGGGCTTGAAACAACTTGAAGATTTTCAAGCTTTTATACAATGTCGCAATGGTAAGAGTTGGAAACCCTAACAAAAATGAGAATTTCGCTGCTGTATCGCGTTCTAATCCTAAAAATAAGGCCGTCGTTAGCGTCGAGCCGGAACGAGAAACACCCGGAATCAAAGCAAGTGTTTGTCCCAATCCAACCAAAATACCATCTCGAATTTGCAATGATTCAAAACCGCGCTTACGAGTGCCAATTTTTTCTGCTAGAGCTAGTATAAGTGCCATAATAATTGACATAATGCCAATAATTAACGCACTCTCAGGTAAAATATCTTTCAAAAGGAAGCCGAAAATTAAAGCCGGCAGCGTTCCGACTGCAATACCAACAAGAATCTTCCATTCTTCGCGTTCCCAGTCTTTGGCTTTTAGTGCTTCGATTCCACCTTTGACAATACTGTAAATCAGCGACCAAAAATACCCCACAATTGCGATAACGCTGCCAAATTGAATTGCATCAACGAAATCTTTTGAACCTAGTTCTTTCCAACCAAATAGCTTGGTAAAAATCAGAAGATGTGCAGTACTACTGATTGGCAAAAACTCTGTAATCCCTTGAACAATACCTAAAATAAAAGCTTGAATAAACTCCATATACAATTAATACCTTTTTCGTGTTATAGAGATCGTGATGAACATTGTTTAGCTGATGATGTTGCTTTATATACTCTCTATTGCACCCAATCTTGTAGAAAACTCAATTTTACCGATCGAAAACATCATCGAAGACGCTGACTATGTTCTTACACCCACCTCAATAAGTCAACGCAATTTGAAAAATTCATCAAATTTTAATATTTAGCAGACTCATAGCAGCTGACTTTTCACCTCTCTGTAGTCCCCCATTTACAAGGAACTACAAAACAGTTGTGTACATAGTGCAACTTGAATGGATTCGTCAGGCGCAGAATGTTTTGTTTGGTTTGCACCAGCGCTAGTGGAAATTTCAGTATAATTACAATGCCCCAGGGGGGGATTTGAAAATGTGATATCTTAAATAAGATAAAGTTTAGTAACAAATATTAAAAACTTTGATTAATAATACACTGTCTTCCTACAGCGCTTCTACCCCTTCTATTGATACTGAGTTGGATTTAACTGATACTGGGCAGAATGGTATCAGACAATTGGAATCTACACTTTCCCTTTCTCCCTCTTTACCCTTATCCACTTCTGCCCGACAAACTTGGTTAGTGTTTGCAGCAGCGGTGTTTTTAGTAACAGTGCCAGTATTTATAGAAGCGCCTATCGTGCGATCGCTACCAAGCCTGAGTCTAGCCCTGACAGGATTTTGGGTGTGGCTGAGTTTTGCCTTAATGTCGCGTCCTGCAACTTACGTCTGGGGCGATTTGCTGTTGGGGTTTAGCTGGAGTTGGTTAGCAGGAGCGATTTATTGGGGTTGGTTACGTTGGGAACCTTTATGGCATCTACCGGTGGAATTTATCGGTTTACCGTTTGCTTGCTGGTGTCTGGCGAAGAATTGGGGCAAGGTAGGTAACTGGTTTTATTTAGGTTCTTTACTAGGTACAGTTTTAACAGATGTATATTTTTATATAGTAGATTTGATGCCCTATTGGCGGCAAATCATGAGAGTAGATGCAGATTTAGTGCCGCAAATCTTACAAAATGCTCTCATACAAGTACAAGCACCTTGGGGGCAAACTTGGGCGATACTTTTCGCCGCAGTGCTACTAACAGTAGGAATTTCAGCTTTAGGTCGAAATCAAAGACACTGGTATGCCTTTGGTGGAGCCGTTTTAAGCACAATTTTGGTAGACAGCCTATTTTTGTTAGCTGCGATCGCAGCGTGAAGAAGGCAGAAGACACTATATGTTGCAATAAGCGTGTAGGCTTGTCTTTCCAAAATTTTTCCCAGCCAATCTACGAAACATCAAAAATGATGCTGTAGATGATTAATTAGTTAAGAAATATTACATAAAAATCCATCAGCATCAAGTCTTTTTTGGTAAGGTTTTCGATCTTAGGAATCGTAAGTTTGGTTTCTGCTTGAGAGGTAGAATCAGCCACCCCGAAAAGATTTCGTCTAGCTGAGAATGCTGCCGAGATCGCCGATCCAACGCTATCGCAGCTATGCAGGTACTCTTTCCACGATAAAAATTTTTGCCAAAAGTATAGTCAAACCCAGTAACGGTAAATATTGTGCATATTAATACGCTGTATATTAGTTTCTGATGACTGCTGTGTTGACTAAGCTATCAGCTTTTGTCTTATGTCCTTTGTCCTTCGTCCTTGGCGCTCTCACGTAGAGGCATTAATGGCTTCTGGCAGGGTATGACTAATGACTAATGACTAATGACTAAATAACTGTTGTTAGCTTAAAACTTTTATTTCTGTTTGATGGAAAGAGGTAGAAAAATCGTGAAAGGATTGGCGCGTTTATTAACAGTGTTTAGCTTGTTACTTAGTTGCTGGGGATGGTTGGGAACAACTCAGATAGCCCAAGCTGCTAGTTTCAACAGTTTTGCTTTTCCCCAAGTCCCAGTTCTGGCAATTGAGCGGCAGAATCGGGCAGACGCTAAACTAGGAACGGAATTTGGTAAAAAAATTGATTTGAATAATACCAACGTCCGAGCTTTTCAACAGTTTCCAGGGCTTTATCCCACCCTGGCTAAGAAAATCATCACCAATGCTCCCTACCAAAAGGTAGAGGATGTATTGGATCTTCCAGGATTGAGCGATCGCCAAAAACAAACCCTGCAAGCCAACCTCGATAAATTCACCGTGACAGACTTAGAGCCTGCCTTCAATGAAGGAGACGATCGCTTTAACAACGGTATCTACAGATAACTGAATTGCAGTTAATGTAGCAAATAACAGCCCACTCCTGATTCTGGGGAGTGGGAGATGATATGAGTTAGGAGTTAGGAGTTATGAGTTAAAAATTCAAAACTCCTAACTCCTAACTTCTAACTCCTCACTTCCCCCTACCCATTACCTTGTCTCAGATAGATATTCCCAGCCAATTTGATGTCTTAGTAGTCGGCGCTGGTGCCGCTGGACTATACACAGCCCTGTGTCTGCCAGAATCCTTGCGAGTCGGTTTGATTACCAAAGAAACCGTTGCTTTGTCCGCCAGCGATTGGGCACAAGGTGGCATTGCCGCAGCGATCGCCCCAGAAGATTCTCCCACGCTGCATATTGAAGATACGATCCAGGCGGGTGCCGGTTTATGCGATCGCACCGCTGTGGAATTTCTCGCCCAACACGCCCCTAGCTGTATTCAATCCCTAGTTAACTTGGGGGTCGCTTTTGACCGTCATGGTCAAGCCTTGGCTTTAACTTTGGAAGCCGCCCATTCTCGCCGTCGTGTTCTCCATGCAGCAGACACCACAGGGAGGGAAGTTACTACCACCCTCACCGCCCAAGTATTACGTCGCCAAAATATTCAAGTCATTCAGCAAGCTTTGGCTTTGAGTTTGTGGATTGAACCCGAAACTGGTTGCTGTCAGGGAATTAGCCTGTTTTATCAAGGTAAAATCACCTGGATAAGAGCTGGTGCTGTGGTACTGGCAACTGGCGGTGGCGGTCAGGTATTTGCCCAAACCACTAACCCGGCTGTGAGTACGGGTGATGGGGTAGCGATCGCAGCTCGGGCTGGGGCTATCCTCCGTGATTTAGAATTTGTCCAATTTCACCCGACTGCCCTCACTAAACCTGGTGCCGATCGCTTCCTGATTAGCGAAGCTGTACGCGGCGAGGGGGCACATCTTGTTGATAATGAAGGGCGGCGTTTTGCCTTTGACTACCACCCTGCGGGTGAACTTGCACCTAGAGATGTTGTCAGTAGAGCAATTTTCAGCCATTTACAACGTACCGCCGTTGATTTGGCTACTGCTCATGTGTGGTTGGATATGCGCCCCATCCCCGCCGACAAGATTCGTCACCGCTTTCCCAATATCATCAAAGTTTGTCAACATTGGGGCGTTGATGTCTTGCATGAACCAATTCCTGTAGCACCAGCCGCCCATTACTGGATGGGTGGAATTGTCGCGGATCTGATGAATCGCACAAATATCCCCGGTTTATACGCGGTGGGTGAAACCGCTAGTACGGGTGTGCATGGGGCCAATCGCCTTGCCAGTAATTCCCTGTTGGAATGTATTGTGTTTGGGGCCCAGATGGCTAATATTAAGTTAGAAAATATTGGGCTGTCCTCAGAAATACCAGTGCTGCCGTTACGGAAATTTAATCCCGATCCTAGTGAGTGGCACATCCAACAAGCACAGTTAGAAGCACTCAGGGAGAAGTTACCGCGTCTAGTGTGGGAAAGTGCTGGTATTTGTCGGGAGCAATCAAGGCTGGAAAGTGCGATCGCTACTATTGAATCTTGGCAGCAAGATTTCGCTGCCTTGCCTTTAAGTCAATTCTTGCTTGCTTTACGTCCAGTAGAACCCGCTAGTTTTGACCTACCAGATGTTGAACGGCAATTGGGACTTTGGGCAGAAACCCGCAATTTATTAGATGTAGCTGATTTAATTTTCAAAAGTGCTGCTTTTAGAACCGAAAGCCGAGGCGGACACTTCCGTTTAGATTATCCTCAACCAGACTCAAATTGGCAAGTCCACACACTTATACAAACAAATCATTGGTGGAAATCTCCACTATTGTCTTGAATCAACTATCTTAAAAAGCCTGATGGTTTTCGCAACCCTAAGCACAACATCTTGCAATGAGCCGCAAAGTAAAAGATGTGGTGTCTAAGACGGTAGCTAACTCATCGCGCTCCTCTACCACAATCTAAAATCGCCATCAACGGGTACCGCTACCATTATGACTGTCGGGACCACCATAATTTGGTGGAATGTATATGTCTTGTAAATTTTGAGAATTGACCTTGCCGACGATTAAGGTATCACTGTTAGTAGGGCCAAAAGAATTAGCACTTGCAGTACTTAATATACCTGTGCAAGCGGCAATTTTTGGGATCAGTATATAAGCACCTATGCAGAATATCATAAACTTTGTGATTCGGAAGTTAGTCTTCATGTTTTTCAGTAAATTTACTAATTTTTCATGTCATAACGTATTTTTTATTTACTACTGTATATTTACTGTACTTTTTGGAAAAAATATTTTAACTTTATGAAATTATTGCTGCTAGCGTACAAATTATTGTGGTATCCGCTTGTCGATTAACCTTAATCTGCCGATATAAAAGAGTCTTTATACTTAAGTGGTATTCTTAATAACCAGTTTTTACATCAGTCTTAGGTTAGATATGTAAATAATTTACTATGAGCATTTTGCTTAATTCACTATTTATTAATAATATTTTAACATTTTTAAGTGTAAACACTATGTTTGCTGAATCAAGAGTTCAGACAAATATGAAATAATACTTATTTGATTGTATAGTTTAGACTTAATCGAGTAAATATCTGTAAAGATACAACAACATATTTATCGTGTTATAAGGATTTTTAAAACTATCAAACAGCGTAATAAGCAAATAAATACAGGTATAATTTTTAATGTCATTTAAATCACGCTAAAAATTATTTTCCTAATTATTTGCGATCGCTAATTGCTTTGTGACATCAGTTATGAGGTTTAGTCTTCAAGCCAAAAAGCCTTGCTGGGTATATATCTTGGCTAAAAATTTACCTCGCAGGATATAAGCTATATTTTTCAAAATAGTGCCTTAGACGTGTCTCCACTCTAAATTCCTAATTTGAAGGTAAAAATTGTAACTATAGTCAAAAAAACTGGAGACTTGACTCTTAAACTAATTAAGCAAACTCGTAGCGATTTTTACCCAGGCGCTTGGCACGGTACATTGCTGTATCAGCTTGTTTCATCAAAGTTTCACTGTCTTGAGTGTTGTATGGGTAAACACTAATGCCAATACTGGCAGAGACTCGGATTGTATAGCTATCCAAAACAATTGGCTTGGTAATACTGTTTAAAATTTTTTCGGCGACTTTAGCAGCTATTTGGACATTAGGAATTGCCCGTAAAATCACAGTAAATTCATCGCCACCCAAACGAGAAACTGTATCACTAGCGCGTAAAGAGTTGCTGAGTCTTTCAGCAATAGTCATTAACAAGCGATCGCCCATCTCGTGTCCTAAAGTATCATTGACTTGCTTAAAGCCATCTAGATCGATAAACAGCAGTCCCAACAACAAGTTATTGTGTTGCGCCCAATGTAAGGACTCGTAAAGTTGTTCGGCAAAAAATTTGCGATTGGATAAACCAGTGAGGGGGTCGTGATACGCTAAATAACGTAAGTGGTCTTCTTTGAGTTTTAATTCATTGTTAGAGCGGAATAGTTCAGCAGCAGTACGCTTCAGCTGTTCTTCCATCAGCTTACGCTCAGTAATATCTCGGATGACACCAACTAAAAAGAAATTGCCAGCTGAGTCTTTGTGGAGCGATCGCTTAGTGGCAATTTGATGAGTCTGACCATCGGCATTTGTAAATTCTTCTTCATGTTCTTGGGGTTGCTGAGTCCGAAAAACAAAATCGTCCTGTTGTCGAAACACATCAGCCTCATGTTTTGGGAAAAAGTCATAGTCTGACTTTTCAATTAAAAACTTATTTGGATAACCGATAAATCGACAATACGCCTCATTTAAAACAATCCACTGATGTTGTTCATTTTTCACAAAAATTGGATCGGGGATCGTGTTGATAACGTGATGCAAAAATTCTTTGGAACGTTTCCACTCTTCCTGCATGTGAGCAATATGACTAGTCATCCAAATAGCTGAAGTGCCAAAGCAAACCAGTGAGGGAATGAGGGGTATCCACCAACCGTACAAAAAAGCTAGGTATGCACTCACGGTCAATACAAAGCAAGAAACTAGGATAGAAAAGAGACTCCTAGTTGCGTGTCGTATCCGCCATATCGTCACTGCCCCCAGATAAGACCAGACAAAAACCCACAGGTATTCCACCAAGTCAGGCCAAACTTTAAGTAATGGTCTTCCATCAACAGCAGCAGAGATTAACTCACTAATAAAATAAGCCTGCAATTGAATACCAGGTACAGGCTTTGCCGTACCCATTAAACTGCTGGAGTAGGGAATAAATACAAAATCTGGGAGACTGGGCGCAGTCGAACCAATAAGTATAATCCGATCTTTGATTAAGTTTGCTTTGACTTTATCTGCCAGTACATCTCTCATCGATACCTGGCGAAAACTACAAAACTCTCCAGACGAACTTTGACATTTAGGTTTGGGAAAATTGCTCAAAATTTGGTAGCCTCTATCATCAGCTCCCACATAAGCACCATCATTAGCCTCAAAACGAGTAAATTCTGCCTTACCTAATTGCAAATACTCAGGGTTACTTTTTGCTTTAGTGGGAGTAATTCCCTTTGACTTTAAATACAATAAAGCCAACTTCAGGGCAAAACTTTCATGTACTTCACTTTTAATGTGCCAATATAACAAACTGCGACGTACTTTACCATCAAGATCGTACAGCACGTTATTAAAGCCCACTCGATCCGGATTCAGTCCCAGTGGAGGCGAAACACTAAAGTTTTTGTTGTTATCATTTGCTAGTAGTTCAATACCAATCAAGTTGGGCATTGACTGATAAGCATTACGTAGTTCTTGATTACCAGGCTCTACTGGTAAATTTCTGTAGATATCTAAGCCAATCGCACGGGGTTTGTGGACATTTAATTTTTGCAACAACTGGGCAATCTTCGCATCTGGAATTGGCCACGAACGTACTTCGTTTAAATAAGCCTCATCCATCACTACAATCGTAATCCGGTCTTCTGGCGGTTCATTTGGACGTAAGCGAAAAAATTGATCCAAAGCCGCCAACTCCAAAGATTGCAATAATCCAAAGGAGTGCAAAAGCAGGACGCAGACTGCAACGCTGGCCGCAGTAATCAATTCTCTGTGTCCTCGACTAAGCGATTGTTTCAGTCCATAGGTTAACTTCACAAAAAGCTTGCCTAGCTGCTGATTCATTCCCATTACCTAGTAGGCAGAAATATTCTCTATTTCCCATAGCTATTAACTATCGGACTAACATAGCTCAAGTAGGAGCTAAATAAAGTTTCTAAAAATTTTTTAAACTCAGCAAGGTTCTTTAAGACATCGTGGTATTTGTGATGTATTACCATATATTGAGGCCAATTATCTGACTAAAAGGCAACTGTAAGTTTTGTAGCTCTCAGCACACATTAATAAATATTCTTGAAAGTAAGTTCAGTAACTTTAACTCTCAAAGCCTTGTCTGGTAGAGCTTACTCAACGAAACTCACACATTTGCGATCGATTAGGTATTTTACTGAGAATTTCGTTAACTTCCAACAGACACACACACCTCTGGGTTTGAACCTGACATGATTACATCCCAAGGTGGCTCTCAAGTGTTATAAAAAGAAATTAAAATATATATTGTTTTAAAGCAAATGTACCTAGCTAATTTCCTTTAGCTTAAGTGTTTGCAGATAAAGCCGCAGGAAAATTGATATTGGGCATTCGATAAGGCCTATCATCTGTTAGCAAAAACAAAAAAGCCAACTGGAAACAGATTTTACTGTATTTATCCAGTTGACTATGGGGTGTGAACTACTGAAGGTCAGTTTACTTGAAATACTTGAAGTTCTGAGGCCCTGTGTAACCAGAAACTTTTGCTAGTTCCTCTAAGTTTTGGACTCCGCTATAGCTTTTACCATTAACGATCCAAGTGGGGAAACCTTCAATTTTTGCAGCTTTACAGAGTTCTGGTTGAGCTTTGAGTCCATCGGGGGCACACTCTACCTTAATACCATTATTGATTATTTCCTCAGCTTCTTTACCAAAAAGCAGCTTTTGTTCATGGCAGTGAGGACACCAATAAGCACTATATTCCTTCGCACCCACTTTCGCCAGATGGCGTGCTAAGGCTATTTCTGCTTCACCAGAAGTAGTGGTCACTTCCCAACCGAACGCTGGGTTGGGGTTTTCCTTGGGAGTAAAGGTAATTTTTGTAGGTTGTCCAGGAGTTTCAGGTGTAATATTTGATTGATTCACGCCAGCATAAACGCCTAAAGTACCAATCAGCGTTACCATCCCGACAATTAGGGCGGTAAACAAGATTTGTCCAATATCCTCCCAAGTACGACCGATAATCGTTAGTATCAAAAGACTCACAGAGAACAAAGCTGAACCGATACAGTAAGGACAGACAGCTTTGATTTGAGATGTTAGCACATACATTAAGTAGCCGCTAAAGACAGACATAGCGATCGCACCTGCCAGCAGCAGCCACCACGTCCAATTTTCCAATTGTTTGCGGCTATTATTTTCTCCTGAGTTGAATACCAAGGGAGCCAAAGCAAATATCACCATACTGATGTATGCCAAAAACCCAAACAAAGCTAATGGCTGACCAAAAACCGTTGCCCAAGGGCTGGAAAGCACATCATTACAGCCCTTAGCACCAGCCTGTGCCACACAAGCGGCACTGCCTCCGGTTAATTTTTCTATGGTGAGATAACCTGTTATCAGGGCACCACATCCAGCGATCGCGGCAATCAATGGACGTGACCATTTATGAATCCAAGGAGTAGAACGGCGGCGAATCATAAATATTGGGGAATGGGGATTGGGGAACTCGGGGCCCCCTCTGGGGATTAGGGGCAATGGGGATTGGGGAAGGTGGGGCCCCCTCTGGGGATAAGGGGTAATGGGGAATGGGGAATGGGTAATAAGAAATTATTCGCTTGCTCCCCTACTCCCCATTCCCTACTTCCCATTGCCCCCTTAAGAATGTAACTTCACTTGTTCTGCTGATTTGCTTTCACCTTTGGAGTTCCAATTGCGACGGGCGGCTTCCACAAATTGACTGACGCGAATTGGGTCAATGGGTTGTTCAATGCGTCCATGACGTTTTAGGGAACTGGAAACTATTACACCATCTGCTGCTTGCATCAATGTATCAATATTTTCCCAATTAGCTCCACTACCAATGAACACTGGTGTGCCATTTGCTGCACCACAAGCTAGTTCCAAATCTTCTAAGTTTGGAGGACTACCAGTAGCCCAACCAGATAAAATCACTGCGTCTGCTAAACCCCTTTCAATGGTGTCTTTCACGGCGACTGTGAGATTTGGAGAACTCAAAGGACGGGCGTGTTTCACCAACACATCGGCCAGGATTTTAACATCACAGCCCAACTCCCGTCGATAGCGGAGTAGTTGATGGGCTTCTCCCTCAATTAATCCTTGGTCGGTTGCCATCACACCTGTGAGGACGTTGACGCGGATAAATTGCGCTTGTACACAGCTAGCGATCGCTATTGCACTTTTGGCATCGTTTCGCAATACATTTAAACCTATCGGCAAAGTCACCAAATTCTGTATGCGCTGCACCACAATGGTCATGGCACTCACAACCACTGGATCGACTTGGCTTTTGGTAAACGGCGCGTCGAAAAAATTCTCGACAATCAGACCGTCAACCCCTCCACTTGCCAAGGCTGCGGCTTCTTGTTCGGCACGATCGATCACCGCTTTTAGGCTACCTCCCCAACGGGGTGAGGTAGGCAGTGGTAGCAGGTGAACCACGCCAATAATTGGTGAGCGAGTTTTAAATATCTGATATAAGTCCACGTCTTTAATCCGCCTCGCGGAGTCCAGAGTCCAGAATTTTTTGACTATTGAACGCCAGTTCAACACCACTCCTCTTAAGGTCGGGAACCTTTTTACAGGAGTGGCTCTTCAACGGGGAAAACCCCGCACGTGACTGGCTCCTTTTGACCCTTGACTCTTGACTTTCCATTAATTAGTCAAATGTGTTTTATGATAGTCGGCTTATTGCCTCTTTCCTCAGATGGAAATTGGCGTGAAACCTCCCATAAGATATGTTAAGATAAAACTTGGCTACAAGAGGAGTTTGCCACTCACTAGACGCAAGGCAGCTTTCCGTGGTTTAGGCGTCTTGTCCGCGCATTGTCGTCGGACTTGCCAATCGCCAGGGTAGTATTACTGCTTTATAGGCGTAGTCCTTTCGTCGATTTCCCTGAGGGTAGCGACTTCTCACAACAAGCCCTTTGGGCGGCTTCCCGATGGGTAGGTTAACAACGCACACGCTGTGGTAATGTAAAATATCAATAGGCGAATTGTTAAAAAACATTACAAGTGTCAAATGTACCCAAAGACACTTCAATTTACCCTGGGGAACAGATTGATAAAAATATCATAACATGACCTCTATTTTTATTATTGATAGGGTCATAATTCTACGGACAGTTGCTGACAGTCAAAATCTGCCATCGTACTGTTATTAGAAGGGTATGCCGTCGGAAAGAATTGAAATTAGCGCCGGAATGTTGACTACAAGAAAAAAAATGAAGATATTTTCAAAATATGGGTGACAAGCCAACGATTGCCATTTCTCATCTGGGCTGCGAGAAAAATCGAATTGATACAGAACACATGCTAGGACTGCTCGTAGAAGCAGGCTACGGTGTAGATACAAATGAAGAGTTAGCAGATTACGTTATTGTTAATACTTGTAGTTTTATTGAAGCGGCCCGGCAAGAATCTGTCAGAACTTTAGTAGAACTGGCAGAGGCAAATAAAAAGATCGTAATTACTGGCTGTATGGCGCAACACTTCCAAGAGCAACTTTTGGAAGAGTTACCAGAAGCAGTAGCGGTGGTGGGTACAGGCGATTATCACAAAATTGTTAATGTAATTGAGCGTGTTGAACTTGGCGAGCGGGTTAAACAGGTTAGTATTGAGCCAACCTACATTGCCGATGAGACTACACCGCGCTATCGGACTACAACAGAGGGCGTTGCTTACCTTCGAGTTGCCGAAGGTTGTGATTATCGTTGTGCATTTTGTATAATTCCTCATCTTCGAGGAAACCAGCGATCGCGTACTATAGAATCTATCGTCGCCGAAGCGGAGCAGTTAGTTAGTCAAGGGGTAAAGGAAATTATTTTAATTTCCCAAATCACCACTAACTACGGTCTAGATATTTACGGTCAGCCAAAATTAGCCGAATTACTTCGCGCTTTGGGGAAAGTAGATATACCGTGGATCAGAATGCACTACGCTTATCCCACGGGACTGACCCCAGATGTAATCGCGGCGATTCAAGAAACACCCAACGTCTTGCCTTATCTGGATTTGCCCTTGCAGCATTCTCATCCAGATGTTCTCCGCTCCATGAATCGTCCTTGGCAAGGACGCGTAAATGATGGGATTATAGATCGCATCAAAACGGCGCTACCAACAGCCGTATTGCGGACAACATTTATTGTTGGTTTCCCAGGAGAAACAAACGAGCATTTTGAGCATTTATTAGAGTTTGTTCAAAGGCATGAATTCGATCATGTTGGTGTCTTCACCTTTTCCTCTGAGGAAGGAACCCCAGCTTACAAGTTGCCAAATCAGTTGCCCCAATTGGTGATGGACGAGCGCCGATACCAACTTATGGAAATCCAGCAACCGATTTCCCAAAAGAAAAATCAACAGGAAGTAGGCAAAATCGTTGATGTCCTGATTGAGCAAGAAAATCCTGAAAGTGGTGAATTAATAGGTCGTTCAGGTAGATTTTCCCCAGAGGTTGATGGTCTGGTATATGTCAAAGGCCAGGCAAAATTAGGAACCATCGTGCCAATAGCGATTCACCACGCTGATACATACGACCTCTATGGTCAGGTAGTCAATAACTAAATTGTTATTTGTCTTTTGTCCTTTGTCTTTTGTTAAATGACCCTTCCAGATTCACCCTTATTCTGAGGTCAACGCTGCATTAATGGCAGTTTTCGTGAGGGTTTACCTGAAGTTCGCGGATTCGTTGGCATAGCTTGAGGCTGCGCTATCGCCCTTGGCTCACTAGTAGCCAATAACTAATGACTAATGACTAATGACTAAATAACTAATGACTAAATGACTAATCCAAAATCCTTACATAAAATTTAGGACGAATTAATGACTCTTTCATTTCAAGAATTAGGAATTTCCCAAGAGCGTGTCGAAGAACTAGAAAAAATCGGTTTTACCGAACCAACTAACATTCAAGTGCAAGCAATTCCCCAATTGCTAGCCGGTCGTGATGTAGTCGGTCAATCTCAAACTGGAACAGGCAAAACGGCAGCATTTTCACTGCCAATTTTAGAACGGCTAGATATCAATCAAAGAGCCGTACAAGCCATAGTTTTAACACCAACTCGTGAATTAGCGATGCAAGTTCACGATGCGATCGCCCAATTTATTGGTAATGAAGGATTGCGGGTGTTAGCAATCTATGGAGGTCAATCAATTGACCGTCAAATGTTACAACTCAGACGTGGCGTTCACATGGTTGTGGGCACTCCCGGACGGGTAATAGATTTGCTCGATCGCGGCTGTTTAAAGCTGGATCAAGTGAAGTGGTTTGTGTTGGATGAAGCCGATGAAATGTTGAGCATGGGCTTTATCGACGATGTAATCAAAATCCTCTCGCAAGCGCCCGTAGATCGCCAAACAGCTTTATTCTCGGCAACAATGCCACCATCGATTCGGATGTTGGTGAACAAGTTCTTGCGATCGCCTGCAACTGTCACCGTTGAGCAGCCAAAAGCCGCTCCTAACAAGATTAATCAGGTAGCTTATCTGATTCCCCGCCACTGGACAAAAGCCAAAGCTTTACAGCCAATTCTGGAAATGGAAGATCCAGAAACAGCTTTAATCTTCGTCCGCACCAGACGCACCGCCGCCGAACTCACCAGTCAATTACAAGGTGCTGGTCACAGTGTTGATGAATACCACGGTGACTTGTCTCAACAAGCACGGGAACGCTTATTAATCAGATTCCGTAACCGTCAAGTCCGCTGGGTGGTAGCAACTGATATTGCCGCACGAGGGTTAGATGTCGATCAACTCTCCCATGTAATCAACTTCGACTTACCCGATAGCGTAGAAACCTACGTCCACCGTATTGGTCGTACTGGTCGTGCTGGTAAAGAAGGAACAGCAATCTCTTTAGTTCAACCATTTGAGCGGCGCAAACAGCAAACATTTGAACGTCATAATCGCCAAAGTTGGCAAGTGCTGACAATTCCCACACGCGCCCAGATTGAAGCAAAACACATTCTGAAATTGCAAGAACTGGTGCGGGAAGCTTTGACAGGTGAGCGTTTGGCTTCATTCTTGCCCATTGTCAGCGAATTGATTGAAGAATACGATGCTCAAGCGATCGCCGCCGCCGCATTGCAAATCGCTTACGATCAAACTCGTCCCGCTTGGTTGAGTTCAGACGTGGAAATTCCTCAAGAAGAATCTTCCGCTCCCAAACCAAGACTCGGTAAGCGTCGTGAATCTTCTTCTAGCGATCGCCCCCGTGCTGCATGGAAATCAGATAGCAACGAAGAAAGACATTCTTCTCCCAAGCCAAAACTGCGGACAAGCGGACAGGAGTCTTCTGCATCCCCTAGTAAAAAGATAGGTTCACCGACAGCTAGAGAATCAGCTTCTTAGTCAACAGTTAGAAGTTAATCAATTTTGGATTTTAGATTTGAGGTTTTTTCTTCAATCCAAAATCCAAACCTGAAATTGGAGAGTTGAGAGTTAGGAGTCAAGATTTTGACTTTGGCTCTTGACTTTTTGGCTTTTTGGGTAATTTTTTCTACTAGTTTGTAGGAAGATAAATTTAAATAGTTTTGCAGGACAACGACAAACTGACACTACCAGACTTATTACCAGGTTGGGAGCTAGTAGTGTCAGAAATTTGGCCTCCTGTGTTTGAGTAGTTCAAAACTACTACAGCCAAGGACGACTAACTAGTTCTAACTCTCCAATTTCATCGTCGCTCAATTTCCAGCCCAAAGCGCCAGCATTTTGCCGCACCTGTTCGGCTGTCTTCACCCCAGCAATGGGAATAACATTCCCCTGAGCAATTAACCAGTTGAGAGCAACTTGGGCAGGAGTGCGATCGTATTTTTCCCCGAAATTGCGTAGCAAAGATATAACTGGGGCAATTTTTTGCAGTCCTTCTTTCTTAAATCGCGAGTCTATTTTCCTCGCACCAGTGGGGGTTTCAGCACTATCAATACTGTACTTGCCTGTGAGTAATCCCTGAGCTAAAGGACTATAAGCCAAGATAGTCACACCCAACTCACCCGCAGTTGTGATAATACCTTTGCTTTCAACTTGGCGACTGAGTAAAGAATAGCGCACTTGGTTTACAGCCAAAGGTACTCCACGGGCTGCCAATATTTGATGCGCGTCTCGCATTTGCTCTGCTGAGTAATTACTCACACCGACTGCGGCAATTCTCCCTCGCTTCACTTCATCCGCTAGGGCATTCATCAAAGTTTCTTGACTTAGAAGAAAGGCAAAAGGCCAATGCACTTGATACAGGGCGATTCGCTCTAATTGCAAGCGTTTGAGGCTGGCTGTTAAAGCATCAGAGACGGATTGGGCTGTAAATCGCCACGGTAGGGGGCCAAATTTTGTGGCGATTTGTACAGGTTGTTGTGTCTGTTGCAGAAATTGTCCCAAAAATTTCTCTGATAGTCCCATTCCGTAGACTTCGGCAGTATCAAAGAAGGTAATACCAGCTTCTAAGGCTGCGGTAAAGGCTTCTTGTAACTGTTCTGGACCGTAGCGATCGCCATAATTCCAAAATAGTTTATCACCCCAAGCCCAAGTGCCGATGCACAAGGGTGTAACAGATGGGCCATTTTGCCCCAATGTGATGTTTTCCACGGTTGCAAAATTTAGTTTATTTACATTTCTTTACTTTTATAGTGTATCGTTATAGCCAAGATTGGGTGTGGGGCATTGGACACCATAGCTCAAGCTGAAAATGTTTCAACTGACCTGTGTAACGATTATGATGTCCACAATTCCAGACTCTTGAACCAACTCAAATCTCTGTAATCCAACGTCCAAACACTAGCGTCATAAAGTTGAGCTACCGCTACAACAGAGGCATCCTCTAAACTTCCTTGCCAGTCTGGTATCTGGCGAACCATACTGTAAATCTCCTGAAACATTTCCATGCTCACTGGTACAGTCACTGTGTTCTCACTAATGACGCTTAGTGCAGTCATTGCAGCACGGCTCGATTGTTCTCGCAGCACAAACTTGTAAACTTCAAACAGCACTGGTAGAGGGGTTAGAACCTCACCAAACAATTCTGGTAACTTCCTAAAACCCGCTTTGCATTCCTGATGGTAGTCATCTCGAACAGAAACCAAGGCAATCAGGGGGCCTGCATCCAAAACGAGACGCTTCATCCTTGTATTAAATAGTCTTCATTAACTGAAGCATCTGTAGGAGCATTTTCTACAATTCCTGCCAGCGATAGTAGCCTTGAACCATTTTTGGGGCGTAACTTTTCCGCCAGTGCTGCCTGTACAACACTAGATGGGTTTTGCTCTGGGTGATCTTTTAAGTATTGGTCAAGTTGTGTCCACAACTCATCAGGAATATAAAGTGTCCGTTTCATTTTATCAGCCTTTGAAGGTACAACACTAGTTGTACCCTCATTGTACTTGCTGGGGTGCGATCGCCAACCTCTCAAAATTATATTTCAGTAACGACAGTAAGCTGTTACGCTGCTAAATTTAACGAACAGCATTACCTTTATTTTTAATTTTGCGCTCCCATTTAATAGCAAGCTGCATAGCAACTTAAGAATTGAGGGAGGCTAATAACCTCCCTTTTATGATACTTAAGTGTATTTAATTTTATTTATGAATTAGATGATTTATCCTGCTTGGCTTTTTTGATTAATTCCATGTAGACATTAATCTCACTAATTTCTACATCATGCTCAACTCTGGTTACTTTCCATCTTTCCTTTTTTAAGTAAACTTCCTCTCCTACTCTGGGAGTAAATTGGAGATCGTAGAATTTTTTGAGAAAATCCTTTTGATTTTCTTCCCATAATATTACTTTGACTGGTTCTTTAGTCATTGCTTATGCCTTTTTGGTTACTGGATGAAGGTAAATAGTTTGATGACATACATAAAGCAAGTTTATCTTACTAATTTAATGCAATAGTGTAGTTAAAACCACAATTTAACATTGATATTTTTATGTAGCTTGATTGCGTCAAATAAAGTTACAGAACAATACCATAACTCTAGCCAGTATTACTATTGGGTTTATTTGAATGCTGTTTCTCCGTGTATTGGGGTCTAATAAAACATAAGTAGAATGCGTCATAGCTAATTTTAGGGGAAAAGTTTCCTGTCCGCCTTTATCTTCCTCTTTCAAACGGCGATAGTTATTGGCTAAATACTTAATTGCTGTCTGAAAGTATGATAAATAACCAGTAATTGTACTCAGCAATTCCTGTATGTCAATACCCATCTTTTTATATTTAATATTAAAAGCATTAATCCAATTTGTACGGCTATTTATATCTCCAATAATCTCTACACGTTGATTACGATCCAGCACATTATGGAATTTATAATCATAAAAAAGAAAGTTTCTTTCCTTAGTTGAAAAATTCTCGTGAGATTTACAGATATGCTGTAATTGATATTTTTTGAATATATAATTAGCTTTCTCTCGTAATGATTCAATCTGTTCTCGTAGAGATAGCCAGTTTTTACCTGAAGATTGCTGCTTTCGCCATTTTGATTCTTGTAAAAGTACTTCAGGACATTCGGTTTGCATCAGATGATTATGAATATTTAAGAATAAATCAATAAGATCCACTCGATTTCTTAACCCAGATTGAATGATATTTTTGAGTACAGTTTCTTTGGTAGTATCAAACTCATCAATAAAAATAAGTGATTTATTAATAAACCGTTCAGAGAAGTAATATGATGGTTCAATAAGTGTTGTGTTTTGAGCAACAAACTTATCTATACTAAGAAATAAAATAGTTTTATCATCTGTAAATACTGCGGGATAAAGTTTTCCAATCCATTGGTAATCTTGGTTATTCTTTATAGCTGACAGACGAGCCTTTTTCGTTTTAAAATTTTCTGATAATATTCTTTTAATAATGTCTCGGAATGCTGGCTCAATATTTTTACGAATATCTGTTTTAATGTTTTCTTTAAAATCGCTAGGTAATTGCTCATTTTGGAGCATTTCTATATATTTTTTTAGTTGTAAATATATTTTGTTTTTAAATTTATCAGGAATTTCTTGGTCAAGTTTTAGTAAGTTTTTGATAACAGGATCGACATTAGAATCAATAAAAAGAACATACTTTTCAAAATCTTCCTCATTTACATCGGCGATAAAACGTTTTTTGAGTTCGTCAATAGGTAGGTTTTTCTTAAGGTTAGTAATAAACAGAATCTTTCTCTTTTGCTTGGCAAATTAATTGTAATTATAATGTATAAACTTTAGAACAATGTATGTTTTACCCGAACCAGTTGCCATACTCAGGAGAAGCAGCCCAAGGTTATCTTGTTTACAGTATTGGTTTAATATTTCTTCCATATCTCTGATAACCTCATTAAAGTTGAAAAAAGTTGGACGTGAATGTTAAATCTAGATAGCGATCGCAAACTATGACACCAGCATTAGCAGTAAAAGTAGAGTAGGTAACTATCTCAGTTAGCTCCTATTAATGCCCAGCAAGATTTAACCCAATGCTTACAGGACAAGCTCTAAAGTACCCAAGAGGTATCATTGGTGCTTTTGGGTGAAATAGAGGGGCTATGTAAAGGTTAGATACTGGGTCTTCTGCTAGCAAGTCCCAGTTCTCATGAAGTAATGAGTATCTTACATCCATCTGTAACATTTTGGCGCGATCGCATCACCGCCATACAAAAAATTAGCTATGGTAAGCGGTGAAGTATTTGATACCAAAACAAAGCTCTCTAACCTCTGTAGCTTCTGCTTTTCAATGAAGTGAAGAATCTAGCAGCTTAAACAGAGGATTTATTTACTCTTTGATGAAATTATGAGCATCTTAATTTGTCACATTTTGGTGCGATCGCTCTGAAAACCATAAAAATGCAATTGAAGATTTTAATCAAGCTCTCCTCATTTTGCAAAAATATGACAACAGACATGAAATGACCATTCTACGTGTTTTGCTGTGCGGCAAGCTGAACATCTTCTATATCAACATTGAGGTGTTGAGCAATCTGCTCCACACTCATCCCTGTTTTTAATAACAGAGGCACGGTAAGTTTCAACATTTCAGCTTTCCGTTCTTCTCGACCTTCTTCTCGACCCTCGGCTTTCGCTTCTTGATAAACCCTCGTTTGTTCCAAAGTCAGTCCCAGCATAGCTTCAACTTCCTCATTCTATGTGCTTGACTGTGCAGCGTTCTGGACAGCTTTTATATCAACATTGAGGTGTTGAGCAATCTGCTCCACACTCATCCCTGTTTTTAGTAACAAAGGCACGGTAAGTTTCAACATTTCAGCTTTCTGTTCTTCTCGACCTTCTTCTCGACCTTCCTCCCGACCTTCTTCTCTACCTTCTTCTCGACCTTCGGCTTTCGCTTCTTGATAAACCCTTGTTTGCTCTAAAGTCAGTCCTAGCATAGCTTCAACTTCCTCTCTACTCAACGAAGAAAACTTATAAACGGCAATTGTGGTGATGATGTCTAGTATTTCGTTTTGCGGCAGTGTGTCCGTTTCCTCTAATTTTACCCGCTCAATCAATTCCTTTGCTTGCTCTGCCATCACTTCATCGGATGCTAGAGTCAACTGCATCAAGTTGATACCTATTGGCTGCTGATTAGTCGCGCCTAACTCATCTAAATAGATTCGCTGCACTTGGTCGCTGTTGAGAAATATTCGATGAGTTTTTTGATCCCTTGGTTCCAAAGAGCGTGATGAAAAAATTACCACACAGAACCAGTCATCGTAATGAGAACGATTCCGGTTCAGGTACATCAGCGATTCAGTAAAGAACCGATGGTAGAGGGCTTCATCCTTTTGGAATTGAACTTCAGCAAAAAAGATTACCCTAGATGTTGCATCCTCTGGAGGTAAAAACACACCATCCATGCGAAAAGCGGTTTCTTTGACTTCAACTGATTCAAATCGATAGTTTTGCCCTTGCAGAGGAGGATTATCAACCAGTTCAAAGAGTAACCCAGGAAAGCGCTTAAAAATCTGATAGTAAATGGAGTCTCGTTTCACTACTTCATCCTAAAATTCTCTTGTTATGCGTAGGCGTAGCCCGTCGTAGACTTCGCAGATTACGACAAGCCACAAAGATTAATCCTAACTTGGCAGCATACCCTAATTGAGGTGTATAATTGCTTGCCAAATCGCAACTTCAACTTTTCGTTCGCTGATTTTAAGCGAGTAGGGTTTATCTTTATTTAAAGAGAGATTAAATCCTATAAAGCATACGAAAAAGTAGCTATGGCAAGCGGTGAAGTATTTGATACCAAAACAAAATCCCTATCTATGCCAAGGGTAAACCTGCTGACCATGTTTCGGCTGGGTTTATTTCAGATGGGGTTGAGCATGATGTCCATTTTGACTCTGGGCGTACTCAACAGAGTCATGATTCAAGAAATAGCAATTCCGGCGACGCTGGTATCAGTAGTTTTAGCATTGCCTTTATTTGTTGCTCCTTCCCGTGTCTGGTTCGGCCAGATTTCCGATGCCAAGCCGTTATGGGGATACCACCGCACAGCTTATGTTTGGGTGGGCGCGGCAATATTTGCGATCGCAGCCTTCTTAGCTATACAAGTGATATGGCAGCTTAATATTGCTGGAAATAGTACGGGTACTTGGGTATGGACAACCCAAACAATCGGCTGGACAGCGCTTCTGTCTATTGTTTTCGCTGTCTACGGTCTAGGAATTTGTGCTAGCGGTACTGCCTTTGCTGCTTTATTGGTGGATATATCTGAAGAAGATAACCGTTCCAAAGTAGTCGGTGTGGTTTGGTCGATGCTGATGGTGGGGATTATTGTTGGGGCGATTATTAGTAGCATATTACTACAGCCATTAACACTAGGCGTTTCCATAGAAAGTTTGCAGCCAGCAATCAACAGATTGTTTTTGATTGTCCCAGCAATTGTATTTGGTTTAGCGATCGCAGCGACATTTGGCGTAGAAAAAAAATACTCCCAATACTCAACCCGTTCCACACTGGTGAACCGGGAAGATAGCATTACTCTAGGGAATGCTTGGAAAATATTGACAGCTAGCCCACAAACAGGTATATTCTTCACCTTTTTATTGGTGATGACTATCAGTTTGTTTATGCAAGACCCAATTTTGGAACCTTATGCGGGTCAAGTGTTTAAAATGCCCTTAGCGGAAAGTACCAAATTAAATATTTTTTATGGAACGGGTTTGCTGATTGCGTACGGCGTTACTGGCTTTTATATTGTCCCGCGTTTGGGTAAGCGCAGAACTGCACGTCTAGGCTGTATGTTGGTAGCATTCTGTGCAATCTTGCTAGGTATATCAGGATTCACAGCTAATGCAGCGGTTCTCAAACTAAGTTTGGTCTTGTTCGGTTTAGCCACAGGTTTCTTAACTACAGCAGCAATTAGCTTGATGTTGGATCTCACCGCAGCAGAAGCCGCAGGTACGTTTATTGGGGCATGGGGATTAGCGCAGTCCCTTTCTAGAGGAATCGCGGTGGTAATTGGAGGTACAGTTTTGGATATTGGACGCAAGCTGCTACCAAGCCTAGAACTAGCTTATGGGCTGGTATTCGTTCTAGAAGCGGTGGGAATGGTGGTATCGATTTGGTTTCTGAATCGGGTGAATATCACAGAATTTCAAACAAGTACAAAGCTTGCGATCGCCTCAGTTTTAGAAAGCGATTTAGACTAAACTGTATGGGGCATTGGGCATGGGACAAATGACCAATGACCAATACTTCTCTACGAGAGGCTGCGCCAACGGCTTCTCTACGAGACGCTACGCGAACGCTCAGTACAAGTAACCAATGACAAAATGACTAATGAATGATTTTTGGACAACAATTCTTGATTTTGCCCAAACTACCACTAATAGGGTGGGCAAGCAGCTAATGCAAGATTTTGGGAAAGTACAGGCTGACCAAAAAGCTGATGGTAGTTTGGTGACGCAAGCAGATAAATGGGCAGATCGGGAAATTCGGGATGCAATCGCTTCTACTTTCTCTGGTTACGGTATTTTGAGCGAAGAGAGCGATCAGTCTTTTCCCGGTACTGAGTGGTGCTGGGTAATTGACCCTCTAGATGGTACAACCAACTTCACACGTGGCATTCCCATCTGGACAATATCTCTGGGTTTACTGTATCGAGGTACACCCATTTTTGGTTATGTTTACGCACCAACCTTGAATCAAGCTTTTCATGGTTTTTGGGCAGGTTCATCTGGTTTAGCAACACCAACAGGAGCATTTCTCAACCACCATCCCATCCATACTAGTGTTGATAGTCCCAGCAATAATCACTTTTTTAACCTCTGTTCCCGTAGCACCGCAGCTATCAAAAACGGCTTTCCTTGCAAAATTCGGATGTTGGGTGTAGCTAGCTATAATTTTTTGACAGTTGCCACTGGGGCTACTCTGGGGGGGATTGAGGCGACACCAAAAGTTTGGGACTTAGCCGGGGCTTGGGTAATTGTCCAGGCTGCTGGTGGGGTATGGTCATCGCTTAAATCAGAACCGTTTCCGTTGTCACCCGGAGAAGATTATAGCGATCGCTCTTTTCCCACCCTTGTGGTTAGTCGTCCCGAATTAATTCCGGTATTTCAACCTTTTCTCGAAGGCGTAAAAATTTAATTTGCAGCTCGTTAAACCTGGAAACAGTGATTTTGTCAACTAGCCTAGTGGACAATAGCATAACCGATATTAAACTTAACAAAACCCTAGTTCAACAAAGAATTGAGTATAAATAAAGCTGGTAATAATCCTGATTTAAGTGCAAAACCAGTGTAGTTATTAATTTAAGTAGTGTTGTGACTTTCATCACACTGGTTAATTTAGTATAAAAAATTTTATGTTGTCTAATCTAGATTTAATTCGAGAGTTTGTGCAAAACTCTATTCAGAAAAAAGATATTTTGTTGTCAAATCCTGTTTTGACAGCGCAAACAGTGTATAAAATTAACCAACTGACAGCAAAATCTGAAGGCGTAATTGCCACTGTTCAACTATCTAACACCTTATCTGAATTCTCGATTTCTCCAAAATCAACCCAGTGGGAATTGATAAATCAGGCATTAGCAGAATATAGTTATATCCTCAAAGGAGAAGTAGATAGTCGGGGTTTCTATCAATATAAATACTGCGAAGTTCCCAAAGGCTATCAGATGAACTGTACTAAATGTGTCATTCTATGGCGAGCCTGGTGGAAATATTGCAAGCATAGTTCAAGACCAGGGATTCCGTTGGAACTTCTGATTAGAACACGAGATTCATGGTACCCAATTAGAGATTTAATTATCAGTGACGGACTTCTCTATATCAAAACCTTGGGGAGTGAGATTGCACTTGGCTCAGACGACTTAGTTACTTGGTTAAGCAAAGTTGATGTAAGCAAAATTAAAGAAATACCTTCTACAGAGACATAGGGGTGAGTATGGCGGTACAGAATAGTTGTAAACATTTTTCAAAGTGATTATGACAACATAATTAGGTAAAGGATGTGAAGAGAAATGAAAGGACTTTGGCTCGAAAATAACCAGTTGCAATTACGCACAGATATTCCCGTTCCTGAACCGCCACCAGGAGAAGCCTTAGTACGCGTCTTGCGTGCAGGTATCTGTAACACTGACCTGGAACTACTCAGAGGCTACTATCCTTACACTGGCATTTTGGGGCATGAATTTGTCGGCATTGTCGAACAAGGACCAGAACACTTAGTTAACCAACGCGTAGTTGGAGAAATCAACGCTGTGTGTGGGCATTGTCGGTTTTGTCGTAGTGGACAACCAACTCACTGCGAAAATCGTACAGTTCTGGGTATTGTCAACCGCAACGGAGCCTTTGGTGAATATCTTTGTTTGCCGGTGGAGAACCTGCATTTAGTACCCGATAATGTGCCGACAGAAGTAGCAACATTTACTGAACCGATAGCAGCAGCTTTGGAAATTCAGCAGCAAGTGCCATTGCATCCAAACCATCGGGTGCTAGTGGTTGGAGATGGCAAACTAGGGCAGTTAGTAGCTCAGACACTAGCTCTAACTGGCTGTGAACTCGTAGCTGTGGGGCGTCATCGAGATAAACTGGCTAACTTAGAAGCACGGGGAATAAAAACGAGTCTAGCCGACGCTGTTACAGATGGATATTTCGATATTTCAGTAGAATGCACTGGCAATCCAGAAGGATTTGCGATCGCCCGCCGCGCCCTACGTCCCCGTGGTACTCTTGTACTGAAAAGTACTTACGCTGGAAACCTCAGCCTAGATGCTTCTTCTTTAGTAGTGGATGAAATCACCCTCATCGGCTCCCGTTGTGGCCCCTTTACTCCAGCTCTCCAGTTACTAGCTACAGGACAAATTGACGTAAAACCCCTGATTTATGCCACTTACCCCCTCATTGAAGGGCTTGCAGCTTTTGAACACGCCCAGAGTCGGGGTGTTTTAAAAATATTGCTGGAAATTGGTCATTAGTCATTGGTCATTCTCCCTCAATCCCCAATCCCTAATACAGATAAGGATTAGTCTTCGGTTGATAGTCAAGACAATCGATCGCTTCTTCTGTATTGGCAATAGATGGGCGTACAGTACATTTAAGACGGTAATTGTCAGTAAAAAATTGGCAGCCAGTACAGGGGATTTGATGCATTTGCTTGGCTGTAGTTACACTATCTCGCGCCGCTGACCATAGACTCAAAACGGCGAGAATAGTTACAGTCCAAGCAACGATAAAGCAAATTGGGACTAATAAAGGTTGAATCCCATGAATAAGGAAAGATATCAGTTCTAACACGGTATTTGCTGATACAAATTAGGAGTTAAAAGTATATTAACTCCTAACCCCTAATTCCTAACTTCCGACTATAGAAGTATTTAAATGCCAGCATGACCAAGTGCTAAACCTGTTACCAGCATTCCTAATACAAGAAAAGGTTGGGCGCTGGCTTGGTACTTAACATCATTCTTCACAGGATCGCGCAAGAAATACATATCTTGCAAGGTGATTTGCGGAATGATTAAGAGTATTAGTATTGTTGCATACAAATTTTCATGGATGCTGACAAGATAAGCTGCTATCAATCCCTGAAAAACATCAATTGTCACCACACAAATCCATGCCGCAGTGGTGATGCCAAACATTACAGGTAGTGAATTTAATCCTAGTTGGCGATCGCCTTCTACACTCTTGAAGTCATTGACAATGGCAATACCCAATCCAGCCAAGCTGTAGAACATTGTCAAAATCACAATTGTGGAATTCAGTTCGCCAAATAAAGCGTGTCCTGTAGACCAAGGTAGGGTAATGTAGCTTGCACCCAAAGCGTAGCTACCTAGCCAACCATTTTGCTTGAGTTTCAGGGGAGGCGCAGAATAAATATAAGCGATGAAAGAACCGATAATCGCGATCGCTGTAATTGTCGGGAATTCATGACCAGACCACACATCCAGCGCAAATGCCAAACCATAGCCAGAAATCAGTAATACCCAAATCTGAATAATTACCTGGGGTAGGGGAATTGCGCCAGAGGGAATCGGGCGATAAGGTTCATTGATGGCATCGATTTCGCGATCGTAGTAATCATTGAGGATTTGGGTGTAACCTGTCATCAACGGCCCAGCCAGTAACATACAGGCTGCTACCTTCAAGACATTTTCCAGCGTCCAAGTATAGTTACCAGAAGAAGCCGCACCACAGACTACGCCCCAAATTAGGGGAATCCAGGTAATCGGCTTCATTAGCTGTAAACGAATTTTCCAGATTGAAGTTTCCCCAGCAGATGCACCTTTCATCCCCAACAGCTGCCTAGTTTTCGCATTGCGATCGGCAGATGCGTTCGATTGCTCATTGGGATTATTTACTACTGAGTCCAATGCCTCAGCTGGGTTAGGGTCTGGGGTAATGGGAGTTGATTCTGACATAATTTTTACTGATTAATTGGGCATTGGCATTGGGTATTGAGCATTGGGCATTGGGCATTGGTAATTAAGTTTCTTCCCTATTCCCTATTCCCTATTCCCTATTCCCTATTCCCCATGCCCTATTCCCATAACTTAAAACGAAATTATCAAATAATTATTCTGAAACTTTGCTCCAGCAACAAGTCTGCCACTCAGAGCCGGGGGTAAGGGAATATTGCGCCGCTGATCTCCTGCTTCTACCGTGACTTCTGGCCCATATTGAGTAAGTTTGACCTGCTTTTTGTCAAATCCTGGCAAGAATAAGCGTACTTGACGATTGTGAATGTCTATTTCAATCGGTTTGGGAGCCTGTAAAGCTTGTGCTTCAAAGTTTGGTAGAGCGTCTATCAGTGGTTGCCAATCACCCGTGGGCGAGTTGGGAACGACGCTCACAGTTAGGGGTATAAATTCCTCTGACAGGTTGACATTTGTCTCGTTAGACACAAGCAGAACACCACCAACAGTTAAACCGATTTGTTGAGCGCTACCCCATAAATAACGAGCATTTGCGACCTCAATCGGATCTCCTGTAGTCACTAAGAAAGCAGCGAGACGCTTGGGATCGGCTAGAGCGGCTCTCCCCTTTTCTAAGAAATTATTGACTTGGTTAGTGGGAGCGGCAAAGTTATCTGCTGTCCAGTTGATATTGAAAAAACTGCTAATCAGAGGTTGAATCAAGGGTGATTCAGTAATTGTCTTCCCCAAATCGGAGTTGACAAATAATTGCCGAAATCGCCGGACATACCAACTCAGAGATTCTGGCAAACCCAACATTCGCAGCGTTAAAGAGTCGCCCGTGCCATCGTAGACGATCGCATCATATTTCCCACTGGCATCATATTCGCGGATAGAATTCAGTGCCAGGGCGTTGTCCATCCCCGGCAATACTACCAGTTCTTGACCAAAAACCTCTTTGAAGATGGGTGTGCGGAGATATTGCGCCTCAAGTTTCTTCACTTCGTCCCAGTTGCGTTCTAGTAGTACAGATGCTTGAAACTGTACCGCGTGTAACTTGGGAGCGATTTCTTGAGGATCGGCAGCAATGGTAGTACCCAACAGGATTGACAATGTTGGTTCTGCTTGTCCTGCTAAGAGTACGCGCTTGCCTTGACTTGCCAATAATTTGGCTGCGGCGATCGCAATTTTGGTACGAGCGGTGCCGCCTTTGCCCAAAAATGTCAATATTAGAGCCATTAGTTGATTCCTATTTTCACCGCCGATCTTTTCAACTCCAACTTAGCACTCAACAAAGGCTCTCAACCTATCTTGAAATTTCAGATACCAAGAAAAACTTGGATCTGAGTTTTTTACTACTACACAGCTTTGATTTCATCTTCAAAAAACCAAGTGGAATAATTATCGTCAAACAACACCACTACACCGATACCACCACCATCGGTGACTTTGTAGCCTTGGATAATACCCACTTGTCCGAGTTTTTTTACAACTGGGGGAGAAACGCGATCGCGCAAACGATAGACTTTAACCTTTTGTCCGATTTCCATGCCTGATTACAATTCAGATAAACCAAGTTTCAGTGTAGCGGAATCCGTGACTCTGCTCTCATAAATTCAGTGGAAGATAAGGGAACTGGGGAAGATGAAGGAGAATAGTTAATGACTAATGACTTCTGAGGTTCAATGATGGTTATAACAAGAACGACAGCGATCGCAGGCGGAAAATTTGTCTAGACACAAAGCTGCTTGTCGTCAAACATCGGAGAGAGTTGTTTCAGATAGCTTGAGTTCAGCAACAAAGGTAGTAATCATGTATCAAACAGATCCACCCCGTTCGCCACAAGAAACAATGCCTACGATGTATGATTTACCCAGTGAATTAGTGGGGGAATCAGGTTTGCCAGATGAATTTCACCGACTTCAGGCAGATTTGCTTAGTGAGACTTGTCAGCCTCTTGCTTATCCATCTGAGGAAATTTTGCTTGCTAGTGACTTAAATCTTTACTACGATCCCCGCCATCCTTTGTGCTACAAGCGTCCTGATTAGTACATGGTTTTAGGATTACCTAGTGCTAGCCAGCAGCAAGACCTACGCTTAAGTTACGTTATTTGGCAAGAAGGAATTGATCCATTTTTAATAGTTGAATTACTTTCACCAGGTACAGAACAAGAAGACTTAGGAAAAACACTGCGGGAAGTAAACCGACCCCCAACGAAGTGGGAAGTATATGAACAGATTTTACGGGTTCCCTACTACGTTATCTACGATCGCGATGAAAACCATTTGCGTGCCTTTAAACTCAGCGGTACTCGCTACGAGGCAATATCTTTATCAGAGAACCGCTTCTTTTTGGCAGAGTTAGAGCTAGGATTGGGTCTTTGGCAAGGTACTTACCAGCAGAGAATAGGTTTGTGGTTGCGTTGGTATAATTCTGCAGGTTGGGTACCGACTCAAAGAGAACAAGCAGAACAGGAACGCCAACAGACTGATAGACTGGCAGAGTATTTGCGATCGCAAGGAATTGATCCAGATAACTTGAGTTAACCAAAAACTCACATCCTTAACAAAGAAGGAGCCTGACAAACAGACGTTATATTTGTAGTAAAAATACACTTGAGAAGATCCTATTTATTGTATGATCGCCAAGATAATTTGGATACAATTTTCTAGTGATGATAGATTCTAAAAGCACTGAAGAGATTTCCAACAAATAAATTATCCAATCTTATGAGGTGGGCATCCTGCCTACCCACGTTTACACCAAATGCGGGTAAAATACGCACCTCACAAGAAGTAGTTGGAATTTTTTCTATTTGAAAGTCCCTGAAAAAGGGACTTTCATAAATATAATAGGCTTCAGTGAGAGCAATTACGTGAGCGGATAGTGAGTAGTAAGCGAGGAAGCAGAAATTGTTGCCGACAATGCGGGGAGTCGTACGTAAGGTAGGGAGATGGAGGCGCATCTTGCCCATAGATGAACAGTTATGGGTAAAGTTCGACTTACTAAGAACTCTAGTACGCCGGGATTTAGAGGCACGTTACAAGGGTTCTGTTTTGGGTAACTTGTGGCCTTTGCTAAATCAGTTATCACAGTTACTGATTTATACTTATGTGTTTTCTACCGTACTAAAGGTGAAGCTGACTACTCTCAAAGGTTTACCAGCAAATGATTTCACCTTTGGTTTGTGGCTATTTGCAGGCTTACTTCCTTGGATTGCTTTTACGGGTGGTCTCACGCAGTCCGCTAATTCGGTACTAGGACAACCAAATTTAGTCAAGAAGGTAGTATTTCCTTTAACTTTATTACCCCTAGTGCCAATTTTGTCAACATTCATTGAGAGTTCCTTTGGTTTAATGGCATTGATTTTTTTCGTGGCGGTCAATGCTCATACTTTACATACTAGCTTGGCGCTATTACCCTTGATCTGGTTAACACAGTTATTACTAACAGCAGGGTTGGGCTATTTAACAGCCGGACTAACTGTATTTTTGCGAGATATCCCGCAGACTTTAGGAGTAATTTTAAATATTTGGTTTTATGCAACACCGCTTGTCTATCCAGTATCATCAGTTCCAGAGGAATGGCGGAGTTTGGTATTCTGGTTAAATCCAATGGCGGCGATCGCAGAGGTTTATCGTGACATAGTTTTAGTTGGAGAAGTCAAGCACTGGGGTGAATGGGGAGTTGCTTGTGTTATAGCAACAATTATATTTTGTTGTGGTTTTACAGTATACAAGCATTTGCGTCCAGCTTTTGCCGACGTGTTGTAGTCAAGGCTTCATTATTTAGCCGCTTTTAAAACAAGCAAATGCTAACGTAAACTGTATATGTATATAGCGATATAATTCAACAACAAGCAAAAATTATAATGAAGTAAGTAATTTTTAATTGATAAATTTGTACCGTGTGAAATTCATTATTAGTTTAAGTATGCAGTGTTATGGGTGAGGAGATTGTAATTTCACTGAAGAATGTCTCAAAGTGCTACAAGCGTTATGCTCGTCCGGTAGATAGGCTCAAAGAAACTTTACTACCTGGTAAGAGCCACGCTCCAGAATTTTGGGCATTGCGGGATATTAACTTAGAAATTACTAAAGGAGAGAAATTAGGAATTATTGGTCAAAATGGTTCTGGGAAAAGTACATTACTACAAATCATTGCTAGAACCTTGACAGCAACTACAGGAGATGTATGGCTTCACGGCAGAGTTTCAGCTTTACTAGAACTAGGCAGCGGATTTAATCCTGAATTTACTGGAAGACAAAATGTATTTTTCAATGGACAAATTTTAGGGTTAAGTCGTGAAGAAATCCAAGCCAAATACAATGAGATAGTGGAATTTGCTGATATCGGAGATTTTATCGATCAGCCTGTTAAAACTTATTCCAGTGGTATGTTCGTGAGATTAGCATTTGCAGTTGCAGTAAGTGTTGATCCTGACATTCTAATTGTAGATGAAGCACTAGCAGTTGGAGATATTTACTTTCAGCAGAAATGTTTTGAGCGGATTAGAAATCTAACGCGTATGGGAACAACACTTTTATTTGTTTCCCATGACTCGTCTGTTATACATAAAATCTGTAACAGAGCTTTATTTATGGAAGCAGGAAATTTAGTGTTGGATGCTAAACCAAGGCAAGTAATTGATTTATATGAAGCCAAACTGTTACAAAAAAAAGATATACGATCGGAAGCAGTAGAAATTCAAATGTTTCCAGATTCTAATTATCTTACTTCCGAGGAAAATAAAGAATTTTTAGATATAACCTCAGAATCAGTACAGGAAGTGGTTATTAATGCGCCAGAAGTAAGCATAGAATTTGTTAGGTTTTTAGATGAAACAGATCAAGAAATAAAAGTTGTAATTAGTGAGCAGTTATTACAGATTTCCGTAGGAGTTTTATTTTCCCAGTATTTTGAAGATCCCCATATTGGTTTTAAAATACGGGAAAGAACAGGTGAGGTAATTTTTGAAACCAATACTCTATGTATGGGAGAAAAAATAGGTCGAGTAGAAAGTGGTACTTTACTGGAGATTTGCTTTAAGTTTAAAGTGCCTTTGATGGAGGGTGAATATACAATTACATTTGGTGTAGCTGATAGTGCAATTGGGGAAAGTTTATTCCAGAGAACATTAGTTTATGCTCATAATGTCGCCGCATTAAAAGTTCTAAGAAACAAAAACTCAATACTGTGGTCAGGTATAGTAAATCTTTCTCCTTCTATTTCTATTCATAAATATACTTATGTTTGACTCTATCATTAAACAGGCAAAACAGACAGAATATGACTTTAGAAAAACTACTAATCCAGAAGATCCCTTGTTACATCTTTTTGATGAGTGGATTGATTATTACAAAGTCAAATCTGCGATCGCTCAGGAATTAAAACCTACTAATATCCTAGAAATAGGAGTACGTTTCGGTTATTCTGCCGCAGCTTTCCTACACGGATACCCTAATACTAAATATACTGGTATTGACTTAGATACCAATGATTTTGGTGGTGTCAAAGGTGCAATTAATTGGGCAAAAGAAATTACTAAGCAGTTTAATACTGAATTTATTATTGCTGATACACAGTTAATGAAACGCTTGCCTGGTAATGTCTACGATCTCATTCATGTTGATGGGCAACAAAATGGAGACGGTTCCTTTCATGATTTGGAACTTGCTATTAAGCAATCCCACTACGTGTTGGTAGATGGATACATGTGGACGCAGCAGAACTTTATGGCAGTTAGTGATTTCTTATTTAGATATGCTGATTTGCTCGATTGGTATGGTGTAATACCAGGTTATGCTGGAGAGTTATTAATAAAAGTTTCTAATAATTATTTAAGTGAGCTTCAAAAACACCACCACAATACTAATTCTAGTCTAGACATTCGTCAAAGTTATACCAGTCACTACTATACTCAAGACTGTAGCGGATTTGATACTTATAAACAAAATCAAGGGAAGAAGTTAGAAGATCCAAGATTGCAATCTGTAGCAGCGATCGCTAGTTTGAAAGCATCAGGACGAGTACTTGACATTGGTTCTGGGCGAGGTGAACTTAGTTATTATTTTGCTCGTCAAGGTTTTGCGGTTACATCTATTGACTATTCACCAAATGCCATTGAACTAGCAAAAAATTGTTTTAATGGAGAAGCTGAGTTAGCGGCCAACGTAGAATTTATCTGCGATCATATCTGCAATGTACAACTGCCAGATAAGTATGATCTAGCACTAGCTTCTGACGTGATTGAACACTTAGCTTTTGAAGAACTAGATGCGCTTTATCAGCAAGTAGCGCATAGTCTTAAACAAGACGGATTATTTGTTGTGCATACTTTTCCAAATCTTTGGTATTACAAATATGAATATCCACGTAAAAGGAAAATTGCTGCTTCTGTTGGTGCCTACCTACCACCACAGCCCCGCTCAAGATATGAGCTAATAATGCATATTAATGAACAATCGCCAAGGATTTTGAAAAAGCAATTAAGCAAACACTTTAACCATGTATGTTTATGGTTTGGTGATACCCAGAATCCAGGTGGAAGTTTAGTAAAAAAGTTTTCTACAAGAGAAATAGGTGCAGCGACTAGTTTATTTGTAGTTGCTTCTCATCGACCCATAAATCGGGAACATCTCAAGAGTAGCTTACAAATGTTCTCTATCCCACCCATCTCTGCTGGAAAAATCAAGATATTTGTGAAAGATTATCCAAAACTAGTAAATGCAGATAGTGAATTTGAAATTCAATTAGAAATTGAAAACTCTAGCACATTTACTCTTAATAGTTATGGTTCTTATCCAGTTCACATTTCGTATCATTGGATGAATGAACAAGCTACCGATTACATTGTTTTTGAGGGACAACGGACAAAGATATTTCCCCACTTAAATAGCTCTGAGGATATAGTGTTGAAACATTTATTCAATAAAGTACCCAAAGAAACATATAAAATTAAACTTAGATCGTTAGTACAAAAAGGTAACTATATCCTGAGAGTTACATTGGTACAGGAAGGTGTACGCTGGTTTGATGTAGGGCCAACTTATTTAATGGAGGACATTGGAATCAAGGTTATATAAGCATTAAATACCATATCTAATCTAGAAATTAAAATCATATCAAGAAATAATTGAGGTTAAGTAATAAATAAATGATTGAATCCAATTATCCTGAAACTAATATTGATGAATTAATACATAAAGATGTTGAGCATATTAGCAAAAATCAAGCTCATTCTCAGTTAGTAGATTCACAATCTAATCTAGACACATCAAACTTGAAGTTAAGTATTAATTATATTGAAACTTTTATTGAAAATGCAGAATCTCGTTCAAGCGTCCGTACAAAGTGGCCAGATAAACTTAATCTTTTTCCTTTCAATTTAAGTGGTAAGTTGCAAAAACTTATTCTCAAAATTATGAACTTTATCTTTAAAGATCAACGAAAAATCAATTTTAGTATAATTAATTCTCTAAAAGAGTCTGTAGCACTTAATCACCAGCTAGTGGAACACATTGCGACTTTAAAAACGCAAGTGGATAACAACATCCAAGGGCTAGATGAGCGCCTGGTTGCTATGAATAACAGCATCCAAGGGCTAGATGAGCGCCTGATTGCTATGGATAATCGCTTTCCAGAATTGGATGAGCGCCTGATTGCTATAGATAATCGCCTTCCAGAGTTGGATGAGCGCTTAGTTACTCTGGATAACAGCATCCAACAATTAGATAGGCGCTTGATTACTGTAAAAAATCGCTTTCAAGGGTTGGATGAGCGCTTAGTTACTCTGGATAACAGCATCCAAGGAATAGATGACAGCTTAAATGCTATTCATACTTTAATTACCAACTGGCTAACTGGCATTCAAGAACGTTTGGATACTCTGAATCGTTTAGTACAAGAAATAGATGAGCATAAAAATATTGTAGATGCTCGTATTGAAAGAATGGGCGATCAATTAATTACAACAGATAATCGTATAAATACAGCAAATGCTCGTATTCAAGAAATCAATGAGCATTACATCAGAAACGATAGTTACCTCAAAAATGACTTAATGCAGCAAAAGCGTTTAATAACAGTGTTTTTGGAAGAAGCAAGAAAACGTTTACCAGAACCTTTTACTCAAAAAGAGTTAGAAACCTTTGTAAATGAAGATATGCACTTTTTAGATGCCTTTTATGCTGCATTTGAAGAGCAGTTTCGAGGTAGTAGGGAAGAAATATTAGACAGATTAAAAGTTTATTTGCCATTGATTGAGGAAGCAAAGATAGGCACATATGAATCACCAATTTTAGATGTAGGTTGCGGCCGTGGTGAATGGCTGGAGTTGCTACAGGAATCTGGATATACAGCCAGAGGTCTGGATATCAACAAAGTAATGGTAGAACAATCCCGCTCCAGGGGATTTGAGGTGATAGAAGCGGATGTAATGGTTTATGTACAATCTTTACCAGATAGTAGCTTAGGAATGATAACTGGTTTTCATATTATTGAGCATCTAACTTTTACAAAGTTAATGAAGTTTTTCAGTGAAGTAGTCAGGGTACTTAAGCCTGGTGGATTAGCCATTTTTGAAACACCTAATCCTCAAAATGTATTAGTTGGTAGTTGCAATTTTTATTTCGATCCCACGCATCACAATCCTTTGCCAAGCTCAATGATTAAATTTATTCTTGAAACGCAAGGTCTACACCAAGTAAAAATTATCAATCTTCACCCTTACCCAGAAACTTATAAGCTTAGTGGTTCTGAGGTAGCTGAACGATTTAATGATTACTTTTACGGAGCGCAAGATTATGCAGTTGTCGGATACAAATTATAGACTCAAAAATTGAATGTATTAATTACCATATGAGCGAATTAAAACCATCTCTAAGAATTGCTATAGATTTAACTCCTTTACGACCTGGTGGTGAAAATGGAGGCGCTAAAGTTTTAGTATTGACCCTACTAAACCAATTTCAAGAATTAGCACCTCATCATTATTTCTTACTCCTTACAGCTCCTTGGAATCATTTAGAATTAGCCCAATACGAGACTAACAGGATGGAGCGACTATTAGTTCCTAATTCAATTGATACACCAAAAAACAATAATTTTGGGATTTTCTCTAGACTTGTAAAAAAAATAGTTAATAAAATTAACTTTAATTTCAATAACTTTATAGGCTCTAGCTCCTTACTGAAAGAAAATAAGATTAATTTACTATTTTGTCCTTTCTCTGCACCAACATATGCTGACAAAGATGTTCCGTTAGTAGCTATTGCTTATGATTTACAGCATTTAGACTATCAATTTTTCTTTACTGCTCAAGAACAGCAACATCGAACAAAATTTATAGTTGAGCTTCTTAATAAGTCCCAAAAAATCATTTGCATTTCAGATTTTACACGCCAATCATTTATCAAGCATTTTAAAACGCCCCCCGATAAACTTGCTGTTGTACCGATTTCTATTCATGAACGCCTAGTTGAATTAAATGAAAGCACTGTTATAGAGCATCTCAGCAGTATAGGTTTAGCAGGACGAAAATATGCATTTTATCCTGCTAACTATTGGCCACATAAAAACCATCGTATCCTGTTAACAGCCTATGGAATATATAAAAAACAGTTTCCAAATTCATTTTTAGATTTAGTTTTTACAGGTGCATTAGAATATGAAGAAAATCACTTAAAAGAAGCAGTAGACCTTATGGGTTTGAGCGAAAATATCCTATTTTTAGGATTTTTAAATCAAGAGGCATTAACATCTGTTTGGCAAGGTTGTCAATGTTTAATTTTCCCTTCATTATATGAAGGATTTGGGATTCCAACTTTAGAGGCAATGAAATTTGGTAAGCCAGTATTATCTAGTAATGCTGCTAGCTTACCAGAAGTTGGAGGAGATGCCGTTATCTATTTCGATCCTCGAAAACCAGATGAGATAGCATCATGTTTGGCAAAGATTAGCGGTAATCAATTATTAGTTGAACAACTGGTCAAAAAAGGGTTTCAAAGATTAGAGCTATTTGATGGTAAGGAAATGACTTACCAATATTTAAGTATATTTGAAAAAGAGGCTTTAAATCAAAAGACATTAGTTCAAACCATGATTTCTGGCATTTATGATGATGGTTGGTCAGCACCTGAGTTTCATATTTCCATAGAGCCAGGTTTGTCAGGGCGAACTCTAGAGATTTTGTTTGAAACTCCTGAATTTTATCCAACCTCTAAAGCCACGATAAAATTACGCACTAAACAGAGAAAAGCTTCTTACAATTGCCTTCGGGGCGAATCACAGAAAGTTATTTGGCCACTTTTGCCTACAGGTGAAGTGGTAACAGTGCAAATATCGCCTAGCTTTCAACCTAGTCAACTAAATCTGAACTCGGATCAACGTCGGCTTGGGTTAATGGTGCGCCATTGTCGAGTAAACTTAGTTGATGGGTCATCTAGTTCAATTTTAGCATTAGAGAGTGTGGTGTGAACTTAAAATTTAGCGTTATTACACCTTCTTTTTGTCAGGGTTGTTTTATAGAAAGAACTATACAGAGTGTGCTATCTCAAGAATTGGCAGATACAGAAATGGAGTATGTAATCTGTGATGGTGCTAGTACAGATGGGACTGTAGAAATCTTAAAAAATTATGATAAGTATATAAAGTGGGTTTCAGAACCTGATAAAGGACAAGCAGATGCCGTTAATAAAGGTATTGCTATGACCACAGGTGACATAATTGCTTGGATTAATTCTGATGATATTTACTATCCAGGAACTTTTCAGGCAATTAAAGAGATTTTTGAATCTTATCCCAATATACAAGCTATATATGGTGATGCCGATCACATTGATGAACAAGACCGAGTTATTGAAGCTTATCCGACTGAGGATTGGAATTATCAACGTTTAATCGAAACTTGTTTTCTCTGCCAACCATCCGTATTTTTCCGCCGTAGTCTAGTTAAAAAATATGGCAACTTGAATGATTCTCTCAAGTACTGTATGGACTATGAGTTGTGGCTTCGTTATGCGAAGAATACACCATTTCATTATATACCACGCAAGCTTTCTGGTTCCCGCCTATATAAGACTAATAAAACACTGGGTCAACGGATAGCTGTGCATTATGAAATAAATAATATGATGCATTCCAAATTTGGAAATGTACCAGATAAATGGATTTTTGCTTACGCACACGTAAAGATAGAAGAGACTTGGAAGCTAGACAGAACAAAACCTCTTCAAAACATGATTTTTGTGAATGCAGTAATTTTTAATAGTCTGTGCTCATTTTATCATTGGAAAAAATCTATTTCAGTTAATGCATCAGTCAGGATGATTTGGTGGTTAATTTCTGCCAATATATTTCTGATTAAAAATTTAGTTTTACTATTGAAAAGATTATGAGGATCGGTTTTGATATTAGTCAAACTGGAAAAGCCAAGGCAGGATGTGGATACTTTGCTGATAGTCTTATAAAACACCTAGTAAGCTGCGACAAAAATAATGAGTATTTGCTTTACTCCGCATTTGGAAACACTTTTTGGGATAAAGAGCATGGAACTAGTACGTGCCGCCTTAATAAAAGTAATTGTACTCATCTACTAGACCATTTATCACATCATGAATCTCTAGCTTTTTGGAGTACTTCAGCAGCAATTGATGAAGAAAAGTTAGGAAATCCAGATATTGTTCACGGGAACAACTTTTCATGTCCTCGTTTTACTTCTGCTCGGTTTGTTTATACTTTATATGATCTGAGTTTCCTCGATCATCCAGAATATACTTCTGAGGAAAACCGATGGAATTGTTTTAATGGTGTTTTCAATGCAGCAATGCAAGCCGACTTAATTATTGCTATTTCTGAATATTCTAGACAACGATTTCTGGAAATATTTCCCCACTTTCCGATAGAAAGAACTCGTGTAGTCTACTTAGGAAGTCGTTTTCAGGATGATCATGACGAAAAATCGGTTGCTGACCTCGAACCTGATAATTTTTGGCTTTCTGTAGGTACTTTAGAACCAAGAAAAAATTTACGCCGAACTTTGTTGGCGTACAAAAAATATATCGATATTTATAACGATCAGAAACCTTTGGTTTTAGCAGGAGGACAAGGATGGTTAGAAGACGATCTTGAAAGTTTCATTGTCAATATAGGCTTGACTAAGCATATTCGTAGACTAGGGTATGTGGATGATGATACACTAAACTGGCTGTATAAAAATTGTTGGGCATTTGTTTATCCATCAATTTATGAAGGATTTGGATTGCCCGTTTTAGAGGCAATGAATCTTGGCGCAGCTGTTATAACTTCTAATACTACGAGTTTACCTGAAGTGGGCAAAGATGCAGTTTTATATGTAGATCCTACAAATGAAGCTGATATCGTGGCAGGATTTGCAAAACTTCAAGATGACAAATTGCGTCAGGTGTTGAGGTTTAATAGTCCAAGACAAGCCAAGAATTTTTCCTGGTCGAAAGCAGCAAAGCAAGTAACTCAAGCATATATAGATGTTTTAGAACTTCCTAAAAAAACTTCTGAAAAGGAGATTCAAAAGCAATTTTTTATGAGCTAAATATAATAATTTAACTGGAGCATAAAAACGCTTCAACTAAATTTATTTTTTTAGAAAAGCTCATTCTTATTAGATGATTTTTAACTATCGGCAGCAATATAACCTTGACAACTGTTGTGGTCTTGCTTGAAATTACAAAAATATTAGAAACAGAGCATTTCCGGCTTAATTGTAAAACAAAGTTTTGGATTTTAACTAAATAGTTTGCCATAACATATACTGAATAACCGTTTAATTTTTTTTAACAGTAGGCTTATAACTGTGGCTAGAAAAGCTCTCATTACCGGTTTAACTGGACAAGATGGCTCTTATCTTGCTGAACTACTACTAAGCAAAGGCTATCAAGTCTTCGGCTTAGTTCGCCGCTCAAGTTCTAGTAATCTTGAGCGCATCAATCACCTTTCTGGCGATATCCAAATCCTTTCTGGCGATCTTTTAGATCAATCCTCTTTAATGGATGTGATTACGGAAGCTCAACCTGACGAAATTTATAATCTCGCCTCTCAAAGCTACGTTCCTCTCTCTTGGACACAACCTGCTCTCACTGCTGAATACACAGCCCTAGGTGTCTCCCGTCTCTTAGAATCTATTCGTCGCTGCAAACCAGATGCCAGATTCTATCAAGCATCTAGTAGTGAAGTTTTTGGTCAACCTGATGAATCGCCTCAAGCTGAACGTACCGCCTTTCGTCCGCGCAACCCTTATGGTGTTGCCAAAGCATACGCTCACTGGATGACTGTCAACTATCGGCAGAAATACAACCTTTACAATTGCTGTGGTATTACTTATACTCACGAATCGCCTCGACGTGGGACAGAATTTGTATTTCGCAAAATCACGCACGCAGCTGCTCAAATTAAATTAGGTTTAGCAAATGAACTAAAATTAGGCAACCTAGATGCCCGTCGTGATTGGTGCTACGCCAAAGATGCTGTTTACGCTATGTGGTTGATGTTGCAGCAAGAACAACCTGATGACTATATCATCGCTAGTGGTGAAACTCACTCTGTCAGAGAACTCGTTGAGTGTGCTTTTAACAGCGTTGGTCTAAACTGGCAAGATTATGTCTCAGTTGACCCTGCTTTTTATCGCTCTGATGAACCTGTGCAGTTAGTTGGTTCTATTAATAAAATTAAGACGGAGTTAGGTTGGCAGCCTCAGCATTCTTTTGAGCAATTGGTTGAGTTAATGGTTGATTACGATCTAAAAAAATTGAGCATTAGCGGAGCTTAAATATTCTAATGCTAAAAATTGTAGTTGATGCCACCCCAGTGGATTCAAAACCCAGCGGGGTTGGCTTTTATATTGCTAATTTAATATGCGCTCTTGATGTATTACAAAAAGAGGAAAATTTTCAGTTAGGAGTAGTCTATCAACCAGGGTTAAAAAATTGGCTTCGGGGTGACTTCATTTTTCCTGAATGCTTTAAAAATTCTTCTCAACAGTATCTCTTGCCTTTACCTCTAAGAATCTCAGATTTATTATTAGCTTTAGCTTTTAAACCTAGTTTATCTTACTTTGAAAAATATTTTGGTTCTCCGGATATATTACATGGTACAAATTATTCAGTTTATCCCTGTCAAAATAGTTTAAACGTAATGAATATATACGATCTGACTTTTATTAAATATCCTAACTATACAGATTCAGTCGTAAAAACATATACAAAAAGGGTAAAGCGATGTTTACAGTGGACAGATTTAGTTTTAACTATTTCAGAAAGCTCTAAAAAAGATATTATTGAATATTTGGAAGTAGACCCCAAAAAAGTCTATGTCACACCTTTGGCTAGTCGCTACTATAGTAATTACTTGTCTGAGGAAATTGCTCAAGGGCTAGAAAAACAAGCTAATTATGATTTTTCCAAGCCATATCTACTTTTTGTTAGCACAATAGAGCCAAGAAAAAATATTAATACTATAATCACTGCTTTTAATTTTTTAAAAGAAAAGTATAAAATCGAACATCAATTAATATTGATTGGTAAGAAAGGATGGAATTACGAACCGATATTCGCGGCTATTGAAAATTCCCCTTGGGCAAACCAAATTCATCATCTTAATTACCTATCTAATGAATTAGTTGCATTATTTTACTCAAAAGCTGATGTATTCGTTTATCCATCTTACTACGAAGGGTTTGGTTTACCCGTATTGGAAGCAATGACTCTAGGTGCTCCTACGATCAGTTCCAATACTTCATCAATACCAGAAGTTGCAGGAGATGCTGCTATCTTGATTGATCCTAGTGATTTTGTTCAACTGGCTGAAGCTATTCTGAAAGTCATCGGTGATTCTCAACTACGTCAAGAATTAATTATTAAGGGTAGAGAAAGAGCAAAATTATTTTCTTGGGAAAGAACGGCAAAAGAAACCTTAAAAGCTTATAGAGCTATTATTTAATGAATATAGTAAATAACATCTCTGCAAATAAATTAATAATTAACTTATCCATTTTATTATCCAAACCAACAGGAATAAGCAACTATGCCGATCATCTTGTTCATTATTTAAAATTTCTTCAACCCACTCTATTAACAGCCAAAAATTACCCAGACTTTAACTGCTATTTAGTCCCTGATAATCTTACTCCTGCCCAAGGAACGAAAGGACATTTTCGCCGCCTGATTTGGACGCAATTTCAACTGCCGCAAATCTATAAAAATTTGCGCTCCCATCTGTTATTTTCACCTTTGCCAGAAGCACCAATTTATACTAACTGTCGTTTTGTGGTAATGTCTCACGATCTGATACCGTTGCGCTTTCCTAAACGTTTTTCACGGTTGACATCGTACCATCGTTACTATGTTCCTCAAGTACTCAATCAAGCACAACATATCATCTGTAACTCCAATGCCACAGCTAAGGACATTATAGACTTTTACCAAATTCCAGCTAGCAAAATTACCTCTATTCCCCTTGCTCCCGATCGCACTCATTTTTCTCCTCTCAATCTACCTACCTGTAATTACTTTCTCTACATCGGTCGTCAAGACATTTACAAAAACCTGAACACACTTCTTACCGCCTTTGCTGCATTACCAAACAGTAGTGATTATGAACTGTGGCTGGCAGGTCCGACCGATCTTCGTTACACTTCAATTTTACAGGGGCAAGTAGAAAAACTAGGAATAAGTAATCGAGTCAAGTTTCTGAACTATGTTCCTTACAGTGAATTACCAAAAATCATCAATCAAGCGATCGCTCTTGTTTTCCCCAGTCTCTGGGAGGGTTTTGGTTTACCTGTCCTCGAAGCAATGGCTTGTGGTACTCCCGTCATTACCTCCAATCTCTCCTCATTACCTGAAGTAGCTGGCGATGCGGCGATTCTGATCGATCCCTACAACACTGGAGAAATTACAGAGGCAATGCAGGCTGTTGCAACTAATTCGGAATTGCGATCGCGCCTTTCTAGACAAGGTATCACTCACTCTCAACAATTCAGTTGGGAAAAAACAGGAAAAGCAACCGCCGAAGTGTTATCCCGTTACCTATAAACTAACGCCAGAATTTAAATGCAATGATTTGGGATTTTGTCAATTTTTCAGATTATCTTGACTAATGACTTGTAATTAATCCTAAATCCTGATGAAAGCACTCATTCTTTCTGGCGGTAAAGGTACACGCTTACGTCCCCTCACCTACAGCGGGGCAAAACAACTTGTTCCAGTTGCTAACAAACCGGTTTTATGGTATGGCATTGAAGAAATGGTCGCGGCTGGTATTACTGATATTGGCATCATTATCAGTCCAGAAACCGGGGCAGAAGTCCAAGGGAAAACCGGAAATGGAGAAAACTTTGGAGCGAACATCACCTACATCATACAAGACCAGCCACTTGGACTTGCTCACGCCGTCCAAGTCGCCCGTCCTTTTTTAGGAGATTCTTCCTTTGTCATGTACTTGGGCGATAACTTGATTCAACTAGGTGAGTTACGTTATTTTCTGCAACAATTTAGCCAACAACAGCCAGATGCTCTGATTCTCTTACGTTCAGTTGCTAACCCTAGTGCCTTTGGTGTGGCTCAGGTGGATGAAACAGGACGAGTATTACAGTTAATTGAAAAACCTAAAGTTCCTCCTTCAAATCTGGCATTGGTAGGAGTTTATTTCTTTTCTCACGTCATCTTTGATGCGATCGCAAATATCCAACCTTCCACCAGAGGCGAGTTGGAAATTACTGATGCTATTCAATACCTCATTAATCAGGAAAAGCAGGTTGTAGCCCACAATCTTCAAGGTTGGTGGCTAGATACTGGTAAAAAAGATGACTTATTAGAAGCTAACCGATTGATTCTCGATACCTATCTGACAGCATCAGTTATGGGCGAAATCGATTCTCAAAGTCAGATTATTGGACGAGTGCAAATCGGTGCAAAATCTAAAGTAATTAACTGTACAATTCGGGGGCCAGTAGTCATTGGTAGCAATTGTCATTTAGAAAACTGCTTTATTGGCCCTTATAGTAGTATCGCTAACAATGTCACACTTATTGATACCGATTTAGAACACAGTGTGATTTTAGAAGGCGCTAAAATTGCCGGCATCCATCAGCGTATTATTGATAGCGTCATTGGACAAAGGGCACAATTGAGTCTTGCACCCCGTCGCCCTAAAGCCTTGCGATTTATGATTGGTGATGACTGTCAAATTGAACTAACCTGATTTACTTGTTAAAAATAGGACAAGCCATCGTCCAAGTTGGAACACAGTGCCTGTAAAATGTGAATGCAAAATTCATCTAACAATTCAGAACACTGCGGCACATACTATCAATAATATTAATGAGCATTGTACATACCAAGATTTCTGAAGTTCTGCAAATTGAACCCCAAATATTTGGAGACGATCGCGGTTTCTTTTTTGAAGCTTACAACCAGCAAAGATTTGCTCAAGAGATAGGGATTGTTACGAACTTCGTCCAAGATAACCATTCTTGCTCTAAACAAAACGTCCTACGTGGATTGCACTATCAAATCCAACAACCCCAAGGAAAACTCATCCGTGCTGTTGTCGGTACTATTTTTGACGTAGCTGTAGATATTAGAAAAAGCTCTCCTACCTTTGGTAAATGGGTGGGTTCTGAACTCAGTGCTGAGAACAAACGCATACTGTGGATACCATTAGGCTTTGCTCACGGCTTCCTCGTGCTTTCAGAAATAGCTGAAGTTCTCTATAAAACTACAGATTACTACGCGCCCCAAAGCGATCGCACAATTTTATGGAACGATCCAGATTTAGCGATAGATTGGCCCTTAAATGCGCCACCAATTTTATCAGCTAAAGACCAAGCTGGTAAATCTTTCAGAACTGCTGAAGTATTTGATTAATGACAAAATCAATTTTGCTGATTGGTAGCAACGGTCAAGTGGGAAAGGAACTACAACAAATACTCTCATCTTATGGCGATATTATCTCAGTAGCACGCCCAACAGTAGACCTTGCCCAACCCGATACCCTCCGCAACGTTATCAGATCCAAGCAGCCGCAAATTATCATTAACGCCGCCGCTTACACTGCTGTAGATAAAGCCGAAAGCGAACCCGAACTTGCGATCGCTATTAATGCTTCTGCACCCCTAATTCTTGCCCAAGAAAGCCAAAAGTTAGGAGCTTTTTTAATTCATATTTCGACTGATTACGTTTTTGATGGCAATGGCTGTAGCCCTTACCAAGAAACCTACACAACTAATCCTTTGAGTGTTTATGGTAAAACCAAACTCGCTGGAGAAGAAGCTATTCGGGAAAATTGCGCCCATCATCTCATTCTCCGCACAGCTTGGGTTTATGGAACCTTTGGCAAAAGTAACTTTGTCAAAACCATGCTGCGACTAGGTGCAGAACGCCAAGAACTCCGTGTTGTCGCCGATCAAATTGGTAGCCCGACTTGGGCACAAGATATAGCGGCAGTTATAGCCCAGACTATTCCCCTGTTAACCCCAGAAATTAGCGGCACTTATCACTACACTAATAGCGGCGTTGCTAGCTGGTATGATTTTGCCGTCGCCATTTTTGAAGAAGCCCAACAACTAGGCTTACCTTTGAAAGTTGAACGGATTGTCCCCATTACAACCGCCGAATATCCCACACCAGCCCGTCGCCCTGCTTATTCCGTCCTTGCTTGTGGAAAACTTGCGGCAATTCTAGGGACTTATCCCCCCCATTGGCGACAAAGACTCCGGCAAATGCTCACAGATTTGAAAATTGAGCATGGGGAATTAGGGGAGAGATGACAGGTGATAGAGAATAATCTGTACCCTGTAACCTGTAACCTATTCCCTTCTTCACTCCCCATTCGCTATTTCTTTTGACTTTTTAATACTCCCGTTTCATGTTGTATTGGCAAGACATCTAAAATATCAGTTTGGGAACAATATTTTAAATCATCTAGACAGTCAAGACGTAACAATCGTTGACCGTGACTAGCTTGGTGAAGTAATCCCAATAAGTTATCTTGCCACTGAGAGTAAAGAGCGATCGCACTAATTACTTCATCATTCCCAGCGAGTTCTTCAGGTGACAACTTGGTTTGCTGCAAAATACTATGAGCGATCGCACCTGCACAAACTGTATCCTCTAAGGAATAACTGCCTTCCCAACCGGAACCGACAATCCACACTGTCTCTGGTTGCTTATCTAAGAGGAATTGCACCACCGCCGCCCGGTTAATCAAGGCTGCTGCTAATACATTTGGAGAATCTTGTACCCGTTGTAAAGCACGAGTGCCATTTGTGGTACTGATAAACAAACGACGCCCTTGCACTAATTCTGGCGTGCAGTCGAGGGGAGAGTTTCCCAACTCAAAGCCAGTGACTTTCGCGCCGCCGCGTTCTCCAGCCCGCAGACGTTTTTCAGGGGGCCATTTTTCGCTAACTTCAATTAACCGATCTAAATCGCTGAATACTTGTACAGCTTCGCCTCCAGATGCCAAGACAGTCGCTATTGTGCTAGTGGCTCGCAAGACATCGACTGCGATCGCACATTCTGGCGCTTTATCCGTTGGAGTCAATTCAGGAGTGTGGTATACGAATAACTTCACGGGCTGGATACACCTGTTTTAATACTACTGCCGTAAATAACATTCTACCTAGTTGGTGTAACTAACTATAGTCACAATTGCTCCAGGAAAATTTTTACCATCAAAATACAAAATGTATCTCATTCAATACATAGATGGGAGGGGGACTGGGGAAGAAGGAAGTGGGCAGGGGAGCAGGGGAGAAGTTGCAGTAAGTTTTTCCTCTTTGCACCTCTGCCTCTTTTCAATCCTTAATAAATACTCAAAAAGCGCATTTTATGCCTTTAGTCTTTCAGACTTGCTGCACTATCTTGTAATCTAAAACAAGAACAGACCTTCTAAATTGGGAAAAAGTTACAGTTATAAGGCTACAGCCCAAAGGGACAAATATTCACTCATTCCCTACTCCCCAGTACAGACACAATTAATCGCGTCTCTCCCACTCGCTACTCCCCATTGAAATTGCTATGGCACCTTTACCCGACTACCGCCCTAAACAACTATCTTTAGGCCCGTTGGAAGCGGAAATTTTAAATATCATCTGGGAACTTGGTTCAGCCACAGTCAAGGATGTACACGATCGCATCCTCGCCGATCCCAACCGCGAATTAGCGTATACTTCTGTCACCACTGTTTTACGTCGCCTCACTGATAAAGGTTGGCTGGCCTGCGATAAGAAAGAGCGAGCATTCTATTGGCGGCCAATGCTGAGTAAGCAGCAATCAGAAGTCATCAAAGCTCACGAGCAGTTACAGCGATTTCTAGCAGTGGGGAATCCCGATGTTGTTGCTGCCTTTGCTGATAGTCTGGATGAAGCAGCTAGCGAGCAAATAGCAGCGATCGCCAAACGTATTCAATCTGCACGCCAAGCCAGGGAGGAACAATGATGCATCTGATAATGATTTTGAATGCTTTGGCAGTTGCCTGGTGGTTAAGATCCGCTCGGAATCAACCCCAAGGCAATTGGAATCTGCGATGGCAGCGATCGCTATTTTTGTTTCTTTTCCCGCCCTTGCTAATTTTCATGACTGCGATCTCTGTGCTGTTCATGGGGCCTCAAGGACAAATGGGCGGGATGTATACAGGCTCAATTAGCTATTTACTAGCATTAATTTATTTAGCATTTTTTGCCATTTCATGCATTAAACTTGCCTTCCAGGGTTGGCAGTCTGTAGAATCTGCCCGTAACTGTCCTTTAGTGAATGTTGGCGATAGACGAGCCAGACTGCTGCAAACAGGCGCGTTGTTCGCCGGTCAAATTGGTTTTTGGCAACCAGAATTAGTGGTTAGTCAAGGATTAGTGCAAACTCTCTCACCTGCTCATTTAGAAAGCGTCTTAGCCCATGAGCAAGGGCATCACCATTACAGGGATACGTTCTGGTTTTTCTGGCTGGGTTGGGTGCGTTCTTGCACTGCATGGTTGCCAAATACAGAGCCTTTGTGGGAAGAACTGTTAGCTTTGCGCGAACTCCGTGCCGATGGTTATGCAGCATTGCAGGTAGACCCTCTGGTGTTAGCAGAATCACTTTTATTAGTAGTTAGTAGCGGCCCCGTCTTATCAGAAATTTGCTGTGCTGCATTAGGTTCCTCTGGTGCAGATCGCTTAGAACAAAGAGTAGAAGCTCTATTAGCACCACCGGAAGCAACACCAGAAGCTCAATTGCAATCTTGGCATGGTTTTCTGTTAGCGTTCCTGCCTTTACTTACTGTGATATTTCATAGTTAATTTGAATTTAGTCAGTTGCTATAGCATGAAACTGCGACTATAGCGACATCTGTCGTCTCTGTAGTGACATCCGTCATCCCTGTAGCGACATCTGTCGTCTCTGTAGCGACATCTGTCGTCTCTGTAGTGACATCCGTCGTCTCTGTAGTGACATCCGTCGTCTCTGTAGTGACATCCGTCATCCCTGTAGCGACATCCGTCGTCTCTGTAGTGACATCCATCGTCCCTGTAGCGATGTCGGTTGCCACATAACGATGAAAATTTTGAATAGGACTGTTATATTACTCTTCTTCTAGCAACTGTTCTATATATTTTTGGACTAAAGGCACTTGAAAAGCATTGCCTTCTTGAGTCAAGATTTCTTTTCGCGTTAGTTTGCGGATAACACCTTTGTCTTGCTGCGTGGGAGTTTCCCCGTAGATTATCCGACGCAGGAGAGAGCGATCGCTCTCTGCTAAACTCTCGTCCATAATTCCCGAAAATACTGAACACCTCTAGCAAGCACTTGAGGAATAATCTCTTCGACATTTTGGGCTGTGGCTTTTACTGTATCTGCATTTCCCTGGTTTTTTCTAACATCGCCGTTTAGCGACTCCACCAACTCGTAACATACCAACTGAATAAGAAAAGGCTGGCAGCGAGTCAGTTGGATAATTGCATCTACAGCAGTTGGTTCATATATATTGGTGAAGTTTTCTACTGGATGTAAAATCAAATCGCGGGCTTCTGACTCTTGCAGGTAGGTCATTCGCAAAGCACGGGTGTTAATTAAATAGTCACTCCAGTAATCGTCAAGTTCAGATAACTCGTGTGAACCACTAAAAAGTAAAATCCAGTTCTGGTGGTGTTGCAGCAGGTTACGAATAAAGTTGAGTGGGGCACGGCTGCTTGTTGCTTTCACTACTTCATCCAGGCGTTCATATTCATCCAGACAGAGGAGAAATCGCTTACTACGGTTGCTGCGTTCTATTTCTGTTAACCAAGTTTGCAGCGCTGGAAATGGATCTTCAGCTAGTTTCTTGGCATCTGGATAAGGCAAGTTTACTGTGCGAGGTAATCGCCGTGCAGCTTCGATAATTTGTTGAGCTAAATTTTCAGCCAATCCTTTTAAGGTTGTGGCTGATGCTGCACCCTGTAAATCTACCAGCAAAGGTACAATATCTGAGCCAATTCTATAAGGTAAATATTTCAGCGCTGAGGTTTTCCCTGTCCTCCGCCCACCATAGAGTAACAACACTGGCGGCTGCTCAGAAAGTGCAAAAGTTTCAATTTCCCGAAATATATCAATTCGCCCTTTGAAATGATTCTTTGCTGTTTCCGGGTCTAACGAGTTACCAGCAATATAAACTTGTCGAATTTCTTTTGATTGCTGTGCCTGTTCCTCTAAAGTGCGCTGCGCCGTCTCTAGGATAGTTAGCCAGTTTTGTGCAGTGTTGCCAAAAGAAACAGCAACGCGAGCATTTTTTGTCAAAACTAGACTTTGCCTCAGTTGACATAATACAGTGATGGGAATATTGAGTAACTCATATTGACGATAAAGTGAAGTTGCTTCCTCTGATGCCCGTACATCCTGGCTGATTTCCAAAAATTCGGGTAGTACAACGCCAAGTTCCTTTGGTGGTGGTGAGGGAATCCACACTAGTTGGTTGGCAATCTCCACAATATCGCTCAACCTCTGACAACGATTGAGAATATCTACAGCAATACTAGAAATTGCCTCTGCTGCAACTTTTTGCTGATTGGTGGATGTAATTAGATAATTAATAGTCTTATGGGCAGCATCTGGGTTCTTTCGATAACCCTCTATAATCATCACATCCATGAAAGGCAGAGGTAAAATAATCAATTCATCAAACTGGAGTTTAGACTAAGCATTAGGAAACGACCCAGCAGCACTGAGTTGACAAAACATAAGCTTCAATCAGAAAAATCTTTGGTACTAAGCTGAT
>NZ_JBALDU010000042.1:0-35560 GCF_036917235.1 Nostoc sp.
TTTCAAGGTTCGGTGTCCTAAAAGCGTCGCTCTTTCGCGCTCCGCTTCCAGCACTTATTCAATATAGCGAACCTACTTCTTTATGTCAACTACTTCTTCCAAAATATTTTTGGGCGGCTTTTCTGTCTCCTGAAACTAACTACAGTGTTGGGTTGTAGGCAACAATGGTTTATGCACTGTGTTGACTAAGGATGGGACAAGCGTGAATTTTCAGTCGATAATAAGTTTACTGCATCATTTCTGGGGCGATCGCGGTTGTCTTATTGCCCAGCCCTACGATATTGAAAAGGGGGCTGGTACTAAGAATCCCCTGACTTTTTTAAGAGCATTGGGACCGGAACCTTGGGCTGTTGCTTACGTTGAGCCTTGTCGTCGTCCTACTGATGGACGCTACGGCGAAAATCCCAACCGCTTTCAACACTATTATCAGTACCAAGTTCTGATTAAGCCATCACCAGATAATATTCAGGAGATTTATCTTGATTCGTTAAGAGCTTTAGGTATTCGTCCTGAAGACCACGATATTCGGTTTGTAGAAGATAACTGGGAAGATGCAACAGTGGGAGCTTGGGGTACTGGGTGGGAAGTATGGTTAGATGGGATGGAAGTTACTCAATTTACCTACTTTCAACAGTGTGGAGGAATTGATTGCCGTCCGGTGTCGATTGAGATTACATACGGGTTAGAGCGGTTGACAATGTATCTCCAGCAAGTAGAAGCATTTACTAAGATCCAGTGGACAGACAACATTACTTATGGCGATGTTTTCCTGCAAAGTGAGATTGAGCAGTGCACATACAACTTTGAAGCGTCAAATCCTGAGTTGCTACTGACATTATTTAATTTGTATGAGCAGGAAGCTACCCAATTGACGGAGCGAGGATTGGTATTGCCTAGCTTAGATTATGTAATGAAGTGTTCGCACACATTCAATCTGCTGGATGCTAGAGGTGTGATTTCGGTGACGGAGAGAACTCGCTATATTGCTAGGATTCGGCATTTGGCTAGGAAGGTAGCTCATTTATATGTTGAGCAAAGGGAGAAGTTGGGTTTTCCGTTGCTCAAAGATGCTGTGAGTTCAACAGGAAGCCCAACATCCTAAAGGGTGTGTCTACACGAACTAAGTACACTTTTGTGTAAAATAATAACGTTTTTAAACGCAGAGGAACACAAAATAAAGGCAAAGGTACGCAGAGTCGTGCCAAATTTCATTCACTACGATTTTATGTTCTGTTTATCCTTGTGGCGCTGAGGTTTAAGCTAGGCATATTTTTTTGATCTGGCTTTTGCTAAAGGATAGAAATACGGTTAAATATTGTATCTAGAACATTAAAGCTACAAGAAGGATAAGGCCCGCCTGTGCGGGCTTTGTTTATATAAACTTGATGGATTATACTCACCACAAGCATAAAAACTTTTCGCTGTTGCTAATTAGAGAGATAAAAAGCTCACGCAGAGGTGCTCCAAGCACAGATAATAAGAATTTGGAATATTTTATTTTTGAATTTCATAACCAAATTAAGCAACGCCGATTTTTCTTTATTGCTGCCCTATCTATATTTAAACCATTTGCAAATTCGGGTTGCCAGGTGCTTTTACAAAAATCTTATGATTCAAACTAGTGGTGTAATTATTTGTCTTGGCTACATTTTTGGGTTGCTGCTTACAGCAGTTCCTTGTGGTGGTGTGGGGATTTTGGTTCTGGGGATAGTGGGAGCAATTGTTTTTAGAAGACGCACCACACTACAGCAATTTGCTCAGAAACCAGAAAATACTGGAAGCAAAAATAAGGCAGTGCCTAATATTTGGCAAACTATTCCCCATCCTCGAATATGGCTAGCTGCTGGCTTGGTGGGATTATTGGCAACTTTATATTTTCAATGGCGAATGCCACAACCGGGTGCAAAAGATATTAGTCAGTTTGTCCCGCTTGGAAATAGCAGCAATCAAGAACAGCTTGTGATTGTACGTGGCGAAGTGGCGAGTAATCCCCGCTTAACTCGCAGTCAGCGAGGACAATTTTGGCTGGAAACAACTCAGTTAGATGAAGTTAAAAATGATAAAGGTTCAGCAGGTGTCCCACAAGGGGTTACAGGCAAATTGTATGTGACAGTCCCTATACTTCAGGCTACTGGGTTATACCCTAGTCAACAAATTGCTGTGACTGGGATTTTGTACAAACCAAAGGCGGCTTCCAACCCTGGTGGTTTCGATTTTCAGAAGTTTCTCAAGCAGGAAGGAACGTTTGCCGGTCTAATTGGGCGACAAATAAATGTTTTAGATCAGGAACGTAAATGGGGATGGTGGCAAATTCGGGAGCGAATTGTGCGATCGCAAGTTCGTTGGTTGGGTATTCCTGAAGGGCCTCTTGTCAGTGCAATGGTATTAGGTAGCAAAGCTGTTGATTTACCCTACGATATCCGCGACTTATTTGTACAAGCCGGATTAGCTCATGCTTTAGCAGCTTCTGGGTTCCAAACTTCTTTAATTTTGAGTGTGATTTTACAGTTAACAAGGCGAGCTAGAAAAGGAACACAATTTACCCTTGGCTTTTTGGCTTTAATCATTTTTCTGAGTTTAACAGGGTTTCAACCTGCGGTTCTCAGAGCCGTAATTATGGGTTTTGCGGCATTAGTTGGTCTGTTATTAAAAAGAAAGGTAAAACAGTTTGGCTCGTTACTATTAGCAGCAACTCTGCTATTAATGTTTAATCCTCTATGGATTTGGGATTTAGGTTTTCAATTAAGTTTTTTAGCAACATTAGGATTAGTTGTAACAGTACCCGCATTAGTCAATCGCCTAGCATGGCTACCACCTGCGATCGCTGCTTTGATTGCTGTTCCCCTCGCTGCCACTATTTGGACTTTACCTGTGCAACTCTTTGTCTTTGGAGTTGTACCATCTTACAGTCTGTTGCTGAATGTGATTAGTACTCCATTAATTTCGATCATTAGTATAGGTGGAATTATCAGTGCGTTAGTAGGTTTAGTGTGGACTGAAGCAGGAAGCTTACTGGCTAGCGTGTTACATTACCCCACAGATTGGCTAATTAAACTAGTGGAATTTTTTAGCAAGTTACCTGGAAATTCTGTTGCTGTGGGCAGCATATCTACTTGGCAGCTTTTGGCGATTTATATACTAATTATATTGGTCTGGTTAGTGCGTTGGTGGCAAAGACGGTGGTGGTTTGCTAATATGATTGCGATTGGTTTAGTATTCATCCCACTTTGGCATTCTAAAAATACATTGTTTAGAATAACTGTCTTAGAATCGGGTACGGAACCAATTGTAGTTGTTCAAGATCGAGGTACTGTAACTGTAATTAATAGTGGTGATGAAGGTACAGGACGTTTTACGATTCTACCGTTTTTACAACAGCAGGGTGTAAATCAAATAAATTGGGCGATCGCAACTGATTTTCAAGGTAATCAAAGCAATGCTTGGTTTGAATTAATGCAACGTTTACCAATCAATAATTTTTATGAATATTCACCCCAAACAGATAATTCTATTACGACTCAGGCAATTCAACAGGAACTACAAAAAAATCAAGGAGTTTATCAACCATTGGTAGTTGGCCAATCTGTAAAAGCTGGTTCGATAGTAGCGCAATTAATCAACGACCAATTACCAATTTTACAATTGCAAATTTTAGATCAAAATTGGTTATTAGTAGGTAATGTTAAATCTAAAGAGGTGCAGCAACTAGTAAAAAATGGAAGTTTGCCTCGCCCGCAAGTGCTTTGGTGTGCCCCTGAATCATTGAAAGATTTAGTTATTGCTCTGCAACCACAAGTAGCGATCGCTTCTTCTGCCAACTTTGATCCAAAAACTTTATCTGAACTGAATCAAAGCCAAACTAAACTGTTCTTTACAGGACGAGATGGAGCTATTCAATGGACTCCTAATGGTCAATTTGAGGCGTTTATTGAATCAACAGAAAATAAATCATCTGTTTTATAAAAAATTCATAAATTCATTAAATTCAAGTTGTATTAAATCTATGACAATCTACTTTTATAGCACTCGTGAAGAATATGGTTGTTTCTCTAACTTTTCATCCCACGGCTTTGAATTAGATAGATTATATTGGTCAACTAGCGAACACTACTTTCAAGCGCAAAAGTTTGTGGGTACACCTCATGTAGAACAAATACGCCTAGTTAAAACACCTAAAGATGCGGCAAGAATGGGGCGTGAGAGAACCCGTCCCCTACGTCAAGATTGGGAACAAGTTTAAAGACGATATTATGCGGCAAGCTGTGCTATGCAAATTTCAAACTCATAGAGATATTAGAGATATTTTGCTTTCCACAGGAAATGCAGAAATTGTTGAAAATTCGCCTATCGATTTTTACTGGGGTTGCGGAGCCGATGGCAGTGGGAAAAACATGCTAGGAAAAATTTTAGTGGAAGTGCGGGATGTCCTACTCTATAGACACAGCAAAGATATTAATAATAAAACTTGTTAGATAATCTCGATCGCAAGCAAATAATCTAATACTTCTATATAGTTATTAATCTTCATGAGTAGTAATCTAAAAACCTCGATTAAAATTCAAAAGCGATCGCTATATAAACTCTCACCTCTCCTAAACTGACGCTGTGGTAAACCAGAGTGTTGAAAGATGCATCCTGGTTTTGGGAACACTAAATTTAGTACTAGACTTCACAACAAGGAGTTGATGTCTAAAGGCGAATGGAATAACCAGATCGAAAAATACAGTTCTCTTGCAATTACCCATAACATACCTAAAACCAGTGAAGCGTAATACAATTACCCATGAATTTGACTCTGGTTCACAAGCAGAAATACTACCTCCACAGGGAAGTGATGACCATTCATCGGAAGCATCAAAGCTACTACGGCAAGGAACTCAACAGCAGCAAGCTGGTGAATTAATAGCGGCGATGAAGTCTTTACAACAATCCTTGGGGCTGTTTCAGGCAGTTGGAGATTTGCAAAAACAGGCACAGGTACTTTCTTTTTTAGGATTGGTAACTTACAGCGCTGGAGACTATAAAGGTGCTATCTCTTACTCCCAAGAGTGTTTGTCTTTGCTCAAGAACACCTCAGATTTAACATTGCAAATGCAAGCACTTTCCCATTTAGGTAATGCCTACCGTCACCTGAATGACCATGAAAAGGCAATTGAGTTTCTGGAAAAGTGTTTGAAAATAACCCAGCAGCTGCAAGATAAACGCAGTCAAGTGGCAGCACTGAATAACTTGGGATTGGTTTATAAAGCTTGGGGCAAATTTACACAAGCAATTGAGTATCAGCAGCAAAGCCTAGAAATTGTGCGGGAACTCAAAGATAATTGGGGCGAGGAACAGGTACTCAAGAATTTAGGTAATGCTTGGTATGCTTTGGACAATTATCCAAAAGCGATCGCCTATTATGAGCAATGTGTAGTTATAGCACGCTCCTTAAAACATGTTCGCAGTGCTTCTCAGGTGCTAAAGAATCTGGGTCATGCTTGTTATACATTAGGTGATTATGCCAAAGCTATTCAGTATAATGAGGAGCGGTTGCAATTGGCCAAAGAAATTCAAGACCAGCGTAGCGAGGAACAGTCTTTAGGTAGTTTAGTAATTGCTTGTGAAGCTTTGGGTGACTATAACAAAGCAATTATATATTATGAAGAACGTTTGATCTTAGCTAGGAATATCAAAGATCGTCGCAGTGAAGAACAAACTCTTGCTCGTCTGAAAGCTGCTTACGAAGCCTTGGGTGATTATGCCAAAGCTATGCAATACCAGCCGAAAACGTCTCCAAATAGTTAAAAAGCAAGATAGGGAAACAATTCAAAATTACTCGCAGAAGTCAATTCCTCCTATTGTCTTTTGTTGCTGGAGATATACAAGAACTTCTAATGTATCTACTTGGGGAAATTCCGCGTAAAAATTACTCACACTCCAGAAGAGTTCCGGTGTTTCCAAGACTATTGTGCGATCGCCCCACTGTTCTAACCAAGGTAGCAATTTTTGTGGCGCTACTGGAGTACATAACCAGACTGCTGCTGGAGAAAGCGCTCTCATGACAGTTGCTGCTACCGCTATTGTCATACCTGTAGCAATGCCATCATCAACTAAGATGAGCGTAGCATTCTCTGCATTTACTTGCGGACAAGCAGGAATTAATTGAACCTCAAGAGACTTAGCAAGGTTTATCGCTTTATTTAAAGCTATTTCTCGCCACCGCGCATCATATTTAGAGCGAAATAGCTTTTGATCGGCCCAAAGAACATTTCCAGAAGTAGTCACTGCACCAATTGCTAACTCTGGGTTTTCTGGATGGCTAATCTTTTTTGCCACAACAATTGTCAATGGACAATCTAAAAGACGTGCTATTGGTGCTGCTACTGGTACACCCCCTCTTGGCAAAGCATAAACAATTGGTACAGGCTTTACCCCAGAATCAATAGTTTGCTGAGTCAAAATATTATGAATTACTCGCGCCAATACTTCACCTGCATGGGTACGATCGGCGAAAAGTGGGGTATATGACATGGTTTCCCCCAGCATCTTAGGACAGCACTGCTTTTATCATGACTGAATTTTGTCTCAAATTAACTGATACAATAAGATTTGTATAAATAATTAAGTATTCAGCAAAAGTTTATTGTTCTGATAAATATCCAGCCAAAGGGCTGTTTAAATCAGATATAACAACTGGTGCTGATGTCAAAATCCTGATTTTCATGAGCAGCGAAACCCAACTCAGCCTCTTCGACGACTCAAGTTTTAACCAACGAGAACTGATTCCTACAGACGCGAAAATTCCGATTGCTCCCGGAACTTATTCTGACATAACGGAGTTGACACAGCATTGCGATCGCTGCCACCGTTGTGCATTGGGAGATACTCGTACTCATACTGTTGTCGGACGTGGTAATCTCAAAGCACCAATTATGGTTGTGGGAGAAGCACCAGGTCAAAATGAAGATGAAACGGGTTTACCATTTGTAGGCAGATCGGGACAATTGCTGGAGAAAATTTTGGCATCAGTGAATCTGACTACTGAGCATGATGTATACATTGCCAATATCAATAAATGCCGCCCACCAGATAATAGAGTTCCCACTCCTGTAGAGGTGGCGGCTTGTCTACCCTACTTACTAGAACAAATTCGCCTAGTTGACCCCAAAATAATTTTGTTAACAGGTGCAACTGCTGTCAAAGGTATCACTGGCGATAAGCGGGGGATTACGAAAATTCGCGGCCAGTGGCTGGAGTGGGAAGGGCGTTTATGTATGCCAATCTTTCATCCTTCCTACTTGCTGCGTAACCCTTCTAAGGAACAAGGTGCGCCTAAATGGTTGATGTGGCAGGATATTCGGGCAGTGCGTGCCAAGTTAGACGAAATTCAAAATAACAGCTAATGTTTAATCCCCTCTTTTTCTAGGGTTGTGATTACCAGCATCTATTTCAATTATTCACTTCGTTGCTATCCCGGTTGGAAAGAAATTCTCAAGCTAATAGCTAAGTCTTCTCAAGAGGACTAAATACAAGATTTTAAGCGATGTAGATGACTAGACTCTCTGAAAGAGAAAATTTCAGTCTATTGATTGCAATCGGTTATTTTAACGTGATTCTCCAACAGAGGCGCACGTTATTTTAATTGAATATGACGACTTGCTCGTCGCTAGGGGTAAAACTGAAGCTAGCGTGCCCCCTTGGCAAGGGGCACGCTAGCACGGGTGAGGTACTTTGGTTATTGGTAATTGAGCAGACTCGATATTACCTTTTAACTTTTATACGCGAAATTTCAAATCTCTATTCGTCGTCGAAATCATCTTCGTCGTCTTCCTCTTCTTCCTCGTAATCGTCATCATCTACTACTTCGTCAGCAATTAATTCATCTTCTTCATCTATAATGGACCTTTCTGCACGTCTGCTGCCAAAGCCAGATTCCCCAAGAGTAGGAGAATCTAAATTATAGGTGCGAGCTGTGCGATCGTCTAAGACCATATCTAGGGGATCATCAACTTCATCTAACACACTACTGGTAATTTCAGCAGTATAGTCATCGATCGCTCCGGGTTCTTCATAGGTATTATATCCAGTACCAGCCGGAATCAATCGTCCGATAATCACGTTTTCCTTTAATCCGCGCAGCCAGTCAGATTTACCTTCGATAGCTGCTTCGGTGAGTACCCGTGTTGTCTCTTGGAAGGACGCCGCGGAAATAAAGCTGTCGGTGTTCAACGATGCTTTAGTGATCCCCAACAATACTGGAGTATACTGTGCCCTAGCACCGCCTGTAATTGCCATAGCTTCGTTTACTTGCTCAACTTGGCGCAGTTCCACCAATTCGCCAGGAAGCATTGTGGTGTCACCACCATCATCAATCCTGACTTTGTTGGTCATCTGGCGAACAATCACTTCAATGTGCTTATCGGAAATATCAATCCCTTGAGACTGGTACACCATTTGCACTTCATTCACCAAGAAAGTCTGTACCTTTTGTAAAGCAAGGCTAGCACAAGCATAGATTCCATCTTCGGAACCCAGGCTAAAGAAGATTTCCAAGATTTCGTGGGGATTAGATGGGCCATCAGTTAACGGTTGCCCCGCTAATACTATTGAGCCATCTGGCACAATCAAGTTTTGTCCTGGCCCCAGAGGATAATCTGTCACCACGCCATTTGATTCTACGACCTTGATAGCGATCGCTTCATCACCATCACCGTAAACTACCTTAACTTCTCCGCCCCGCCGACATAAGATGCACGCTTCTTTCGGTTTACGAGCTTCAAGTAGTTCCTCAATCCGGGGCAAACCTTGAATGATATCTCCGGTTTTGGCGCGTTCAAACACCAGCAACACCAAGTTATCACCCCGTTGTACCAAATCGCCGTCTTCTATTTGCAACACAGCACCAGGGCTGACTCGATAAGGGCGACCGATACGGGTAGTAATAACGTAGTTTTTAGTACTTAAAGCTGATTCCCCACCAGATGTAGCAGCGACACTTTTAACATCCACTACTTGCCCTGATTCTGGGGCAAAAACTCCAGGAGCAACTTCTGTACCTTCTACTAGCAAATCACCCACTTTTACTTTTGGCTGAGTACTAGTATTAATGGGAAGCCTGTCAGCGTCGCGCAACACTAAACAGCGACGCACGTTTTCGGTTCCTTTTTGAACACCTCGTACTTCCCCGCCTTCTTTACACAAGATTTGGGTACGTGCGACTACAGACCCTGGGGCGATGGTTAGTCCATCGTGTACTTCAAGTGTCGTCTGGGTACTACCTTGGGTGGCATCGGCGGTAATGTCTCGACGAATTACCAAAGATTCCAAAATCACCAGTTGTAAACGTTGAACTTCTGGATCTTCGGTATCCTCTACTAATTCAATATCTGCTGCCAGGGGTGAAGCATTATGGTCTTGTTCTCCTTCTTGCTCAATTTCCAGTACTAGCTGGGTTCGTAGCAGTTCCACACCTTCAACAGATTTGACGCGTTCTGAATCTTTATAAGGTAGTCGCTGCACCGCTCTCAATTGGATTGATCGCCCGGTTTGTTGACTTACCGATGTCGTTGATGGCACATCTGGATTATCAGGGACGGCAAACTCAACCACTGGACGACTCAATAGGGCGGGTCCTTCTGGTGTCTCCACATACTGGATATAACGCAATTCCGTGGCGACATTGCCTTGGAATTCCTCACCTGGTTGGATGAAGGTGTTATCTCGCCCGATGACTGATTCGGGATCGTCCACCATCAGCAGTTCCCCTGGCTTCACCACCACTTCCCGCAGGATGTCGTTTTTCTGGGTCACTTCTACCACACCACTGTTTTGGCAGAAGATATCCTTCACCACTTCGGTGCCAGCTTCCACAAACTGACCGTCTTCCACCAACAGTAAGGAGATATCTTTATTAACTTCGTGACTTTCTTCGGGAATCCACAACAGTGTACCGCCCTGCACGACTTCATAACCCAGCTTGGCTTTGCCTTTTTTCTGGACTTCAACACCTGCAAATTTCAGGAATCCACCAGTGGTTGTGCGATAGCGGTCATCAATTAACTCAGCTACCACTTGACCATTTTGCACTTTTGTGCCTGGTGTAGCTCGGAGGTTAAATACTTGGTTGTTGCCAGTAGAAACTAAGTAGTTATTGCGACCTTGGGAACTTTGGACTGTCACCGTTGCTTGGTCTAAGACCACAGAAGCGGTGATAATCTCAATTTCCCTGGTACTCTTACCTGGGGTAGCTTCTGGCAAGCGCACCACACCACCGTGCAAACTAGTTAACTTGGTTTCTGCTAAAACTCCATTAGAAGCGATCGCATCACCATTTTTCACCACCAATTCTGCACCAGGCGGCAAGTTATAAACTTCCCCAGACAAAATCCAAATCAAGCCACCGCGTGCGGCTGTGGTTGTGGTATTGCCTTGACGGTCAGTTTTTTGTTCTGGAACAACTTCGGCAAATTGCACTTCCCCTGCTAAGTCAGAAGCAACATCTTTAACTGCTTTTTCTGTATTAGTCCGGGTTGTGCGTCCGCCGAGGGCAACCTCTGCCAACAACTGACCTTGTTTTACTTTATTTCCATCAAATACATATAGTGTTGAACCTTGGGTAAGATGAACCTCTTGGTTCTCTGGAGTAACATCACCTACTTTTGTTGGCTCCAAAAGCATGATGCCATTAGCCTCAACATAGAGGGCATCTTCCCCGTGACGAGTCCGATATGTTCTAGTCTTCAGCTTACGGGGAAGCTTGACAGTCCCATCGATTTTAGAACGAACTTGTTGCGCCACTTCTCCAGTAAATACCCCACCGGTGTGGAATGTCCGCATGGTTAGCTGGGTACCAGGTTCGCCGATACTTTGGGCGGCAATAATCCCCACAGCTTCACCCAAATCTACCATCTTGGCGTGTGCCAAACTCCAGCCGTAGCAGTGTTGGCAGACAGAACGTGCCGCTTCACAAGTTAGTGGCGATCGTACCACAACTTCTCCCACCCCAGATTTTTCAATTTTCTTCGCCAAATCCTCAGGAATTGGGGAATTGCGTGCTGCAATCACTTCTTTTGTTACCGGATGCAGCACATCTTCGCCAATTACCCGTCCCATCAAGCGAGTTGCTAGAGGAATCAAGGTTTTGGCCCCTTCTGTCATTGGTCGAATGCTAAGACCTCTGGTCGTGCCGCAGTCAAATTCCCGAATAATTACATCCTGGGATACATCCACCAATCGGCGGGTGAGATAACCAGAGTCAGCCGTCCGTAAGGCTGTATCCACCAATCCTTTTCTGGCACCGTAAGACGAAATAATGTATTCCGTTACAGTTAATCCTTCACGGAAATTGGTTTTAATGGGCAAATCGATAATTTCCCCTTGAGGATCTGCCATCAGTCCCCGCATCCCCACCAGTTGCCGCACTTGAGAGATGTTACCCCGTGCACCGGAGAATGCCATCATGTATACGGAGTTTAGGGGATTAGTCTTTTTGAAGTGAACGACTACTTCATCTTTCAAAGCCTCACTAGTACCGTTCCAGGTATCGATTACCTTTTGGAAGCGTTCTACTTCTGTGATTTCTCCCCGTTGATAACGGGTTTCAGTAGCGCGAATTTCTTCTTCGGCTGCTTCTAAGAGCAATCGCTTAGTTGGTGGCACCATCAAGTCATCTACACTGATGGAAACCCCTGCTTTGGTTGCGTAGCGAAATCCCAAATCTTTCAATTTGTCCGCCATCACTGCGGTTCGCGCCGTACCATAATACGTAAAGGCCCAAGAAATTAAATTTCTCAGTTGACCTTTATCAACCACCCGATTGCGAAAAATCATTTTTTCGTTAGTCATTAGTCATTAGTCCTAAGTCATCAATAATTAATAAGTCGTAATTCGTAGTTCGTAATTCGTAATTAATTCTTCAATTACGAATTACGTTAGCGAGTCCGCGAGCGTCATTAGAAATTACGAATTAACTTGCTAGTGCTTCCTGAATAGCATTATTGTAAATAACGCGACCGGGAGTTGTGTATATATACTGGGAAAGTACATTGCCTTTAGCGTCTTGTCTGACTCTACGGAACTTATAGAGTAATGTGCGGGTACCATCCTCGTTTTCCGTCACTTTCACGGGTTCCGTATCCGGTTGGTCTGATTCTATTTCACCGTCAAACCGCACGTAAATATAGGCGTGCAAGTCAATTTGCTCTTGCTGAAAAGCCATAATTACATCCTCTAGCGAAGAAAAGTACTTTCCTGCGCCTTTTGTCGCACCGGGATTTTCTGCTGTTAAGTAATAGGCTCCCAAAACCATATCTTGGCTAGGGGTGATGATGGGTTTACCCGTGGCTGGAGACAAAATGTTATTAGAAGCCAACATCAATAACCGTGCTTCAGCCTGACTTTCTAAAGAAAGAGGGACGTGTACCGCCATTTGGTCGCCGTCAAAGTCGGCGTTAAATGCCGGACATACCAGAGGATGCAGTTGAATTGCTCTACCTTCTACTAAAATCGGTTCAAAAGACTGAATACCCAAGCGGTGCAACGTTGGTGCCCGGTTTAGCATTACAGGGTGTCCTTCAATCACCTCTTCCAGCACATCCCAAACACTGGGATCATTGCGGGATATCAGCTTTTTCGCAGCTTTGATGTTATTTACCATACCGCTACGAATCAGGCGGTTAATCACAAATGGTTGAAATAGCTCAATTGCCATTTCTCTAGGCAAACCGCACTGGTGAATTTTCAGTTTTGGCCCGACTACAATAACCGAACGTCCAGAGTAGTCAACCCGTTTACCTAACAAGTTTTGTCGGAAACGTCCTTGCTTACCCTCAATAATGTCGGATAAAGATTTCAGTGGTCGGTTATTTGCCCCTACCACAGTGCGTCCCCGACGACCATTATCAATCAAAGCATCCACTGCTTCTTGCAGCATCCGCTTTTCGTTCCGCACAATAATCTCTGGTGCCAAAATTTCTTGCAAGCGTGCTAAACGATTGTTGCGGTTAATTACCCGTCGATACAAATCATTTAAATCGCTAGTGGCAAACCGTCCGCCATCTAGTTGCACCATTGGGCGCAAGTCGGGCGGAATCACGGGAATAACTGCCATTACCATCCATTCTGGTTTTGAACCAGTAGCAATGAAGTTGTCAATTACCCGCAATCGCTTAATTAGCTTGGCTCTCTTTTGCCCCTTGGCGTTACCAATTTCTTCGCGTAGGCTTTCGGCTTCTTGTTCCAAATTGATATCGGCAAGCAAACGCAACAGCGCTTCAGCCCCAATACCTACCTCTACGCCTTGCAGCACAGAATCTTCGCTATAAATTTGGTCTTCTATTTCCAACCACTGGTCTTCACTCAGTAGCTGTTTGTAAGTTAAAGTTTCGGCATTACCTGCACTCAGGACAACATAAGAGTTGAAATAGACAATCTGCTCGACATCCCGCAAAGGCATATCCAACAGGATGGAAATATAGCTAGGAATGCCTTTGAGATACCAAACGTGAGCTACTGGTGCGGCGAGTTTAATATAGCCCATGCGGTGACGACGCACCCGTGACTCGGTGACTTCTACCCCACAGCGCTCACAGACAATACCTCTGTGACGAACTCTTTTATACTTGCCACAATGGCATTCCCAATCTTTCGCAGGGCCAAAGATGCGTTCACAAAATAAGCCATCCATCTCTGGCTTGAGAGTTCGGTAGTTAATCGTTTCTGGCTTGGTAACTTCACCGACTACTTGACCATTAGGCAATGTTCTCTCGCCCCATTGGCGAATGCGTTCAGGGGAAGCCAAGCCGATTTTTACGTAGTCAAACTGATTAGTTTGGGCAGGTCTCATACTTAAGTGCTGAGTTCCGAATTATGAGTTATGAGTTTTGAGTATATTTAGTTTTACAACATTGGGAACAGGCATTAGGCATTGGGCGTTTTTCCCATTGCCTATGCGCTATGCCCCATGCCCTATTCCCTAATCCTTATTCATCATCATCCAGCGATTCGCGGGAAAGAGATTCATAAGTTGGCCGAGGAGGTGTACGACGGGCTGACTGGTCTGCCATCAAATCGACTTCCACATCTAGGGAACTGCCGTCTGCTTGGGTTTCTACCTTGTGTACGGCAATGTCTAACCCCAATGATTGCAACTCGCGCATTAGCACCTTAAAGGATTCTGGGGTTCCAGGTCTAGGAATTGCCTTACCTTTAACGATCGCATTTAATGCTTCATTCCGTCCTTGCATATCGTCAGATTTAACTGTGAGCAATTCCTGTAAGGTATAAGCTGCACCAAAGGCTTCCAATGCCCATACTTCCATTTCCCCAAACCGCTGACCACCTTGTTGCGCTTTACCACCCAAGGGTTGCTGAGTCACCAGTGAGTATGGCCCTGTAGAACGGGCGTGGATCTTATCATCCACCAAATGCACCAGCTTCAGCATATAAGCCACACCGATGGTAATTGCTCGGTCAAAGGGTTCACCTGTACGACCGTCATACACCATGATTTTGCCTGGGTTATCTGGGTTATATACCCAGTCTTTGCCTGTTTCGTCTCGTGCTTCTTGCAATTTGCCATGCACGATTCGCCGGGATGACTCTTCACCGTACATTTCATCAAAGGGAGTAATCTTAAATCGTACTCCCAAGGTCTGACCAGCCCAACCCAAGAGGCATTCAAATACTTGTCCAACGTTCATCCGACTAGGTACGCCCAAGGGGTTGAGTACAATGTCCACTGGTGAACCATCGGGCAAATAAGGCATATCTTCCGCCGGTAATATTCGAGAAATAATCCCTTTGTTACCGTGGCGTCCTGCCATTTTGTCGCCAACTTGGATTTTGCGTTTTTGCGCAACATACACCCGGACTACCATATTGGCTCCTGGTGGCAGTTCATCGCCTTGTTCGCGAGTAAACAAACGTACATCAACTACGCGACCTTTTTCACCATTGGGAACTCGCAGGGAATTGTCCCGCACATCGCGCGCTTTTTCACCGAATATAGCTCGCAACAGTTTTTCTTCTGGCGGTTGGTCAGATTCACCTTTGGGTGTGACTTTTCCTACCAAGATATCACCAGCTTCTACCCACGCCCCAATCCGAATAATTCCCTGTTCATCTAACTGACGCAAGGCATCTTCCCCGACGTTGGGAATTTCTCTGGTAATTTCTTCTGGCCCCAGTTTCGTTTGTCTAGCTTCAATTTCATATTTTTCAATGTGAATTGAGGTGTAGACATCATCCTGTACCAGTCTTTCGGAAATTAAAATTGCGTCTTCGTAGTTGTAGCCTTCCCAAGGCATATAAGCAACGACAATATTTTGTCCCAGGGCCAATTCACCGCCTTCGGTGGAGGAACCATCAGCTAGTACCTGACCTGCAACTACTTTTTCCCCAATGCGGACAAGAGGTTTCTGATTTAAACAAGTGTCTTGGTTTGAGCGTTGGTACTTGGAAAGGGTGTACTTAATTTCTGGGGTATTAGGTTTAGGACGAACGCGAATTTCTGTAGCGTCCACATAAGTGACATCACCATCGGTACGCGATACAATCACCATCCCGGAGTCTCTTGCTCCTTGTGCTTCCAAACCAGTACCCACTAAAGGACGCTCTGGTTTGAGCAAGGGGACTGCTTGCCGTTGCATATTCGATCCCATCAATGCTCGGTTAGCGTCATCATGCTCCAGGAAAGGAATCATGCTAGTAGCTACCGATACAATCTGTACAGGAGATACTGCTACGTAATCCACCTGTTCTGGTGTTGTGGTGGAAAATTCTTGGCGATACCGGACTGGCACTTGCGGTCCAATAATGTGCCCAGTTTCATCTACAGGAATGTCTCCAGGAGCAACCCGTAGGTCGTCTTCTTCATCGGCTGTCATGTAGGCTGGAGGTAGATCAAATCTAACTCGCCCATTTTCTACAGGTCTAAATGGTGTTTCTAAGAAGCCGTACAGGTTTACCCGCGCATGGGTTGCTAAGGAGCCAATCAATCCAGCGTTGGGGCCTTCTGGTGTCTCAATGGGGCAAATGCGTCCATAGTGACTAGGATGAATATCTCGCACAGCAAACCCAGCGCGTTCACGGGTTAAACCACCAGGACCAAGGGCACTCAAACGGCGTTTGTGGGTCAGTTCTGCCAGAGGATTGGTTTGATCCATGAACTGACTTAACTGGCTAGAACCAAAGAATTCTTTAATTGCTGCTACTAGTGGTTTGGGGTTTACCAGGGAGGCGGGAGTTAGCACTTCGGCATCAGATACGGTCATCCGTTCCCGAATGATTCTCTCTAGGCGGTTTAAGCCCACCCGCACTTGGTTTTGCAGCAATTCACCGACGCTTCTCACCCGACGGTTGCCTAAGTGGTCAATGTCATCGATATTACCGATGTCATACTCTAGGTTGATCAGGTAATCCACAGCTGCCAAGATATCCCCAGCAGTCAACACGCGCATTGTGTCTGGGACAGAAAGACGCAATTTTTTGTTGAGCTTATAGCGTCCAACGCGGCCAAGGTCATAACGTTTCGGGTCAAAGAAACGGGAGTCTAGGAGTTGTTGTCCACCTAAGACTGTGGGTGGCTCACCAGGACGCAGTTTCCGATATAACTCCATTAGGGCTTCTTCTTCAGAAAATTGCCCTTCTTTTTCGATGGTTTTTTGGAAATATTCGGGGTGGCGTAAGGCGTCAAAGATTTCGTTGTCTGACAAACCTAAAGCTTTTAGGAGTACCTGCGCTGAGAGTTTGCGGGTTTTGTCGATGCGTACCCACACCAAATCGTTGCGGTCTGTTTCAAATTTCAGCCATGCTCCCCGGTTGGGAATTAAGCTAGCTGAATAAGTACGTCGCCCGTTTTTGTCGATTTCTGATTTGTAATAGACACCTGGCGATCGCACTATTTGGTTGACAATTACCCGCTCCGCTCCGTTAATAATAAACGTGCCGCGATCGGTCATCAAAGGCAAATCCCCAATGAATACCTCTTGCTCTTTGATTTCCCCGGTTTCTTTATTAATCAGACGTGTGGGAACATACATTTGGACTGCATAAGTACTATCCCGCCGCTTGGCTTCTTCGACGCTGTACTTTGGCTCCTTGAGTTTGTAGTTATGACCCAAAAAGTGCAGTTCTAATTTGCCCGTATAATCTGTAATAGGACTAAAGGAGTTAAGTTCTTCTATCAACCCTTCTTCTAAAAACCAGCGAAAGCTCGATCGCTGGATTTCAATCAAGTCGGGTAACAGAAAGGCGGGTTCCATATATGTTTCTTTAGTCATGCCTCTACCTTTGTTAACCTGGTTAAATTTTCCCTTGGACACTGCTGTTTGACGCTTCCCACTGCTAGCCAGTGCCCTTGGCTGTTTGGGAACTTTTTCTTACACACTTGTGATTTACATCTGTGGGCAAAAGCAGCCATTAACTTTGGCTGGAACGAACAATTTTCACAAGGAAGAAATTGGCCCTAATAAGGGACTAAGTAATGGGTAATGGGTACTATGAAAGTATGGGAAAAGTTACTGAAAGTCTTTTCCCTTTGCATCTCATGCCCAATGGAGCCATTAACTTCTCGGACAGCATATGCTGCGCGTAGCTTGCTTAAGAGCAGGGATAAAAGTCGGCACAGCCGCCCAACGCCCTGGCTCCCCAATGCCCATTTCAAATAGAATATCCAGTTAAAATATTCCTGAATTTGATTTACTTTCTTCACTTCCCCTCCAAAAAGCGCCTTAATTTCCTGACGCAGCTCCATACAGTGTGTTTTAAATCCACCCCGATGTTTATACTCTCAGTGATATTTTAGATATCCTAAGACTGAGGGAACGATCCGCACCTTGTCGGTTTTGAATCAGAATCACTTCATTTTGCTGGATTGTACTCACAAGGCAATTTTATGTTTAACGATTTTGAATAGGTTCAATACAATGTAAACCGACGTTGTGCAAAAGTTTAGCTCAATTCAGGTTGGCACAGTTAGTCATGTGTGAAGAGCATCCGCTTGTAGAGATTTTGAGGATGGACAAGCCATAACAGCATGGAAGATTAAGATCGGAAGTTTTATGCTCCTTCTTTTATCATTATGACGCAAGCAAAATGTTTTTGAGGGAATAATATTAGCATATTTTTGTCCCCCTATAGATTTATTTTTTTTACACAACTTAACAAAAGATACTAGAACACATCTGATATTGACAACCCGAATAATTCACAGGCATTTTCGGTGGTTTGATGGGCGATCGCCTCTACCGTTTCCTGACGCAGTTTAGCTACTTGCTCGGCTACATAAATTACGTAGGCAGGCTCGTTGCGCCTCTCGCCCCGTTTTGGAACTGGAGCGAGAAATGGGCAGTCTGTTTCAATCAGGAGGCGATCGCTACTTACCATTGCAGCGGAGGATTGGATTGCTTTGGCATTTTTAAACGTTACCGTACCGCTAAAGCTGATATAGAAGCCTAGATCGAGAAACCATTGAGTTTCTTCAGGTGTTCCTCCCCAGCAATGCATCACACCCCGCACTCTTTCTCCTTTGAGTTCCCGCCATTTCTGCAACACTTCTTTGGTTGCCACGGCAGCATCACGGCAGTGGATAATCACTGGTAAGTTTAGTTCAGATGCGATCGCTAACTGAGACTCGAACACCATGTACTGTTGCTCATAGTTATCAGCTTTGTAAAAATCCAGCCCCATTTCCCCAATTGCTACCACATTCGAGTCAGAACTCGCTAAAGTTTTGATTTTCTCGGCTGTCTCGCTATTCCATTTATCAGCATCTAAAGGATGTAATCCTACAGCAAAACTAATTTCGGGAAACTCTTGGGCTATGGATTGAATACTAGAAAACTCCTCCGGGTGAACACAGGAATGCACTAAACGCACTACACCTGCTTCTTGCCACCGCGATCGCACTATTGCTAAATCCGGCTGAAAACTATCAAAGTTGAGATGTACGTGCGTGTCTATCAGTTGCATCTTTTGCCCTACCCTGCGGGAAGCCGCTGGCGCGTCTATGTTGTTTGTCCTTCGTCATTTGTCGTTTGTTTTGTTACCAATGACTAAGGACAAATTACCAATGACTACTCAGCTATTTGTGTGACGGGTTTTAGTCTGTGAGCCAATCTTGATTTTTTCCTTGCCCCATTGTTTGGGTGAAGAACACCTCGTTTGATCGCCTTATCAATTTTGCCGTAAGCCTCGGACAACCGGGACTGTGCTTCTTGTTTTAATTCTGGAGTAGGATTAGCTGTATAGGCAGCTACAGCATTGAGGTATTTCTTCATCAGCGTCTTGACTGCTGATTTGTAAGATTTATTACGCAGTCGGTTACGTTCTGCGATTTGGGCACGCTTAAGAGCAGACTTTGTATTCGCCACAGTCAATTCCAAAAATACGATTGTTAATTATCTACACACACTACTAGACTTACTAATATAGCATCCAAATTACCAATGTTATAATTTCCTAAAAAAATTATGCGATTAGGTATTGGGCATGAATGAAGATCAATATTTGAATACAAGTATTAGCTCCATAGTCTCTACTCGCCAATTCAGTATTTCGTCAATAGAGGAAATGCGTTAAAATAAAGTACATCTAAATAACTGTCACCCTAACTCATCACAACCTGATTAAGCAGTGTGATTGCCAATAAATATAATTTGTCCGTAAACCAGATGTATTGTTTAGAGGTAGGAGCTGCAAACTGCTAAATTTCAGGGATTATCAAATATAGAACCGATATATCCTGCCTGTACAGACATTAACTGCTAAAAGTTAGGGAAATTAAGTAAAAATTATACTCAGACCCTACCCCCTGTAAATTCAGGGGATTGGACCTGTAAACACACCATCTACACCCCATAAGAATTGAGGAAAGGGTGTAAGGGTAGCGGGAAATGGCACACCTGCTTGCTGCCGCTAGCTTTCAAGGCTTGTCGGATTGAGCAATTAAGTCGCCTTCTCAAGCAAACTATACGCTGGTAGCCTTGAGAGTATCAAAAAAAATCCAGGTTAAGCTAGAGAAGAGAATTAGAGTCAGCTTCCACACCCTAGTGGGTCAAGAGCAATACTAAATCTCAGGTGGCAATATTATAATTTTGGCATTGTCCTTACTCCATGCTGCGAATTATTACTCAGCAGGCAGACGTTAGAGCAGAACTACAACGGATCTGCGATCGCACCCATGACGAACAGGTACTTCACAAAGAAGCAACGGTGCGGGAAATTTTGCAAGCAGTGAAGCGCCAAGGCGACAAAGCTGTATTGCATTACACTGACGAATTTGACAAACAAACCCTGAAAGCAGAAGAACTCCGAGTTACAGGCTCGGAACTGGATGCAGCCTATCAACAGGTATCAAAAGAGTTGTTGAGTGCAGTTCGGCTAGCTTGCCGCCAAATTGAAGCGTTTCATCGTCAGCGAGTACCGAAAAGCTGGGTACACTTTGGCGACGATGAAGTAGTGCTGGGCAAACGCTACACTCCCGTAGACCGAGCCGGGTTGTATGTGCCTGGTGGCCGTGCCGCCTATCCCAGTACCGTGCTGATGAATGCAATTCCGGCTCGTGTTGCTGCTGTACCCCACGTGGTGATGGTGACACCACCAGGACCAGGGGGTGCAATTAATCCCGCAGTCTTAGTAGCTGCCCAAGAAGCAGGGGTGCAAGAAATTTATCGCATTGGGGGCGCACAAGCGATCGCCGCTTTAGCCTATGGCACAGAAACAATTCCGAAAGTGAATGTGATTACTGGCCCTGGTAACATTTATGTCACCCTAGCGAAAAAACTTGTCTACGGAACCGTCGGGATTGATTCTTTGGCAGGCCCCAGCGAAGTGCTGGTGATTGCCGATGAGACAGCAAATCCGGTGCATGTAGCTGCTGACTTGCTGGCCCAAGCCGAACACGATCCAATGGCGGCAGCAATTTTGTTGACGACTGATGCTGCTTTGGCGAAAAACGTGCAATTAGCCTTGGAAAGACAGTTAGTAGATCATCCACGGCGAATAGACACAGAAAAAGCGATCGCTCACTACGGCTTAATTATCGTTGTGGAATCGCTCCAAGCAGCAGCAGAACTCTCTAATGAATTTGCCCCCGAACACCTGGAATTAGAAATCAAAGACCCTTGGGCACTGTTACCACAGATTCGTCATGCTGGGGCAATCTTTTTGGGTTACTCAACACCAGAAGCTGTAGGAGACTATTTGGCAGGTCCTAATCATACCTTGCCAACTTCTGGTGCTGCTCGCTATGCCTCAGCATTGGGTGTTGAAACTTTCCTTAAACACTCTAGTATTATTCAATACTCCCAAACCGCACTGCAAAATGTGGCTGGTGCTATTGATGTGCTAGCAACAGCAGAAGGTTTACCTTCCCATGCTGATTCAGTCCGACGCCGAATTCAGCAAGAAGAGTGATTTGGAATGCTTAATTTTTTCTGATAAGCCAGTGCTGAGTAAAAATACCAGTACCTAGAACATTTTCATGCGTGGTTGTGAAACTCGTTTCGTCGGGACTGGCTTGAGTGACGCTTTAAGCGTCCATAAGTCGGGCATTGCCAATAGACAGTAGTTTATAGGAGAGGCTTTTCCTCTCCCATAAACTCATGAAAAGCTTCTCCAGAAAAGTTGCTATAATCCGTTCTTATTAAAGTGTCGCAAAGCTCACTTACCTATGGCTTAGCTTTAAATCTATAAACTAAGTTTTCAGATAAAAAATTAGTTTAGTGTCACTGCCGACTAATTTTGCTAGATACTTATGTATGTAAGGAGTCTACTCTTTAGGAGACGAGAGCAGTGCTAAATAGTGTTTTGGTAGCTCTGGACGGTTCGGATATTTCAGAACGAGTAATTCAAGCTTTAGATAATTTGGTGCTTTCAAAAGACGCCAAAGTTATTCTCTGTCATGTGTTTCTCACACCAGAGTCAGAAATAGAACTACCTGCTGATCGCCCTCAGCCAGAATCCCCAACGTTTTCTTATTTTCATATTGAAAAGCAACTGCAATTATATCAGGAAAAGTTATCAGCCAGAAGTGAGTTAGAGTTAGTAACTGGCGATCCCGCTGAAGAGATTATTCGTCTTGCCAATATTTATAAAACTGACTTGATCGTAATTGGTAGTCGGGGCTTAATGGGGATGAAACGAATTGTTCAGGGTTCTGTTAGCAGTCAAGTTGTAGAAGAGGCTAATTGTTCAGTATTGGTCGTAAAACCAAGGTAAAGATATGCGAGGGAAAGCAATGGCTATAACCAGCCCAAAACTAACCTTTGAATGAATACCTGAAATATGATGATGGCACTGATACTCGCTATAAATTGGTCAAGAGAGAATTAATTCCCATGATTCTAGAAAGTGGTCAACATGGTGCATTAGGGTTTAAGGATTTTAACTTATGCAATTCTGTGTTCTCTGCGTCTAGAGTCGTTAGATAAATTACTTTTAAACCGCAGAGCCACAGAAAAGGACACTTGCATGAGCGGGTTTCCCTACTGAAGCAAAGTGTCCGTGGCGCAAAGAGAAAAAAGAGATTTTTCGAGTTACCTTGAAAGGGCTAGCCATAGAGACAAGGAAAATCCCTTTTCTACGTTCAGTCGATTCAATGTTCTTGAGTTGCTAAAAAGTGACGCAAGCTCAACAAGCTGAGTGTTTGACCCAAATTCAAGGGCAAAATTGAAATTCCTTCCAAGCGGGACTGTACCCAACCTTCTCCCCAGTACCATTCGTGGAACCCATCAATGCCTCCGCTGAGTACTAAGCGGAGACAATTGGATTTGACAACGTTTACTTGATGATGAATCGCGACTGGCCCAGTCCAGGTTGTAAACTGGAATCCAGGAAGCAGTTCTTCTGGCATACCTGGCGCAAAACGTTGCCCTAAAAGCCATTTTTTTAGTTGCACGGGATGCAGAAGACTGTCACGAATTGCATCTGTTGATGCTTCGATTTCGATCCGCAGTTGGCTTTGTTGAAAATTACCCAGCATTTTTCTCGGATTACCTAAAGATAAGACATCGCTATTTCTAATATTGCAAATACAATCACTGATTATGACTAAGTGACTTTTCTCGCAGCAGAGAACTTAGAATAGAAAAAGTGAACTTGTTAAGAAATGTAAGGTTATTCATGGCGGATCAGTTAATTCGTGCAACAGCAGCCGAAGGTGGAATTCGTGCCGTAGGTGCGATCGCCACACGTTTAACAGAAGAAGCACGGCAGCGCCATAAGCTTTCTTATGTGGCAACGGCAGCACTGGGTCGGACTATGACAGCGGGTTTGTTAATGGCTTCTAGTATGAAGCGAACTGGAGCGAGGGTAAATGTTCGCGTGAAGGGCGATGGTCCTTTGGGTGGCATATTAGTAGATGCAGGCTTAGATGGTACGGTACGTGGATATGTCGGGAATCCATCTGTAGAATTGCCTCCCAACGCCAAGGGGAAATTAGATGTTGGTGGTGCTGTGGGTGGCGGCTACCTCTACGTTGTGCGGGATATCGGTTATGGTTATCCTTACTCTAGTACGGTAGAACTAGTTTCTGGCGAAATTGGTGATGATGTCGCTCATTATCTCGTGAATTCCGAACAAACACCTTCGGCTTTAGTTTTAGGTGTGTTCGTGGGAGCAACCGGAGTAACTGCCGCGGGTGGATTACTGATACAAATATTACCCAAAGCCGCCAGAGACGAAGCCTTAGTAGAAACGTTAGAATCACGGGTTGCTGGTCTAGAAGGATTTACGCCGTTATTACAAGCTGGGAAGACCTTACCTGAAATCTTTGGTGATTTATTGGGAGATATGGGGTTGGAAATCTTTTCCGAACGCCAAATGTTGCGCTTCCACTGTGGTTGCTCTTTCGATCGCGTTTTGGGGGCACTGAAGATTTTGGGAGAAGCTGAACTGCAAGATATGATTATTAAGGATGATGGTGCTGAAGCAACTTGCGACTTTTGCGGCAACGTTTACCAGGCAAGTAGCGATCAGTTAGCTCAACTAATTTCCGATTTGCAAGCCGAATCTGCTGTTTGAGGATACAGTATAAAATAGCACTGATTTTTGAGATTGATAATGGTACTCTGTGAAGAGAGATAATCAAAAAAGTAGCTTTTTAATGATGAGAAAGTTACTATGTCAACAATGGAATTATCAACCTAAAACAGAGCGCTATTCAATTATTTTGGTGTGAGAGATGACAGAGCGGGATATTCCAGACAGTTGGTCTTCAGCCAGTGGAAGAGAGCCAGATCAAAGCAAAAGATTATCCCGAACAGAACAATTCGGTGAAACTCAGCCATTTGATGTCCCAGCTACTGGTTCTACCTCCAAGTCAGTGAAGCGGCGAAAAAAAAACCATACGAAAGGATTACCTATAAATAGTAATTCAGAAGAAACTGCCCAACTCAGTAGTACTTCTGGGAAATGGCCACGCTGGATGAAAAGCTGGACATTGTGGCTAGTACTACTAATGTTGATTCCCGGCAGTGTAGGATTCTTGGCAATGGCAATGCTGCTAAAGTTGCCAGCTGCCCCTAATTGCCCATCGATTTTCTGGCCGCTAGCTAGTGCTTCTGTACGGCTACATTGCGCTCAGTTAGCGGCTTCTAAGCAAACAGTGAACGACCTATTGCAAGCGATCGCTCTGGTGAAGCAACTACCACAAAATCACCCGTTGCATGGAGAAATCGATCGTTTCATCGAAGAATGGTCGCGGGATATTTTGAAGCTAGCCGATCAAAGTTTCCAAACCGGAAATTTAGAGGAAGCGATCGCGACTGCTCGTAAGATACCCGAAGATGTAGCAGCTTATAAAATAGTCGATGAACAAGTTGACAAATGGCAGTCCATTTGGTCGAAGGCTGAAGCCACATACAACGGTGCGATCGCCGAAGTAAAGGAACGGCGCTGGCAATCGGCTTTCATGTTATCCGCTAAAATGCTGCGCGTAGACAATCAATATTGGGCGGGTACTAAATACGACCAATTGAATCGTCTAATTGCCACAGCACGGGAAGATGGCGATAAGTTAGGAAAAGCCGAAAGTTTAGCAAACAGCAAAGTAGTCGATAATATCCTAGAAGCGATCAAGTTAGCCGAGTCCATTGGGCAGGAAAGTTACCTTTACCAAAAAGCTCAGGAAGCGGTTCCGGCATTTGGACGCAAAATGCTGGAATTGGCACAGGCGAAACTAGACAAGCAGGATGCGGATGAAGCGCTGAATATTGCTAGGCAAATACCGGAAAGTACGAAACTACAAGGCGAAACCGATGACTTTATTGCCATAGCTGACGCCAAAAGGAGTGCTTGGATTGGTAATGTTTCTGGTTTAGAGGCAGCGATCGCTCAAGCACAACAAATCGATCCTTCTAGACCAGTGTATAACGAAGCACAGCAACTAATTGCTCGTTGGCAGTTGGAAATTGAAGATGTTGCCCATCTGGAAAAAGCGAGAATATTAGCTAGTCAGGGAACAGTCCCGAATTTAACAGCAGCGATCGCCCAAGTACAGCTTATTCCTGCTAGCAACCCTAGAGGCGCAGAAGCAAGGCAAGAGATAGGCCGCTGGAATGCCCAAGTGGAGACAATTGAAGATCAACCTTACTTAGACCGTGCCGAACAGATAGCAATATTCGAGGATATTAACTCCTTACAAGCTGCGATCGCTCAAGCCAGCGAAATTCGTAGAGGTCGCGCATTATATCCAGAAGCACGGAAAAAAATTCGTACTTGGGTAGGAAAGATTGAGCGAATTCAAGATCAACCTTACTTAGATCAAGCACAAGAACTGGCCCAGAGTGGCAATCTCACCGCCGCCATTAGCACAGCTCAACAAATTGCTTCATCGGGAAGGGCGCTTTCACAAGAAGCACAAACTGCGATCAATGACTGGGAAGGGCAAATCCGCACTAGAGAAAACTGGAAAAAAGCCCAGGAAGTGGGTGCGGCTGGCACTCCAGAAGCCTTAGTTGAGGCAATACGACTGGCGGATCGAGTTTCAAACAATAGCATCTTACGTATGGATGCAAATCAGGCTATTGACCAATGGAGTCAGCAATTGTTAGAAATAGCACGCACTCAAGGTCAGTCTGATATTGCTAGAGGCATTGACATTGCCAAATCGGTTCCACGCGGTAGTGCTGCTTACAGTGCAGCGCAAGAACAAATTAAGACTTGGCAGGATTTTCTCAATCCTCAACCCGAACCTCAGCCTTCGCCCGTGCCTGAATCTCTACCATTTCCTCAATCAACTACTATTAATGGTCAGTGATTGTCTATTAGAGCAATTTTCGAGTCAATAGACCACAGTCTAGCTACTCACTAAGCATCTTAATATCGCCGATAGTGAGCAGTATTACTAATCTTTATCCTCAGTAAGAGGTTGTTTGAAAATTTGTAAAGTACATATACTCAAAATCTATCTCCCAGCCTCTCCCCAAAAGGTCGAGAGAGTTTCAAACTCCATTCCCTACAAGAGAATGGGGGCGAGGAAGGGTTAGGTTTTCGAGATTTAGATGTTACAAAAATACTTTTCAAACATCCTTGAAGACGTTAAGTTTTCTTACTGAAATAATTACGACGCTATGACCAGAGACAATCTAGGATTAAACTCCTTAGCTTAACCAAATCTTCAATTCTTGACTGGGTTTCTGGCAAGGGGATTTCTGCCAAATAGCTTGATGATGGTTTCAGCAAATTCTTTATTGTCGTAAAATTCATGCATCAAAGTAATAGGTTGCGAATAAAGTTGATCGCTGGAAAAGATCGACTTCCAATCTAGTTGGGTGTTATTAACAACTCCAACATCTTTCATCTTTTTGAGGAATTCGTAAGCTATCAACCCTTGACCAATGGCAGATGGATGAATCCCATCTAAACTAAATAGTCCACCTTGTCGTAGTCGTCCAGTTGTGTCTGCGTGGTAGTATTTTGTATTGACCTGGGGATAGGCAAACTTGAATTCTTCTGGGAATTCATACTGCACTTGTCCAGCATTTCGCTTGAAGGCAATTTGTTGTAAAGCATTGGCAAGATCGACAATATGATAGCGTGCTTGCGAATGTTGACTGTTCTTACTCTTGACCAGTTCTTTGATTACTTTGTTGTATGTGCGAATACAGTCATCTATATAGAGGGCATCTTGTAGCGTCAGGTATAAGGTTCCGGTCTCTCTAACCGTATCCTCTTCAAAGGGGAAATAAGTGTAGTATTTGTAGTAGATTGAAGGTTTGTCTTCTCCCGGCACATCAATTTCAGTGGTTGAACCTACGCCTTTTGCCAATGGCGCAATAGTTACAAGCGGTACTGTCCCAATGAAGACATTCCAATTAGGGTTGGTGTTGTTTTGCATGATTCCATCAACCCGATTGAGCAATTCTCGATATTCAGCCTCGAAATCATTGGGATGCCACAGGTTCCATTGTTCTCTTACCTCACGGAATGATTTGGGATCTTGGCTTGGGGTGTTAAGAGTCTGATTTGGATCGTTGGGAGTTTGATTAATTTCTAAACCGATCACAGTTCCAAGCGCATTGTTTGCTCCTAACCAGAGAATTAAATTCTCAACTCCCCCTGGAGCGGTTGCATGATGCTTCAACCAATCAAGTTGGCTATAGTCGTTAAAAAGAGGATTTAAAGACGGGTTGAGAACTTTAAGTGCAATTCGATAAAAGGCAGCATTGGGCAGAGTCAAGAAACCAGGCTTGCCATCTCCCTTGTCGTTACTAAGTTTAATTTGATACTTACAAATATTGGGTGTTATCATCCAAGAATCAGCAATATCAAAGCCCTGAATTGCTACATTGTGGAAGAATTCAATTCCTCCTGGATAAGGGTGTTCAGCACTACCTGCTCCCCGTTCAAAGAAATCTTCAGTTTCATCAAGTACACTCTCAAGAGTTGGCAATATGGTCAGCCAATGTAGGGCGTTGATATCTGAGCCATATTTTTTTTCCAAACGTCGTAGAATCTTCTCAATATTGGCTGGTAGTCCGCCCATTAACCATTCAGGATAGAGATATTGACTACCAACTGCTTGCCCCATTGACCTAGCAATCAAAGTTGAAAAACAAAGGTCTGTCCGCGCTGCTGCCAAAGACATAAAGCCTTGAGAAACACTATCACCAATTGTGAAAAGCCTCATTTTATACCTTTTAAATATTTATCTACGTGCAAATACTAAGACAAAAGTCTTAATCCCAAAAGTATATTCGGAATTTGACTATATTTTAATTTTAAAAAGTTTTAATTTATCTTTTTTGAGGAGCATATCAGGCGATGCGCTTAGGTTAAGAAAAATTGCACTTACTGTCTTGAGTGTTAGCGAAGCCCAATATGACCAAGGTATTTGTTGGGCTTTGCTCGTCAAACGCCACTTGACGTGAGAATAAACTGCTGTCAGAGATGCTACGCGAATAAGTTGACGAAACTAACAACACTTGCTTCTTTGAAAGGAAGACGGTGGGCGTAGCTTGCTTAGACATCTTGCAACAGTAGCTTTTGCAAGATGTTAGGGAAAGGTTAAAGGGTAAGGGAAAATTTTATACCTTTACCCTTTAACCCTTACCCTTTTCCCCACAATCCACAGACTTGAGGTGTGAGATGAGCTTAAAGTCTTTATTCGCCGATCGCCTCTCCCCATTCCTTAATGACTGAAAATAATGATGAGTAATCATCGTCAGCAAATGACATTTTTACGGCTGTTTGCAAGATTTGCCGCACTCCTTTAATACTGCTGAGATCCAAACTTTGAGATTTTGCTTCCGAGATAAATAATTCCGTATCTTTGAGTAAGTATTTTGTAGGGAAATTGGGATCGGCATAATTGCCATCTAACATCAGTTGTAGCTTTTTGTCAAAGATAGGTGCGTAGAAGGAACTGTCGCGCAAGATTTGCATAAACACATCAACATCGACACCTTGACGCTGGACAAAAGCGAGACTCAGAGCAAAGCTAGTTGTTAGAGAAGCTATTAGTTGATTTAGTGCCAATTTAAGCGCCGCTGCAGATCCCACTGGCCCGATAAGTAAAGGTTCTGTCCCAAAATTTTGGAGTAACTTCAAGTGATGTTCGTATTGTTCTGGCTCGGCCCCTACCATAACACTCAACTTGCCAGCTTTTGCTTCTGGGATACCCCCTAATACGGGCGCTTCTAAATACTCACCACCACCCCCAACAACTGCATCTCTAATTTCCTGGCTTTCTGTGGGCGTAATTGTTCCCATTTGGATGATTGTGCGCCCTTTCAAAGTTTGCCAAGCAGTATCTGAAAGCAACACATTATAAATGGCCGGGGCATTAGTCAGCATGAGAATTACACACTCAGCAGCACGAATGGCGTGGCGGGGATGTGTAGCAATTTCAGCCCCAGATGCTTGTAGTGGTGCTAATTTTTCTGGGGTACGATTGTAGACAATTAGCTGTATATCTGCGGCTAATAACCTTTGAGCCATTGGTAGTCCCATCAGTCCAGTTCCCAGAAATGCCACCTTCATTTTTTACGTTCCTTTAGTACAGCATCACCGTAAGCGTTGCCTAAAGCTTTTGACATAGCAACTTTTAGAGAGGCTACGCCAACGCTTAGAGCGATTCATTGAGCGTTATAGCCTATCGCGAACAGCGCATTGTTTGATTCAAATTTAGTTGGGAAGTAGTCATTTGAAATTTAAAATACAGTCCTAAATCCCAGTTTTCTTACTTCCTAACTCTGGCAATCAACCACCGGCAGCAAAAGTTAACATAATTATCACTGAAAGTAATATACCAGGGGTAAGTAGTGTTACTAGCATTAACAGGTCATGAGTGGACATAATTATTACTTTGGTAGTGTGTTTAACTTTACTGTAATCACTGTTATGCTAGTCCAAATAAGACTGATACTGCATTCTTAAATAGAGTTTTAACTTTTCAACTTTACGCTTACTCTGGCAGGATCAATCCTTTTAATGGTTGAGAAATTTCTGTCTTGTCCAGACCTTTGCTCTGAATTAAGACTCCAAAGCCGCCGAGTCCTGTGGGATCTAGAAGTTGGTGTAGTGCGTCCCGATGCTGTAGTAACTGCGAGAGAGGTTGCTTTTGCTCGGAAAGGGCTGCAATACGTTCGCCTAACCCCAATGCCATCAAAAATAATCCCTGCTGGATAAAACCAACATTCTTTAAGTTACACTTCTGGCCCCAGCGTTCCAAAGCTGTAAAGTCAACATGGGCAGTTATATCTTGTCGCCCAATATTAATATAAGGATTGTCATGGAAGCGGTGGTGATAATAGCACTGTAACGTTCCTTGCGATCGCCTGGGATTGTAGTAACGCCTGGCGGGGTAGCCATAATCAATTGTTAACACATAGCCGCGCTGCAAGCGGTCTGCTACTATACTCAACCAGTCTAAAGCAGCTAAATTAATTTCACTACGGTAGCCATCTGGATATGTACTTTGGGTAAAGTTCATTTCCACTAAGTCTAAATATTCAGCTAGTTGGAGCGTTGAAGGTTCCCCTGTGACTTCCACAAATGATGAGCAGGTTTCTTTCTCATTACTATCTGTGGTTACATAAATTTCTCGGAGTTCTCCCGTTTCAAGGATAAATTGATGCACGGGGAACGCATCTACTAACTCGTTAGAGAAAAAGCAACCAGCGATCGCATTTGGTGGTATCTCTTCTAAATTACACCAACGCACAGGGAAATCTTGCAAGCGTTGCTGCTGTTCTTGTCTTAAAGTTGGAGACTTTTCAACAATTATGTACTCTAGTGCCGTAAAAAAATCTGGGTAGTGTAGCTGATGATATTTAAGGATATGCAAAGCTAGCAATCCTTGACCTGCTCCCATTTCTACCAAAGAAAATGGTATGGGTTTTCCTAAAATCTCCCACATTTGCAAAAATTGTTCCGCTAGTAACTCACCAAAGTCAGAGCAGAGGTTGGGAGAGGTGAAAAAATCACCACCTTTAAAGCCAATTTTGAGTGCATCGCTGGAATAGTAGCCGTATTCAGGGTGGTATAATACCATGTCCATGAATTGGGCGAAAGTAATTCGTTTTTGAGGATTGGTGGTAATGTAATTGGCGATCGCAGCACACAATGCTGGATTTGAATCCATAAAATTTGAGGTTTGAGATTGGGGAATAGAGAAAAATAAATGAATTATGAATGATGCAAAACAAAATTCATAATTCATTATTTCCCTAATGGTCTACAAACCCCATGATATCGACCACTGTGGCATAAGCGCTGGCATTTATTGACAGACAAAACTGGGGAAGTTTGCAGTTCGATGCGATCGCCATCAAATGGTTCTGTCTCTAGTTACCTAAAATCCTTAATTTGTCAATACTTCTTTCAAAGCAGAAATCGAGGGTGCAAAGAAGTAGCCGCCACCAGTAGGAATTACCCAGTCTTCAGGTGCAGTCAACTCCTTAGTTTGAGGTTGATTTTGGTCATCCTCAAGGTGGATAAAGAACTTGCGTGTGCGATCGCCATTTGGTTTATTATTTTCACTTTGACCAATAATTGGATCGTGACCAAGAGTTAATTTACCTTCAAACTCGTGGCCTTTAGCAGCCTCCTCACTAAAGTTTGGATTGTTGGCCCAGAACTTAGTGACAAACTCAAACTGCTCTACAATCGAAGTCTGATAAGCCAAAAAGTGGAGACCGCGATCGACAAAGTTCGCGTCTTGTAGCGGATTGTTCGGTGTTGAAGGAGACACCGGACCATAAGGAATACCGCGACGGAGCAAGCGGTGTGTTTGAGTAGTCACTTCACTGCGGTCAATCTCTTCTGGCCCTGGTCCTCCACCTCCTGGTGTTTTGTCATTGCGTGGATAAGTCTTACGGGTATGGGCAATAAACGGGCAGCGCAGACCCGTTGCATCTTTGGAAGGAGGAACTACGTCGTTTTTGAAGAATTTTCCATCTGGCGGATCGTCACCGTTGAATTCAAAATCATTATTGGCATTGTCATCATTACCCAAACTTGGGGCATCTTCCTCCGGCGTGCGGACAGTGGGAGCACCACTGGGCCAGCGACCAATCAGCTTTGCACTCACCTTTCGAGGATCGGTGTCTAGGTCAACAGCAATATCGTTTAAGAACTTGTGGAACTTATACACATCTTGACGCAATCGCCGGAATACAAGGTAAGAGCCATCATTCGCCCAGTGTAGTCCGGCCGACACAACCTCACCTTTGCTATGTTCCAACGTTTCAGCATCATCCTTTTGACCCTCATAGCCAAAAACGAATTCTCCTGGCCACAGAAGATCCTGTCCTGGTTTACCCTGGTTTTTATTCTCTCGATTCTGCCGAGGAGTCAGAAGGTCTTTAGGATTATCAGCAACCCGGCCACGAATACCAGGTTGTGATATTCCATCCAGGTTGCCGAAATGCTCATGTCCAGACAGGGGTGCGGGTAAGTTGGCTCCCTCTTCCAAGAAGGTAATTCTGGCTCCGCTGCTCTTAGCGTTGCCTTTCCCATCTGTAAATGCCACAATGCTTTCTAAAATCCGCGAGATTTCTGCTAACAAGTCTGCGCGTTCGTCGCTGGCAATAATGAAAACCACATCAACTTTGCCATTATCCGGCCCACCCACAACCCAGCCAATGGGCTTACCATCTTTGTCTACTGGGTCCTTCAGATCGGCTGCGCGTGCTACTAGTCCAGCTTTAAAGGATTTATCCGTAAATGAGTCGGCATCATTGGTTAGTTTCTTCAGCCCCTCAAAGGAGAAAGCTACATTCACCCAGGTTGCCTTAACAGTACCTTCGCGGCCTCGTCGTTGTCTTGCGGACTTAAATAGGCGGTTAAAGGCAATAACTTCTGAAGCGGTGGCAATAAAATTAATTTGTGACTTCAGCCAGTGCTTAAAGGCATTTGGATTTTCAATTTCAAGGAACAAAAGGGCTTGGTAGTCTTTATTGAACCCACCTAGAATGTTGCCTTGAATATTGTTGACATTGAGAATAGGCTCATTAGGCGCAGGGACGTAGAAGAATGCGTTTGTCTGTTGACCTTCTAACGGTTCAGGCGCAGGCGCTTCACGAATTATTTGTTGTGTCATGATTAAAGTCCTGTTTATGGTAAAGCCTATTGGCTATTCCGGAATGGAAATATCAAACCAGGTATCCTTAATGGGAACCTGTGTTAACTTATCGGAGGTAAGTAAAAGATTTATGCAGCAATGCTACCCATATTTCATCGTTTGGAAGATTGCGTTGTGTAAATAAACTATACATATTTTAAATATGATCATACATTGTAGTACAGAGCAAGATATCGCAATAATTTTGTCTGTCTGCTGCAACCCTGTTAAAGGCAAATTAAATAAAAAGAATTTTATTTATAATAGTAAGTTTAATAATCTAGCAATTCTTAATTGCCAGTAATCGGCTCTCGCGTGGGAAAATCAGAGGTTATTTAGCAAGTAAAAATAAAAATACTGTAAGTTGTGTTGGGCGCATATTTCAATATGATTTGCCACGAAAAATATAATTAAAGTGCTTAATACACCGCTATAGAAAGCGGTGCGTTAGGCTAAAGCCGTAACACACCCTACTGAAGATTTATTTTATAAATAGTATTTTAGGTGTTGATTTTAACTCTAGCGATCGCAATCTTCAGCCCAATTAATCATGTTTAAGGTAATTTATTACCTAGCCACTCACCAGCGACACCAGCACACCATTGGGATCGCGGACACGAGCAATAGTTTTTCCCCCAGGCTGGGATTTAGGAGCATCTAGTGTTTTTGCACCAGCCCCGATCGCTCTCATGTAAGCGCTGCCAACATCGGGCGTGATAAATGATATCTGGATTAATGGCGGTGGTTGTGTGGGATCGTTCGGATGGAAGCCACTAGGAAATAACTTCTGTACTTCGCTACTAGAAGAGAAAGCTAGTGTAGTGTTTCCGGTTTCGATTTCTGCCCAGATAGATTGTCCTTTATCCTGGAGAGTACGACGAACTAGACCAAAGGCTTTTTCGTAAAACTCAACTGTTTTAACTACATCGTCTACCCAGATTACCGTGTAACCAAATTTCATAATTCTTTCTCCTTATTTAGAAAAATTAGTGCTGGTAGAGAACCAGGGCGAATTCATGTAAACCGCAATTTTTGGGGTGAGAAGTTACGACATCTCAAGCTTTTGAGGATAGCGATCGCAATTCGCCAACACAGTCATGAAATTCGCGGCTATACAAGCAAAGTCCGCAGAGGCGGACTAATAAAAAATTGAGGGTTTGAAACCCACGGAGGTGGGTAAAGCCTCGTGTAGACGCGGTTTCTAACCGCCCTTTTAACTATGAATTGCGAATTATTTTAGCTCTCCAGAATGTTACGATCTGTTGCTAGGGTTTGTGCCCCTGTTTGCATCATTTCTATATCTGATGGCGACCAATCATGAGGCCCTTGACACTGGTGTGCTACTAGTAATCCCCATAATCCTCTAGGGATGACAATTGGTGCAACCAAGTTGGCGCGAACCTGCATAGTGCGGAGAAAGTCTCGGTGACAAGCTTCGATTGGCTCTAATTCAATATCAGCGATCGCCTTTACCCGTCCTGCTAAGTATAAAGCAGCATACTTGTTGTTAAAACAATCATCTGGGCCAGTGGAACCCAGTATTGAGAATTCTTGAGAACTTAAAGATTCAAAAGTTACCTGTCCTTCCCACTGCCCGTAAAAATAATACAACACCACCCGATCGACCTGAAGCGATTCTCTGAGTTGATTGGTTGTCTGCCGGACTAACTCATTTTGCTCTATTGACCTGACAAGTCGATCGAGCAATTTTTGCAACCCCTGCTCGCGGCGATCGCGGTTTTGGTTAAATTTGGAGTGAGGATGAATTTGCACGGTTCTAAAATTACGAGTAAGTAAATGCTGCCGTATTTTTACAGTAATTTATTAAACTTTATGTAAATGCATTGTTCTATTTATAGCAGCAATTCTGTTTTAACGAAACATAATATTATTCAAGCTCTGTGGTGAATTTAAAATAAAAAAGAAGAATTCAGGAGCGGAGCCGGAGACGCTCCGCCTCCGGTCAGAATCAAGTTCGGTATGGTTTTACACCATGCTTAATTGTAGACCGCCTCAATTAGGCGGGGGTATTAAACCCATTTATTCAGACGCTCTCTACGTTCGCGCAGCGTGTCGTTCGCGGTAGCGTTGCGTAGCAAAGACAGACGCTAAAAGCGTAGCTTGCAACTCTTACAGAGTACGAGTACTCGCTTGCCGCCGGCGCTATCCACTTTTTCGTTCAGAATTCTGACTCCTGAATTCTGACTCCTGAATTCTGTTTTGATAAATTATTAAGAAATTCTTTTTTTATCCGCCCTAGATAAAAATCAAAAATATAAATTTAAAGTTAATAATTTTATAATTTTACAAAGAATATGCTTGCTTTTTTATAGTTTAAGGCAATAAATACACTTCAAACTTTAATGTAATACCAATTAGGCTGAGAAATTATACGGAAAAGTTATCAATTTCTCTAAATCAGGACTTACGCAACTGGCACAATGCGATCGCTAATGAATAGTACGCATGTATTAAGTTGGTGAAAATGTATTTTATTGGCTTGACTCGACTTAG
>NZ_JBALDU010000043.1:0-24655 GCF_036917235.1 Nostoc sp.
AACTATTTTTTCTCGAAGATCGACAGAGTAGGACTTCATTTAAAAGGATTTATATTTTAATCTAGTGTACCTCATAATAGACGCAAGTGCTGTAAGAATTAAGCAAAAATAACTGAGCGTTACATTGCTTTGACTATCGGAGTCATTTATTTACTTTTAGGTTTAGCTACATTTGTACCAGCTTTTGTTCCCCTTGATGAATCTGCTGGTGCTTATATATGCGGGTTTTGGTTATTTCTTTGGTGCAATTCCTACCAACTTTTTGCTTCAATAGTTACTGATAGTCTGCGGTGTCCAGGTCGGGCCATTACAAGATGGGCCTTCTGGTTTCCAGATCAGCATATCTAAACAGATTTGCCGCATATCCATGTTTTTCGTCCAAGCATGGTAGACAACATACTCAGTCTTACCATCTGGACCAATAACGATCGAGTTATGTCCTGGCCCTCTAACAAAATTAGGAACAGACTTTAGCACCCGTGGCCCAGTTTCGTTACCTGCATCAGAGTAAGGCCCCATCACGTTGTCAGCAACGCCATAATCTACGCCGTAGTTCTCAGTTTCCCAACGTCCACCACTATAAAAGCAGTAGTATTTACCTTCATGCTTACGAACGCAGGGGCCTTCTAAAGTATGCCAATCATAGATTTCACCGTACATCAAACGATCGGCTAAAAACCTTTGCCAATCGGCTCGCGCCCGTAAAACCACTTTCCCTTCACCAGCAAGCTTAGTCATGGTTTGGAGTTTGTCTACAAACAACGCTGTACCAGCACGTACTCCATTCGATGTATCTAGAAAGTCACGTGCGTAAAACAAATACCACTGTCCATCATCATCACAGAATGGGTGCGGATCGATCGCAAAAGGACAAGATTTTGGATCTACGACTGGTTCACCAACATCTTGATATGGTCCTAACGGAGTATCGCTTGTAGCCACACGTAACTGATGATTCTTGTCTTCATGCCCTACAGAGTAGTAGAGATAAAATTGGCGATCGCAGTAAGCAACTTCGGGGGCCCAAAAATTATCGCCAAGGGCTGGATCTGGCCGTTGTAGCGCGTTACCAACAAAATCCCAATTCACAAAATCGAAGGAGCGTAACAGAGGAAAGACACGCGATTTGTTATTGGAGTTAATATTTGGTGCGTCTGCTATTTCATCTACCGTTCCTTCTGCTTCTGCTGCACCAGTGCCGATCGCATAATATACGCCTTCGTGTTGCCAAACAAAAGGATCGGCAAAATAACCTTTGTAGACTGGATTAGTATAGGTTTGCATCTTAATTATCTATGAAATGACAAAAATCCTTCTTTTACTAGTGGTTAGTCAAGTTAATAAAAGCCTGGTACGTAGTAAGCACTTCAGTGCTTAACACAAGGACTAAAGTCCTTACTACAAACTTATTTACCAAGCATTGTTGCCTTGAAAAACTACTAGTATTTGAAATTCACGTAAGTCTCGACTTTGTTCTTAGGTAAGCTTTCTACTAGCTGACACCGTAGCATCTGCTTTAGTTTTTCTGGGAGGCTTTGATAATAGTCTTGTGGGAGAGTTAAATCTACCTTTGGTGTGTGCAACCAATGCATAGCATAGCCCATGACTACCATCGGTCTTGGGTGGTTTGTCCGATTTGGGGAACCCCGATGCAGTGCTAAAGGCGATCGCACCATTACGTCACCTGGCTGCATATAAAAGGATTCCATCGGAATTTCACCACTGGCAACCTTTTCTAATCCCTCTTCACGCGGTATAACATGGGTTCCACGCGCCATTTGAAACGGGCCGTTTTCTGCCGTTACTTCTACAAGGGGAAAGTTAACTGCGAGGGCGTAAAGTGGTGTAACTATGCGATCGCTAAATAATGGGCGAAAATCCCGATGGGTTTCCTGATAATCTGAACCCTGGAATGGGACATCAACTCCCATCTGAACCATCACGTATTCTTGGTAAAACACGCGATCTAGGATACCCATAATCACTGGATTGGCAAAAACTAACTCATTAGCAAATGGGTAAATCCAAGGCAAGGTTAGATAGTAGCGGGAAACTTCACGAGGAGCCAACCCACCTGGTTGATTTTGACGATCGTGAAATAATTTTTCAAAAGCTTGTGCCCACTCGTCAATTAATTTTTGCTCAAAAACACCGGGAATCACACAAATTCCGTCTTTATTCAATTTTTGAGCAAATTGGTCTAGGTCGGTAGCTGAATATTTCACTATACCGCCTATACTTTGAACCATCTTTTTTATCCTCTTCAACTTATAACTAGAGGCGTATTAATATCAGTCCTCTAGGAGATTTTTTATTGCTTGTCGATAGTAGCGCACTATTTTTAAAATTGGTGGCTTATGCCAATCCTCTGTAACAATTAATTAATATTAATTATAACGAATTAGTTAACATAACTAAACTCTTTGACACTCCAGACAAAGGCATCTCACAGTCAGAGTGCAGTTGAACTCAGCAAATCACCAATAGACACACCTACATACATCAGCACATCGGCAGCTTTACGAGCGAAGGTAAGTGCGACTACCCGCCCAATTCCAGAGTTACCACTTGTGAGTATGGTGGCTTTGCTTTGCAGTTTTCCAGAACCGCGATCGGAATTTTTGCTATAGCTGTTAGTCTTTGTCAAAAAATTGTTATAAATTTTCTCGATCTGTACTTGAGTGAATAGCTTTGTTCAAATCCCGCAGCAATTCTTCTTCTGCATCCCGCTCTTGCTTGAGTTCTCGAATCATTTCTTGACTAGAACCAATCAGCAAGCCGGCAACTGCACCAACGATCGCGTATTTTTGCTCCAAACCTTTATACATTTGACTTGTGTAAGGGCAAGGAAGTAAATTAGCAATAATAAAGCCAATTGCTGCACCTACAAATGCTGTCACAAAGGCAGAAAAAACGATTAATTTAGCGTTCATTTGCTTCGCTCCAATGCTTATAACTTTGCTAAATCATCAGGAGATACTTTATATTGTCTCTGTGGTTTCCAAAGTTACAACTTAATCTTTACCTCTTGTAATAGTACCGATTCTGGCTGAAGTAGATACTGAACCCCAGCTCTAATACCATTTCACTTTAAGGTTGATACAAATAAGCCGCAGGGGAGCGGGGGGCAGGGGGCAGGAGGAAAGAGTTAGAGACAAATCATTTGTATCAAGCATTTTGTGAAATAGTATAACCTCCATCCTGTTTTTCGAGAGGCCGAGCGGTTTCATAAAAACAGAGAAAAAATGAAACTAGCTTTCTAAGTACAGCTTTGCGTAGAAATGTAGCGTTTTCAATGCAAGCCGATGCATTAACAATGCAAGCCGATGCATTAACATTGCAAGCCGATGCATTAACATTGCAAGCCGATGCATTAACATTGCAAGCCGATGCATTAACATTGCAAGCCGATGTATTAACATTGCAAGCCGATGCATTAACATTGCAAGCCGATGCATTAACATTGCAAGCCGATGCATTAACATTGCAAGCCGATGCATTAACATTGTCGTGTATTGCCAAATTTAATTTGCTACGAATTAATGAAATGCTGTACTAAGCCTCTCTTTGCTTGCCTAACGGCAGGCTGACGCTCAATACGGTTTGGTTAAACTTTTTTAACGTGAGTTTGATGAACCTCTCCCTCCCAACCTCCCTCTCCCACGGGGAAAGGGAGGAGCAACGATAAATTAGGGTTTTGCCTCCCCTCTCCGTGTCGGAGAGGGGTTGGGGGAGAGGTCAAAAAAGGGCTTGTCAAACTCACGTTTTTTAATGAAAATTTTAGATCGCTAAAGATACGATAAATCATCACAAAGACGCGATAAATAGCCGTCTCTACAATAACCAGTCTTTTGTCTTGACGGGGATTCATCGCGTTTCTTGCCTTAACCCTCTTTCTTTTTTATTTACTCGGATCATTTCGTCCGTTATCATCAAAATTCTGCTTGATAATTACAGATGAATGTTGATGAGCGATCGCTCTTGATTGTCCATCTTCGTTTCCATCCCCAGATGGCGGTTGGGAGGGTTTAGCAGGTTTTTTCTTCAAGAAACGTTCTTCCAAAGTCTTGATGATTACGTACAGGACTGGAACAATCAGCAAACTCAGAATTGTTGCCACGAGTAGCCCGCCAAATAAGGCTGTTCCTAATGACCAGCGCGAGGCAGAACCGGCTCCGGTGGCGATTACCAGGGGGAAAAATCCCAGTAAGGAAGCGCTTGAAGTCATTACAATCGGTCGAAACCTTTCTTGAGCTGCGGTTACGGCTGCTTGTCGAATTGTCACGCCTTCTTCTAGGGCTTGATTGGCAAACTCGACGATCAAAATCGCGTTCTTCGACGCTAATCCAATCAGCATCACTAACGCCACGTTTGCGTAGACATCATTCACCAAACCGCGCAAAGATAAGGCACTCAATGCGCCTAACAACGCTAACGGTACAGTTAAGAGAATAATCGCCGGATCAATATAACTTTCATATTGAGCAGCCAGCGTCAGAAACACCATAATGATCCCGAAGCCAAAAATCAAAATCCCTAAGTTACCTGCACTTAATTCTTCGCGAGCGGTTCCAATCCAATCACTGCCAACACCTGGCGTTGCTGCTTCAGTCACCGCTTCTTGCATTGCTTGAATCGCCTGTCCACTACTGTAGCCCGATGCTTCTCTACCTTGTAAATCGATCGCGCGGAAGCCGTTGTAATGGGAAATCACTGATGGCCCTGTAGTAGGTGTGATTTTTGCAACCTCGCTCAATGGAACCATTTGATTATTTGCCGATCGCACATAAAGCCGCCGAATATCATCAGGCGATCGCCGATAGTTAGCATCTGCCTGAACATATACGCGGTAGCTACGCTGTCCCAATGTAAAATCGTTAACATACTGGGAGCCAATTGCAGTTCCAAGTGTGGTGACAGCTTGTTGAAAATCGATGTTAAGTGCTTCTAAACGAGTGCGATCGAAGTCAATTTGAAACTGTGGTGTACTAGCAGTAAACTGGGTAAAAACGCCGCCTTTGAGCGCTGGTTTTTGATTTGCTTGGGCTAGCACCGCTTGAGCATTCGCAAAAAAATCATTGATTGTTAATCTTCCATTGGTACGGTCTTCTAGCTGTAACTCAAATCCCCCTAACGTACTAAAGCCTTGAATTGGTGGCGGACTGACTGCGGTAATAATAGCTTCTGGAATCGTTGCAAATTCTTTATTGATTCTGGCTAAGATTCCAGAGGCACTTTGATTGGGTTGAGTGCGCTCCTCCCACGGCTTGAGTTTTGCAAAGAACACGCCGCGATTTGAGCCACTACCTGCAAAGCCAAATCCCGAAGTGGCGAAAACGTTACTCACCTCTGGTTCTTTTTCAAGAATTTGTTCGAGTTTTGTAATTACTTGGTCGGTATAGTTGAGGGCAACTCCATCTGGCCCTTGAATAATACCTAAGACAATTCCCTGGTCTTCACTCGGAACAAATCCGGTGGGAACATGGGTAAACATAAAATAAGTTGCAGCTAAACCAACCACGAATAATCCGATTACCACATAACGAAGGCGAATCAGAAAATTCACGCTGGCTAAATACTTGTCAATAATCCATTGTAAAATTTGATTGAAACGACCAAAAAACCAACCAAGCGGGCCACGTGTCGGCTGAGGTGGACGGAGCAGAATTGCAGATATACTCGGACTAAAGGAAAGAGCATTAAACGTTGATATGGCGATTGAAAAAGCAATAATCAACGCGAACTGTTGATACATTTTTCCTGTAGAACCTGGGAAAAATGCCACCGGGATAAACACCGCCATCAATACCAACGACGTTGAAACTACCGCTCCGGTAAGTTCATCCATCGCCTCGACTGATGCTTGAAGTGGTCGCATTCCCTGTTCAACTTTGCGGGCGATCGCTTCAACAACGATAATGGCATCATCTACAACTAATCCTGTTGCCAAAATTAAGCCAAATAACGTTAAATTATTCAACGAGAATTTAAATATATAAGCGAATGCTAACGCCCCAATTAGTGAAACGGGAATGGAAACCAGGGGAATAATTGTAGCACGCCAGTTTTGCAGAAACAGAAAAATCACCAGTACGACAAGAGCGATCGCTTCAACTAGTGTTTTCAATACTTCTTCGAGTGACGCTTGCACAAATCCCACGGTATCGTAGACAATCTCAGCTTTTAAGCCTGGTGGAAAGTCTTTCATCAACTCATCCATCTGAGCCTGAACGTTTTTCGCCACATCCAGGGCGTTACTACCAGGTAACTGATAAATTGCTATCCCAATCGACGGCTTACCATTATTTCTCGCATTGCTGCTGTAAGTCTCCGAGCCGAGTTCTGCACGACCTACATCTTGGAGTTTAATTAAACTGCCATTACTTCCGGCTTGAATAACTAGATTTTCAAACTCTGACGCATCTTTAAATTGACCATTGATTCGCAACGGAATTTCATAACTTTGACCTGGAAGGGTAGGCGATTGACCTAACGTTCCGGCTCCGGCGAGAATGTTTTGCGATCGCAATGCCGTAGAGACATCTGCCACAGTTAAGCCTCGACTTGCCAGCGCATTCGGATCGAGCCACAACCTCATTGCATATTGCTTTTCACCAAAAATCGTTAAATCCCCAACTCCCGGCGTTCTCAGCAGTTGATCTCGTAAATTCAGATCGATATAGTTACTAATAAACAGCGCGTCATACTCATTATTTTCGGGATAAAGAGCATAGACTAACAAAATACTTGTAGAAGATGTTTGTGCTGTCACACCGAATTGTTGCACCGTTGTTGGTAGGCGAGGTGTAGCACGGGCGAGGCGATTTTGGACGTTAACTTGAGCAATATTTTTATCTACCTGTGACCCGAAATATACTGAAATATTGCTACTACCTGCTGAACTGTTTGAGGTCATGTACTGCATTCCCTCAACGCCGTTAATTTGTCGCTCCAGCGTAGTTGTCACCGCAGTTTCGACAGTTTCCACATCCGCCCCAGTATAAGAAGCTGAGACTTGAACGCGAATCGGTGCAATATCTGGCAAGTAATTAAGCGGCAGCAACGGAATACACACGCCACCGACAATCAGAATCAGTAGAGTGCAAACGGTAGTTAATACCGGGCGTTTAATGAAGGTATTCGCGATCGAAAAAATCATAAATTATCCTGGATTTATGATATGGGTTGGATTGGTGCGCCTTCTCTAAGTTTGAGAATGCCAGAAGTTACAATCGTTTCGCCGGATTTAAGCCCACCGATAACTTGATAATTGGGTCCTTGAATATCTCCCAGACGCACTAAACGCTGATGCACAACTTGCTGCTGTTGTCCATTTACGGTTTTGTTTTCGGTGACAAACACAAAACTTTGTCCACCAATGCGAGAAATTGCAACGGTGGGAATCAAGATACCTGGTTGTCGATTCCAAATCACGCGAGCTCTAACGTATTGTCCATCGCGCAATCGCCCTTGTGAATTCCGAAAGCGGGCTTTGCTCAAAACTGACTGTTGATTAGAACTCACATTTGGAGAAATGTAGCTAATCGCACCTGTACCAATCACTTGCTGGGTGGTAGGATCGATTAGCTGAACGGGTAAGTTCGTTTGTAATTGGCGCAATCGATTTGAGGGTATAGAAAGATTGAGATCCAGTGAATCGTTTTGTGTGAGTGTGGTGATTGTTTGTCCGATGTTGACATAATCTCCAACCTTGACCGGAAATTCACCAACTATGCCAGTAATAGGTGCTACCACTTGCTTAAAATTGAGGCTGACTCGCGCCGCAGCCGTGCTTGCTTGAGCTTGGCGGATGTTTGCCTGTGCTTGGCGGACGGCTGCCCTAGCTGCTGCAACTTGCTTTTCGGATGTTTGCAGGTCTGCTTGAGCAGTTTGTAAATTATTTCGGCCAATGTCTGACTCTTGCCTAGCTACGGCTCCTTCGCCGACTAACTGTTGGGTACGATTGAATTGTGTCCGTTGCAGTTGAACATTTGCAGCCGCTTTGGTGCGTTGAGCTTCGGCTTGTTGTTGTTCTGCTTGAGCAGTACCCAATGCTGCTTGCACCGAATTAGCAGATGCGATCGCACTGGTGACATTGGCCTGAGCCTGATCTAAACTCAAAGATGCGATCGGTGTACCCTGCTGCACTCGCTGACCGCTCGATACAAGAATTGATTCGATTCGTCCCTGAGTTTGGGGTTGTAGTATGACTTTTTGTTGCGCCTCCAACGATCCGACAAACTCGGAACTTTCTTCGATTGTGCCAGTGCCAATTTGCTGAAGTTTTACTGGCAATGCTGGCGGGGTTTGAGCATTCGCTGCCGGGTCGTTTTTTTGACAACCACTCGTCAATGTTGTAAGGATTAGTACAATAACTAATACTGGATTTGTGAGTAAAAAGTTTAAGTGTTTAAGTAGATAATTACGTTTTAGCATGAAACCAAATCCTGCTTAGTTAAATCTATACACTGTATAATTTTTCCTTCTCAATCCAAGGGATTAAGAAAGCCTAATGACTCCAGCTTTGCCGCAATAAATTTTCTATTTTATGTGTAGATATTTTGTCGATCGCATTAGATGCAATCTTTCGTCAGAATCACGGCTTTACGTCAAACAAACTCATATCCAAAACATCTCTGGGTTCATACTAAGTGAGTTCGACGGATTAAAAAAAATACCAAAGATAGAGATAATTAAGTCTGTAGGGTAGATATCAAAGATTTTTGAAAATGATAAGTAAGTCGGCACAATAAAAACAAACTATGTAAAGAAAAGTAAATAAAGCTCAAACCCTTTTTCTTTATGCTTCTGCCTGATCGCAACGATAATTATTTAAGCCAACCTGCTTAAGTCTCTGACTTTGTATCTTAGAGGTTGTTTGAAAAGTCTAATTTATTACTAGCCCCGGCGACTAGAAGTCGCGGCTATACGAGACTTTACCCGCCTACGCGGGTTGAAGAGGTTGATTTTGTGTTAGTCCGCGCAGGCGGACTTTGCTTGTGTAGCCGCGACTTCTAGTCGCCCAAAACTTTTCAAACATCCTCTTAAATCTGATGTTGAGAAGCAAAGTAGTCCTGACAAATGAGTGAGTATCGAACCTAATTAAAATTAATTATGCTCAATTACTTAGCAAACTAAGTCTTTGACACTCCAGCCAATTCAACACTATCTCCTGGCTTTGAAGGCCATCTGACAGTCAAAATAGTGCAGTCGGACTCAGCAATCCACCAATGGGACACACCCGCACACCAAAGAACATAATCACCTTCACGAGATAATAAAATTTCTCTATCTTCAAATTGCAGGCGAAATTCTCCGTGAATGAGAATTGAAAGCGTCGCAGCTTGGTTATTTACTGCCCAATCAGTTCTACTTTCACCTGCTTTGTGAATAGCCCATTTTACTTCTAACATTTCCGTGGAACGCGGATCGTCTTCAGGGGTGATAAAGTGACCCATAAACCATCCCCAACGATTTACACCTTCAACGCCTGCATTTCCATAAACAACTTTAGGCTGCATCGCTTAACTCCAAAGAAGGAACCAAAATTTGTCCGGTGTTACCTGCTTGCTTGTATTGTTCAAGAACATGATTTGCAATACTTCTGGCTTCACCAGCCGCAACCAAAGCGACACTTGCACCGCCAAAACCCGCACCTGTGAGTCTTGCACCATATACTCCCGGAGTTTTTTGCAACAGTTCTACTAGAGTATCCAGTGCAGGTACAGACACTTCGTAATCGTCTCTCAAACTGGCGTGGGATGCGTTCATCAATTCGCCAAAGCGTTCAGATGATACTCCCTGCAATACTTCTAAGACGCGGTTATCTTCTGTAACCACATGACGGGCACGCCGCCGCAGAGGTTCGGGGAGCTTTTCTGTTACTTCAGCATCAGTAATATCTCGTAGTGCCTTAACTCCGAGCGATCGCGCCGCCTCTTCACACTCAGCCCGACGCTGATTATAACCACTACTTGCAAGTGTGCGGGGTACACCGCTATCAATAACTAAAATCTCTGCATTTTCAGGCAAAGGCATCACCCGGCGTTCTAAAGTTCGAGTATCTAAAAATAAGATATGTTCAGTATCAGCCAAGCTAGAAGCCATCTGATCCATGATGCCGCATTGCACGCCAGCATATTGAATTTCTGCTTGCTGGGCAAATTGGGCAATTTCAACGTCATCAATGGGAAACTTCAGAAGTTGGCGTAATGCCCGTAGCGTTGCCACTTCTAAAGCCGCGCTACTAGACAAACCCGAACCCATCGGAACCGATGACTTGACGTATACACAAAGCGATGGTATTGTTTGTCCTGCTTTTTGCAAAATCTCAATACAGCCAAAAATATAACTGGCAAATCCAGAAGGCGTATGATTAATATCTGAAATGCTCACTTGCTCGTTGAGATTTTCCGAGTAAAAGTGATGCTGACTATCGCTACTCAAACCTAGCTGTACCGTCGTACATTGAGGAATCGCAGTTGGCAGAACGAAGCCATCGTTATAGTCTGTATGTTCGCCGAGTAAATTTACTCTTCCCGGCGCAGTGGCTTGAGTTTCAGGTGGTTTACCGAATACTTGTTGAAAATCCATAATTTTTAATTGTACAAAGGTACAGGGCGTAACCTTCCTTCTACCTCAACATTAGGAAAATTGGGATCGAAAGTCAGATTTTCCAACTTTCCATCCTTGAGAATCACAAAAGTATCTTCAACCTTTGCCCCTGCTAAACTAGGGTTCCAAGCGACAGCAATACCTTCTGCCAAAGTATCAGTAGTAGTTGGATTTGCTACGATTTCTCGTGCTAAATATCCAGTGGTTCCTCCCTGGTGATGTTCGCGGATGGCATTGGGAAATCCATGCTGCTCATAAGCCTGAGCTAGTGCGTGATAAATTGCATCAAGTGTGGTTCCGGGTTGGCACAAATTTAAAACTACTGCTTCTACTTCACGCACATGGGAATGTAATTCGGCTCGTTCGTCTGAAAGCTTACCAAAACAAACAAATCGAGTCAGATTTGCATACAAACCATAACCTCTAGCGCAAAACACCAGCATCGCTTGCTGTCCAATCTGTTCTCCGGTGGCTGTTGCATGACGGTATAGCGGTAAACGCCTTTCACCCGCTACTAATGTCAGCGCTGGATGTAACCCTTGCGCCCATAACGCCTCTGCACCCGCACCTGCTAACTGATATTCTGTCCAAGTTGGCTTGGCGGCTTTGAGTACCTCTGTCATTGCAATACTCGCTTTTTGCCCAACTTGGCGATATCGGTCTAATTCACTTGACATCATTACCCGTTTATGATTTTGCAGAGTTGGGGGTAACGGCTTTTCTAAATTGGAAATGGGGCGATCGCTAACTGTTTTTCCGCCGCCAGTTACATCACGAACGAAAGCCTCACGGGCAGCATAATCAGCCCAAGGGTTCACATATACCTTAAAGTTAGCAGGCAGTTCTTCATCCTGAAGACGCTGGGCTTCAATTTCATCCGTCAATATCCAGGCATCTTCAGTAGTTACTAATACTTCTGCTACACCAGTTTCAGCAGTCAGTAGCACGGTATTAGAAGCGCCAGCCGTCGCCCAGGCAAACCAGTCTGTACCCCGCAAACGCAGACCTTGCACTTCCGTTTCACGTAAGGTTTGCCTGATTAACTCTAGCTTCTTGGAGACTTCTTCGTTCATAGGAAAAACACAGATAGATACAGATGATTATCAAATTTATCTAGGTCTGTCTGCGTCTGTCTGAGGTTGGTATTCCAAATGGTACACTAGCGATCGCAATTACCCCAGATTACTCAACAATCCTGATATGGCAGTGTATCAATTGTATTAATCTATATCTAATTTTCTAACCAGTTCTCTAATTGTAAGTTAGGAATATTAGTAAAATCTTTGATGTTATTAGTCACGAGAATATCATTGTGAGAACGAGCAACAGCAGCAATTAACGCATCTAATTCTCCTGTTGGTTTACCAATGTTTTTGAGTTCGCTTTGAATCTTGCCAAATTCAATAGCTGCTTCTAAGTCAAATGGTTCTATGGGTAATAGATCAGTAAACTGCTGCAAATTTTCCAGATTCTTGGACATCTGTTGAGAATAGTAAACGCCTTTATAAAGTTCCGCAACTATAATTGTTGATAGATAACATTTGCTAAAGTAGCGATTAAAATTTTTCACTGCTTGGGGATTTTCTTTGAGAAGTGCAATGCAAATGTTAGTGTCTAACAGATACATTAGCCGTTATCCTGATTATCAATTGAGTCTATGCTTCTACCTTGGTAAGTATGACGTTGTTGGTCAATCTCTACAAATATTTCTGTTAAATCTGGTTGATTTTTCCACACTCCAAATAATTTATTTAATTTAGCTAATCTCTCTTCTTCTGTTAAATTTAGTTTTGGCTCAGGTATTTGCTTTTCAATAAATTCTAAGTCTATAATTATTTCTGTTCCATCGGGAATATTATTTAGTTGCTCTAATATTTCTATATTTTGACCGCGTTTTATTCCTCTGATTTTCATGTTATTTGCTCCTTGATATTTTGATATGTTATCAGTATTAGCTTAACATCTTAAAAGAGGAGCAGTTAAATACACGTCTTCTATCTAGCTGAGACACCCTTGAATTTTTCTTCTTATTCCAGTCTCAGCTTTTTTTTGCACCTTTTTCAACCCGTCGAACTCACGTTAACATGATGATTCCACGCCAGAAGCAGTCTTTAAACCCAAATTTTTTTAAGCAAACTGGTTTAATGAGTCTGTTGAAAGGCTGCTAGCAACCTTTCAACACCATAGGTGGCTTTCTTCAGTCCACTGCACCAGAGTTGTTGGGCTGCTGGCGCATAATCAAAGATGAACTACTTTTAAGATTAGGAGTCATCTTGATTTTCGCTTTTAATGATTTTGGGCTTTCTATCCTTTCTATCAGTGCTTACCGTTTTTGAGTTTATTGTGGAGGAATTATCCTCGCTCTCAACTTCCTCGGTTAAAAATGAACTAACTGTAGCAGGATCTTCAATCACAGGGCTACCTAAACTGTTCTTGGCATTTTCAAACTCATCATGTTCCTGTTTTTGTTTTTCCTCACTTTCAATCTTGCCTACATCTTTAAGGCGCTGTACATCGCGCTTGAATTGCTCATAATTCTCTACTCGTTCTCCCAAATCGATGTTTAGTTTGTAATCATTCCGAATACCTTCTATGCCTCTTCTAATCTGTTCAGCATCGAAGCTGTCATCTGACAATAATAAAGCCTCTAGCTTATCTAAAAACTCTACAACATCCTCTCGATTGGCACCGTTTGGATGATTGTAGAAGAAACTTTCCCCGATATCTTTGACTTTCTGAGATGCTTTTTCTCTAGTACGCTCAAGCTCTGCCAAAGATTTTCTTTTGTCAAGCTCTCGAAAAAGTACTTTAAAGTTATGTTCAAACTTCTCCAGTGCATCGCTATACTTTTGCTCTCTATCAACATCTCTCCTTAAAGTATTTACTATTTCAATAACACTACGAGCAAAGCCAATTTTCTCAAGATGTGGCTTATCTTTTGAACAAGCTTGAACACAAGTATTAACGGCATCAAACATTGTTTCACCTTTATCTACCCTTTGTTGAACAAAATCCTCAGTAATGTCTTTAATATCACGATCTCTAACACCACATATTTCCTCAGCATATTTCTGAGCGGCTAATACACTAATTTGTAATGGTATTAAATCTTCTACTTCAGGACTAAGTAACATCTCAGGAAATTTGATGCCAAAACTTTCTAAATCTTTTACTTGGAGAACAAAATCTTTTTTAAGGGGTGGTTTTTTCCGAGGCCCATAACCTTTTTGAGTAAGTTCTCGCTTAACCTCGTTACCTGTTTGGTCACTATCCAGCAAAACAATAACTGCTGGCTGTTCCGAATCACGTCCGCGAGCCAAATAAGTTAGATATGGTATGCTTGTTGCTCCTCCAGCCGGGACAATTGTAATCTCATTTAGATCAATAGATTCACGTTTAGATGCAATGCCAAAAACACGTAAATATGTTGATGCACCTGCAAGTAACACTTGATCAACTGGCCCCTCTACCATTAAATTGCAATGACTGATGTAGACAGTCTCAGCAATAAAAGCTCCGAGTGCAGAGCGTAAGGGTTCATAGTGATTTTTTGATACACTTTTGACTACACGAGTTCCTTCATAGTCGCTACCCTTATCTAAAACACGAATTCTCTCAGCATGGTTTTTATCAATTAGAAAAGGTGAATGAGTAACATAGACTACTTGAGATGCTGTTGTACTATCTCCTGAACTTGCTACCTCATCAAAGATTTTGAGCAAATCCTGTTGTGCCCGACTAGATAAAAAAGCATCAGGTTCATCCATCAGAAGAATTTCAGGAACATTACCTGGTGGCTTATAGGCTCGATGCTGAATAAAATAACTGAGGAAATACTTTAGTCCACTACTGCGTTCATCAAATGAATATTTTGTTCCTGTTCTATCAACAATTGTAAACTCAAGATTGTGATCTTTTGCCGACATCAACAAACGAAACTTACTATCTTGAACCCAGTAGTTTGGAAAATTTAGATTTGCTGATAATTGTCTATTAATTTTATCTACTAAAGCCTGCGTATAACCAACATCATTTGCTTCCATTGAATTGGCTAAATCTAATAAGTGGATTGAACCAACTTCAGCAATTTTACACAATAGATCATGGGTTAGATTTACTTCTTCTTCTTGCCTTTCTCGTTCATCTTCACTTAAATTGCTATCGGGATTTGACAAAATGCTGATAATTTCATTTATCACTTTATCTGGGCCTGAATCACTAGGATTACTTTGTGTTCTAGCTTGGCTGAATCTTTCAGGTTTTTTATAGAATTCGTCCATCAATTCACGAACCCTCTTTCGTTGAGTAACTGAAAGAATCTCATATCTTGTATAACTAGCTTCTCCCTTTAGCTTTTGAACAAGCTTTTGAATCGGCATACTTGCAGGAAGCGCAATGTTACTCTTTAATCTGCGAGTTCCTGGCAATATAGCACTAAACTCATCTACTTTTTGAGGGTTGACTTGATGAGAAGAATACTTGCCTTCACCTTCAGGAAGATAAATAGTGAGTGAATTACCACTTAGCCTGAACAGGAAAAATCTGTCAAAAGAACGGCTTTGAGGAATTTCAGAGAGTGATTTAATTCGCTTACATTCTATTGGGGATACTTTAGACCATTCTGTACCAAACTCTGGCAATCGATTCTTATCAGAGGTTACAAGGAAACGTTCCGAATAGCGGCAAAAATCTCTTGAACCAATTGGTTCATCTTTATAATCAGACCCTTTAATTGCCTTTTCGATTGCGCTTAGTAGGTGAGATTTGCCTGATTCATTTGCGCCTACAACGGCTGTAATTTTAGGATCTATTGGTACTTGGATGTAGGGATACCACATTTCAGTGTCATCAGCCTTAATAATCTCCCAAGGTTTCTTTTGAACCTTAGAGTTATGCTGCCTCATATAGTCAACATTAAATGATTTGTAGAATCTGATAAAGATGGATTCGAGGCGCATAAGTCAATACAATGAGGATTTTATACAACCATACTTTATAGCTTATTTGTAAATTTATGTCAGTCGTACAAATACTCGAAAGTTCTCTCACATAAGCCTAATGAAAAGAGTAATAGACGTTTGTGGGCAAATGCTACTAGCTTTGTACGGGTTCCAATTCCGTAAACTTTTAGCACTGAAAATTACTTTTAAAAGTAATAAATTTAGTAAAAATACGTAGATAAACAATATTGATAATAAAAGTTAAAAACCGTCCCCAATTAGAAGGAACGGTTAAGACAATTTGTTGATGCACTAATTTAAGAGATGGACAAACATTAGTAAATGGGTAGGTTTGTCAAGAAATTAAGTTACAGTTTCAAACCGTGTCACACCGAAATTGCTTCTTCAATATTTACCACCACAGCTTGTAGTTCCTTCGCTTTCTCCTCCGGTAAAGCATCATTGGCAAACATCCCGGCTGCGAGTTCGGTTCCCGCCAGATACTTTAGCCTTTCGCTTGTCCGATATGGCGGAAAAAACTCGGCGTGTAAATGCGCTTCGGGATGCGCTAAACCGTCAGTTGGCGCTTGGAACCAAGCCATCAAGTAAGGAAACGGGCGATTCCACAAACCGTCATACTTGAGAGTGACAGTTTTTAAAGCTTTGGCGAGTCCCCAACGTTGTTCAGGGGTGAGATCCATAAAAGTGCTAACTGGCTCTTTGGGTGCAATCCAAACTTCATAGGGGTAACGAGCGCAGACTGGGACAAATGCGATCGCATATTCATCTTGGTAAATAATCCGTCGATCGTCTGCAATCTCCTTCTGAATCAAGTCTTGCAGTAAACCCCGCCGATGTTTTTCATAATACTCCTGCTGCATTGACAGCATTCGCGCCGGAACAGGTGGTATAAAAGGATAAGCGTAAATTTGCCCGTGGGGATGGTGCAATGTTACACCTACCTCTATACCCTTATTTTCAAAGGGCAGGACGTACTGAATTTGCGGATCTAGCCCTAATTCGCGAGTGCGATCGCCCCACACTTCCAACAGCAAATCTAGATGTGACAACTCTAAGGAACTCAAGGAGGCGCTGGCATCTTGAGTAAAAACCACTACCTCACAGGCTCCATTCGCTGGTAACGTTTCCACGATGGTATCAGGTGGATTGTTGGCTGTCGGACTCATTGAGGGAAAGCGGTTATCAAACACTGCCACGTCATACTTACCTTGGGGTAGTTCCGTTGGAAACTCAGGGTTCGTGGTAGGTGCGAGGGGATTATATTCTGGGGGCGGCATGAATGTCCGCCCTTGACGGTGACTAGCATAAGCTACCCATTCACCCCGCAAGGGATGCCAGCGCAAGTGGGGATTAGCTAGCACTGGCTCATTACTAGGGCTAGTGGCTTCTAACTGGCTAGAAATTGGGTAGCGACTGTATAACTTGAGTTTGCGTCCGTCGGGCTTTAACAGCTTGTGGGAGTACATAAACCTTGTCCTGAGAGGGTTGCAGCGCGGATCGCCTCAATAGGAAATTTCGGGGTGCGATCGCCGTATAATAAACCGTTAGCTTCTTGGAAAGTATCTGTTAATTGGGTGTAACAGAATCCGCTAAATAGTTCGATATCATTAATCGTTAGAAGCAGAGAAGCGTATTTCATTTCTAGCTCGGAAATATTGGAGCAACGCTCATATCCCCAAGCTTTATCTGTATCGGGGTTATCAACAGGAGCATAGGCAATGCCACCAAATTCAGTCAGCATTACTGGCTGTCCCTGATGGGGAAAGTTATCCAGTGTCAAGATGCGCCCTCCAGGACGCTTCCGATCGAACAAATCCGATAGCTTTACTTCCGGCCCATAGCGATGACCTAATCGTTGTGGGTGGGTGTCGTAGTCATGAATAGCCAGAATATCTGTATCTGTACTTTCCCAGCCATCGTTGGCAATCACTGGGCGGCTCGGATCGAGAGTTTTAGTTAAGTGATACATTGCCAAAACGTAGTTTCGGTGAGCCGCAGTTTCAACCAGATTCGGAACTCCCCAAGATTCATTAAACGTTACCCAAGCTACGATACAGGGGTGGCTGATATCCCGCTTAATCACCTCAGCCCACTCTCGCGTTGTGCGTTCCACTGCTTTAGGTGTGAAACGATATGCACTGGGCATCTCCTCCCATACTAACAACCCCAGCACATCTGCCCAATATAAAAATCGTGGGTCTTCAATTTTCTGGTGCTTACGGACTCCGTTAAAACCCATTGCTTTGGCGAGTTCGACATCGCGCCGCAATGCTCCATCGTCCGGTGCTGTCATTAGGGAATCGGGCCAGTAGCCTTGATCCAAAACTAAGCGCAAATAATAAGGACGACCATTGAGCATAAAGCGATCGCGCTGTATCCCCACAGTCCGCATTGCTGTGTAGGATTTGGCTTGGTCCAAGAGTTGATTGTTATGCCAAAGTTCAATATGGGCATCCATGAGGGTAGGCTTTTCGGGACTCCACAGCAATTCGTTGCGGTAGTCGTCGATACCTGGATCGGAAAGGGAGATGCGGCGACCAATTTCCCCGTTAAACACTTCATAAGTATCGTTTGCTAGCACGGTATTGCCAATGCTCAGTTTTACCTTGATTTGGATACCAGCAGGGACATCACCTGCGATCGCAGCATAACAGCCAACTTCCCACCGCTCGAAATCGGGACTCCATCGAATACTATCGATGTAAGTTCTACCCACACGTTCAATCCAGACTGTTTGCCAAATACCACTGGTGCGAGGATACCAAATACTGTGCGGTTCCAATTGCCAATCCTGCTTTCCTCTAGGCTTGGCAAGGTCAGAAGGATCATCCTGGGCCCAGACTGTTACTTTAGTTATGCCACTCTGATTCAAAACTGTGGTAATATCCAGCGTGAAAGGAGTATGTCCCCCTTCATGCTCTACCATGTATTGACCATTGACCCATACACGGGCGCGATAATCCACAGCCCCAAAGTGCAGTAATAATCTGCCGTCACCTTCAGGCGTTTCAAATTCTCGCTCATACCAGCAGTTTGGATGAAAACCTGTGTCACCAATACCACTTTTGGTAGATTCGGGAGCGAAGGGAACTTGTATATAATGACTCCACTCCTGGATATCGCCTGGTTGAACACATCGCCCTTCATCGTCAAAAGCGAACTTCCACTCACCGTTTAAATTTAACCAGTGCGATCGCTCTAACAATGGTCGGGGGTGTGTTGCTGTTAAGTCCACAAAGTTATTATCAGTTTTAGAGGCTAATTTAACCTCAGAATTCTCCAAATCTAACAATCTCATCAAATTTCCTCCATATCCATAACTCAATCAACCCCTGCTGTAGATTAAATCCAGACCCAAATATTGGATTCCCAGATATAGCAGGAGTTTTCACCGCATCATTCATCGATCGGTTCGAGCTAGTAGCATTATATTTTTTCGTAGTCAATACTGATACCTTCTCTACTTGCGTGTTGAAGTATAACAATAAGTTTATATACCCCTAGCTCGTGACATTATGGCATATACATTACTAATCGTTGCCAGGTTATCTAAAAAAAAGCATTAAATTTAGGTGCCTATTAAATATCATAAATCTGCCACAGAAGAAAGTGGTTGTCATGAAAGTTTTATTTATATAAATTGCTTAAGTAAATGTTTTAAAATCATTTATTAGTCAATAAACATTAGCAAACAAAAGAAAAATTAAGCATGAGTGAGAGCAGGGCTATTTCATTCTCATCTAGCCCGCCTCAGAATTAATTCTGAGTCTAATAGCAAAAGTCGTCTTTAGACGACTGATAAAAGGTTATAGTCCGTTAAAACGGACTTTATTTATGAGCCGGGGAACTTTAGTTCTGGGCAGTTTATGTCTAGAATGAAATAGCCCTAGAGTGAGGGGCATTCACTTCCATCCTGATACCCAATTCTTACTGACGTTCCAATATTGGATAGGGTCAGGCAACGCCACGAATATTCCGGCTCAATAAGCGCTTGGGTTAGCGTCCATCTTTCGACCAGTTCATGCAGGGTACTAAGAATGTTCGTAATAATCTCGTGGCGTACAGGGATGGATTGTTTAGAACAATTCTGGCAGTTTTGTAACTTTAAACCGCAAACGATGTAAACCACCAGATTGAGGTGCTAATACCAACAACAATAATAGTTGTGGTAACAGGATGCTTCTGTGCCTTCACGTAGAGGCTGCCCGATCGAATCCAGCCTTGGTGAGTTCCTCGTTCATGCATACCGTAGCCAGCCCGATAGAGCGCATTGTCTTCTCGATCGCGCGAGGGGCGATCGGATTGTTGCGAGGGAAACGCCCAAAGCTCTATCAACTTGTCTGTGAGCCGTGGTGAGATGCCAGCAAACACCGCCAGAGCCTTGGCTTGGAAACCGACAAACATATCTCGCTTTGGATGTTCTGCCGCATACAAGATTGCTTCAGCGACCGCTTCGGGTGGGTAGATCATGCCGCGATGTGCGGGTTGTTTTGCCATATAGCTGCGGGCATGTTCGTTGTATGGAGTGTCAATCCGTCCGGGGTGAATCAATGTTACTGATACAGGAGCGCCTTCAGCCTCCAACTCTGTTCGCAGGGCATCTGTCCAACCATGTAGCGCATGTTTGGAAGCCGAATAGGTTGACTGAACCGCTACCGCTCGATCGCCCAGAAAGCTACCAAGATTGATTAACGCCCCACTGCCGCTTTGACGCTGTTTAAAGTGGTTGACAGCAGCGCGGGAGCCATAGACAACGCCCCAAAAGTTCGTGTCAAACATCCGCTTCATGTCGGGGATTGAAACATCCATACAGCGACCAAAGATCGATACGCCTGCATTGTTAACCCACGTATCAAAACCGCCAAATTCAGCGATCGCTTTTTCGGCGATGCGATTCACATCTTCTTCTTGCCCAACATCAGCTACGACATAGATCGCCTGCCCACCTTTGCGACGAATTTCATCAACCAGTTGACGGAGAGCATCTTCATTTCGTGCTGCCAGGACAAGCTTTGCACCCTGTTGTGCCGCCATTCTAGCGGTTACTAAGCCAATGCCACTAGAAGCACCTGTAATGACAACAACTTGGTTTTGGAGAGGTTTTAGGGAAATAGTCATAACTTTTCATACAAGATTTTTGTAGGTTTATTTGTTATTGGGCATAAAGCAGAATGTGAGAGTACAGCTTTCTGCTGATAGGGCATCGTTAATTATCGTTATGGAACGATGGGTAGTTAATTTGATCGGATACCAGTTCATATAGATTGCTGCATTGCTGCTTGAGCATTAAGGATTTCCGCTTCCACCCGACGCGCCGTACACTTGCCCAGTAGCATAGCTCGACTCTTGCGAGGCAAGCAGCACGTAAATAGGGGCAAGCTCCGCAGGCTGTCCGGGACGTCCCATCGGTGACTCACTGCCAAACTTCTCGATTTTACTCTGCGGTTGACCGCCGCTAACCTGGAGCGGTGTCCAGTAAGGCCCAGGCGCGATCGCATTCACACGGATACCCTTTTTCGCAAGCTGCTTTGCCAGTGACTTGGTAAAGGCGACAATCGCTGACTTAGTTTGGGCATAGTCGAGCAGGTTCTCGCTAGGGTCATAGGCTTGGACTGAGGAGGTATTAATAATGCTTGCACCGGGACTGAAGTGCGGCACAGCAGCTTTAGTAAGCCAAAACATCGCGTAGACGTTCGTCTTAAACGTTGAGTCGAACTGTTCGGTCGTGAGATCAAGAATCGAGTCAACAGATTGTTGTCTACCAGCATTGTTAACCAGAATGTCGAGTCCGCCGAGTTCCCGCACGGCATTAGCGATGAGTTGATTGCAGAAGTTTTCGTTGCGAATATCGCCGGGAATCGCCACCGCCTTGCGTCCTGCCGCCCGAATCAGTTGAATTACCTCGCGGGCATCTGGCTCCTCGAACGGCAGATAGTTGATCGCAACATCAGCACCTTCACGCGCAAAGGCGATCGCTGCTGCCCGACCAATACCGGAATCGCCGCCTGTTACCAGCGCCTTGCGTCCCACTAGCCGTCCAGAACCCTGATAACTTGTCTCACCGTGATCGGGTCGCGGGATCATTTTGCTGGCAAGACCAGGCGCCTCCTGCGGTTGTTGCGAAAAGGGCGGACTCGGATATTGCTTAACTGGATTCTGCTTGACAGACTGGTTGGGTTTTTCCTGGTTGGGTGTCACTTGTTGATTTGCAGGGGTAGATGTTTGTTGGGCGAAGACTGGTACCGTTTGCGCTGCGACAACGCCAATAGATAGACCGCCGAGAACTTGACGACGTGAGGCTTTTTTGAAGATATTTTTTTGTTCCATACTGAGTTTATTGACTTGGATTTCACTCCACTAAATTGATTTGAAAGCAGGTTTGCGGCAGATCCGCAAATGCCAGGGCAGATTTAGCTAAAGTATCTGCAATGAGACTGAAAGTAAGGCTGCTTTTGTTCAAGTGCCTGATGCAGCATTTGCTGTAGTGGTTGTCCTTTTGTAGTCCGATATCTTTCTTCTTTATAGTTACCAAGTAACTGTATATTACTTAACCGAACTTCTACCTGTAGGCTGAGATTAATTAATTCTGAGTGATTGTGTGTTTACAAACATAAATATATTTAAATAAATTGAAGTTATCCTCAAGCAAGCAAACTAGATTAATGCTTAGTAATATTTGATCAGCTTTTTCCACCTTTAGATATAGGATAAAATAGAATGAATGGTATATCAAATTTTCAATCTACCAATACTATAAACTCTGCAAACTATTGTGGCTATTTCTTCAAAATCTATTTTTTAAAGGTCTTTTGTATTTTTAATTACATTTACAAGTAACTTAGTTCTTCTTGAAGTGCAATTCAAATTAACTATTTAGATTGAGGTTTTAATATTAGATATATTGTTAACTAAGGATATGTGGGCTTTAGCGATCGCTAATAATGGCTATATCCCAAATGTGTCTGTATTAGCAAATTCAGAAAATATTTAATGTTGAACAGAGTCATAAACCAAGCTCTTATGGCTCAAATTAACAGGAGTATGGAGTATCCACTTTTGCAATAAATATCAAGCGATTGGAAATTACGGCTATACAAGCGAAGCCCGTCTAGCCCCAGACTTATAGCTAAAACTGGATATTCCCAAATTAATGAATTTAGGACAACTAAAATGGCTTGAATTCGTTGATAAATTATGCGTAATGTACTATTTTAAGTGGCACATAATGACTCGTATTACAAGTAAAAAAACTGTCTGGCAATTGGCTTTGAGAGTTTTTAGCATAGGATTGCTCCCTGTACTAACTGCAAATCAAGCTTTCGGTGCAGAGCGGATAAAATTTAATTACGGTGCTTTAGAACGGTCTATCCCAATTAGTTCACTTGAAGCCTATGCTAAAACAGGCAAAATGGATGAGGATTTGGCTGCATATAGTCAGTATATAGACAAAAAGCAACTAACTCAACTGCGTCAAACTTTACTGACTCCTATTAACTTAAATCAAGTAGGGGTTTCGCAGTTTCTTTATACGCCAATTGGGGAGAGATTATTAGAAACATTAGGCAAGGTAATTCAGACTGAATCTAGATTATCAGGTTTTTATGCAATTCGCGCAGCATTAATATTAGCTGCCGCAGATTCCCAGAACTTTACGCTTTTAAATGTCTTGCAGAAATTTCCATCTAGTTCAATTTCTATTAATTTAAGCCAGACTTTAGAAATTGTCAATTCATTCCAGAATTTAGCCAATCAAACGCAAAATGCAGTAGCAATTATTAATCAACAAGCTCAACAAAAAACAACCACTGCTTCTACACTTAATTCGGTTACATTGAGAGACTTAGGAAAAAACGGAAGTTTTCGTTTTTCTAAGCAAACTATCGTTCTCAATGACTTAACGCGTCACAGAACTTTTCCAGCCGATATTTACCTTCCCATTGCTCAAACTCCTCGTTCGATAGTTATCATTTCGCATGGACTGGGTTCCGACAGAACAAGTTTTGCATATCTAGCTGAACATCTCGCTTCTTATGGTTTTGTAGTTGCTGTTCCAGAACATCCTGGTAGTAATTCCGAACAACTGCAAGCATTATTAGCAGGTACAGCAGATAAAGTTACCAATCCTAGAGAACTTATTGATAGACCTTTAGATATCAAATATTTACTAGATGAACTTACTCGGTTATCAAAGTCTAATCCAACATTTAGGAGGCGTTTAAATTTAGACCAAGTTGGTGTAATAGGACAATCATTTGGTGGATATACAGCATTAGCATTAGCAGGTGCAAAGATTAATTTGGAACAACTACAAGCCAATTGTCCAAGTTTGGAAGATACATTAAATGTTTCGCTCTTGCTTCAGTGTTTAGCTGTAAATTTACCAAGTGGTAGCTATAACTTATCAGATGCAAGAATAAAAGCCATAATTGCAATTAATCCAGTTGATAGTAGTATTTTTGGTCAAGCTAGCCTCAGCCAAATTAAAATTCCAGTGATGATTGTATCTGGCAGCGCTGATACTGTTGCTCCTGCTTTACCAGAGCAAATTCAGCCTTTTATTTGGTTAACAACTGCAAATAAATATTTAGCACTTATCAATGGTGGCACACACTTTTCTACTATTGCAGAATCAGCTAATACAGTTGTGCCTGTTCCTACACAAGTAATTGGTTCTAGTCCAGCTTTGGCACGTCGTTATGTTAAAGCTTTGAGTGTTCCCTTTCTTGAAACTTATATCGCCGGACAATCAAGTTACCTTCCCTATTTGAGTGCAAATTATGTTAATGACATTAGTCAGCAACCACTACCTTTAAGTTTAATTACATCTCTGACATCTGAACAACTAAAACTTCCGTTTCAATAAACTCAGCTTCTATGCACAATACGCTGCTGAAAAAGCACGACTAAAAGTAAGAAGGCACCACGGAGTACGAGCTGCCACCAAGGAGTAATGGTTCCTTCAAGATTTAAAAGATTGTACATCATTCCTAGGGCGTGTCATCAATTAGGTAAAGTGGAATAAGAACAGGTGAAGAAAGATAAATAACAGGAAAAAGATGACGCGCCGATATGCACTACGA
>NZ_JBALDU010000044.1:0-11455 GCF_036917235.1 Nostoc sp.
TCAGTTGCACTCAATTTAATAAATCCTCAACATTTAAGAAACTGGTTTGCTAGTTGCTGCTACTGTACCTCATAACAGCCGTAAATGCTGTATCTGAGGTTGTGAACAATCTTGATAAAGTCTTCCGAGAGGAATTTGAAAGACGTAGCAAATTGACTCAAGAAGTAGACGTAAGCATGACTAAAATTCAGAAATCTGTCGAAGAAATTAACAAGTTAGTTTGTGCAGTTGGATTAAACGATACACAACGACTAATTCAACTAGAAAATCTTGCTCGTGGTATTGGTCAGGAAGTGCAAAGAGTGGACAATTCATATAGAGATTTGAATCAAAAATTTGACAATAGCCTTCAGTCTTGGCAGGGTCATCTTGAAGTTTCTATGCAAAGGACTGTTAACTTACAGGAAAGCTTTTTCAAACAAGCAGATACTTCGATGGCTAGAGTTTGTGGAGATTTACTCAAAACAGCAGAAGTGCTGGTAGCAGCAAGCAAATAATAAGTACTAAATTACCAATGGAGTAATTAAAATGGCTGATTTTATCAGCGACGAATTTGTGGATACAGAAATTCCCGATGATGATTCTAGTATCTATTTGTCTATTGCCGATATGATGTCTAGTTTACTAATGTTTTTTGCTTTGCTATTTATCACTGTACTACTCCAGCTTGCAGAAAAGGATGCACCAAAACGGGTAGTAATTGGTAATGTCGTCGGACAAATGAAAAGCAACAATATCAATGTCAAAGTTAATCCAGAAACCGGGGATATAAGTATCCAAGAATCAATTCTTTTTGCCAAGGGAAGTACCGAGCTTAAACCAGATGGTAAAGCCTTTCTACGCCGCTTTATTCCCGTTTACAGTGGGGTGATTTTCTCAAAACCAGAATTTGAGCAGGAAATTAGCCGCGTAGTTATAGAAGGTCACACTAGCTCAGATGGAGACGATAAAACCAATCTACAACTAAGCTTGTTGCGAGCGGCATCAGTTTACAATTACATTTTCTATGATATGAATTTCCCTACAAAAGCACCTTTAAGCCAAAAAATATTAGCTGCTGGTCGTGGAGAAATTGAATCTGATAAAACACGTGATAACCCAAGCGATCGCAAGGTAGTTTTCCGTTTTCAGTTTCGCAGTGATGAGTTAAAGAAAGATATCGTAAAAACCTCTCTTTAAAGGAGAAATAATTAAGAATTTTTATAGAGACTGCTGATGCACAATCACTAGATGTTAAAATTTTGGATGTATTGACTTATACGCAAATTACCCCACTGCCACTGCGATCGCACACATTCAACCCTCTTCAAAATGCACCACAAGCACGTTAAGCTGAATTAGAGTGACAATTTATTGCGCTATTTAATATATAAATCTCTGATCTTGTCAAATTTTAATTTTTTCTGCTTGAGAAACCCGGAATGCTAGACCAAATTTTTGATTACCTCGACTTTCATTTCAGCCTTGAAGCACTTATAGTTCTGGCGATCTTGGTGCTTTTAGAGGCGCTGTTATCTGCCGACAATGCGATCGCCCTGGCTGCGATCGCTAGGGGGCTGGAAGACAAAGAACTTGAGCGTAAAGCTTTGAACTTTGGTTTAGTCGTTGCCTATGTGCTGCGAATCTCCCTAATTCTCACTGCCACTTGGGTACAACAATTCTGGCAATTTGAATTATTGGGCGCTACTTATCTGCTGTGGTTGGTATTCCAACACTTCACCTCGGAAGAATCAAAGGACGATCGCCATCACGGGCCGCGTTTTAATTCATTGTTGCAAGCGATACCTGTGATTGCATTTACAGATTTGGCATTTTCTTTGGATAGCGTGACAACTGCGATCGCAGTTTCTCAAGAAAAATGGCTAGTGCTAACGGGTGCAACAATTGGTATTATTGCGTTGCGATTCATGGCAGGATTATTCATTCGTTGGCTAGACGAATACGAAAACCTAGAAGATGCAGGCTATGTAACTGTAGCCTTGGTGGGCTTGCGCTTATTGTTGAAAGTACTTAACGATAGTTTAGTTCCACCAGAATGGATCATGATTGCTGCCATCTTCCTGATTTTAGGCTGGGGATTTTCCAAGCGCGTTGGTACTGAATCACCCCAAATAGAACCGGAAAAGAGCGAAGTCTCGAAGTAGGAAGAGGGAATAGGGAATAGGGAATAATCTATTCCCTGTAACCTGTAACCTCTCCCCTCTCCCTTAATATCTTACTCGTGCAACCAAGGCGTTAAGTGTGGTTGCCAACTGACCAATTCTTCATCCTTAAACCACAGGGCAATTTCCTGTTGCGCGGTTTCTGGAGCATCAGAACCGTGGATTAAGTTGCGACCAATATTCAGTCCAAAATCGCCGCGAATCGTTCCTGGCTCTGCTGTTAAAGGGTTTGTCGCACCAATAATCTTTCTGGCAGATGCAATAACACCATCACCTTCCCATACCATCGCCACCACTGGGCTAGAAGTGATAAATTCGACTAAACCACCAAAAAAGGGACGTTCTCGGTGAACGCCATAGTGTTGTTCAGCCAATTCCCGGCTGACTTTTAGTAACTTTAAACCAACGAGGGTAAAACCTTTAGTTTCAAAGCGACGGATAATTTCCCCCACTAACCCCCTTTGTACGCCATCAGGCTTAATTGCTAAAAATGTGCGCTCCATTGCGATCTCCCAAAGCTTAATAAAGTTTTTATCTAGTCAATTGTCCTTTGTTCTTTGTTCTTTGTCTAAGGGTTTTGCACTCTTGACTAATGACTAGCGACTAATCACTAATGACAGAAGACTCTTGACCAATCAGAGTTTATCTCAGAAATTATCTTTGGGTGCATATACGTTCCTAGATGAATGCGCTAAATTGTTAACTCGTGGGTGCAAAACAGAGGTTAGGAAGAAATGGGTGTTGAGTCAACTGCTACATCTGACGAGGTGGAACAAGTACCGTCCAATGGACAAAAAGAAGTGAAAAATCATAAGCAAAAAAAGCTGTTACCACCTAGTCCTACCACAGGAGATTTACCTCACTCCTGGAAAATTGAGGATAGTGAAGAATTATACCGCATTGAAGGATGGGGACAACCCTATTTTTCCATTAGCGCTGCTGGTCACGTAACTGTGTCACCCAAGGGCGATCACGGGGGTTCTTTAGACTTGTTTGAATTGGTTAACGCCATGAAACAGCGCAACTTGGGACTTCCCATGTTGATTCGCTTTTCCGATATTTTGGAAGACCGGATTGAGCGGTTGAATGCTTGTTTTGCCAAAGCGATCGCTCGTTACAATTACCCTGGTGTCTACCGTGGCGTGTTTCCCGTCAAATGCAATCAAGAACGGCATTTGATTGAGGATTTAGTGAAATTTGGCAAACCCCATCAATTTGGTTTAGAAGCAGGTTCCAAGCCAGAATTAATGATTGCTCTAGCTGTGTTGGATACACCAGGAGCATTGTTAGTTTGCAACGGCTACAAAGACCGAGAATACATCGAAACGGCAATGTTAGCCCAAAGATTAGGGCAAACACCAATTATCGTCTTAGAACAGATTGAAGAGGTTGATTTGGTGATTGATGCCAATCGCCAGTTAGGTATTAAGCCAATATTAGGTGTTCGTGCTAAACTCAGTACCCAAGGTATGGGACGTTGGGGAACTTCTAGCGGCGATCGCGCTAAATTTGGTTTGACAATGCCTGAAGTAATCGAGGCTGTTGACAAGTTACGCGAAGCTAACCTGCTCGATTCTTTGCAGTTGATGCACTTCCACATCGGCTCACAAATCTCTGCGATTAATGTGATTAAAGATGCCATCCAAGAAGCCAGCCGCATTTATGTGGAATTGGCAATGCTGGGAGCAGATATGAAATACCTTGATGTTGGTGGCGGCTTGGGCGTAGATTATGATGGCTCCCAAACCAACTTCTATGCATCGAAAAATTACAATATGCAAAACTATGCCAACGACATCGTGGCAGAGTTAAAAGATACCTGTGCAGAACGAGAGATTACCGTACCAACACTGATTAGTGAAAGTGGACGAGCGATCGCTTCCCATCAGTCGGTGCTGATTTTTGATGTTCTCAGTACTAGTGATGTCCCTCTCGACAACCCAGAACCTCCACAAGAGGGAGAATCCCCAATTATTAATTATCTTTGGGAAAGCTACCAATCCATCAACCAAGAGAATTACCAAGAGTTGTACCACGACGCCGCACAATTCAAAGAAGAAGCCATCAGCCGCTTCAACTTAGGAATTTTACGCCTCAGAGAACGAGCCAAAGCCGAACGTCTCTACTGGGCTTGTTGTCAAAAAATTCTTAACATAACTAGACAGCAAGAATACGTACCCGATGAACTGGAAGACCTGGAAAAAATCATGGCTTCCATCTACTACGTGAATATGTCAGTGTTCCAATCAGCACCAGATTGTTGGGCGATCGATCAACTATTCCCGATCATGCCAATCCACCGCTTAGATGAAGAACCAACACGGCGGGGAATTTTGGCAGACCTCACCTGCGACAGTGATGGTAAAATCGACCGCTTTATAGACTTGCGCGATGTCAAATCGGTTTTAGAGTTGCACACCTACAAACCTGGAGAACCCTATTATTTGGGAATGTTCTTGAATGGAGCTTACCAAGAAATCATGGGGAATTTGCACAACCTCTTTGGGGATACTAACGCTGTTCACATTCAATTGACGCCTAAAGGCTACCAGATTGAACACGTTGTCAAAGGCGACACCATGAGTGAAGTGGTAAGCTACGTCCAGTATGACTCCGAAGATATGGTGGAAAACATTCGCCAACGTTGCGAGAAAGCATTAGAAGAAAAGCGCATTACCCTAGCGGAATCTCAGCGACTACTGCAAACCTACGAGCAAAGTCTTAGAAGATATACGTACTTAAATAGTTAGGGTATAGGTTACAGGGTATAGGTTACAGATTTATTCCCTGTTCCCTGTTCCCTGTTTCCTATTCCCTATACCCTGTTCCCTAATTTACGTTCGTCCCCAACAATTCCTCTATCGCTTGTCGCTCAACAGGGGTATGTGATGGAGGTGTCTGACGAGCATCGGTAATCAGCCAGTCTAAAGCAGCAGCTTGAACATCGATCGCAGCGCCAGTTTTATCTACGCAATAACGTCCAAATACCAACTTATCGACTAACCGGACTCCGGGGCCCAGGCGCGACCATTCAAAAATGACGCTGTTTTCCACTGTTGCGCCACTACAAATCCAACAATTGGGGCCAATCATCGCTGGGCCGACAATTTTAGCTCCGTCTTCGATTCTCGTCATACCACCAATGTAAACGGGGCCTGTGATATCCACTTTGTCCCAATTTACGGCAACATTTAAACCAGTGTAGATGCCGGGGGCGACTTCATGACCAGGAATTTGCACATTTTTGATTTCACCCAGCAGCACACCACGAATCGCCCGCCAATAGTCTGGGACTTTACCAATATCTACCCATTCAAAGTCCATAGGAATGGCGTAGAAGGGAGCTTTGATTTCTACCAATTTGGGAAATAATTGGCTACCAATGTCATATTCAACATCAGAGGGAATATAGTTAAAAACCTCTGGCTCAAAGATGTAAATACCTGTGTTGATGTTGGTGCTAAGGGCTTCTTCAGTTGCAGGTTTTTCTTGGAAAGCTTTGACACGACCCTCTTCGTCAGTCACAACCACACCATAGCTAGAAACTTCTTCTTTGGGGACAGATTTAGTGATAATGGTAGCGATCGACCCTTTAGCTCTATGCCATTTAACCGCCGCAGTTAAATCTAAATCAATCAAAGCATCACCGCACAAAACCACAAAGGTATCATCAAAAAAGGGTGAGAAGTCTTGGATACGCCGCATCCCTCCAGCAGAACCAATTGCTTCTCCCTCCAGTTTACCCTCGTCATTAATTTTCCCTTCAAATGAATAGGCAATCTGCACCCCAAACCGCTGACCATCACGGAAATAGTTTTCTATTTCCTCAGCCAAATGACTAACATTGACCATAATTTGGTCAAATCCATGTTGGCGTAACAGTTCCAGCAAGAACTCCATCACTGGCTTTTGCAGGATGGGAATCATTGGTTTGGGAATTGTATAGGTAATCGGACGCACGCGAGTACCCTTGCCAGCCGCGAGAATCATCGCTTTCATAAAAATTTATTCCTCAACCACAAGCCAGTTTACTTTCATCGAGTGATACTTAATCATCAGTTTTTATTTCTGGTCTAAGTCATCCCCCAGAATAGGGATAACAGGAATTTAGTGGTTATTACAACCATCGGTATACTTAGATGACAAGCGATCGCTTATCTTTTCAATTTACTCGGATTTTGGGGCTGAATCAAAAATCTATGACAATGTAGGCAGCAGCTATGCTGGAGCCAGGAGGAAAATCCCATAAATAAATTCCTATTTTTCTCACAAGGAAGCCTGAAATCTTCTTGATGCCAAGGACTCACTTTACTTCCTGCTTCACTTCGACTCCTTTCAACTCAGCACGGGCTAAACGCCCCCCTGCCGCTAACAGCACTCTTCATGGACTTAGTTCATCGGATTCTCAAAAGGCTTGCCGATATGAGCTGAATCTCTAATTAAGCGAATTTTAATTTCATGATAAAAATCCTCTTGAAGTAGCTCTACTTTCGATTGAGCCGAGAGTAATAGCAGTGCCCAGAAAACGCTAACTAGGTTACTGTGTTCAGACTCGTGTCCAGACCCATTTTGCTTGAAAAGCTTTGTCTTGGTCCACAATTCTACAAGTTGTTCTAAATTCACCCAATTGTGTTCTAAACTTAGCTCTCTTGCCGACAATTTCAACACCTGCTCCAGTTCTCCAGCGACTTCTGTGAGATTTTCCTGGTGAGCTAACTCCAGCGCCTCCCGCATACTTTGGACGCTAGGTTGACGCCTGGGACGGATAGGTTTGCTGACTTTTTCTACCAGTTTCAGTTGGTTCGCCATAATCTGCAATTGCTCGATTAACTCTTGCAGAGTCACCCGGCGCTTTGGTGGCGGCATTGCCGCTGGACGACGACGCAATTGCCGTTCTAATGGTAGACGATGACCCTGATGTAATACACCGTCTTCACCTTCTAAGAGGGCATCATCTTCTATACCATCTTGTGAATCTCCGACTGTTGACAATTGCATCAAGGTATTGGCTTTGAATAATACCAACATTGATGCTGATAAAAATGCCTGTCCAGATTGAGACAAGTCGGCTTCATAGCCTCTTGTTATTGCCCCTGGTGCCATCAGTTCTAAATAGCGGTCAATCACCTCAATCACTTGGACATCCCAAGGATCAATTTCACCCTGTTCGGCTTGGTAAATCAAAAATGTGATTGTTTCTAACAGCTCGGAAGCTTCCATCAACAAGTTCTAAGTTAATTAATGAGAATCAAAATACTGTCAATTCAACACTAAACTAATTGACTATTGGCAAAGCGTGTACTGTATACATTCGCTTGTGCTTCTTTTATTCAGAAATCGCCTGCTGCCAGTATCCTCTAAAATTTGTAATCGATCACCATTGTGAATTGTGATATTGGATTGTGCAACTTTTGAGTTGGGCATTGGGCATTGAAAAGAGGCAGAGGGGCGGGGTGCGGGAGGCAGAGGGGAAAAATTTACTGCAACTTCTCCCTTGCTCCCTGGTCACTGAGCGTAGCCGTACCCCTCCGGGGAAGCAAGCTACGCGCAGCGTCTCATAGAGAAGTGCTGCTACCTTAATCAGGGGGCGGATCGCGACCAATAGTGACAGTTGAGACAAAATCACTCGGCTTACCGCTCTTAATAGCGTCGAAAGTGCCTTTAATGGTACCAGCTATGGGAACAGCAACAAGTGTCCCTAACAACCCAGCAATCTCAAATCCCATCAAAATAGCCACAAAAATCCAGATGGGATTCAGTCCGATAAAATTGCCGAGTAACCTGGGAGCTAACAGGTTATCTTTAAGCTGCTGCATGAGAATTGCCGCGATCGCAACTTGAACTGCTAACCACCAATTTTGCAGTAGTACTAAAATTGTCACCAGACCAATACCCAGAGATGCCCCAATAAAGGGAATGAGTTCTGAGATACCGATTAATATGGCAAACAACAGGGCAAAGGGCACCTTCATCACTAAGAAAATTGGTGTCAGAGTTAGCACCATGAACAGTCCTAGCAATAACTGGCTGAGGAAGAAGTTCTGGAAGTTTAGGCGCAAGGATGTGGTGAGGGGATCTCCAATGTTAGAAGGCAAAAGATTGATCAGACCATACCAGACGCGATCGCCATATAAAAGCATATAAAATGCAAGCACAATAACTAACACTACGTCAAGTAATCCTGAAAGCAGTGTTCCAGCAAATCCCACTGCACCAGAAGCTAGCTGTTGCACCACATTCTGAATGTTGGCATTGATTTGACTGCTCACAACCCTGAGATCAATTGGCAAACGTCGTTGCTTTGCTAGCAGTTCAAACTGCTCTAGGTTTGCTTGACTGGCACCTAACCAATCAGGGATATTCTTTAACAGTTGGATTGTTTGGTCAATGATCAACGGCACTAGGGTAACGCCCAGAATCCCAAACAGGGTTAATGTTGCGAGTAAAACTACGATCACCGCCTGAGTGCGGGTGATCTGAGCACGTTCAAAGAACTTAACCGGGTAATTTAAAAGAAAAGCCAGAATCGTCGCAATGCTCAATACAGTAATAGGATGCTGGAAATAGCGAAAAAGCACAGACAGCAACCAGACATTAAGAGCGATAATCGGACCGCTCAGACCATAAATTAACAAGCGTTGAAGGGAGGCTGAACGGCGCATCTGACGCAACCTATTTTAGATATTTATTCAGAGAATTTGTCAAATTCTTGATGGCACTGATTATCATCATAGATATTTTTGACAAAGATATATATAAGCGTATCTGATAGCAAGGAAACAAATCACAATGGACAAAACGGTAGCTGACCTTCGCAAAGACTACACCTTGGAAGGTTTAAGCGAACTCGAAGTAGAACTCAATCCTTTTATCCAATTTAAAAAATGGTTCGATCAGGCACTAGCAGCACAACTCCCTGAACCCAATGCCATGACCATTGCCACTACCACACCAGACGGTAAGCCCTCAGCTAGAATGGTGCTGCTCAAGGATTTTGATGAACGGGGCTTTGCCTTCTTCACAAACTACAACAGCCACAAAGCACAACAACTGGCTGAAAATCCCCAGGCGGCTTTAGTCTTTTGGTGGGCAGAACTGGAACGTCAAGTCAGAATTTCGGGGTATGTGGAGAAAGTTTCCGAAACTGAATCTGACCAGTATTTTGAAAGTCGCCCTGCCAAAAGTCGCTTGGGTGCATGGGTATCTAATCAAAGCGAGGTGATAGAAAGCCGAGAAGTTCTTGAGCGACGCGTGCAGGAATTCCAGAGCAAATATGAAAATCAGGAGATTCCTCGACCGCCTCATTGGGGAGGCTTACGAGTCATCCCTACAGAAATTGAGTTTTGGCAAGGACGCCCTAGCCGTCTGCACGATCGCTTACTCTATAGCCGTTTAGATAATAGCACTTGGAAAATTGAGCGATTGTCACCCTGAAGAAGAGGCAAGGGGGCAGGGGAGCAGGGGAGCAGGGGAGAAATTGCAGTCAGTTTTTCTCCTCTGCCCCTCTGCCCCCTGCGTTCCTCTTACCACTGGGCGATCGCATCTTGAATTGCTGCTCTTGCTTCTGATAGAGATTGGGTACGGGCATCACCTTCATTCAGGCTATTAGCGTTAATAAATTGAATGTCTGTAATCCCAATAAAGCCGAAAATCGTCCGCAGGTAGGGTTCTTGGAAGTCGTATGCAGCAGCAGGAGATGTCGGGCTAAAGTCACCGCCGCGAGCTGTGATGATAACTGCCTTTTTACCTTCGACTAACCCTTTAAAACCTTGAGCATCTAAGGCAACAGTCCGATTAATGCGAACAATTTGGTCGATGTAAGCCTTAAAAGTGGAAGGTATATTAAAGTTATACATTGGCACGCCAAAGACGTAGCGATCGGCTGCCAAAAACTCATCAACCAGTTCGTCAGAAACCCTAAGTGCCTCAGTTAATTCTGGGGTATGGGTTTCTGGTGGTGAAAATGCCGCCGCAATCCAAGCTTCATTAACGTGAGGAACTGGGTAATGCCCTAAATCTCGATAAGCGATCGCATCTTCAGGATGCGCTGCCCTCCAAGCACTGACGAATTCTTTGGATAATTCTCTAGAGTGCGATCGTTCACCACGGGGGCTGGAATCAATATGTAGAATGTTTACCACCAAATATCTCCTGATTAGCTAAGATTTCTGCTTTTACTTTTCTTTGAGTCTCTATTTCAAAGCATTACGTCAGATACTAAAAGTAAGTAGTTACCAAAGTAAAGTAGTTCCCATAAAGTAACTATTGGATAATTTTGGCTAACTTATCGATGTCTGCTTCTGCAAATTCTGATGCTTGCCCAATAAGTATTTTGATGTCCTTATTATCGGGGTCCTGGACAATGTACATACTATGGGTGTTGTGTAATCGCGGGGCTATTCGCTTTGGTGCATTGAAGCGCCAGGTCGGGGGTATCTCAACCAAAGTGCTGACAGAAAGACTAAGGATGCTTGAGGCAGCAGAAATTATTTATCGCCAGTATGAACCAACTATCCCACCTCAAGTCACTTACGGTCTTACAGAACGCGGACAGCAACTCATTGAAATCCTTCATCAACTCAATGGACTTGCTGAACGTTGGTATGGCAGCGAACAACGAGAACATAGCAATAGTAATGTTTAAGCTTAAATTACACAAGTTTTATCTCAAACCTAAGTATTTTTAGGGTTATTGTCCGAGATATTTTGATTGTGGGCTTCAAGACAGTTCCATCCACACCGAAAGATCCTCCATACCAAATAGAGGAAGTTTTTGAATACCAGCTTTTTCAAGACTATTGTCTTCCGTTCTTCCGCGCCAGATTACGCAAATTACGGAGTCCACGATCGCTCCCTCATTACGCAGCGCCTCGGTACTTTTTACAACTTGACCACCTGTTGTAATCACGTCTTCAATGATACACAATTTTTTTCCTTGGATATCAATTCCTTCTGCTAGCTTCTCAGTACCATATTCTTTTTTTGTCTTCCGAACAAAGACAACTGGTAATTCAACTTCTAATGAAATTGCTATCGCTAAAGGAACTCCCCCTAATTCCAGTCCGGCTAAAATTTCCGTGTCTGGTGGAATTTTTTTTACCATTTCTTTAGCTAACTGCTTCAGTAACAAAGGATTAGATTCAAACTGATATTTATCAAAGTAATGGTCAGATATAGCAATCCTAAATGATTTATGAGAAAACACCATACTCATGAAGTTTAGAGAAGTCAAAAACTTGACAATGAATCGATAGCTCAAATAACGCCTTGACTACTGTAAAAGAATGACAGAA
>NZ_JBALDU010000045.1:0-4259 GCF_036917235.1 Nostoc sp.
CTCAGTTGCACTCAATTTAATAAATCCTCAACATTTAAGAAACTGGTTTGCTAGTTGCTGCTACTGTACCTCATAAGAGCCGTAAATGCTGTAATTGTGTTGCACAAAATAGCCAGCCTTAATTCTGGGGAACCACTTGTTTCCACAATCTCAGCGTTACTTAAATTAGCGTTTGTGAGATTTGTCTCCTCTAAACTGCTATTAACTATCTCTGCATTTTCTAGATTTGCGCCTTCTAGATTTGCACCTTCTAAACTGCTTTCCAAGATTTTACAGTTTGTTAATTTTGCCCTTTTTAAGCTGGCATATTGAAAATTGCACTCAGTTAAATCGGCATTACTCAAATCTGCTTCATCTAGCATTACATAACGTAGATTTGCTCCCTCTAAATCAACTCCTTTAAGAATAGTTCGTTGAAGATTAGCCCCATGTAACTCGGCATTTCTTAAATTAGAGTTGCTTAAATTAGCCTCGCTCAAGTTGATACCTATTAAATTGGCATTCTTTAAACTAATGCCAATAAAATTTCTTTCCCCAGAGGCATACTGTTTGAGTAATTCTTTAATATCCATGACTCCAATAAAGCGCTTATTAATACCACTAAAAGTATCTCCTTACAAAAGAGATACTGCCACTATTACTGTTATTGCTGTGTTATCTACACAATAAGCAACCATATTTTTACAAATCCAGCCAGATTGCTAGAGTCATTATAGTACAAGCGTACTCAATTTTGGCATCAGAGATTGTGAGGAGTTACAAAGTCTTCTACACTGACTGAAATATGTTTTAACTCTCTCTGTTAGGCTCCTCATGACGGACAACGATTCTGAATACATCAGGCAAGATGAAGCCACTCGTGTGCGTGTACTAAGCGAAGCACTACCTTATATTCAACAATTCGCCGGTCGCACTGTTGTTGTCAAATATGGCGGCGCAGCGATGAAAGATAGCGCACTCAAAGACAAAGTTATCCGCGACATTGTATTCTTATCCTGCGTCGGCTTGCGTCCGATTGTAGTCCACGGCGGTGGCCCAGAAATTAACAGTTGGTTAGATAAGCTGGGAATCGAACCACAATTTAAAAATGGTCTGCGAGTCACTGATGCCGCCACAATGGATGTGGTGGAAATGGTTTTAGTTGGTCGAGTTAATAAAGAAATTGTCGCGCTAATTAACCAAGCTGGTGGATTGGCTGTCGGACTTTGCGGTAAAGACGGTAATCTATTTACAGCCCGTCCCCAAGGTCAAGAAGGCATCGGCTTTGTGGGGGAAGTCAGCAATGTGAATATCAAGATTTTAGATACCCTGGCTAGCAATGGCTATATTCCGGTAGTTTCTAGCGTCGCCGCAGATGAGACGGGGCAAGCTTATAACATTAACGCCGATACTGTAGCCGGAGAAATAGCCGCAGCATTAGGAGCAGAAAAGTTAATTTTACTGACCGACACCAGTGGAATTTTAAAAGATTACAAAGACCAATCTACTTTGATTCCAAAAGTAGATATTCGCGAAGCCCGCGAGTTGATTGCTAATGGTATAGTCAGTGGTGGAATGATTCCCAAAGTAAGTTGTTGTGTGCGATCGCTTGCTCAAGGAGTCCGTGCCGCACACATCATTGATGGTCGCATTCCTCACGCCCTATTACTAGAAATCTTTACCGATGTTGGGATCGGGACGATGATTCTCGGTTCGCAGTTTACGTCGTAGAGGCAGGGGAGGCTGGGAAAATGATTTGTAACTGTAATTTTGGGTAAATTAAAACTCGTTTTTTACTTGTGGACGAGTCTTTAATATTAACCTCCTCTGCCCCTCTGCCCCCCTGCTTCCTAGCGGGGATAGGTAATAATAACCCGCGATCGCCCGCCGCTAAATGGTGTACGACGCCATGAATTATTGATAATTACTGGATTAACTAGGGTTGAGTCTTGAATTATGGGATTAATCGGGGTGAAATTTCTGATGTTTTGCCTTACCTGGGGATAGGAATAATCGCGGTAATGATTGCGTTGTATCATTAGTCCCGTTGTTGGGTCTACAGGCATAGGTGTGGGAATCGGACTACCATAAATAAAGGAACCTACAGAATGCGATCGCCTGACTCCATAACCACCATCATTTACGAACACGCGCTGGGCAGAATGCGATCGCCTGACTCCATAACCACCATCAATCACGATCGCACGCTGGGCCGAAGCTGGAGCAACGCTTACACCCATCACTGCTAAAGTCATACCTGCTAAGAGCCAATTCAGTTGTGAATGCTTGATTTTCAACATAATTTTGCTCACCTGCATTTGATACCGGAATTTTTAATCAGAAAATAGTCGCAGCTACTTACTTAAAATTTTAGAAGTTTATCCACTTTCAGATTGCCAGCTTTTGAAAAGATTCCAAAAAGATTGCTGGCATTGGCAAAATGAAAATAGTGCTAATTTTTGTATAAGACGTGAGTACAGAAAGTTTAGAAATTGCTAAAACCCGCTACCAGACTGGGAAAGTTGCCTTTGAGAATGGGCAATACCGTGAAGCCGTAGAAAATTTAGAAAAGGCCAGCGCTCTGTTAGCTCGTAATTCTCGTCTTGGGGGCGAAGTAGAAATTCATCTAGTAACAGCTTATGAAGCGGCTGGACGCACGGATGATGCGATCGCTCTTTGCGAAAGACTCAAACGCCATGCCCATTTTGAAATCAGCAAACAAGCGCGGCAGATGCTTTATATATTAAAAGCACCAAAGCTGAAAAGACCAAGCGAATGGATGACCGAAATCCCCGATTTGGGTGCATTAGCCGATAATGAACTCAAAATTTTTGTACCTGCTAAGTCTCCAAAATCTTCTGGGGAGCAAAAGCCTAAACCTGCCGAGCCAGAATTTGTTGACCTCAGTCAGGTCAATACCAGAGATAATCGCTTTATCTGGGTGGCGCTAATTGCCATTGGTTTAACCATCTCGTACTTGGTTTGGTTGAATTTTTCAGGAACTCCTGGCTAATACCAATTTTGGATTTTAGATTTGGGATTTTGGATTAAATTCTTTACCAAAACGGTGTTCCAAAAATCTCAAACAATACTAAAAAGTCAAGATTGGTTAAAACGTTTGACTTTTGGGAGGCTTATAGTTATGAATTCTTCAAGTTTAGGAAAAATTTTCTTGTGGTTCATTAGACCATTTAGTTCTGTATTGACACTGAATGGTCGAAATCGAATGAACCGCATCTTTCCCATGCGAAATCCGATTCTGTGGCTAGTGCTGTTAACATCCTTGCTACTGACTGGCTGTGTTAAATACGATGTAGGGCTTAACTTTGATAATTCAAATAGTGGCGAACTAGTACAGCATATTAAATTGGGAGAGCGGTTAACTAGTTTTAGTGGCGATTCTGTGTACGAATGGTTAAAGAGCATAGAACGCCGCGCCCGTCAACTTAAGGGTAAAACACAGCGGGTTTCCCAAGAAGAAATTATCGTCACAATTCCTTTTAGCAATGGTAGGGAATTGCAAGAGAAGTTCAACGAATTCTTTAACTCCCATACAAATCAACCCTCTGAGTCTGTGCAGAGCGAATCTAATTCAGAACTGCCGAAAATTGAATCAAACGTCCTCTTGGAGCAGAATAATTTTTTACTTTTAGTCCGAAATCGGTTAATTTATGATTTGGATTTGCGATCGCTCTCTTTAATTGCCAGCAAAGGTAATGTACTAGCTAATGCTGGTTCAATTCTCGATTTGGAATTTAGCTTGAAGACTCCTTGGGGAGCCAAAAATATTCAACTAACTGAAACTGCAATTGAGCCAGAAAAAAATGGCAATCGATTAGTGTGGAAACTCCAGCCTGGTGAGCTAAACCACATAGAAGCTGTTTTCTGGCTTCCTAGTCCCCTTGGTATAGGTGGGTTGTTAATTATCCTGTTTGTTTCGGGAGGATTGTACTTGAGATACAATTTCATGCCAGATCCTAGAGTTCAGTTTCCTCCCAAAGCAGCAGCAATCCAGGAACAGTAGACTATTCATTTGTTGAATATTGTTAGCGAAGCCGATGCATTTTCCATCGGCTTTTCTACCTTTTCTCCAGCTTTTTGTAAAAATGAGTCATAGCGAATTAGCCAAAGAAATTGTTCGTGTTTCCTATTTGAAAGGCGAGTTTCGGTTACGTTCTGGTCAGATATAGCAATCCGGAATCATTCATGAGAAAATACTGAGAGAACTTAAAAGTAACGTTTGGAACTAAGGTGCAGGCGTGGTGATGTGGATGCAATTA
>NZ_JBALDU010000046.1:0-49547 GCF_036917235.1 Nostoc sp.
TATTTTTTCTCGAAGATCGACAGAGTAGGACTTCATTTAAAAGGATTTATATTTTAATCTAGTGTACCTCATAATAGACGCAAGTGCTGTAAAGTTGCAAAAAGACTCTGTAAAACGTATTTACGTTGTTCCCAAATTGCTGGGTACTCAGCGTAGTACATCTTGGGTTCTGCCGCGTAGTTGTTGAGAATGCCTTCTTCGTTAGTGGTGGTGTACATAGTTTTTTCTTTTCTTTGTTTTGTTATCTTATGTAAATAAATATAACAAGTTTGTTACAAATCGTCAACGCGACTTGACAAAAAAATACTGATGGTAAGTATAAAACTGACTTATCAGCATACCACTGCCGTTTGGGATACGTAAAACACAAAAAACCCCGGCGAAACTAACCGGGGTTACAGAGAGAAGTATGAATGACGATGAGATACAGCGATACTGAAATAAAACAATCTTAGCTAACACTCAAACCAACCAAAACTAAAGCGGTGACGATTAAAGTTGCAAAAAGACCCTGTAAAACGTATTTACGTTGTTCCCAAATTGCTGGGTACTCAGCGTAGTACATCTTAGGTTCTGCTGCGTAGTTGTTGAGAATGCCGTCTTCGTTAGTGGTGGTGTACATAGTTTTTTTTCTTCTTTGTTTTGTTATCTTATGTAAATAAATATAACAAGTTTGTTACAAATCGTCAACGCGACTTGACAAAAAAATACTGATGGTACTTATAAAGCTAACTTATCTGCGATCGCGGATTCTGGCAAAGTGATTCGAGTCTGCCAACACCGGATGTCTTTTAACTCGTCGCTACTGGCTCCAAATCAAGAGCGACCAAATCCTATAGCTGATTTGCTCTTTCTGCCTCCTTCAATTTTTGGGATTCCCTAAATATCTAACCTAACTACCATTAGATCAGGCGGATGTTCAACATTAAACTGGTAATATATCTCTCGTCGCTCTTGGGCTGGAAGAGTTAACAGCCATTCTAAAATCCCCATTTCACCGAGTTGAATTTGTGGGTTGCTGCGACTGAGGCGTACTTTAATTTGCTCGTTGCGGCTAACTGGCAATTGTTCAGTTAATTTTAGATTTACTTCTTTGTCCAGTAAGTTAGTAATTATCAATCGATAACTATAAGTAATCCGGCGCTGGTTGCTAATTAATTTTTTATCTACTAGACGTTCAACCAAGTCGCGCTCTATTTTTAAACCTTCGTCAATTCCTAAGTTCAGTTTAAACTCTTGCCCTGGTGCAATATTTTCTAACTGAGTTGTCCCAATAAAAACGTTGTCGCGGAAAATATTCGCTTTACCTGCTAACAAAGTCGCACCGTTGGGACTATTTTTCACATTCGCTTGTAGATAAGCAAAGCTAACCAAGCGCGGCATTGCCACATAATCGAAGCTACAAGGATAATCATCGTTGAAAATCGTAGTTTTATGAGGTGCGCCATCGCTGGGAATATTACCACCGCCATTCAATTTAAAGGTAACTACACTACCTTCTTTGGATACTTCTGCTGTAACGGTTTCTGCTGGGATGAGACTATCCTCTGCAACTTCGTCTTGTTCTTGCCAATCAGCTCTGGCAGCAGCAGGTGGTTCTGGTATGCTAGGCAGCAGTGGTGGCTGGGCACCAAATCGTTGTCGCACTCTTCGGGGAAGTGGCGTATCAATATACCAGGGTTCAAGTTTAGGTGGAAGTGTACCTAATCCTGGTTTAGCGGTAGAAAGGGTGAGATTTGCACCAATCCAATCTTCGCCAGTGCTTTGAGTGATTTCTGCAAGGTAACTCAGATGCACAATATCGCTGGTAGTGCTAAAGCGCAAGTCATAAAGCGGATTCCAACTAGCACGATTTACTATGTAAGATACCTCTAATTCAAATTCACCTTCACCCGCGACTTCAATGGCTACGACTAAGCTAAAACTTTCTTTAGGATGGGGCGTTTGGATTATTTGTAATGAGGTGTGGAGTGCTTGCAGTTGTTTGTCTAACTCCTGCTGTTGGGTTTTGCACTCTCCAGATGCGATCGCATACTCACTATACTGGCTTCCGAGAAAGTTTAAAAAATCCAAAGTTTCGCTGAGGCTGAGATTTTTCCGCGACAAACTTTGTGCAAAGGGTTCTTCTGTTTTTTCACGTAAGCCGGCGATAAAACTAGATTGCAATGCTAAAGCATCTACTTGAGCTTGCAGGTGGCGTTTTTCTGCTTCTAATTGCTGAATTTGCCTTGTCAAATGTGCTACTCGTTCTGCTACAGGTTCAGTAGTGTAGATGCGATCGCTACTAACCCCCATCAAGCGCACCCCTACTGTACCTGTACCGCTAACCCTGATAGACTCAGTTTCTAGAGTCATTGGCACTGGGGTAATTACTAATTCCTGTTCAATTCCTGTTAAATTAACTACACCTCGCCGTGTAACTAATGCTCTGTCAGCATACACGGTAACAGCTACAATCTCGCTTTGTACTGTTTTGCGCCAAGATGCTATTTCCGGGTTAACCACTGCCAGTTTTCCCCCATTTTTAATGATTCTGCTGGTTAATTGTCAATGTTTACCGGTCTAACAGTCAACCCCTTTAGAGAATTCGTAATTCATAATTACGAACTACGAATTACGAATTCTCTTATCCATGAATTGGTTCAAACGTGCTATAAGCGGTATCAGCTTTTTGCTCGACAAAATTCTTTGCCGCAGCTAGTAGATACTCATAATAGGCACGAGCAACGATAGATAGCTGCTTGCCAGATGGGTAAACCATGTACCAATGCCGCTGAATGGGAAAGTGTTGCACATCTAAAATACTGAACTCTGAAGCGTCTGATAGTAAGGTATGACGGGATAAAACAGAAATTCCTAAACCACCTGCGATCGCTTGTTTAATTGCTTCATTGCTTCCCAATTCTAGCTTGACTTTTACTACTACCCCTTCTTCTTCAAATAGCTTTTGGACGGCGCGACGAGTTCCTGAACCTGGTTCCCGCATAATAAAAGGTTCGTTAGATAAGCGTTGTATAGGAATATTTTTTTCTTTGGATAAAGGATGATTAGTCGGTGCAAAGACTATCAAAGGATTTTCTAGAAATGGTTCACAAGTCACATCGAGATTGTCTGGAATTTGACTCATAATATATAAGTCATCTAAATTTTGACTCATCCGTTCCAAAATTTGTTCGTGATTTGTGACTTGTAGCGAGATATCAATCCCTGGATAAAGGTCGCAAAATGGTCCTAACAAACGTGGGATAAAATATTTTGCTGTTGTAATTACTGCCAAACGTAATTGTCCCTGTTTTAGCCCTTTTAAATCTGCCACCTTCATTTCATACTGGGCTATATTGTGAAAAATCTGCCGACAAGTAGCAAATAATTCCCGTCCTGCTTCCGTCAGATACAATCGCTTCCCCACTTGTTCAAATAATGGCAACCCTACCGATTTTGTTAGTTGCTTGATCTGCATAGAAACGGTAGGTTGGGTGAGAAACAATTCCTCAGCAGCACGAGTAAAGCTACTGTGCCGTGCCGCCGCCTCGAACACCTTTAACTGGTGCAGCGTCGCTTGGTTCAAGGGTGATTCTCCTATATATAGCGATTAATAGATATAAAACTAGTATTGCTGAACACTGGCAAATGATATAGTGATGCTCACAGAAAGTTACGAGGTTTATCATAGACAAAACTCTATCATCTTTATTAAAATAAATGTATTTTATTTATGGATTGAAAAAGCTATTATTCAAAATAGCTAAAGCGTAAGATGCCTTCCATCTAAACGATGAATGATGATAGATGATTGTAAAAAATTCATCTATCATCATTCATCATTCCATAATTCTTCTTGAACTTTTGTCGGTAGCTTGGTTAAGTCTGGTAATCTTAGTACCTCGATTTCCGCAACTTGTTCTTTAATATTCACTGGCAAGTTTAACGGTTCGCGTTCTTCTATCCAGCAGCTTGCTAATGGCAAAGTTAACTCCATTTCGTCCAGCGGTCGGGGAATTACCATTACTGCATTCAATTCACCAATGCGTTCTGCTTCAAACATCCCCGCTTCTACTGCTACCGCCACATTTGCTACGGAACCCCGAATAATAGCTGTACATAAACCCCCACCAATTTTTTCATAAGCTGCTAAATGAACATCAGCAGCTTTGAGCATGGCATCACACGCTCCTACCATCGCGGGAAATCCTCGCGTTTCTACCAAACCAATTGCTTGATTACTTAGACGGCTGGAATTGCCCTCTTGCATTAATTTAGTGAAACGAGTTGTGATGGGAAGTACTATATCTAAGTTGGGATAAGGTCGGGGAATGACCAAACTAGAAATCAACTGACCAAACTGTTCAGCCGTTTGCACTCCTGATTCTACCGCCAGACGTACGTCAGCAATTCCACCCCGGACGATCGCAGTACAATGACCACTACCAATTTTTTCATAGCCAACGAGGTGAACTCCCGCCGATTTCAGCATCATATCCGCCGTCCCAACGATCGCCGGAAAGCTACGGGTAGAAACTAAACCCAAAGCAGTATCTTGAAAGGTTTCTTGACTACTCGCTCCCTGGATGGTGCGAATAGACCGTTGATTATATGTTTCCATGATGAATTCTCCAAAATACGGAAAAAGGCGACACCTTACAATTAACACTTACTCTGACTAATCGTCAGGGTTTGGGTCATTCAAGGATTGTCTGTGAGGAAACAGTGTAGTCAACAGTCTGCTTATGCTCCCTTGTCCATAAATTTGAGTCCCAAAACCGTTAGGGGGTTCTGTGGCGGACTGACTGGGGTCTAAGTTATGTTCTGTAGACGGTTCGGCGGCTGACTCCAAAGTGGAGTCAGCATCATTGGTCGGTTCCTCCACAGGAGGAGACTGACTTTTGGGAGTGGCGGGAGATTTAAAATAAGAAATCGACTTGTTTTGTTTGAAATCTACAAAAGCCGAAGCTGAGAAGTTAGTTGAGGAAACTACCTTTTCCTTAACTCCACCTGAGCTATTTTCCTCTTCCTTCGGTGGTGTATTTGTAGTAGAAGTTGGGTTATTTGTAGATGCTTCTAGCTGCTTTGTTGGCTCAATCTGCCGACTGGTGTCTCCTAAAATTGAACCAGGCGGTACTACTTGTTCAGGTTCAACCGAATAGTTAAAAACTGTAGTAGCCGAACCAATACAAGCGTTTGCGCCAATTTTGCCTTTGCCAATCATCAAAAAACCGGCTCCCAGATTTGCACCTGCTTCTACTTCTAGAGTGCCTTCATGGACTTGGAGAATTGCTCCCATACCAATACAGACCCCTGGCCCAATGACGATCTTGCTATTTACAGCCGCTTGGAGGATCACCCCAGGTGCAAGTACCGCGCTTGGATGAATAGTCACCTCACCACTAATATAAGTATCAAAGTTATTGCTGAGGCGCAGTAGCGGCACAGACATGGAAATTTTAACCTCGGAAGCCGGATGTAGTTCTGAGTGGTGAGTGCTGAGTGCTGAGTGCTAACAGCACTTTTAACTCAGCACTACTATGGTCGTTGAATGATCGTTTCCAATACGCGACGCTTGGCTTTGGGGTCAACACCAATTAAGCGCACATATTCCCCTGGATATTCGCCGATTTGTCTTTCTACGGCGGCGATCGCTTCTCTTTCTGAGGAGGCTTGAATTTGACCAGTACTAGTCCAGGAACCTGTACGGAACCGTCGTTGATCTACGTGTTCAATGCTAATTTTTGAGCCGCTAGCCAATAAATGCCGGAGTTGGTCTACTACTTCAGAACTCAAGCGGGTAGCTGTTGCTGTTGCTGTTGCTGTTGCTGTTGCAGAGGGCGCACTACTAGTAGTAAATGATTTCTGACCACCAGAGGAGGCTACTTGACCATTTGGACGTTGGATAATGGTTTCTAATACCCGCCGTTTGGCTTTGGGGTCAATACCAATTAAGCGTACATATTCCCCTTCGTATTCGCCGAGGTGTGCTTCTATGGCTGCGATCGCTTCTCTTTCTGAGGAGGCTTGAATTTGACCAGTACTAGTCCAAGAACCAGTTCGGAAGCGGCGCTCATCTACGTGTTCAAGGCTAATTTTCGATCCACCAGCCAATAAGTGCCGGAGTTGGTCTACTACTTCAGAACTCAAACGGTTACTGCTAGCTGTTCCCGTACCAGAGTGTGCTGCACTAGTAGTAAATGATTTCTGACCACCAGAGGAAGCTACTTGACCATTTGGACGTTGGATAATGGTCTCTAGTACGCGCCGTTTGGCTTTGGTGTCAATACCGATTAAACGTACATACTCGCCTTGATGGCTTGCTATGCATTCTTCCAAGGCGGAGATGACTTGATTTGTGGAAGTTGCATCAATTGGCGTGCAACTAGTCCAGGAACCAGTACGGAAACGACGCTCATCTACGTGCTCCATGCCAATTTTGTAACCACCTGCCAAGAGTTGGCGGATTTGCTCTAGAGTTTCGCCACTGACTTTGCCACTGCTAGAACCGTTGCCGTTACTGTTACCATTACTGCTGCTGTAACTGCTATTGCTACGACTAGTCGGCGCTTTAAAGCTGGTAGCTGGTTTTGCATCATCATCGGGACGTTGGATGATGGCTTCTAGCACACGCCGTCTATCTTTGTCAATGCCAAACAGTCGGACATACTCGCCGCTATGGTCATTTACACAGCTTTCTAATGCTGCGATCGCTTCACCGAGCGATCGCGGTTCGATTGGTTGGCAACTAGTCCAAGAACCCGTGCGGAAACGTCTTTGGTCTACGTGTTCCGTACCAATTTTATACCCTTGCCCCAATAGATACCGCAACTGATCTATTGTTTCTGCACCCAAGCTATTGCTCGACACTTCACTACTCCTTTCCAACTCTAAAACAGTGATACCATTACCTGTATAAGATTTAGCGTTCTCATCCCGGATGGGTGCTATACATTTGCTATCCGCAGCACAGAGATAACCAGCTCGTAATGCCTGATTAATCCCAACCACATGATGAGCAAATTCCTTATCCTGATCTTGCACATCTGGCAAGCGATCGGCTTGCTGCTGGCTGGTAATTATCGCTCCCGAAGGTACATACTTACCAGAGGGAATCTCTACATCTTGAATCAAGGCGTGCATCATTACGATGCAACCTGCACCCACCCTGGCATTAAACACCGTAGAGCGAAAGCCAATGAAGGAATTATCACCTACATAAGCTGGCCCGTGAATTAGAGCCATGTGGGTAATGCAAGCGTTTTTACCAATCCATACAGAGTATTGGTTTTGGTCATCGCCAATTACTCGGCCTTGCTCCAACCCATGAATCACCACACCATCTTGAATATTGGTGTTTTCACCCAGATAAAAAGGTGTGCCTTCATCCGCTCTAATCGTAGTCCCCGGAGCAACGATTACATTTGCACCTATTCTTACATCCCCAATCACATTGGAGAATGAATGTACAAAGGCAGTTTCATGGACTTTGGGTTCAGCTAAATTCCTTGACCACGGGGTTGGGGGTGCCGCCGTGCTGCGGACTGCCATCGCGAGATTCCTCCTGTATTGTCTGCCATTAGTCATTTGTCCTTTGTCGAGAGCTAATGACTAATGACCAATGACTATCGATATTGATCTTTTTTGCTGTAAATGAGGCGATCTTCAACGTAAATAGTATCTATGATCGCCACCACTGCTGCATCCAATGGACGCTGTTCATTGCCAACAACTTGACGAGCGGCACTACCACGAGTGATGAGTACCCACTCATCTACTCCTGCTCCCACAATATCTGCTGCTACTTCATACTCTGGTAGGATATTGCCGTTTTCATCTACTAATTGTAACAATAGTAGTTTCACACCTCTAAGAGTTGGATCTTTTTGGGTGCTAACTACTGTGCCGCGAACTTTGGCAATTTGCATTACAAATTACGGTCTTCTACCAAAAGGACGAATTGCATTCACATTTTCCCGGAACTGCTCTACGTCTTCGGTATAACGAATTGGGAGGACGTATTCTAGGTTTTCGTGAGGACGAGCAATGATATGAGTAGACAGCACTTGTCCACCATTGACTCGCTTTACAGATTCAACTCCTGCGGCCACAGAAGCTTGCACTTCCGAAACGTCACCCCGAACAATTACCGTCACCCGACCACTACCAATTTTTTCATAACCGACTAAAGTGACGCGAGCCGCTTTCACCATCGCATCAGCGGCTTCCACTACTGCTGGAAAGCCTAGCGTTTCAACCATTCCCACTGCAATTGACATTAGTTTTAATCCCTATTTCAAAGTTTTTAGCCTTGGACAAAAGTGATGCTCTTTTCAGGCAAAGAGCGTTAATTACTTTGTTTAAACAGCTTTTAAGTACGGAATTGTTCCACCGCTTCTGTGTAACGTATCGGCAAGACGTATTCCAGGTTTTCGTGAGGACGAGCAATGATGTGAGTGGATAACACTTCACCACCAAAGACTCTTTTTGCCGCTTCAACCCCAGCTGCTACGGAAGCTTGCACTTCCGATACATCTCCCCGAACTATCACGGTGACGCGAGCGCTACCAATTTTTTCATACCCTACTAAGGTGACACGGGCGGCTTTCACCATCGCATCAGCAGCTTCCACCACTGCTGGAAAGCCCTTCGTTTCAATCATTCCAACTGCAATTGGCATCGCAGAACTCCTACAAAATTAATGCAATCTGTACTGTCGTTTGAATTTTTTGACGGGGAGAGCCTGATCTTATAGCTAAGAAAACACTTCCAACTTAAGCATAGGAAAGCTTGGCGTTCCTGGCAATATAAATTACTATAATAGTTTATGATAAGAAAGTTTTAAAAAACTTAACAAAAAGTTATCTAGGCATCTGAGCAATTAAAGTTTACAGATTCCTTGAGCTGCCACTTATGCTTTATAATTTCTTTATTACATTTACAAAACGACATTCATAACCAAGGCTAATCTTATCTGATGAGAGGTAAGCAGCGGCTGTATGTTTTGCTATATCTATCTTTCCTCAAATATTTCTAAGTGTACAATGACTAGGTGAAACATATATAAGTTTTTCAAATATATCGTATAAATTACTTTGGTTAAAGTAGAAATATAAATGTAAAAAGGTTGGTGATATTAAGGCAAGTAAATGCTTTTACTTATGTAAAGTTATATTTTACTTATATTTAATAGGGTAGCATTAAGTAAAAGTACTTCTAGAAGTTTAGTTAAAATAATAGTAAAAAAACATCGATATTTTGGTAAATTAATTTTATTAAATAAATAATTGGTTGGAATTTTTTTAAAATCAAGGCTGAGTCATCAAGGGAAATTTAAATGGATCAATTTCTATTTTCAACAAGTTGGTTTGTGCCTTTGTATAGCTTATTAGGTGCAATTTTGACCTTGCCGTGGGGAATAGGAATAATTCAGCGAACAGGGCCAAGACCTGCGGCATACATCAACTTGTTGACGACCGTTTTAGCTTTTATCCATAGCCTGTTTGTATTTAAAAATATCTGGGATAGAGATCCAGAAAACTTACTAATCAATTGGTTCAAAGCAGCAGATTTAGACTTATCTTTTTCCTTAGAACTATCGCCAGTCAGCATTGGGGCAACAGTTTTAATTACAGGGTTAAGCTTACTGGCACAAGTTTACGCTCTGGGTTACATGGAAAAGGACTGGTCGTTGGCGCGTTTTTTTGGGCTACTGGGATTTTTTGAAGCAGCGCTATGTGGTCTAGCAATCAGTGATTCTTTGTTTGTCAGCTATGCCCTATTGGAAGTCTTGACGCTTTCGACTTACTTGCTGGTGGGTTTCTGGTACGCTCAACCACTAGTAGTAACGGCGGCGCGGGATGCGTTTTGGACTAAACGGGTGGGAGACTTGTTGTTGCTGATGGCTGTAGTGACACTTTCTACCTTAGCCGGGAGTTTGAACTTTTCAAATTTATATGAGTGGGCGCAAACAGCTAATTTAAGTCCAATGACATCGACGTTGCTAGGGTTGGCACTAATTGCTGGGCCTGCTGGAAAATGTGCCCAATTTCCACTACACCTGTGGTTAGATGAAGCAATGGAAGGGCCCAACCCCGCCTCGGTAATGCGGAACTCTCTAGTCGTAGCTGGTGGTGCTTATTTACTGTATAGATTTCAACCATTGTTAGCCCTATCGCCAGTTGCTTTGAATGCCTTGGTAGTAATGGGTACGGTGACAGCGATTGGGGCCACATTAGTATCTATAGCTCAAATTGACATTAAGCGATCGCTATCTCATTCCACCAGTGCATACATGGGGTTAGTGTTTTTGGCGGTGGGGTTACAGCAAGGGGGTGTAGCCTTGATGTTGCTGTTAGCTCATGCGATCGCCAAAGCATTATTATTTATGAGTTCTGGTTCAGTCATCTTAACTACCCAAAGCCAAGACTTAACAGAAATGGGCGGTTTATGGTCACGGATGCCAGCCACCACCACGGCCTTTGTAGTCGGTTCAGCCGGGATGGTAACACTGCTACCACTAGGAAGTTTCTGGGCAATGTTAGCATGGGCTGACGGTTTCGTGAATATTAGCCCTTGGGTAATTGGGGTTTTAATATTAGTCAATGGTTTGACAGCATTGAATTTGACGAGAGTATTTAGATTAGTCTTCTGGGGTAAACCGCAACAAAAGACCCGTCGCACCCCAGAAGTTGGTTGGCAGATGGCCTTCCCAATGGTGTTTCTGACAGTGCTGACTCTGCTTCTACCTCTGATGCTACAGCAATGGTACTTATTACCAGATTGGGAAAGTATTAATTGGTATGTGGTGTTAGCCTTGTTTGGTTCTACCGTAGTGGGGGTAGGCGTAGGGTGTACAGTTCATCTGCACAAAGCTTGGTCAAGATCCAGAATCTTGGCGTGGAGATTTATGCAAGACCTGTTAGGTTATGATTTTTATATTGACCGAGTTTATCTTGTAACCGTGGTAAGTGTAGTAGCACTGCTATCTAAAATCTCTGCTTGGAGCGATCGCTACTTGGTTGACGGTTTAGTAAACTTAGTTGGGTTTGCGACAATTCTCAGCGGACAAACCTTAAAGTACAGCATTTCTGGGCAATCTCAGGGCTATATGTTGACCATCCTAGCAGTTGTCAGCGTCCTGGGTTTTTTCATCAGTTGGTCATTGGGTTTACTAGATAAATTGCCTTTTTAAGCGAGTTAGGAGTGAGAAGTTAGGAGTTAGGAGTTATTATTCTCCTCCTGCTCCCCTGCTCCCCCGCCCCCCTGCTCCCCTGCTCCCCTTACCTAAAGTCTATGCTTAGTGTTTTAATTCTAGTGCCGTTAATCGGCGCAGCTTTAATTGGTTTCTCCCCCTCTGGCATCAGTGGAAAATTCGCCCGTGTGGTGGCTTTGGTCTTTGCCATTATCGCTTTCTTGTGGACAATGGTATTAGTAAGTCAGTTCCATCCAAGAGAAATTACTCAACAGTTTGCTGAGTCTCTCCCTTGGGTAGATGCTTTAGGGCTGAACTATAACCTTGGAATAGATGGTTTATCTTTGCCGTTGCTGGTTTTAAATGGATTGTTAACTGCCATCGCCATCTACAGCAGCGATGAATCGCTACAGCGTCCTAAATTTTATTACTCTTTGGTACTATTATTAAGCGCTGGGGTGACAGGAGCCTTTCTAGCACAGGATTTACTATTATTTTTCCTGTTTTACGAATTAGAACTGATTCCGCTGTATTTGCTGATAGCCATTTGGGGTGGTGCCAAACGGGGTTATGCTGCGACTAAATTTCTTATTTATACAGCCGTTTCGGGAATCCTGCTCTTAGCAAGTTTCCTGGGAATGGTTTGGCTGAGTGGTTCCTCTAACTTTGCACTAGCAACCTTGAACGCGACAACTTTACCTCTAGGAACACAGCTTTTATTGCTAGCGGGAATTTTGATCGGTTTTGGAATTAAAATTCCCTTGGTTCCCTTCCATACTTGGTTGCCAGATGCTCACGTTGAAGCTTCCACACCGATTTCCGTGCTATTGGCTGGGGTGCTGTTGAAGTTGGGAACCTACGGCTTACTGCGCTTTGGCATGAACTTGTTACCAGAAGCTTGGGCTTATCTGGCTCCTTGGTTGGCGACTTGGGCAGTAGTCAGTGTACTGTATGGTTCATCTTGTGCGATCGCCCAAACCGATATGAAAAAAATGGTAGCATACAGCTCCATTGGACACATGGGTTACGTGCTTTTAGCGGCGGCGGCGGCCACACCTTTAAGTGTTTTAGGTGCTGTGATGCAAATGATTAGCCACGGCTTGATTTCCGCCATGCTATTTTTGCTGGTAGGGGTTGTGTATAAAAAAGCCGGAAGCCGTGATTTAGAAATCATTCAAGGATTATTGAACCCAGAACGGGGTATGCCAGTAATCGGTAGTTTGATGATTGTCGGAGTCATGGCCAGCGCTGGTATACCGGGAATGCTAGGGTTTATTTCCGAATTCGTAGTTTATCGGGGAAGTTTTCCAGTTTTTCCAGTGCAAACTCTGTTATGTATGCTTGGTACTGGTTTAACAGCAGTTTACTTCTTAATTCTCGTCAACCGCGCCTTTTTTGGACGTTTATCTGCACCAGTTACCAACTTACCACGTGTGTATTGGAGCGATCGCACCCCAGCTGCAATTTTAGCTGTGCTAATTGTGATTTTCGGCATTCAACCTGGTTGGTTAGTGCGTTGGACTGAACCAACAATTACAGCAATGGTAAATACCCAAAACGTAGTATTAGCAGTGTCCTTGGATAAAGCAATGGGGAATGGGGAATAGGGAATGGGGAATTGGGAATGGGGAATGGGGAAAAGTTTTCCTAATGCCCAATGCCAATGCCCAATGCCCAATGCCCAATACCCCAATCCCTAAACTTTTTGGAGAGATGGCAATGGTAACTATTAAAAAAAAAGCTACTCACAATCCCTTAGCTGAGTATATTGAACGTCTACAAAAAGGAGATGCATTACTCCCCGATAGTCCAGAAAATGTGCTGGAAGTTGTTGGTATTCTTAAAAGCTATGGGGTAGTTTTAGATGCTTACTCAAAAAATCTTAACTATATTGCCGAGCATCAGTTTTTAGTATTTTTTCCATTTTTTAAATACTTTAATGGAGAGGTTTCTTTTCAGAAATTACTTAGTCACTGGTGGCATGACCGAATTAATTTTGAATATGCCGAATATTGCATGAAAGGCATGATGTGGCACGGTGGCGGCGGACTAGATACGTATTTAGATACACCAGAATTTCAAGAAAGAGCGCAAACTGTTATTAACGCAAAATTTAAAAATAATCCCTTGATTCTGGGTATTAACCAACTATTTCCAGATTTTTTAACAGAACATTTGCGCGTCTCTGCTTACTACACCGGTTTAGGTCAATTCTGGCGAGTCATGGCTGATATGTTTCTTAACTTATCAGACCGCTATGACCGAGGCGAAATCAAATCGATTCCCCAAGTTGTAGAACACATTAAAGCCGGGTTAGTGGCAAATGCATCAAACCCAATTACTTATGCTGTCAAAATTCGAGGTAAGGTCTATGAAATCATTCCTAAAAGTGTTGGTTTGACCTTCTTAGCAGATACAGCAATACCTTATGTAGAAGCAGTATTCTTTCGGGGAACTCCTTTCCACGGTACTGTTTCATATAATGCCCAAGGATATCAAATTCCCCCAGATCAAACCCGATTTCAATATGGTGCATTGTATGCCGATCCTTTACCCATCGGTGGCGCGGGTATTCCTCCTACCTTGTTGATGCAAGATATGCGTCATTATCTTCCAGAGTATTTGCACGAAATTTATCGTCGCAGTCTTCGGGGTGAAGATGATTTGCGAGTCCAAATTTGCATAAGTTTCCAAAAATCGATGTTTTGCGTGACGACAGCAACGATTTTGGGACTGATGCCTCATCCTTTGGATACTAAAGATCCCAATGAGCAAAAAGGTAATCGAGTTTATTTAGAGAAGTGGATGAGTCGGTTACAAACTTCGCGGTTGCTGGATGTGAATAAATGACAGATGATTCCACCATTACTCACGAGGCATTCAAGTAATTTGAGCGCACTAATCACATGAGGTACAAGAACCCCTCCCCACAAGCGAGGAGAGGTTCTTGTACCTCATTTAACCGAGAACTGTTATAAGCTAGAACAATTTTTTTAAATTAATTAAATTCGATGAATTTAGTAATTTTTGAAGTGTTTTTCCATGACAAAATTTATCAGCTTTTGCCCTCTACGCTCCACTTCTTGCTTTTTGATAACAATAAATCCCTGACTCTCAAAAAAAGGTTTAGCTGTAATACTGGCTTCTGTAAATAACTTTTCCACTCCTAAAGAGTGTGCTTTTAATTCGATCTGTTCTAAGATTTTCTTGCCAACACCTTTCCTTTGAAAATCTTTATGACAATAGAAACGGTCAATATGACCATTAGCTTCTAATTCTCCAAAACCAATAATTTTACTCTGTTCTTCTGCTACATAAGTAAACTTACTTCCTAAACTTTTAACCCAAACTTCAATATCCATATTTGCTGGTGCCCAAGCAGCTACTTGTTCTTCTGTATAATCATGAATATTCACCTCATGAATAGTGTCGTAGAACAATTTCATAATTTGTTGGGTATCAGGCATTTCGTATATTCTTATTCTCATAAAGTAATTAACGATCGCTAACTCTAATTAAGAATATTATCAGTGTTGATGAGTCTGAATGTTTCCACAGTGGAGCATATTTGACGGCGCTATTCTCGCTTCATCAGAATAGACTTCTGGCATGAATCAAAAGCCCTCACCCTAAATCCCTCTCCCAAGCTTGGGAGAGGGACTTTGAAATTCGCTGACGTTCAAGATAAATTATTTTTTAGTACAAAAGTACTATTTACTGCTAAAATGCCTTACAAGTCAGCTAGCCTTGTTTGAGGTGGTATGAAAAAAATCCAAGACACGGACAAAAAGCCTATTTTGCGAAAAGTTTCGTTGTTGCAGCCGAAATCTGTAACTACTGCTATAGTGCCACTGCGACCCCAAGAGGAAAAAATCATCAGCGAAGGAGAGCGTTTGATTGCACAAGTTGAACGTATCAATCAGATGGCAGGAGAGTTAGAAGCAGCGATATTCAAGTTGAAAGCGATCGCTAACACCCTAAATACTCAAAAAAGTTACCCAGTTCTAAATCAGGAACCATGTAAAAATATTTGCCAGTATTTTACAGTTAGCGTTCCTTGGGTGAAACGAAAGTCTGACAACTCATTTATTCTGACGACGCGAAGAGTTGATTTATTCCGAGCCGAAAGGGAAGCCACACAGTTAGCACAGCAACTTCGTCAGCAAACCAAAAAAAGATTAGCATCGCAGCCACAGACAAAAAACAAGAATGGAGCTGAGGGTGACACAAAATGCTTGTTCAAAAAGGTGTTAGTCAACAAATCTTAAAATTATCAACATTCAACGGCATCTCACCCTTAAGGTTGTAACAGTTATGCTGATTGAAGTGGCAGAAGGAACTTATTTCTCAAAATTGTTAGATAGCACACTGCCATTATTTCTTTGCAACCATAGTTGGTGACAAAGAAACAAAGCCGCCCTAATATTTGCACTTCCGTAAAACCAGAGTGTAACATCAGGGACAATCAATCAGCGCACAGAAGAGGTAAAAAGAAGGTGTTAAAGACACTTTTAGTGATTGCCGTTGGTTTTTTACCGTCCCTGTTTTCCCTGTGGATGATCCGTAGAACCCAGCGATCGCGCTTGCGGATGAGGCAAGCAGCCATGAATTTTTCAGTGGTACAGGGACGGCACAACGTCAGACCTGTGGAAGGCGATCGCTATTATTTAGAAGGCGTGGGTTATTTAATTGGCGATATCAGCTGCAAGTTTAATGCTAGGTCTGGCTACATCCGCTGTGCTATCAATCCCGAAGGCCCATGTAACGGTTGCCGTCACTACGAACCTAGAGAATTAACTGGTAATGAAAAAAGCACTTAAGATTTCTTACTTAATATCAACCGACCTAAAATTACGCGGATAGTTTTCCAGCGACTTCATAGCACTAGAACCAGGGAATGATAAAATCATTACTAATTATAATAATTTGTATTTACAAGCACTTTGAATATTTCTCTTTGCATGGTGAAATAAGAATGATTTAATAGAATTCGTGCAAAAGTGTAAATCTGCATCATTTTGTTTGCAGATGGTGAACTTTGCTATTAACTCTTGCCGAATATCTCATAACTAGATGACTATCCAACGATGAACAACGCGATCGCTCGGACAACAGCATTATTATCAACTTGCGCTTTGCTACTAACAGGTTGTGGTGGTGGCACTACCACAGTGACAAATTCTCCAACTAATACTCCAAATAGTACCCCAAATAACACTGCAACCACTACCCCAGCGACAACGGGTACATTATCAGGTGCTATTCCCATCGGTATTGGTGTTGCCCAAACTAGCAATGTGGCATTACTGGGTCAAGAGCAAGTCGCTGGAGCCAAACTTGCCCAGAAGTATTTCAATAGTAAAGGTGGTGTTAATGGCACACCAATTAAATTAGTTTTTCAAGATACTAGCGGTGATGAAGCAGGAGCAATTAACGCTTTTCAAACTCTAATTAATAAAGATAAAGTTATTGGAATTGTCGGACCAACTTTGTCACAGCAAGCCTTTAGTGCCGATCCCATTGGCGAACGGGCAAAAGTACCAATTATTGGCCCATCAAATACTGCTAAAAATATTCCTGAAATTGGTGATTACGTTGCTCGTGTTTCTGCACCAGTTTCCATCGTTGCGCCTAATTCGGTGAAAGCTGCACTTAAACAAAATCCCCAACTGAAAAAAGTCGCAGTTTTCTACGCCCAAAATGATGCATTTAGCAAGTCAGAAACGGAAATTTTTCAGCAAACAGTTAAGGATCAAGGACTAGAATTGGTAACAGTCCAAAAATTCCAAACCAGTGATACAGATTTTCAAAGTCAAGCTACCAATGCGATTAATCTCAAACCAGATTTGGTAATTATTTCTGGCTTGGCTGCTGATGGTGGTAATTTAGTTAGGCAATTGCGGGAACTGGGTTATAAAGGCTTAATTGTCGGTGGAAATGGTCTAAATACATCGAATTTATTGCCAGTTTGTAAAGCACTATGTGATGGGGTATTGATTGCTCAAGCCTACAGTCCAGAACATCCAGGTGAAATTAACGCGGCATTTCGTAAAGCCTATATTGAAGAATATAAAAAAGAACCACCCCAATTTAGCGCCCAAGCTTTTACAGCAGTGCAGGTTTATGTCGAAGCACTCCAATCTTTAGATAAAAAGAGCAAAATCAACAAACTACAGCTACCAGAATTACGGACACAGTTAAACAAACAAATACTTGAAGGATCATACAATACACCATTGGGTGAAATTGGTTTTACTCCCACAGGCGAAGTTGTGCAAAAAGATTTCTATGTTGCCCAAATCAAAATGGAAAAAGACGGTAGTCAAGGCAAATTCACATTTTTAAAATAGTTGCTAAATGAATATCAATCTCTTTTTGCAGCAATTATTAAATGGGTTATCCATTGGCAGCGTCTATGCAATTTTTGCCTTGGGATATACCTTAGTTTATTCTATTTTGGGCATTATTAATTTAGCTCATGGCGCGATTTTTACCTTGGGTGCATATTTCACTTATGCACTTATGGGTGGGAACTTTGGATTTAATGGCTTGCTGGCTAATGCAGCCTTGCCGATAAAATTACCATTTGCTATAGCCTTAATTTTAGGAAGCACCTTGGCGGGATTGGTAGGGGTAGTGATGGAACGTGTTGCTTTTCAACCTTTGCGCCGTCAAGGCTCCGATCCTTTGCTAACTGTTGTTTCCAGCTTGGGAGTAGCAGTGGTAATTGTGAATTTAATCCAGTATTTAATAGGTGCGGAAAGTTATACATACCCCGCAAATACTTATGGTAATTTGCCACCTGCGATTAACTTTGGGAGTCCAGAAAACCCAATCCCGATTCGCAGTGTTCAGGTGGTAATTTTTACTGTGTCAGTAGGGATCGTGGCAATTCTTACCTATTTTATCAATCGAACTAAATATGGTAAGGCAATGCAAGCGATCGCAGAAGATCCAACTACAGCTAGTTTGTTAGGAATTAATAGCGATCGCTTTATCATCCTAACATTCTTCATCAGCAGTTTTTTGGCAGGATTAGCAGGAACTTTAGTTGCCTCTAGTGTTAGTATTGCAGGGCCATATTTCGGCATTGCTTTTGGTTTGCGGGGTTTAGCAGTAATTGTCTTAGGTGGTTTAGGTAGTATTCCTGGTGCAGTGGTGGGAGGCTTGGTAATTGGATTAGTCGAGGCATTTGTTCCTGCTGAATTCTCTGGGTATAAAGACGCAGTAGCCTTTGGTATTTTGTTTATTATGCTATTAGTTAGACCCCAAGGTTTGCTAGGACGACGATTTATTCAGAAAGTTTAAAGAGACGTAGCGCGATGAAAACATACATCAAACAAAAGTTAACTTTTGACCAATTTTTAGAAGAGTGTCCAGAGGAAGGTTTATATGAACTTGTCGATGGAGAAATTGTAGAAGTGCGTGCAACTAGAAATCATGATGATGTAGCTGACTTTACGGCTGACTCTTTCAAAGATGAAATTAAACGTCTAAATCTGAATTACGTAGTAAAAAATACAGCAGTCTTTAAAACTATAACTGCTAATGGCATAGAGCAAGGACGCAAGCCTGATGTAAGTGTCATAGATAAAGATAAATGGCGATCAAATCGTTCTGCTTATGCTGCACTTGAAGAACCTATCCAATTAGCTGTAGAAGTTACATCAACTAATTGGGAAGATGACTACATTGATAAATTAGATGAATATCAACGTTTAGGTATTACAGAATATTGGATTGTAGATTATTTGGCAATTGGGCTAAGAGAGTATTTGGGAAATCCAAAAGTTCCGGCTGTATTTGTTTTTCTATTAGATGATGAGGGGAAATACCAATGTACACACTTTAGAGGTTCAGAACGAATTGGATCGCGAACTTTTCCTGAACTGGCGCTGACAGCAGAGCAAATATTAACAGCTTAAGAGTTGATAAAAGCGATAGTTTGATTAAGTTTAATCAAAATATATTAAATAAAATGGCTGATTTCTTCGCTACTTACGCTTCTTTAATTGTCTCTATGGTATTGGGGGCGTTACTAGGGTTATCGCTTTACTTACCGCTAATGACAGGACAATTGTCTTTAGCTAGTCCAGGATTTTATGCTTTAGGTGGATATATTGCAGCAATTTTATCCACAAAATTTTTTACATCTAGCAGTAGTTTATTTCCAATTCCCTTGTTGTTATTGGAGATGTTAATTGCTGGTATAATTTCTGGATTATTGGGTGTAATGGTGGGAATTCCAGCATTGAGATTGCGAGGAATTTATTTAGCGATCGCAACTATCGCTTTTGTGGAAGTTCTGCGCGTCATCTCCCTCAATTTAGACATTACAGGCGGTGCTGTTGGTATTTTTGGCATTCCTCAACCTTTCCAAACACAACTTGAATATTTATGGATTGTTCTGCCTTTACTATTAATTAGTATGGTGCTACTTTATCGTTTAGAACGCATCCGCGCAGGAAGGGCTTTTATCGCGATCCGCGAAGATGAATTAGCTGCGGGTGCAATGGGAATCGATCCCACTTATTACAAAGTTTTGGCGTTTACACTAGGGGCTATGCTTGCAGGGGTTGTAGGTGCAATTAGTGCTCACTTCCTCAATACCTGGAATGCTCGTCAAGGTACTTTTGATAGCAGTATTATATATTTAACTTTTGTTTTGATTGGTGGTTCGAGAAGTTTTTTAGGGCCAGTAGTCGGAGGTATGGTATTTACAGCCTTACCAGAGATTCTGCGAAGCCTAGCTGATACTGGTGGTTTACCTAGTTGGTTAGCGCAGTTTTTGCGAGATGGTAGATTAATTATTTTTGGCTTTTTGATAGTAATAGGTACAATCTTTTTCCCCCAAGGGCTAATTACTCCAGATATTTTTCAAAGACATAAAAACCAAAAGTGAACTATCTAATAATATGCAGAAATTTTACATGATGTCCGAGCAATTAAACATAATACCCGGAACCCCACCCCGCCAAAGCTGCGCTTTAGCTCCCCTCCCGAAGAGCGGGGAGGGGTTCTTTTATTATGGGTAATTTGGCGGACATGATATCATCCGGGACTCCAGAAACTAACAGCAGTATTGTCTTAGAAGCAAGAGCATTAACTCGCCGCTTTGGTGGTTTAGTGGCGGTAAATAATGTATCTTTTAGTGTAAATCAACATGAGATTTTTGGATTAATTGGCCCTAATGGTGCGGGCAAAACAACACTGTTTAATTTGATTACTGCCTTCATTCCACCCTCTAGCGGTAAATTAATTTATCAAGGTGCAGAAGTTTCTCAATTGCGTCCCCATCAAATTGCTGCTTTAGGTATCGCCCGTACCTTCCAAAATATCCGCTTATTTGGAGAATTATCGGCGTTAGAAAATGTGATAATCGCCCGACATTTACACACTAAAAGTAATATGATTACAGGTGTTTTAGGATTACCACCAGCGCCTCGTGAAGAATTGAAGACTAAGCAAAAAGCTTTAGATTTATTAGATTTGGTGGGATTGAGCGATCGCGCCCACGAAAAAGCCAAAAACTTTGCCTACGGCGATCAGCGACGGCTAGAAATTGCCCGCGCTTTAGCATTACAACCGCAAATCTTACTTCTCGACGAACCGGCGGCGGGAATGAACCCCAACGAAAAGCAGCAATTGAGTGAATTTATCCGTAGCCTGCGCAATGACTTCAATTTGACGATCGTCCTTATAGAACACCATGTACCCTTGGTTATGGGTTTGTGCGATCGCATTGCGGTGTTAGATTTTGGTCAATTAATTGCTTTGGGTGAACCAGCAGTTGTTAGAAGCGATCCGGCTGTAATTGAAGCTTATTTGGGAAATGAATGAATTTATGTAGACATAATTACTACAAATTCGTCTAAAGAACTGACAGCGATCGCGCTATCCATTAAGCTTTCTAATTTTTCCACACTTTCGCCCTCAAGCCTTGCTTCTACTTCATGAGGAATTTCACCAAAGCGTCGTCGCAATACTCGTACTAACTGCCGTTGTACACCCTGCTGAAGACCTAGCTGAATACCTCTTTGCTCAATTTCTTGATACCAAGGCGATTCTCGCAATACTGCCATATCCCACCTCATGATTTGTTGCACTAAAGGCGTATCTAACACAAAGCTAGCAAAAAATGCCAGCAATGATTCTAATTGGTTCAACTGTGCATCTGCTCTTAGCGCCTGTAGTGCGCGTTGCACAACTGATACCTCTCCCCCACCTCGCAGGATTGGCACAAAGGGTAACAACGATGGTAGTGGTTGCTCAAACACTATCTTAGCATCGATTTCCCACAAATTAATTACGCGATAATCTTGGATGGCACGTAATCCCAAAAATTCCTGCTCGTAACTATTGACAATCGTTAAGGTGGATGGGGGCGGTAAAATGTTGATCAGTACTGGGTAAGTTGGCAATCGGTAGCGTTCTTGTGCCAAGGCAGCATAGGCTCTCATCCGTAGAGGCATCTGTGCCGTGTAACGCAACTGTAGTTCATTTAGTACCAAAAAATCCCCGTGAGTGGCACTGTATGCTTTCACCAACACATCTGTTTCGCGGCTAATCCAGTGAAACTCAGAGCCGAGAATTTCTTTCGCCACAACTTCAGGACGCTGTGTCACCCATTTTACCCATGCATCGGGAGCTAAATTAATTAGTCGCTTGCTACCAATATCTACTGCTTTTCCCACTGGACTCTTGATATCTTTATCAGTAATTAATGGTACATCATAAAGATTGCGGTATTATGGCGTTGGTTTGAAGTTTCAGCAATGTCTTACGATGGGGTACGCCTACGCACTGTTTTAAGAAATGTATGATTGATGTATGTTAGGTTTTGAATCAACATTTCTGGATCTAAACCGCCCATGAAAGCCGAGAGTAAGCCAAACTATACAATTTTAGAAGTTCAAGAACTTGATGTTAATTATGGCGGTATCCAAGCTTTAAAAAAGATTAATTTAATTATTCAAAAAGGCGAGGTAGTTACTCTAATTGGTGCTAATGGTGCTGGAAAAACGACTACACTCCGCGCCATATCTAAAGTAGTTAATCCTAAGAGTGGCGTAATTATCTATAATGGACATAATATTACCCGTCGCCAAACTCACGAAGTTGTACAACTTGGTATCGCCCATTGTCCTGAAGGACGCAGAGTGTTAGCGCGGCAAACAGTATTTGATAATTTGCTTTTGGGTGCTTATATTCGCTCCAATCAAGCGGAGATAAAGGCAGACATTCAGCGCCAATTTGAGCTATTTCCCCGCTTGTCACAAAGACGCAATCAACTAGCAGGAACCCTCAGCGGTGGTGAACAACAAATGTTAGCGATCGCACGTGCTGTAATGAGTAAACCACAACTCTTACTTTTAGACGAGCCTAGCTTAGGTTTAGCACCTGCGATCGTCCGAGAAATCTTCTCTATTATTGAAAATCTCCGTGCTACAGGCGTGACTATTCTATTAGTTGAACAAAATGCAAATCTGGCGCTGCAAATTGCCGATCGAGGTTATGTTCTAGAGGCTGGTTCTATAACTTTAACAGGTGCAGCATCAGAATTGATTAGTGATGAGCGAGTTAAAAAAGCTTATTTAGGGTGATGATTATAGTAGAGTAATAATCCAATAAATTTCTTATGAACTGGATTAGTGTCGATGAAATAAAACGTGACTTATTAGGCTACCTTCAGCGCGTTGAAGCTGGGGAAACTCTTGTAATTATACGTGGTGGAAAGCCAATTGCTGAAATTAAACCGACGGTAAAAGCACCCGATCTCTCTAGACCATTCGGACTCTGTGCAGGAGAGTTTATTGTACCCGATGATTTTGATGAACCACTGCCAGAGAATATTCTAAGTGAGTTTGAGGGTAAATGAAACTCCTACTAGATACCCATATTTTTCTCTGGTTTATTAGTAGCGATGCCTTCGGCGGGCATAGCCAACGCCGTTTGTCAAATACGTTTATAGAGATTATTCGTAATACTGATAATGATGTATATCTAAGTATAATTTCTATTTGGGAAGCAACCATTAAGTATCAATTAGGCAAATTACCTTTACCTCAATCACCTGAGATTTATCTGCCGATACAGCGTGAGCGGCATTTTATTACTAGTCTTCCTTTAACAGAGAATAGTGTTGTACAACTTAGCAAGCTTCCTAATATCCATCGCGATCCGTTTGACCGAATGCTAATTTGTCAAGCTTTGCAGCATGACCTTACTATTGTGACTGTCGATGATGCAATTTGTGCTTACCCAGTTAAAATTTTAAACGATATATGATTGTTATATGTAAAAAATTAGGAAGTACAAGCAGATGGTAAAATCACCAACTAAACCCCTAACTTTAGAGAATTTTTTAAAACTACCAGAAACGAAGCCTAACTCAGAATACATCAACGGTCAAATTATTCAAAAGCCAATGCCACAGGGAAAACATAGTATTCTTCAGGGTGAACTAGTCAGTAATATCAATTCTGTAACCAAACCTGAAAGAATTGCCCTTGCATTTCCAGAATTGCGATGTACTTTTGGCGGACGTTCAATTGTCCCTGATATAGCTGTCTTTGCTTGGGAACGGATTTTATTAGACGAGCGTGGAGAAGTGGCAAATGTCTTTAAGACATATCCAGACTGGACAATTAAGATTCTTTCGCCTGATCAAAGCCAGACTAAAGTAACCGGAAATATTCTACATTGTTTAAAACATGGTAGTCGCTTCGGTTGGCTGATTGATCCAGATGAGCATTCTGTTTTAGTTTATCCACCAAAGCAGCAACCAGAACTTTTACAAGAAGAACAAGAAATATTACCAGTTCCCGATTTAGTTAGCGATTTTCAATTAACTGTAGGGCAATTATTTGAATGGTTGAAGTTATAAGCAATTGTATCTATTCACATCTAATTTTGGGAATACTAAAGTTAGTAATTTACTCAAGTTAGAGCCAGATAATGGATTTCGTGAATTTAATAAAAACGGGAAATAGTTTGAAATTTGCGACTGAAGCTGATTTAGAAGATTTTGTGTGGGCTAATTTAAAGGAACTTTTCGGGTTAATTCCGCTAAAACGACAATATTATGTTAATGGTCAAATTTGCGACATTTTAGGATTGAGGGAAGACAAACAGTTAGTGGTGGTGGAATTGAAAAATGCTGAAGATAGATATATTGTTCAGCAGCTAACTCGATATTATGACGCTTTACAGGAAGTAAAACCTTTAGAAGACGAAATAGATTATCAGCAACCTATTGGTTTAATAGCAATTAAGCCTAATTTTCATAGAGATAATTATATAGACAAAAAATATCATCATTTATCTATTGATTTTTTTGAATTTACAATTTTAGTAGATGAATTTAACTATTACTTCCAGATAAAAAACTTAGATTTAGATAATGAAAAAGTTTTAAAAATAGAAATTCCTCATTATAACAGAGAGAGAAATGAAGATATACCTTCACCTTCCAGAGGACTGATCAACCGTCTAGCTAAATGCTCGTCTGAACAACAAGAAGAAATATTAAAAATTCGTCAAAAGGTTCTTAGCTTTGATAAACGGATGGAAGAAATATCTTCTGCTGTTAGTTTTAGATATGGAAATGGTAACAGTAAAACAAGTAAATTCTGTGCTGAGTTTTACTTTGATAGTAAAGGAATACCAATTATATTTTTATGGTTAGGTTTAAAAAATAATAGTAGCGATCGCATAAGTAGAGCAAGGATTTGGACAGATTGGCAAGACAATGCTTTGTTAGAGGGATATGTACCAAGTGGAATTGGTGTAAAGATGAATTTATCCAAAAAGACACTTTCAAATAGAGTAAAAATAATGGATCAAATAGTAGCAAATAAAGGTTCTAAGGATCATAAAGGATATAAAAGCATGAACCAACATCATAAAGATAGAAATAGAATAGCTAGGAAACTTAATAACTCGGAACCTTTAACATACGAGGAAAGACAATTGCTAGAAATTGATGTAAATGAATTTGTTCATGTTATCGGGGGTGGAAGACTTAATACATATAAATTTGATCACTATGATTCTCTAAATGGATTAGTTGATGTAGCTTTAGAAAAATGGCGAAAAAGGCTATAAGAAAAACGACATTGACAGCACTTATAACTTTTCCTGATCATTAGTATTATTAAATATTATTACGATTTTTGTCCTATATTAATATTTGCAGCCCTCCTTGCAGATATCTATATATTTGTTTAGCGGCGAATTCTATTCACCGGAATAATTAAACTTATGAGTCAAATAGTCTGGATAGCAAGACACGCTAACCGCCTCGATTTCGTAAACCCTGATTGGTTTCTCACCGCCGAACGACGCTACGATCCACCCTTGTCTGATGATGGTATGGTGCAGGCACAGCAGTTAGCTAAACGATTGAAAAAAGAAAAGATTGGACATATTTTCGCTTCTCCTTTTCTGCGAACCGTACAAACGGCAAACGCAGTTGCAGAAATGCTCAACTTGCCGATCAAACTCGAAACAGGCTTGAGTGAATGGCTAAATCCAGCTTGGATGACAGAAGAACCCGAAAGACTCTCAACTCCAGCATTAACAAAGTTATTCCCTAGAATTGACACCAGCTACACTTCGCGCATCGCCGCTAAATATCCTGAAACTCGCGAAAAAGTGCGAGAACGTTCTGGGCAAACTGCTAGATGTTTAGCTACTGAGTTCTTACCAGAACATATCCTGCTAGTGGCGCATGGTGCATCTGTGTTGGGCGGAGCAATGGGACTAGTGGGGGAAATTGCCAAAACAGAAGTCAAGGCTTCTTTATGTTCTCTGGTAAAAGTGGTACGCGAAGATCCAGAATGGTTATTAGAACTAAAGGGAGATACTTCCCATTTAACCCACATAGAAGAAGTTATTCGATTTGCTTAAACCTCTGATAGAGATTTGCGTTCGTGACTTCTGCTAGGTTGGGTATATCTTACAAAAAAGTAATTAATTCACGAATAAATTCTATGACTTTGTTACTAGCTGGAGATATCGGCGGTACGAAAACTATTTTGCAATTGGTTGAAACATCAGATTCAGCAGCTTTACATACTATTTTTCAGGAAAGTTACCACAGTGCCGACTTTCCTGATTTAGTACCGATAGTGCAGAAGTTTTTGGCCAAAGCGAATACACCAGTACCAGAAAAGGCTTGTTTTGCGATCGCAGGTCCCATTGTCAAAAATACTGCCAAACTCACCAATTTAGCCTGGTTCCTAGATACCGAACGTTTAGAAGAAGAATTGGGTATCCCGCATATTTCTTTAATTAACGACTTCGCCGCCGTTGGCTATGGCATTTCAGGTTTACAAAAAGAAGACTTGCTGACGTTGCAAGTTGGCAAACCTCAACCTGAAACCCCCATTGGAATTATTGGTGCTGGTACTGGCTTAGGGCAAGGATTTTTAATTAAGCAGGGAAACCACTATCAAGTCTTTCCCTCAGAAGGTGGACACGCTGACTTTGCCCCTCGGAACGAGATCGAGTTTCAACTGTTGAAATACCTGCTGGGTAAACATGATATCCAGCGCGTTTCTGTGGAACGCGTGGTTTCTGGAATGGGAATTGTAGCAATTTACCAATTTCTGCGCGATCGCAAATTTGCCGCCGAATCACCAGATATTGCTCAAATCGTTAGAACTTGGGAACAGGAAGCCGGACAAGAAGAGAAAAGCGTCGATCCCGGTGCTGTCATTGGTACGGCTGCACTAGAAAAACGCGATCGCCTCTGCGAACAAACTTTGCAATTATTTATAGAGGCTTACGGTGCAGAAGCCGGCAATCTTGCCCTGAAACTCCTACCTTACGGTGGCTTATACATCGCTGGTGGAATTGCGCCCAAAATTCTCTCTTTAATCCAAAATAGCGGTTTCTTATTAAATTTCACCCAAAAAGGTAGAATGCGCCGCCTCCTGGAAGAAATCCCCGTCTATGTTATCCTCAACTCGCAAGTCGGCCTAATTGGTGCTGCTTTATGTGCTGCTAGGTTATAACAGCTGGCATCATCAGTGAGATCAGCATCTCAAAGGGCAAAAAATATGACAGTTAAAAGTCTGTTGCCACTAATAGCCGCCACGATAGTCTGTGGTGGCTCTGTTCTTGTGGAAGCGCGTCAACCGAAACCTCCGGTAGCTGTTGTCAAACCAAAGGTTTCTCAACCCGTGCAGCCAAAATGGAAGTTATTCACCGCTCCAGATGGACGTTTTACAATTTTGATGCCGGGAAACCCCAGCAGAAATACCGAATCCCAAAAAACTTACATGGGGGAAATTACCTTAGAAATATTTGCCGCTCAACCACCAAAACAGCAAGTAGCATACATAGTTGCTTATAATGATTTTCCTTATAGTTACGGTCAAATGGCTGATCCTCAAGCTGTACTTAATAATGCACGGGATATGGCTTTAAAGACTACGAAAAGTAATTTAATTAGTCAACGAAACATTCGTAGTTACAATAATCATCCCGGCAAAGAAATTGAGTACATCAATTCTGGAGGGAAAATTACTAAAAGTAGAATGTATGTTGCCGAAGGAAGACTATATCAAGTAATGGCAATAACTACAAAAAAACAGCAGAAGACATTAGCTAAAACTATTAATGGGTATTTAAATTCTTTCAATGTAGTTTTGAAAAAGTGAGATAAATAAAACTTCTACTATATTAGCCTTGTAATCAATTGCAGAGCTAATATAGCTAGCTTTTCCTAGTCATTTGAAGAAGAATTCAGAAGTCAGAATTCAGGAGTCAGAATCAAGACGCTCGCGGACTCGCTAACGCTTCTCTACGAGACGCAATCATGCGAACGCTATCAGTCGGGGATTCAGACCCGCGACTGAATTGTTGCACCACCAAATCTACGATTTGGTGGGGGTCTTAAACCCGGTTATTCAGACGCTCGCAGACTCGCTTGCCGCCGGCGCTATCCGCCACTCGCACAGAATTCAGAATGAATTCTGACTCCTGAATTCTGTTCGATAAAGTATATCAGAGCAAGCTCCTCGCTTGCGGCGAAGAGGGAGTTGGGGTAATACGGTTTGGTTAAGGTTTTTTGATGAAAATTCTAGATCGCTAAAGATGCGATAAATCGCCGTCAAGACGAAAGACTGATTATTGTAGAGACGGCGATTCATCGCGTCTCAGATTCATCGCGTCTCTATTTATGCTTTGAAAATCAAACATTGTTTGAATTTAGATATTTGTAAAGTTTAAAATGTATAAGATAAATATATAACGTTTGAATTTGTGACAAAAATTTAAAATTTGAGAGTATTTATTGAATTTTGTATAACTTTAAATGAGTAAAATGTTATTATCACAGAGAAAGCTATAAGATTGCAGATATTAATAAAAGTTAAAGTCTATGATTTGAGCAGCAGGGTTTTTGTCCTATGGTCAAGCGATCGCTCCAAGCATCACTCACCGCAATTCAAGAGGCTAAAAGCGCATTTGCTCTCAAGGGGTGGACACAAGACAATCTAGCCGCAGAAGTCAATCTCAAGACTAGACAACCGATTTGGCGGTTTTTTAGTGGTCGTCCGGTTGAGCGTCATACCGATGAGGACTTTGCCCATATCTACGCCTGTGGAGATGCTCTCTCAAGCATTCTCGGCGTTGTTCTGGATGTCGGACTTTATAAATCTCTGCAACAACTCTCGGACGAATTTCCCGATTCTCGTCAAAGTCAAGAACGGTTTGGGCTATGGTGGCAGACGAACTATTCAACTTGGGCTGAACAGTTAAAGACAACAGTGATTAATTATCGAAACATTAACCACCAGTGGGAGTTTAGCATTGAACAACAGCAAGTGTTACAACGTTACTATGATGCTAATCAGTTACTACTAGATTGCCTGGATAGTAATTGTGAAGCAACCCTTGCTATCAGGCAAGAAATTGAAGCTAACTTATTATTGCCTCAGAAGGAACTTGAGGACAGGGAATGGGAATAGTTTTGTTGATTAATTCTTTACAGCTATTTTCAGTTAATTGAACCACAAATTTTTGGAGGGAACAATACCGTGCCCTTTTTTGAAAAGTTTTTCTACGTTTTGTGTCGTAGTTAATCAATTCATTTACGAAATCAAACAACACTCGCTCATAGTATAAGAACAGAACCTAGTAATTATAACCATTTAGTGGTTCTCTACTACTCTTTATTTTACCTATCCGTTTGTCTCGTCTCCTTAAGACTAAGGATTTTTCAGATCGCTTTGCCCTTAAAGTCTTAATCGCAGGTCTTATTATGAATTTAATCAATGACTTTTGCTTGGCAGTTGGGATACTCAAAGGTGTACAAGTACTCGTTGTAGACAACGATCGCGATAGTAGAGATTTGTATGCTTTTTTACTGGAAGACCTGAGCGCAAATGTGATTACCACTGGTTCTATAAAAGAAGCTTTAGAAATCCTGAGTTGGTTCACGCCCAACATTGTTGTCAGTGAAATTAGGTTTTTAGATGAAAGTATTTATACATTGATAAATACATTGGATGCTATAGAGACAGATAATGGTAAGCACATCCCAATCATTGTGACTTCAACATCTACCACAGGTACTTGTGACCAAATTCCAGATGTAGAGTTTGAAGAATATTTACTTAAGCCATTCGATCTTGACGAATTTGTTTCTATGATTGTGAATCAAGTACAGGAAAAAGTGGTGGAAAATTTTTGCACCGAATTACTAGTTATAAACTAGTAGTCTGTCAAGCGAAGTTTGAAGGGTAAAGGAACGAACAGCAAAGGACGCAAAGAGGAGGACACTTCCGTGGGCGGGTTTCCCGACTTGAGGAAAGTGTCCGTCGCAAAGGAAGAAGAAAAGAAGAGAAATTGAAGAATTTATTTACTAGCTCTAAGAGGTTGTTTGAAAAGTGTTTCGCTGTGACTTTAGGCACTTTAGATCCCCCCTAACCCCCCTTCAAAAGGGGGGAACCGGAGTTAAAGTCCCCCTTTTTAAGGGGGATTTAGGGGGATCTAAAACTTTTAATACTGACAAGAGGACTTTTCAAACATCCTCTAAGACTAGTTTTGTTAAAGTAGGCTATCGGTGCATTAGCCTCGGCGTAACACACCCTACGAAAATTGTTAGAAAGGATGCAGTTAAAGCTTTGCTGTCAGCTTCGTGCTGGAAAATGAAACTTGTATGATCGTTGTTAAAGTTCCTCTTTCGCAATATTATGAGCGAATTACAGACCCAACTAGCAACCGATACCTGGATAACAGCAACTTGGGATGAATATATCCAAATAATTGAAAACCCTGCCTACGAAAAAGCCAAGGGCTACTACCACAATGGACAGATGAGGATTGAAATGCCACCACTAGGTCATGACCACGCCTGCGACAACACAATTATTGCCTTTGCTGTTAACCTTTTTTGCACAATCAAAGACATCCCTGCCAAAGGCTTGACTAATTGTACATATCGGAAAACAGGTTTTAAGGAAGCTCAACCTGATGTGTCTTACTATATTGGTGAAAATGCTGATGTCATTCCCTACGGCACTTCTATCATCAACCTAGATATCTATCCACCACCAGATTTAGTTATTGAAGTGGCTAATACCTCACTTGCTGACGATCAAGGTGAAAAACGACTTTTATACGAAGATTTAAGAGTGAAAGAATACTGGATTTTAAATGTCCAGAATGTCCAACTTATGGCTTTTGCTATTGAAAACCAAGGTAGTAGGCGGATTACAGAATCTCAGGTATTACCAGGATTAGCTATTTCTTTATTAAACGATGCATTACGGCAAACTCGTCAAATAAATCAAAGTCAAGTTGGTGCTTGGTTGTTAACCCAATTTCAGCAATAATTACAAACTGCTTTGCGGTAGGGAATGGGGGAGTAGGGAAAAAGCAAAGGATACAGAGCAACTAAAGCGCGATCGCACTATAGCAATCCTATCTGATTTGTGAGAATTGCCAGCCGTAGATTCCCACCTTCTCAAAAAAGTTGGGGATCTTGTTTCTCACAAATGGTTCAAGATTGCACTAATATGCTGTGGCTAAAGTCACCCTTTCAGGTGAAGACATACAGAAATACAAATGCCTAGTATGAAGGAAGATTAAGCAACTATGAAGCTTATTATGCGTCTAGTTGTTACTTAACTCATAAAAATTTAATTCCAAAGCTTTAAAACTCCGTATTCTCCACTTGTCCTCTAACTAAAAAATATTCTTATACAGCAAGATTTACAGGCTTCTATAATATGGCTACGCACATAGAAATTCCAGTTATTGGCAAAGTTAAGTATCCATTGCGCTGGCTGATAGGGCTAATGGCGGGGAGTGCTTTGGTTGTGGGTACTATAACAACTTACACTTTGGTAAATCAAGGGACAAATAAAGAAGATATTGCTCAACTAACTGTGCCAGTTGCAGCACAAACCGTCACGTTGCGGATTACAGCTAGTGGCAAAGTCGTGCCAGTTCAGAGCGTAAATATTAGTCCGAAGAACCCTGGAGTGCTGTCGCGATTATATGTGGAACAAGGCGATCGCATTCAACAAGGGCAAATTCTCGCCCGCATGGATAGCGCCGGTATTGAGGCTCAAAGGAGCCAGTATCGTGCCAACTTAGCCCAAAGTCAAGCACAGCTAGCCCAAGCCATTGCTGGTAGTCGTCCTCAAGAAATCGCTCAAGCTAGGGCGCGATTAGCACAATCTCAAGCTCAATTAGCCGCAGCTAAGGCTGGTAATCGTCCCCAAGAAATTGCTCAATCTCAATCTCAAGTAGATGCGGCTCAAGCAAGAGTGAATTACACCAACGAACAGGTAAAGCGTTACCAATATCTATATAAAGAAGGAGCAGAGAAAAAACAATTACTCGATCAAGCCATCAGCGATGACAAAAGTGCTAGAGCCAATTTAGAAGAAGCGAAAAAACGATTTTCTTTAGTCCAAAGTGGGACTCGGAGTGAGGAAATCGACCAACGCCAAGCTGCTGTTAACGAAGCACGGGCAGCATTGGTATTGTTAGAAGATGGAACCCGTTCTGAAGAAATTGCCCAGCGTCAAGCCGCTGTTGCATCCGCTGAGGCTCAGTTAAAGGGTGTACAAGTGCAGTTAGAAGATACTATTATTCGCGCTCCTCTGTCGGGAATTGTTACCCAAAAGTACGCCGAACCAGGTGCATTTGTCACACCCACAACTTCTGCATCTACTAGTGCATCGGCAACTTCTAGTTCAATTGTCGCCGTAGCAAGGGGTTTAGAAATATTAGCTCAAGTTCCCGAAGCCGATCTTGGCAGAATAAAACAGGGACAGCAGGTGGAAATTGTTGCCGATGCCTATCCCGACCAAGTTTTTAAAGGTCATGTGCGTCTGATTGCTCCCGAAGCAGTGGTGGAACAAGGTGTGACATCCTTCCAGGTGCGGGTTGCTCTTGATACTGGTATAGATAAACTGCGTTCTGGCTTAAATGTGGATCTGACTTTTTTAGGCGATCGCGTTAAGAATGCCTTGGTGTTACCAACGGTGTCAATCGTCACCGAAAAGGGTAAAACTGGCGTACTCGTACCCGATGCAAAAAATAAACCCCAGTTCCGCGAAGTTACAGTTGGGGCACAAATTCAAGACAAAACTCAGATTTTAGAGGGAGTTAAAGAAGGCGATCGCATTTTTGTTAACCCACCCAAAGACTACAAAATCGAAAAGGCTAAAGAACAAAATAATTCGTAATTCCTAATTCGTAATGACGCTCGATGACTCGCTACCGCTTCGCTAACGTAATTATATAAGATATGAATTTTCTCGAAAGCATGAATATGGCGGGGAAAACCCTGCTGTCAAATAAACTGCGTAGCGCCCTCACGATGTTGGGTATAGTTATTGGCAACGCTTCGGTGATTGCCATGATTGGCATTGGCGAAGGTGGGCAGAAATATGTGAATAAACAGTTGCAGTCATTAGGACCAAATGTGCTATTTGTACTGCCAGGTAATCGAGAAACTCAGCGGATCTCCTTTGAAGTGCCAAAAACTCTGGTGTTGCAAGATGCGGATGCGATCGCTTCTCAAGTCCCAACTGTAGTAGGAGTTGCACCAGAGTTGAACAGAAGACAGGTAATTACATACCGCAACAGAAACACCGATGTCAATATCATTGGTACAACTCCGAGTTTTCTATCTGTGCGCGATTTTGAAACTGCTAAAGGCAGGTTTTTCTCTGAGGTAGACATCAAGCGAAGTAACCAAGTCGTAGTGCTGGGTGGAGACTTAGCAGAAAAACTATTCGGTAATAGTAACCCTGTAGGACAGCAATTGCGAGTTGGAAATACCAGCTTTCAAGTGATTGGAACGTTAACAGCCAAAGGTTCTAGCGTGGGAGCAGATTATGATGATGCTGCCTTAATACCAATTACTACATCAGCAAACCGACTTGTGGGCAAGAATTCTCCTTATGGTATTGCCTTAGATTATCTCGTTGCTGCCGCTCGTGATTCCGATAGCGTGGATGCAGCAGAATTTCAAATTACTAATTTGCTGCGTCTACGACACAAAATTAATGGTGAAGATGACTTTACCCTTCGCACCCAAAAAGATGCTTTGCAAACAGTCGGTCAAATTACAGGTGCATTGACAATTATGCTAGCTGCGATCGCAGGTATATCCCTGTTTGTCGGCGGCATTGGCATTATGAATATTATGCTCGTCTCCGTCACCGAACGCACCCAAGAAATCGGATTACGAAAAGCGATCGGTGCAACTGAGCAAGATATTTTGCTCCAGTTCATCATTGAGGCAGTGATTGTTTCCGCAGCGGGTGGCTTAGTCGGGACTGCGGTTGGTATCAGTGGCATCCTATTGGTGGGAGCCTTGACTCCTTTAGAAGCGAGTCTTTCTCCTGTAGCGATTACTATGGCAGTTGGTGTCTCTGGGGCTATTGGTTTATTCTTTGGGGTTGTTCCTGCACGTCGCGCTGCTAAACTCGACCCCATTGTGGCTTTGAGAAGTGCTTAGATAAATTGCCGTCAAGACAAAACGACTGATTATTGTAGAGACGGCGATTCATCGCGTCTCTTGCCTTAACCGAACAGTATTGATATGAGTCCTATAGTTGCGCGATCAATAAAGGCTTTAATGCGCGATCGCTACAATCCACTGAAGTAATTTTGCTGAAAAACGGGAAGACTATGGTTAATCCCAAATGGGGAAATTTCTATGAAAATCCTGAACAGCAAAATGCTCAAAAAATCTCTACTTAACTGTTTAATTTTACCTTTTTCTCTAGTGCCCTGGCTCTGTGTGGGAACGCTTTTTGATTCCCAAGCCAATGCTTTACCAGGACAAAGTACAGAAGAGGTAGGCACTTGGATTAAAGCACATCCGACACTCCGCCCCAGGAGAGGGGAGCAATTATTTGTGCAAAAGACTGATACTGCTGCCCAACGATTCACTTTTCAAGCGTCGGTATTGCCTCCTGGTAGGGTAGAGTTTTCCAAAGACCGTGGCACAATTCGGACTGAGCGCATTACTATGTATGATGCTATTAACGGCATGACATTTACGCGTCTCCAAGAATCCTTGCGGGTGATTTATGGCTTGGAGATTTATCAAGACTACGATCGCGCCCAAGTCGTGTATCAATATCCCAACCAAAAGGTAGTTAATTCCGCGCGTCTGGCCAAAACTCCGATTCGGGAAGCCTTAAAGGGAGAATTACGAGTAGGCGATCGCTATGTATATTGGGTGGAAGTTGCCCAACCCAAGACTGGTAAAGCTTTTACCGGTCAAATGACAGTTTTGCTCAAAACTGACCTAGACAAGTTAGAAAATGAACTGCAAATTCGTTAATAGGCATCTATCTGAGTGCTGAGTGCTGAGTGCTGAGTGCTGAGTTCTGAGTTCTGAGTGAGGAATTATTTTCCTTGTCCCCTACTCCCCTGCTCCCCTGCTCCCCTGCTCCCTCATCTCTTCCGCAACTCCATCGGAGCTAAGGTTTGCCATATACCCGAAAAGATACTTTCAGCTGCTAAGGAAATTCGTAGTAAATCTTCTTTGAGTAGTGGTGGCCAATCAACCCCGGCTTTACGCCCTGCGCCAAATAGCTGTTGTGCCTTAATACTTAACTGATAAAGGGCCAAAGCCAGTTCTCGGTCTAGGCTCTTTGCATCTTTGAGGGCTTCAAACACTACTTTCAATGCCAACAAAATCGAAGTGATCTGACCAGGTATCGGCGGTTTGCCCTGTTTCATACGCGTTAACAGCGCATCTGGGTTTTCCTCGGTTGTGATTGTCTGATCGATGAGGAGTTTCCTAGCTGTTTCGTAATTCATGTAGTCAGTTTACCGTACATTTTGCTTCAGCAGTAATACTTAATTAAAAAGTCATAAAACGGGCTTCTAGTTATTTATAGCAATCTCTGATGATTTGTGAAATGATAGGCGTGGGGAAAATGATGAGGAATTGGCGATGCTCTAGGTTAACCAGATAGACTAAATATAATATCTTTGAAAAATACACCTTACTAGGAATCAAAAGTAAAATGATCTCACCAAATTTACTAGAAATTGAACGCTCTATCCTTGCCTTGTCTGTAGAAGAACAACTTTGGCTGTTAGAAAGTATTGTTCGGCAAATCCGAGAAAGGGAGTATGTAAAAGATAAATTTACTGATACTAAAAATTTAGATGAGCAGCTGCAAATAACCGCTACTCTGCCAAATATTCAAACACAAATCTCTACTATAAATGATGAATTTGCAATTTCTGAAATCCTCTGATATGTATAAATAAACATTATGAAATTGCCAGCCCTAAGAAATTAAATATACAAGTTATTAGTGAGCTACCGCAGTCTCTAAATTAATCATTTACATTGCAAAAGCAGTTTTACTCAGTAATAAAAACAAGTTTTTGCGTAATCTAGATTGCCAAACTGTTTTTGTTTACACAGAGAAGTGGCGATCGCAAATTCCCTTTTAATTTTGTTTCATCTATCTTTACGATTCAACCCTATTATGGTATATCACTGTGGTAAATACGCTCTGATGATGTTGCTAATTATCAGTCAATAGGGACAATCTCGCAAAAACAAATTTTAAGGGTACTTATTACATTGTTTGAAGTTATGTAGCCTTTTGATTACGGCCTATCAACCACTGCGGTAGACTATGCGTTGATTATGATTCTTTCGCAGAGAAGAACACTCGAAAGGAGCCGTTTATTCAATGTCTCATTCCGTAAAAATCTACGATACCTGCATTGGCTGCACCCAATGCGTCCGCGCTTGCCCTACTGATGTACTTGAGATGGTTCCTTGGGACGGCTGTAAAGCTGCTCAAATTGCCTCCTCACCCCGTACAGAAGACTGCGTGGGCTGTAAGCGTTGCGAAACCGCTTGTCCCACCGACTTTTTGAGCATCCGGGTTTACCTGGGCGCTGAAACAACTCGCAGTATGGGTCTAGCTTACTAAAAAGCTGAGTGCTGAGTGCTGAGTGCTGAGTGCTGAGATAAAAAGAAGTAAATCACAAATACAATTTTTTGATTCTTCACTTGGAACTCGGAACTCGGAACTCGGAACTCAGCACTTTTCATGAAATCGCAATTTTAGATTGGGGATATAATCTCTGGGTATCTAAATCCTAGAAGCTGTTTTTGTACCGTCAAGTCAACCGATTTTGGATTTTGGATTTTGGATTGGATTTTGGATTTTGGATTTGTTTCACGCCACTTGCGGGTGAGGCATGAACCAAAAAAATCTAAAAGACGCTCTCTACGAGACGCTGAGCGTAGCTTGCAACTCTTACAGAGTACGCGGACTCGCTAACGCTCCGCTATCGGCAATCTAAAATCTAAAATTGGCACAGTCAAAAGCTGACGGGGAATCCGCTGTAAAAAAACCTAAAATCTATAACAATACCTAGTGGTAGAGGGAGTAAAATACTCCCTTTTTTCTTTGCAAAACGTCCACTTTATGCTACCTACTATACTGGATTTAATCATCCTGAAAAAAAAGTGGCGTGAAGAATGTGCGGAATTGTTGGATATATAGGCACTCAAGCGGCGACAGACATTTTACTAGCTGGACTGGAGAAACTAGAGTACAGGGGCTACGATTCGGCTGGAATCGCCACTGTTTGGGAAGGTGAGGTAAATTGTGTGCGGGCAAAGGGAAAACTGCATAACCTGCGTTCTAAACTGGAACAAATAGAAACCCCTGCCCAAATTGGTATTGGTCATACACGCTGGGCAACTCATGGTAAACCAGAAGAGTATAATGCCCATCCCCATTTGGATACAGCAAAACGAGTAGCTGTGGTGCAAAATGGCATTATTGAAAACTACCGCGAGTTACGCGAAGAACTCAAAGCAAAAGGACACCAGTTTCTCTCTGAAACCGATACAGAAGTAATTCCCCATTTAATAGCCGAATTTTTAAAGAATCTTCCTCCCTCATCTTCCTCATCTCCCTTCCTAGAAGCAATTCGCCAAGCCGTTAACCACCTAAAAGGAGCATTTGCGATCGCAGTTATTTCTGCGGACTACCCCGATGAATTGATTGTTGTTCGCCAACAAGCACCTTTAGTAATTGGTTTTGGGCAAGGGGAGTTATTTTGTGCCTCTGACACGCCAGCGATCGTTGCCTACACCCGTGCCGTACTACCTCTGGAAAATGGCGAAATTGCCCGCCTCACACCTTTGGGCGCTGAGATTTACAATTTTGCTGGCGACAGGCTGAAAAAACAACCCCGACTGCTCAACTACAATCCTGCAATGGTAGAAAAGCAGGGATTCAAACATTTCATGCTCAAAGAAATTCATGAGCAACCAGGGGTAGTAAGAGCGAGTTTAGACGCTTACTTTAATCCAGCTGACTCTACCGAATCGCCAATCAATCTTGGTTTACCTGAAGATTTATATACCGATTTAGAACAAATTCAGATCGTTGCCTGTGGTACCAGTTGGCACGCAGCATTAATCGGAAAATATTTACTCGAACAATTAGCAGGAATTTCAACTCAGGTGCATTACGCTTCTGAGTATCGCTATGCACCATCACCCGTGACGGCTAACACCTTGATCGTTGGTGTTACCCAATCAGGTGAAACAGCTGATACCCTAGCAGCTTTGACGATGGAAAAAGAACGTCGCCAAGGGAAAGAACCCAAATATCAAGCGCGACTACTAGGCATTACCAATCGTCCTGAAAGCAGCCTTGGTCATCTAGTGCCCCATGTCATCAGTACCTTAGCGGGAATTGAAATTGGGGTAGCAGCGACAAAAACTTTTACTGCCCAACTGATGGCGTTTTATGCTTTGGCATTGGATTTAGCAGCTCGTCGTCAGACAGTTTCAAAAGACACATTAGATCAAATTATTAATGGGTTGCGGCAGATTCCCAAAGAAATTGAGGCAACATTGGCAAATCAAGAAAGTTTAACCGAACAGCTAGCCCATGAATTTGCTGAAACCCAAGATTTCATTTTTGTGGGAAGGGGAATTAACTTTCCTATTGCTTTAGAAGGGGCATTGAAATTAAAAGAAATCAGCTATATTCACGCCGAAGGGTATCCGGCTGGAGAGATGAAACACGGCCCGATCGCACTTTTAGATGCGAAAGTACCAGTAGTTGCGATCGCAATCCCTGGTAGTGTATACGAAAAAGTTATTTCCAATGCCCAGGAAGCCAAAGCTAGAGATTCTCGGTTAATTGGCGTGACTCCCGTCAACGATGGCGAAGCTGCGGAAATCTTTAACGATCTTCTTCCCATTTCTCATGTAGAAGAATTACTTTCTCCGATTTTGACAGTAGTTCCTTTGCAATTATTGGCTTATCACATTGCCGCCCGTCGCGGTTTGGATGTCGATCAGCCTCGTAACCTTGCTAAAAGTGTCACTGTAGAATAATTTATACTTCCTAATCAGGAATTATGCTGTATATTACGTGATATTATTGCTGGATAATTGTATTTTAGCACATCCAGCAATTTTTTTGATGTGATGTTTCACACAAGGGACTATATGTCTACACAATAACAAAATGATTGACGTTGGGTTTTTAGTTGGGCTTAAACCTTGAAAAAATCGAGTTTTATTTCTACTAAACCAATGTTAAAAACAAATTTATGGTTATTATTAAAGGAGTAATACTTAGTGCTAAGTGGTCAGAAAAAACAGAACAAAAAAAACGACAAGGGAGCGACTTTAGATTTTGAGCAATCCCTTTGAGCATCTGCGGATAAGCTGCGTCAATATCATCCCGCAGCAGAGTTTATAAAAATTTACAATAGTAGTTAATTTATGAATCAACAAACAATTAAATCTTTAGATTTAACTATTGACAAATTATTTGATGATTTCTACAGTATACCACCGTATCAAAGAGAGTATGTTTGGGAAGAAAAGCAAGTAGAACAACTTTTGTATGATGTATATAAAGAATTTCCTCCCATTGAATTTCGCCATAAATCAGATGATTATTTTATTGGTAGTATTGTCGTTTGCCCTAGTTCTGATGGTAATAACAATCTTTATGAAGTAATTGATGGACAACAACGAATTACTACTGCTCACATTTTCTCTTGTGTTGTTAAAAACTATCTTATAAAGTTAGAAAATCATGCTTCAGTTGATAGCATAAGAACTCGGATATACGGAATAGATACAGATTCTAACGGTTTTGATGTACCTCTGTACAAAGTAGCACTTCAGTATGAAGATAGTAGCAAAGTTTTAGACAAGTTTGCAGATGACAATTTTGATTTAGAGCAGATAGTTGATAATACTAAATCTGCTCAGAATCTGGCCAATGCTTATGCAATAATTTACAATTTTATTTCCAATGAATTTGGGCAAGAGGAAAGTGAATTAAGGAGATTTTACTTACATTTTACGAAGAAAGTCAAACTTGTACGTGTTGAAACAGCAGATGTTAATCACGCATTACGAGTTTTTGAGACTCTTAATGATAGGGGCGTTGGTTTAAATCCTATGGATTTATTAAAGAACCTTATGTTTAAACAAGCCAATATAGAAAATTTTGAAAATATTAATACTCAATGGAAAGAACTAAATGATGCAATACAATCAGCTAATGAAAAACCTTTTAGTTTCCTACGTTACTTTATTTTTTCCAACTTTGATGTTAAACGTGATGATGTACAAGAAGAAAAAGTTTATGAATGGTTTTTGAATAATAACTCAGTATGTCAATATACGGAAAAACCAATTGAATTTGTAGAAAAGCTACGTAAATCGGCTAACGCATATGCTTCTTTTATTAAAGGAAAAAATACAGATGGTACAAATAACCGTTATTTAGCTAATATTAAACATTTAACTCCTAACTCTAGACAACATATGAGCCTATTATTAACAGGTCTTGAGTTACCAAAAGAATTATTTATAGAATTATGCCGCCAACTGGAAAATACGCTTTTTGCTCTTATTATTACTGGGAAAAAACTGAATGAACTAGAACGCACTTTTATTGAATGGTCTAGTGAAATCCGCAAAGTAAAAGATGCTGATACCTTAAATCAGTTTGTAAATCAGTACATTTTACCCATTAAGCAAGATATTAGACAAAAGTTTGAAGAAACATTCCTTAATCTACAAGAAAAAGATTTGCCAAAATATCGATTAAAATATATATTGGCAAAATTTAGTCAGGATATTAATGAAAAAGCATTTGGTAGTGAAGAGAATTGGATAAATTTAAATACATTTATTCAGAATAAAATAGAAATAGAACACATTTTACCTCAAAAACCTGAGCAAGCTATTGTTAATGATTTTGATAAGCCAAATGAAATAACAAAATATATATCTAGGTTAGGTAATCTGACTTTATTAGAAAAGACCATAAATGCCTCCATTGGTAGGGGTACTTTTTCCGAAAAAAAGGGTGCTTATCCGCAGTCTGTTTTCTTGTTAACTAGGTCAATAACAGAGAAGCCTGTAATTGGAACTAATACAGCTATTAATCGAGCAGTTGAAGATATTAAGGAATTTACAATTTGGAATTCTCAGGCTATTGAAGAGCGTCAGAAAATGCTCACTTATTTAGCAAAACAGGTTTGGGATATGGATGAAGTAGTTTAAAAAGTCACTGTAGAGTCAGCTACATTGGAATCTGCTTTTGAAGATATTGTGGCTTCTAAAGAAAGAAGGGTTATTATGATCGCTCATTTTGAACCCGAACTTCATAAATTAGATACAGTTGGAATTCATACCATTGCAGGTATTCCCAAGTCAGGCGTAATTCAGTTAACTAAAAATTCTAGGCTTCGGATTCGCCTACCGATGGATCAAGTGCGTTTGGTTTATCCGTTAGCAGGTAAGCCCCTGAGAATTGGCAAGCATACAATTCGTTTGGGGATTCCTGAAATTTATTTGCTTGAACCTGCTGAGAAACTGCGATCGCGTATAGTGATTATCCAGGGTTATCAAGAACCAGAGTCATTTTTAACAGCAGCACAGCGTCAGTTAGAACAACTGGGTATCCAGGCAAAAGCTTTTATTACTAAAAATGCTGATGGTAGCCCAAAACGTAGAAGTATCAAAATCAAGCGCTTTACGGTTGTGGGTTTTGGGTTAGAAATCATTAATCTCAGCAATGAAGATTCGCTAACATTGCTCAGACATGGCATTGGGGGAAAGCGCAAGATGGGTTGTGGCGTTTTTCTACCAGTAAAGAGAAAGAGAAACGCAAGTTAAAGCTGGTTTTGGCTACTACTCAATGTAAGTATGAGAGCGTTTACCTTCAATGCATCTAAATAAGTTTTTGAATCTTTCCCAGAAATAAAATAAGATGTCTGTAGTGGCTAGTGTCGTCAACCCCAAAATTCAGTTAAATTTGGGCGATCCAAGCATAACTTGGATACATCGTGTTGGCATAGCAGGACTTTGGATGACGCTCAAGCAACTAGAAAAACTATACCCAATACCTACGGAACGACCTGGTAATTTAACTTGGTTCCTGAGTCCTCGCAGTATCAGCCTTGAATGGCAAGGGGAGGATTTCATAGTTTTAGACTGGCTGCTAAAGCAATCTTTTCAGATTAATGAAGAGGGTCTAATTTCGTTGATAGGCTTAAATACGCATTCCATCAATATTGAAACCCAAATTAATATTCACCTGGGAATCACGGCAACATTCCTTCAACATAATCAGGTTGTTAAATTTAAAGGGAAAAAATCTAAGTCATTAAAAGTTGACGGTGTTGATGGCATAGAAATAGATATTGAATATAAAAAAGCAGTTTCCTATGCTCATCAGCATTTTGCTAAACAACTCTGCGATGAACAAGGTAAATTCTTACAGCAGTCAATTGGCGTAGTAGGTTGGCTGTATCCGGGATCTATAGTTCGTCATGTCGCTTTTACAAAAGAAACTAAGTTTGAAGAGAAACCACAACTGGCTTTTGCTCTTTTATATGCTCCTGTTGCTTGCCACTACTTTGTATTGCGATCGCATGCTCAACCGCAACACCCGCAGTATGCCCTAGTTATACCTGAAGTGGCTAACTTAGAAATTTATGCCCAGCAATATTGGAGTTTGGGAAACTTGGATTACAAATATTTCCATATATCTAGCTTAGGAGATGCTGCATTAAGATTCCTGACTGATAAAACAACTGCTATACCCAATCAGGTAAAACGATGCCAAGTAATATTATTTGGAACGGTAGTTTGGTCAAAGCAGCAAAAAACTCGCACACAAATAGCAGTGGTGGAAGCGACTGAAATAATTAATATTGTCTATAAAGTTAGTTGCATCTCTTTTCCAGAGTACAGAGTTATTAATTATCAAAATAAAAACTTTATTATTAGCAATGCGATTAAAGGAATAATTGCTGATAATTTAGTAAAAGGTTTTCTCTGGTGGAATGATTTATATATAAAAATCCTAAATTTAAATTTATTTAAATTTAGTTTTTATGAAGATAGAGGAATATACAAAATGATTCAACACTCTAAATGGGATATAGAAGCTCAAAAGCTATTTATTCAAGCTTGTCATGAAGCCTTTAAAAAGATATATGCTAAGATTTATGACCGAACCAAAGAAGGTCAATATGCTCAAATTGAACGAGAAAATATACGTATTTTATCGCAATTAGGACGATGCATAAATGTTGAGAACTTCCGCAAATTTATTGCAGAGTTCTGGGGAAGAGCGGGACAGCTTTCAATTTTAGAAGAACATTGGGAAGAATTACTGCCCTTGACATCGGGAATAATGGATTGGAAGGTTGCCAGAGATTTAACTTTTATCGCTATTGCTAGCTATCCAAGAAGCAAGAATATAAATACAAAAATATCAGAAAAAGCTGAGTTAGACAATGAATAAATATGTATTTTTTGAATTGATTACATTAATCCTTTAGCTAACTTTAAAATGTTTCATTTATTCGGCAATATTTTGACAAACTACGGAACTGCAGCTAATAATCGTGGGGAAAATGAAGGAAACATAACTACCTTACAAAAATTAATTTGGAAAGGTGAAGTTCATACTACTATTTCATCTGAAGCAATTCGTTGGGCATTACGGTACTACTGGCAAAATGTTGGCTATCCGGTGAATCGACGTTGGGATGAGAATGCTCAACCAGTAGCGAATCATGTTTGGCAAGACCCCAACTTTGATGATATTCGCTTCATTGATGATGATATTTTGGGATTTATGCAGGCAGAAGCAGCAAAAGTGGAAGCGTCAGATGAGGCTGAAGGTGAAGTGGCGGGAAATCATGCCCGCTTTTTGTATGATTTCTCCCCTGAAAGTATTGTACTGCGGTGGACACATGATTTTTCTCCTCGTTTTCTATATTGCTTTGAGCAAGACGAACTGGGAAATATGTCAGTATTAAACTTAGTGCGACAGGTAGAAGTAGGAGATATTGATCCCAAAGAATTATGGATTGGAGGTTTAATTTCTCAGGGTTTAGAAGACTTAGGAGCAAATGTGTTTCCTGGAGTGAAATCCGCAGTCAATGCGCTAAAACAGGTCATTGCTGAAGATTTACAGTTGTCATCAGGGAGGGACTAAGTGACGACAATTGCTTTGAAAGTTGAAGTACCTATTGCTTGTTTTCGTCACTCCCGTGCTAGAGAATATGCTGAAACGTATCCAGTCCCTCCACCTTCTACAGTGTACGGGATGTTGCTTTCTCTGATTGGTGAGACAGATCGTTATAAACATTGTGGAACTCAATTAGCGATCGCACTCTTGTCTAAACCAGAGAAATCTATTGTAATTCGGACTTTTCGCAGGTTTAAAACGAAAGATATCCACCATCCTAAGAATGCTAAACCTGATTATCAAGAGTTACTAACGAACGTTGAGTTTGTAGTTTGGGTGAAGACAGACAAAGCAAAGCCTACTTTACCAGAACTTTTGCAGCAGGCATTTGCGAACCCAGCTTCTATTAATCGATTTGGTGGACTGTGTTTAGGTGAAAGTCGCGATCTAGTCAATACTGTTACCCTTTTACCTGAGAACTATGATGGTGAGTCGCTGTGGTGGTTAGTTATAGATGAAGATGGTTCGCTAACTCTACCCTACTCTACCCTACTGGGTTGACCATGTTGGGTCTAAGAGAACGCGCTGGCAGTGTTATGAGCTTCAACAGTCCCAGGTATGGCAACCACCGGATTTATCGTGGACTACAATTCAAACTAGTTGAAAAATGAGGATATTTAGATTTTGGCAAGGATATCTCCTTGTTGCGCCGACACAAAGAGATAAAAAGTCGGTATTCTTTACTGAATCAGCAATCTAGCGCTTTCACCATGATTTAGGATGCTTGCAATTCCTCAGAAAGTTCCAATAATAAGCCTTCTGAGCGTTGTTAAGTTAGCCTAGCCTATTAAATTTTGCAAATTTAGTGCCTCCTAATGACAGGTGCTTGTAAGATCATCTACAAGACGTGATGGATTAACGTGTTTAGCCATCGCCGTTCTTTAACATTAGATGTCGTAAGACGTTGAGCAGGAGTAAGTGCCATCGTTTTTGTAATTGAGTCCCAGTTCTTTAACATTAGATGTCGTAAGACGTTGAGCAGCATATATTCCAGGCTACGAATATCGTTTAATTAGGCGTTCTTTAACATTAGATGTCCTAAGACCTTGAGCAGGATTATGCTACTCTTTGTCATAGCTTATACTTCAAATCCCCTCTTAACTGGAAATTTTTGCACGGATTTGTTCCCATTGCTCAATCTGCTTCTGTAATTGCAATTTGCGATCGCTCTCAACTGCACCAAGACCAGTAAACAAACCCTGACTATTCAACTGATCGCGGTAAATAGCAATCAATTCGGTCAATGCTTTTTTACAGCTTCCATCTCCTCCTCAGTGAAGGAATTTGTCTCTAAGCAAATCAGTCGTCTGCCAATTCTCTCCATAAGCTCCGACCTGCTTAGATCAAAATTGGAGGCGATCGCATCTAATCCTTCAATACCAGTGGGAGTAAGGGCTAGGTTGACCCTTTTCTTAACCTCGTCGTACATCTCTGGTACGTCTTTTTGTCCTTTCTGCCCTTTCTTTCCCATTAGTACCAAGCTATTACACACCTCCTAAATCATAGTCAACAGCAAGGACTACAGGTAGATTCTATAAATTACTCAAAGAGATTTAGTTATTGTGTAATACCTAAATTAGTGATAAAATAGGCGTTGTATAATACCTAAAACCTTGATAATTGAGGATAAAAATCCTCATAATTTTGTTTGCTGTGGAAAATTGGTGCGGATAGCGATCGCCACAAACTTGAAACACTCTGGAATTTACAAAAATATTCTTTTCCGGTTTCAACATGAGAAAGAATCTATGCTTGGTTTTTTTCCAGCCCCTTATCCAGATGAAATTTTATACAGCATCTTGGCTCGTTACCACATTAGGAGTGGTAACACCAGTCCAAAAATAACTCTAAGGGAGCTATTTAATTCTCAAGGTGTAATAGCTACTGTTGACTTACCTTCTAACCTGAATTCGTTGATTGAAAATCTCCAATTTATCTCGAATTATCAAGTAGAAGATTTGATATATAAATATACCCTCTATCCTTTCTACAGTGTTTTTCTGCCACCGAAAAGAGCCAGTCAGGTGATGGAGTCCATGAAGGCAGATTTCGGAGGAGATATTCATACCAGAACCGGGATTATGGCGAGTTCGTTGAAAATACAGAGGTATCTGCGATTTTGCCCAAAATGTTTGGAACAAGATTTGCAAAACTATGGAGAGTCCTACTGGCATAAGCTACACCAAACACCAGGGGTTCTGGTTTGCCCAGATCATAGTATGACTTTGCAAAATAGCATAATTCCCATGCAAGGTTTTAATAGGCATGAATACTATGCTGCAAGCCAAGAAAACTGTCCTGTTGTACCAATACAACAGACTTACAGTCAAGAAACTTTAAAGAAATTGCGACTGCTGGCTCAAGATATTTCATGGTTGATAAATAATAATCTTTTTTCTAGAGAACTAGAGTGGTTTCAAAGAAAATATATAGCTTTATTGATTGAAAAGGATTTTGCGACTGCAAGCAGGCGAGTAAACCAGAAGAGATTAGTAGATAGTTTTTTGTTCTTTTATGGTGCTGAAGTGCTTGAGGCTGTTAACTCGATAGTGAATTACGAAAATGAGCAAAACTGGCTATTCAGCATTGTCAGGAAGCATAGAAAGTCATTCCATCCCATCAGACACCTACTCCTAATTAGATTTCTGACGAATTCTATCGAGGAATTTTTCAACACGGATTACGAGTATAAACCTTTTGGTGGAGGGCCTTGGCTGTGTCTAAATGCTGCGGTAGATCATTACCTCAAGCCAGTAATAACTAATCTTGTTGTCACTCACTGTTTGGATAATAAAAAACCGTTAGGTACTTTTTTTTGTTCCTGTGGCATGGTTTATTGTAGAACTGGCCCTGATAAAACTGATGAAGACAAGCTACGAATTGGCAAAGTCTTGACTTACGGTCAATTTTGGGAGCAGAAGCTAAAAGAACTGGTAGAAATCCAAAAATTAGGTCTACGAGAGACAGCAAGACGGCTCAATGTCGATCCCAGAACGGTAAACCGCTATACTGCCATACTTAAGCTAAAAACTTTTTGGAAATCTTCACAGGAAAATCAGCTAGTAGACTTAGAGGAAGTTTTAGACTCAAATCTAAATTTAGCCAGCGATCGCAAAATAAAATACAGGGAAGGTTGGAAAGCTTTACTACAGCAGTACCCAGAGGCATCGAAAACTACTCTCAGGGCATTAGCTAAGGCAACATATATTTGGCTATACAGAAACGATAAAGAGTGGCTCAACAAAAATTCGCCTTCTTTAAAAATGCCTCTCCCTTGCATCGGTAAAGTTGACTGGGTAGAAAGAGACAAGCAAGTTCTCGAAAAGGTAAAAAATGCTGTGCGATCGCTTCTGAGTGCAGAAAAATCCGCGAGAATAACTATTGGCAAAATAGGCAAAGATATTGGCTTACTGGCACTACTCGAAAAACATTTGTCAGAAATGCCAGTGACTAAGGTTTATTTAGAATCAGTGACAGAAACTGTAGAGGATTTTCAGATTAGGCGCATTAAGTGGGCAATTCAGCGGCTTGATGATTGCGGAGAAGAAATTCAGCATTGGAAGGTGATTAGACTTGCTGCGCTACGAGAAAATTGCTCACAGAGAGTAAAAGCAGCTCTAGAAAGTGAACTTTATAAACAACCCGATTAAGTTAATAACACTTTCTCGATCATAGTTATGTTGAGCAAAAGTTCCAAAGAAGAAAGAGACGTGAATTTAACACGTCTCTAGGTGATGGGAAGAATATTGAGTTCTAAGCTACATCTGCAACCAGTAAGCCGTTGACAGCAACAATCAAAAGCAGTGCTGAATCAGAAGTATCACAGCAGTGTCTTTTATCGCTATTACAGGGTTGTGCTACCCATTTGCTTTCAAGATTGTGGTAAAAAGTTCCCAGAAGTTGGGAACCGTTCCAAACTCGATACAGTTCTCCCCAATCATCTGGCACTGAGTCAATTTCAATTTCTGGTGCTGCTGCGTCAGCTAAGTGGTCAACATATTCCTCAAACTCTGCTTGAGCAGAGGCTTGGTTGTCAAATTCATCTTGTACAATCATCTGAGTAACCTCATTGATGGGGTTTAACAAAAGGCGATCGCAATCTTTGGACGGAGGGCGATCGCCTTTGTCTTGTTACTCTATTGTAATTACTGGTTATTACCTAAACAAGAGCGTTACTACAAAATTTTCAAAATTCGCCACAATTAAGGTAAATAGAGTTATTACAGATTGAAAGTTTTCACCAAAAAGTAGTATGGCAAAGCGGCAGACAACAAAATTGAGCAATCAGATTATTGTCAGAATGGACGATGAGACAAAGGAAGCTTTTATGAATAAAGCTAAGGCTGAGGGCAAGACAGCCTCAGAGTTGATCATGGGATGGATTCGTTCTTACATGACTGAAGAACTCCAAGGAACTCCAGACTTAGCCAAAATGCAAGCGGACTTGGAGAATCTAAAACAACAAGTTGCTGCACTCCAAAATGAATACTTGGGAAAATTAGCAGCCTGAGAGAAGAGAACGATTCTCTCAGGCTATGGATAGATCAAATTATCAGTTCTGCCCCTAAGAACCCAAAAAACCCGTCAGATACCTGATGGGTTTAGTTTTGTTAAGGAGACTAACTATGGGAAGTTATATAGTTACTACAGGTAATTAAGAAGTAGTAACTGAGACGATGACTGCGATCGCACTCAAATCCGTTAACCCACAAGACTTTCCCTTACTTCTTTGGGTGTGACTTAATGCTTTACCTCATTACTATCTAACAAGTTTATCTACCTCAACTTTATTCTTGTTCAAATTCCTGATTACTAAATTTGAGAACCCGACAATTCTCGCTGACTATGCGAATCACGTTCTCTGGGACTCCTTCTGGGACAGTGACCTGAACGTTCCAAGGTAATTTCTACTTCAGCATCTACCAAACTACTAAGGTGTTGAATAACCTCGTCTGCTATCTGTCTTATATCACGTCGTAATCGCAATGCGTCCAATTTGACTGAACCATAGAAACGTTTTGGTGGAACTATGACAGTTACTTGGCTATCATTAAAGGAGCCATTTTCTGTTACTACAGTGTCAATAGTTTTTTCTTTTTCAGTTTTTTTTGTAGCTTCCTGTTTTTTCTTTAACTACTGGTGGAGTTACAGGTTTAACAGCAGCATCTGTCTCAAACTGGCGTTGCGCTATAGCAATCCTAAATGATTTATGAAAAAACACCATACTCATGAAGTTTAGAGAAGTCAAAAACTTGACAATGAATCGATAGCTCAAATAACGCCTTGACTACTGTAAAAGAATGACAGAA
>NZ_JBALDU010000047.1:0-59881 GCF_036917235.1 Nostoc sp.
TCAGTTGCACTCAATTTAATAAATCCTCAACATTTAAGAAACTGGTTTGCTAGTTGCTGCTACTGTACCTCATAACAGCCGTAAATGCTGTATCTATCCCGCCAACAATCGCGATCGCAGAGTTTGTAAAAAAAAATTAAAGGAAGTAGTTCTCACCATTTCAACCACAATCTTTGCCCTACATCAGAAAAATTTGCTTGGCAAGAAGGTTATGGTATATTCTCTTTGGGCAGTAAGCAACTTGAGCAAGCTGTTATATATGCTCAAAATCCAAAAATACATCATCTTGAAGGCACAGTAAATTCCCATTTAGAAAAAGTACGCGCATAACCAAGAAAAAGAAACTGCTATATCTACGGGCAACTCAAAGCTGATTTATTTAATCAATTTGCACCCGGAGAAAAAAGCAAGCAGAGAAAACCGAAAATAACTGATTTAGGTTTTGCTGAAGTAGAGAGTGTCATTTGGAATTTTGAATTGTTAATTGTGGTTTTCCCCAAAGTATAGTTTCCTGCTTGTAAATAGCAATTCCCGGTTTTGCTCCTTTAGGTTTGTAGACGTGTTTTGGCTGAGTGTAAACTACTGGCACTTGCTCACTCTGACGGGCACGACTGTAGTAAGCGGCAAGATTAGCTACAAATTGCAAATCAGCTTCTTCGGCAACAGCACCCGGTTCTAGACGTAGTAACACATGACTTCCTGGAATTTCTTGAGCGTGGAACCATAAGTCATAATCCCCTGCTACACGAAAGGTTAATTGGTCATTCTGGCGATTGTTGCGACCTATTAATACTTCAAAGCCGCCGGGGGTAAGGTAACGATGAAAGTTGGTACTGGGGGGTTCGTTTGCACTGCGGCTGCGGTATTCTGGATCTTCCAGATACTTTTGGCCAATCAACTCTTCGCGGATTTCTTCTAAAGCTCGTAAATCTTCTGCTGTTTGGTAGGTGTCTATTTGACCGATCGCAGCTTCTACTTGTTCTAAATACTCAATTTCTGTCTGCACTTCCAATAGTAGCGGTTCCACAGCAGCACGAGCGCGTTTGAGCTTTTGGTGCTGTTTGTAAAGACTTTGGGCATTTTGGACAGCGTTTTTATCTGGCTGGAGTGCGATCGCAATTGGCAAATTTGTCTCAAAATCAGCCAGGATAATTTCTTTCATCCCCGGTTCCCAGTTTTGCAGGTGAGCCATCAATAAATCAGCTTTTTGCCGATAATCATCCGCTCGATCTGATTGCTGCAAGCGCGTCTGAAAGGTTTGAGCTTTATTGCGTAATTTCGCCAGAATATTATGCAATTTCTGACTCAATTGATGGCGCAATTGGGAAAATAACTGTTGGTCAATTTGGTTACTGTAATAGCGGTTGAGCAACTCCTGGATATTTTTGACCTTTTCAACTGCACCCCAACCCATTACGGTGTAACCATCTTTTGTCCAAGCGGGTTGAAATTCTTTGGAATCTAGGGCTTGCAGCCATTGTTGCCAACGCTCAAACAGCCGTCGCCAGTCGTCGGGGTTGAGAGTATCGGTGGATGTTTCTGGTGCAATATTTGCTTCTAGCAGCATTAACTCCAGTAGTGCTGCACTCAAACCACTATAACTTTTGAGCAATTGCCGCTTGATTGCTCCTGGTACTAAACTTACCCGTTCTTGCCAACGTTCTTGAGATTCGCTCAAACTGGGGACAGTTCCAGTCAGTTTCGGTGGTGTTTCATAAGGCTGTCCGGTTTGGATGGGACGGACACTCGATTGTTGCTGACTGACTTGATGGGCGGCGGTGATAATTATATTGTTAGCGTCGGTGAGAATGACGTTGCTATACTTGCCCATGATTTCTGCATAGACATGATATAGGGCGCTTTCTCCGGGACGACGGGCAAATTGTAAATCAATCACACGCTCCCAAGGAGCGATCGCTTCAATCGCCACCAGTGCCAAACCACCCAATTGGTGTATTAATTGTTGGCTAAAGGTAAAGGTATCTGGCGATCGCGGTGGCGGATCGCCAATACAAATATGTGCAGCTTGGGGATGCCAAGAAATCTGTAGCCAATCTCGCTGTTGCAGCGTGCGTAATGCCATCGCAATCGTGTAGCGATCGCGCTGGTAAACCTGTTCTAAGCGTGATGGTAGCCAGTTAGCGCGGATTTCGCTACAAGCAGCTGTGAGAGTGGTAAAGTCAACTGGTTGCAAAGCGATTACTTGTTAACATTCAAATGGTAGCGATCGCTATGCTTTTATTTTTGTTTAGTTAAAGCATAACAGACCTCAACTATCATAGCGGTTACTTGGTTTGGTGATAGCTGCGAATCAAAAAACGCAGAAATTATCATAAGATAAGCTTCTGCGTTTAAGTAATAAGTTAGTTTTTTATACAGTTTGTTTTTGGTGTTGAGTTTTCCAAGCTCAGGCGAGAATTCATAATTCAGGAGCGGAGCCGGAGACACTCCGCCTCCGGTCATAATCACTCTCATGCGGAACTTAAACCCGTTTATTCAGACACTACCGAACTAGTTAAAGCTCCGCTATCCACCAGTCTCACAGAATTCAATTCTGTAGCTTGCTTCTCTGAAAGAGTATTCTGGCTTCTGACTCCTGAATTCTGTTTTGTTAAACCCAAAATATTATCCTAGTTACTCACTCACCATTATCTATTACCCAAGAGAATTATTTAGCAATCAAAACTGGCTGTTTTGCTGTTGATTGCACTAATTCGACTGTTGATTCCATGAGTTCTTTTGCTGTTGACTGCACTAATTCGGATGTTGACTGCACTAGTTCTTTTGCTGTTGGCGCTACTGGCTGTGGTTGCAACAGTTGGGTGTAAAGTTCACTCAGTTGATTTGCTACACCATCCCAGCTAAATTTATTTTCGACGCGCTTTCTACCGGCTTTACCCAATTCATCTCGCCATTCTGGATTTAAGAGAATTCGGTCTATGGCAGATGCAAAAGCATCTACATCTTGCGGTGGAGCCAATAAACCAGTTTCTTCATTAACTACAGTAAACTGAAGTCCGCCGACATCACTAACTACAACTGGTGTACCGCTTGCCATCGCTTCGATCGCCACTAGTCCAAAGGGTTCGTAGTGACTGGGAACAACGCAAACATCGGCAGCTGCGTAATAGGTTGGTAAAATATCTTGACTTAGACGACCAGCAAAGATGGTAAAGTCGCTCATGCCCAATTCGTTGACGATTTGCTCAATGCGATCGCGCTCAATGCCGTCACTGTTACCTGGAGTACTACCACCACCAATAATTAGCTGGAGATTGTTGGAGTCGCGTAGCTCAGACTCGTTTACGGCCCGCACCAAGGTTTCTATACCTTTGCGTTGGTCAAAACGCCCTACATACAATACGACTTTGGCTTCTTTGTCAATTCCCAATTCCGCTCTGGCTGCTTCTCGTGCAATCGAACCAAATCGCTGAATATCTGTACCACAGGGAATGATGTCGATATTACCTTTTGTGGAAACTAGCGATCGCATGTGTTCCTGTTCTTGCGGACTTGTGGCTACAATTCGCTCTGCTTTTTCCAACACATCTTTTTCCACGGCTAATCGCTGACTAGCAATCAAAGGAATATCTTCTATAGTGTTGTACTTGACTGCTCCTAAGGAGTGGTAGGTGTGAACCTGTTTACTCTTTTGGATTTCCTTTAACTCCATCCCCACCCAACTAGAGAGCCAATAGTTAGTGTGAACCAATTGGTATGTAATCTCATTTTCCACTTGAAATTGGAGGAGATTATCCACAAATTCTTGCAGATATTCAAAAATTTCATCTCGCGGCACAAACTCAAGGGGGCCAGCTTTTAAACGAATAGTTTGACAGTTGTCGCTATGTTTAACAATCGAATCTTGCTCCAGACTCACTTTGCGGGTAAACATATCAACTTGCCATCCTAGCTGTGCTAGTGCTTCACCCACGTGGCGCACATAAACATTTTGTCCCCCAGCTTCTTCTTTCCCTATTTCAATCGCTGGGTCTCCGTGGACGGAAATCAAGGCGATACGTTTTTCGGTGGTAGAGTTCATAGTTTGTGTGTTGCTGATTTTAACAAAGTTTTAGTCTGTTCCAAGCTCGTGTATAGCACACTTGCCTGAATTGTTTAGGAACTTTGATTAATATTGATTTTAATTTATTATGTCTAATATTTTTTTACATCCTCTGCCAGAAGTATACTTTTAGATTAAATACAAATATTTAGTTTCTTTAGATATAGGAAATTTTTATGTCCGTATCTCATACTTTTGATAGATAAAAATGAGATTTTCTCTAGCTTTAATTTCATAGATATGGCAATTTTAATTTGCTCTCTACCTAGAGACTCAGATCCCTGACTTCTGTGAGGATATATCTGGTGAATAGGGGGTTTGACCCTACAGCATATATCAGAGCAGGGAGTCAGAAGACTTGAAAAAGAAGTCATAATTCAGAATGCGCTTACACCCCGCTGCGCTAACAGGATTCAGAATCAAGACGCGACTCAAAAATACTCGCTAGCGCTACGCTATCCGCTCTTTTTTTCAAAATACCCAACTGAATTCTGGCTCACCTCTCCTGCCGGAGATGCTGCGCGTAGCTTGCTTCCCCGGAGGGGTACAACTGCGCTCGGCGACCACCTAACTCCTGAATTCTGTTTTTATAAAAATATATATATTGAGCTTATATTCTCTAAAAGAAATCTAAATTCTGTTTTTACGCAATTCTACTGAATTTGCTTCAAACTAATAAATATAGTCACCACCAATTTTCAAACGGAGAAGATTAATACATGAGTTTGATAGATGGTATATTTCTGACGATATTAAATGCTGTTGCCTGTCTAGCACTGCCTAAGCTGCTATCTGTAATTCTGCCTGTCAACAACCGAAACACTGAGTCTTCAAAGTCTGCTATGACATCACAAGATTCTAGCTCTGAAATTCCCAGTTTTTCTTAATGTAAACTGATGATCTATAGATATCGCCTCGATGAGGAGAAAACTTAGTTATTGGTGCAAGGCGATATCTGAACAATAAATTATACACATTTTGTTTTGGGAAAAGAATGAAAGTTGTTTTTCCATTCAACCTAAAATTTATACAGGAAAAAACTGGTCTACAGTACAGCTAAAACCAGGCAATAGTAGAGAAATTATATTATCCTTACTAAATAAGGTTGCTACCAAGTTAAGTTGACTTTGTTCGCGCCGATAGACCTCTAGTTTACGCGATCGCCAATCCGCAATCCAATATTCTTTTACTCCTCTGGAAGAATAAAGTTTAAGTTTAGCTTCCTTATCCCGTCTTTCGTCTGACTTGCTTTCAGACAAGACTTCGACTACTAAATCTGGTGCCCCAGTTAAATGTCCCTCTTCATCCAATGTTAGTGCTAAGGTTTCCTTTGTTGCCCAAACTACATCAGGAATCACATTATCTGATTCCGAAAACAAAACGCCGGGATTGATTACAGCTTCTCCTAAACCAGTAGAATCTGACCAAACATCAAGTTGTCGGAAAATCTTGCCACAGGTTTGCTGATGTTTAAAGTGATGTGCCCTGGTCATGAATAATTCTCCATCAACTATCTCGTAGCGTGTCCCTTCATTTTCTGCCATGAGTTCAACATCATGAATTGTCCAGCGTACTCCTGTATTAAGCATCTGACTCATCGCCTAACTCCTTTAATCTTGCTCTTGTATTTTACTCATAAGATTTAAGTTTAGCTTCCTTATCTAGTTTTTCAAAAAATAAATATATGAGTAAATAGTCAGACTTAAACAAAATGCAGCAAATAAAAGGCAAAACCAGCCAACCAGTATGAGAGGGTTAGAGTTATCTTGAGTGAGCGTCAGAAATTGCTGTTGAGAATCGTTTAGAAAGGCATTAATTTTGTCAGTAAGTTTTTGTGCTGTTGATTGCCAAAAGGTGGGTTGAGAAATGCGATAGTCTTCCCCATCCTTAATAACAGGACTGACATAATATCGTTTGTCTCCATCATCATTAATTGCCTTAACTTCTACGCCCATCCACAAATCTAATTCAGAATAGATTTTTACAGAGGGCTCCCACCAATCTCGAATAGTCAACTGACAATTGATGTGTTTTGGTGTTCGCTCACAAGAGAAAGTTGTAATCTTCTCCGGTGCAGATATTAACTTGACTCCAAATGCAATAAGCGAAACACAAAAAAGCAAATATATAAAGTTAAAGTAGTGTATTTATTCTGGCATATTTAAGAGCTTTGATTTATCTCTCTCGTTATTTTCTTGATTGTCATTCATAACAAAAAAAATATTTTTTTGTATTATTTGTCGTCAGCAAATTATCTCTTGCGATTTTCACGCCGCCACTTACACCGCACTAAACGAATTTCATCAAAAGTGTAGCTTTCACCTAGTTGTTCTTTGATGGGAGTGAGGGAAATGTCACCGAGTACTTCTAAAACTTGCCAAATTTTTTGCTGATGTTCTAAAGGTACTAATTGATTTAAATCAACTGGCTGATTTTTTTCAATTAGTTTTTCTAGATGACTGCTAACTGTTGCTGGACTAAGATTGCGTTTTTGGGCAATTTGAGCAATATTTAAACCTTGTTGATGTAATTGTAATGTCTGTAATTCTGTATAAGAAGATGAGTTAGAAGATGATACAGAAGCGGAAGTGACAGATTTATTTTGCAAACCCTTTTCTTGGCGATAGGCGCGAATTTCTGTAATAAACTTTTCGCCATATTGAGCGAGTTTGTGACTACCTACACCAGAAAGCTTGGCAAATTCAGTTAAGTTTTGGGGTTGCACCTGTACCATCAATTTTAAAGTGGAGTCGTGGAAGATCACGTAAGGTGGTACAGATTGCTCATCAGCTAATTGTTTACGTAGCGATCGCAACTTCTGTAATAATATTTCTGCAACTTCTGCTTTTTCACTCTCCGGTTCCCAGGTAATCTTTTGGACTATAGTTACAGCTAGCGAAACTGTACGCTGTTTTCGCATTACTTCCCAACTGTGGGCATTTAGTTTTAAAACTGAGTAACCATCACTAGTTTGCTCTATTAACCCTTGATGTAAGAGCGATCGCCCCAACATTCGCCATTCATCTACAGTTCTATCTTTACCAATACCATAAGTAGAAAGTTTATCGTGTTCGTACTGGATAATTTTGTCTTTTTTTGCCCCCCGCAACACATCAATTATGTGCAGCATCCCAAATCTTTCTTTACAACGCGCCACACAAGATAAAAACTTCATAGCTTCAATTGTCCAATCTTGCATAGGTTTGGGATGACGACAATTGTCACAATTACCGCAATTCCCAGGAAACCTTTCGCCAAAATAACCTAGTTGAATCGTTCGCCGACAATCAGTACCTTCAGCGTAATCGATCATTTGCCGCAGTTGTTGTTTGGCAATCAACTGTTCTTGAGGATCGGTTTTTTGATCGATACTCCATTCAATTGTTTTAACATCACCAAAGCTGAAAAAGATTGTACACCGGGATGGTTCTCCATCTCTACCGGCTCGACCCGATTCTTGATAATAACCTTCTATATTTCTGGGCATATCAAAGTGAACTACCAGCCGCACATCGGGTTTATTAATTCCCATCCCAAAGGCAACTGTTGCCACCATCACCCGGACATCATCTCGAATAAATCGCGTTTGATTACTACTACGTTCCTCATCAGTTAATCCGGCGTGATAAGGCAGAACACCAACCTTATCATTTTGGAGTTTAAAAGTGAGTTCATCAACTTTTTTACGAGTTAAAGAATAAATAATTGTCGAACCTTCAGTTTCTCGAATTAGTTCTAATAATTCAGCGTAAGCATATTTAGTTTTAGGACGAACTTCGTAATAAAGATTTTCACGGTTAAAACTGGCAAGATGAATGCTTGGTTGCTTTAGACCTAGTTGTTGAATAATATCACTACGGACGCGATCGGTTGCTGTGGCGGTGAGAGCGACTGTAGGCACATCAGGATAACGTTTCCGCAGAGATTTTAACTGGCGATATTCTGGACGAAAATCGTGTCCCCATTCCGAAACACAGTGCGCTTCATCAATCGCAAAGCTAGAAATACCGATTTTTTCTTTAACTAAATCGATAAATGGGAGAAACCTTTCACTGAGGAGACGTTCCGGGGCAACGTATAGTAATTTTACTTTACCACTGAGGATAGCTTCTTCCCGCGATCGCACTTGGTAAGCGTTCAAACTGCTATTGAGAAATGTCGCATTAATATTATTATTTCGCAGTGCTTCTACTTGGTCTTGCATCAAAGCAATTAACGGCGACACTACCACAGTTAGTCCATTTTTCAACAATGCTGGTAGCTGAAAACATAGAGATTTACCCCCACCAGTTGGCATCACAACCATTAAATCTCGATTTTGCAGCGCATCTTCGATAATTTGCCGTTGTCCGGGGCGGAATTGGTCATAACCAAAGTGATATTTTAGCGCTTGTTCGAGATGGGGATACTGAAGCATAGCGATCGCTTTTTCGGGGACTGTCTGCGTGAGTAGTAATTGAAGATATCAGGATTTTAACTCACATCATCAGCAGTGTTGGTTAGACCTGCGTTTCTGTTGGCGATACCTACGGTGAGCTTCTCTACGAGACACTCCGCGAACGCTAATGCACTAAATCAATCATCATTAGCGATGTCTACGACGGGCCACGCCTACGCTTGACTTTAAAGACTGTCGCTACAATATTAGCGATATTAGCGATCGCACTTGTATTGAGCTAATAAACATCATCATGAGTACCAATGTCTAGCAAAAGAACAACTTGTTCCCCACTATTGTCATCGGTTTTCAGTGAGAAAACAACGCGACAATCATATCCACAAGAACATGAAAGCAACCCTGAGAGCTTTCCCTCTAGCTTGTGAGTGCCCAAGTTGACTGCAAATATGTCATTACTCCATAGCAGCAATAGTTTCTTCTATTCTGGCCTGTAAGTCAGCATGACGACGAGTAAATTTTCGGAAAGCTCTTTTAAATTTGCTCGTGATAACTAACTTATACGTCGGCTGCACTTGGGTTATTGAGATATTCCCGTAATTCTTGAATTGCTTCGGCAGCAGTCTGGACTTTGAGCCTACCTGCTTGGAATTCAGCAATGGAAGTTGCTGCATCTGACGCAATTTCATCTCGCCGACTTTCAATAATTCGGTTTTTGAGAATTTGTACCAGCATTTCTTGCTGCTCTAAAGTAAGCTCCATTGCAGCATCTAAAACTCTATCTAGGTTACTCAATTGCTTGATCCTCTTAATTATTTGGGTTGATAACAGAACTCGTAAGATATAAAAAACTTAAAAGTCTTATCCTTATCGCTTTTTGAGCTTCCTCAAACTCATATTAACTTATTGCACTAAATCAACCTTTATACATGAGCGATGTCTACGACGGGCTACGCCTACGCTTGACTTTAAAGACTGTCGCTACAATATTAGCGATCGCACTTGTATTGAGCTAATAAACATCGTCACAAGTAAGTCAGCATTACGATAAGTAAATTTTCAAAAAGCTGTTTTAAATTTGCTCGTGATAACTAACCTATACATCGGCTGCACTTGGGTTATTGAGAGTTTTTTTAACGATCGTTATTCTGAGGTTTCCCTAGCAGCTTTTGACTTTGGACAGTTAGCAAATTGAAGGGGTGTAGTCGGCTCGGCACATTTTAGCTGTGATTCTAAAACATCAATTTTTCGTAAAAGTGATACTCCCCACACTATAGCAATCACCAATTTGATAGTCATACCCACGAGCAAAAGTGCCACAATAGTGGCATTTTTCTTTTGTTGAGCCAGCCTTTTTTGTTGTTCTGCAAGTCGTGCTTCGACTTCTTGAGCACGTTCAGCCTCTAATGCTTGCTGTACTTCTCGCCGATCTAATTCTTCACTAGCAGCTAAAAATCGATAATCTAAGTTGCTCAAGCTTTTACAATTTGCCCAAGTTTGGCCATCTATCAAGGCTTGTCCGCGTAATAGGCGAGATTTATCTTTTTCCTCTGAGGCTATCCATGCATTGAAATTTTCGTAGTAGGGGCGCAAGTAAGCTAGTTTTTTCCCAACCCATTCTAAATTGAAAATTTCTTCATAGATTCGATTTTTTATTTGGAGAAAACCTTGTTTTTTGATTACCAAACCAGATAGCAAAAGTTCTACCTGTTCTCGACTATCATCGGCTGGTACTTTCAATCCTTGGAGGATTTGTTGATAAATTCCTAGCAATCTGGCAGCAAATTTTTCGTTTCTGAGGATGCGATCGCGGATAGTTCGCAAATGCTCCGGTTCATCTTGTGATTCCCATTTCTCAATGACGTGCGATCGCACCACATTTTCTATCCAAAATTTTTCTGTGCCAGGGGGAATTTTCAGCTTTCTACCCATATCGTCTTGAGATAAACTCACAAGTAGCCGACACAGCTTTTGAGTAAGAAATGGTTGTCCTTCTGTCCAAGCTAATACTTCTTTCAGAACTTTCTGAGGATGATTGTCTTTAATATCTAGTCCTAAAGAAAGTGCTTGAGCTTCTTCAAAGGTAAAACCATTAACTTCTATAGTTTTACCAAGATTAAACGGGGTAGTATTATTACCATATATAAATAAGTCTGAAGGTGTCGCAACCCCAAAAATTGCAAATGTTATTCGATGATACTCTGGATTAATTGCTCGTTGGTTATAACAGAATCGAATCATGTTAAAAAAGTCATCAACAGAGAAATTGAGGCTGAGTATACTATCAATTTCATCAATAAAAATAAATAGCCTTTCGTTAGGAAACTGAGCTAATAAAACTTCCGAAATAAACCGACTGATTTTCTGAACCAAAGAAAGATCGTTTTGTTCTTGCCACCAGGTTTTTAAATTAACTTTTCCTAACAGTTTAAAACTCAACCATAAGTCACCGACAACTCCTTTATACCACTGCTCTGGAGTTATATTTTCACAACCAATATTAGTCATGTCAACGGTGGCACATTTAAAGCCCTCTTTTTGCAAGCGGTGCTTTGTTTTTACCATGAGTGAGGATTTACCCATTTGTCTACAGCTTAGGATCTGGCAAAATTCACCCTGTTTCAAAGCTTCGTAAAGTTCCATATCCGCTCTGCGCTCGACATAGCTAGGATCATCATTAGTGAGAGTACCACCAACTTGATATCGATAATTTTTCATTTATTTAATTGATTTTTAATTTTAAATTACTTCTATATCTCAATCCAGAAATTTGTATTGTGAAGGTTGAGAAAATTCCGAGAATATAGATGACTAATGAGTTTCGTAGTCAGGACTTTAGTGTTTACTATAAACACTCAAAACTAGCTGGTAAATTCACGAGAAGCATTAGCACTATTTTGCTTTCCCAACTGTTGGCTAAAATAAATACGATATAACTCACACATGGCGCTAGCTTGATTGCCGTTTAGTTGAACCAAGCCCATGCTTTCTAGTTTGTAAGCAGCGATCGCGTCTAATTCTACTTTTTCATCTGTTGTAATTACCTGTTCCATAGCTGACATTAATGCTGGTTCTTCTTGCAGTAATGTCAACAGTTCTCGTAAATGCTGTCCGTAAATTCCCATTGGTGCAGATGCGGTTTTTAATAACACCTCTAGCGTCATTTCCCCCTGATATAGATGATAAAATGCAAGGCTCACCAGATAGGGATGTCCCCCTACCATTGATTGTAGGGGTGCAAGGCGTTTTTCCCCTTCCGAGTTTCCTGCCCAATCTAGTCCGTACCGTAATGCTAAATTCTGTATCTGCTTGAGGGTAAATGGTGGCAGTGTAATTGTTATCCCTACATTGAAAGGCGATTGGTTTAGTTTAAGCGGAATATAAATTTCTGTGGTGTGAACCACTACCATCCGCAGTTTTTGCCAAGTCCGATCTTGCTTGGCTTGTTCATGCCAAAATCGCAGCATTGGTAGAAAGTCTTGAGCAATATTGGGATGTTCAAAAATCCGATGGACTTCATTCAAAGCCAAAACTACAGGACTATCATCAATATATTGCAATAAATAAGCTTCAAAATAGATTTTGCAGCTGACCTTGCTGCCCATTTCCATATCCCAAAAATCATCTATACAAGGAAGGAGATTTAACTGTCTAGTGACATTGACACAAAACCAACGCAAAAATTTATCAAGGGAAGCAAAAACGTCTTGGTCAGCTTCTTGAAAGTCTAAAGAGACAATTTGATAATCTTGCTCTTTAGCATAAGCAATCATCCGATTGAGCAGGGAACTTTTTCCCATCTTTTTAGGTGCTTTGATCCGGATTAAGCAACCAGGGTGTAAAATCTCGTTACAAACAACTTCTTCCAGGGAAGGGCGATTAATGTAAAGAGGAGAATCTAATGCTACAGGGCCGCTAGGAAATTCTATGTTACTTGCTGAAAACAAGTCTGGAGAAACCATTTCTAAGCTAGATTCTGCACCGAAGTTTTGTTGGTTCTGATTTTCTTGATTACCTATTTCGTCTTGCAAGTATTTATTCAAGGCTAAATGCAGATTTTTTTTCGTTATTCTTTTTCCAAGTGCTATAGAAAGGTCTTGCCACAACTCAGAACCAACTTCCTTGATGTAATTGTTGCCGTAGCCTGATACCTCTGCCATTTCACCGTAAGTTTTGCCTAACCACGATTGATAGAGCACAAACCACTGAATTGAATCGAGAGGCTTATCTTGGAGAATTTTTTTTACAGATTGTAGAAGCTCATCCACAGCATATAAATTGTTAAACAGCTAGGCAATTTCCTTATACTTTTCAGCCTAGTAATAATATACATCTGAAATATATCTGAAAAAAAAATATTTGAAAACAAAAAAAGTTGATATGGCATTCATCACTATACTAAAAATCTTATTGTAATTACTTTTTTGAAGGTTTTTTGTATAGAGGTTAAGTCGGTAAGCACGATAAAACCAATCTATATTTAGTTTTGTAAAAACGGTTAAATAACGAATTTGTAAAGTATGTGCTATATTTACATTTCGTAAAATACTTGAGGATTTTCTCGCCCACTTACTTAGCGCTCTTCCATCACTCTTGGAGAAAGCAATCGCTGCAAGACTTACGAAACCTCACTTTCCAGGTTTTGGCTACATTTTTGAATTTATATTAGATAAAGCCTCAAACCTTGATTTAGTCATAGTTTCAGTTTTCTGCTTCGATTATTGTTTTCTGAGAGTGATGGAAGGGCGTTAGTTCAGCCTAAGAGGCTGTTTGAAAAGTGATTGGCTGTGATTTTAGGCACTAACTGATCCCCCCTAGCCCCCCTTAAAAAGGGGAGAATCGGAATAAAAGTCCCCCTTTTTAAGGGGGATTTAGGGGGATCTAGAACATTTTGTTACCGAGAAGAAAACTTTTCAAACATCCTCTAAATACAGCCCTGAAAAACCTGGTGACAATCATGGCTCACTGGTATGAGATCCTAGAGACAGTCAATGGAGTGCGAACACAATGGAACAACATCAAAAGCCAACGGTTGTAATTACGGGTGCCTCTTCGGGGGTGGGTTTGTATGCTGCAAAAGCTCTTGCTGATAAAGGATGGTATGTGGTGTTGGCCTGTCGGGATTTAGCGAAGGCACAAAAAGCTGCTCAAGATGCGGAAATCCCCTACAACAGTTATACCAGCATACATATTGACCTTGGCTCTTTGGAAAGTGTTCGACAATTTGTGAAGAACTTCCGAGCCACTGGCAAGTCTTTAGACGCTTTGGTGTGCAACGCTGCAATTTATATGCCCTTAATCAAAGAGCCGTTACGCAGTCCAGAAGGTTACGAGTTAACTGTCACTACCAATCATCTGGGTCATTTCCTATTGTGCAACCTGATGATAGAGGATCTGAAGAAATCATCTTTAGAACCAAGGCTGGTAATTTTAGGAACAGTCACGCACAATCCAGACGAACTAGGTGGAAAGATTCCACCACGTCCCGACTTGGGCGATTTGGAAGGCTTTGCAGAAGGGTTTCAAGAGCCAATATCGATGATTGATGGCAAAAAATTTGAACCAGTTAAAGCTTACAAAGATAGCAAGGTTTGCAACGTGCTGACTATGCGGGAACTGCACGAGCGCTATCACAAGTCAACCAATATCATCTTCAATTCTCTCTATCCGGGATGTGTTGCAGAAACGCCGCTATTTAGAAACCACTATCCCCTGTTTCAGAAAATCTTTCCATTATTCCAGAAGTACATCACTGGGGGATATGTGTCTCAGGAGTTGGCGGGAGAACGGGTTGCTGCCGTGGTTGCCGATCCTGAGTATAATCAATCTGGTGTTTATTGGAGTTGGGGAAATCGCCAGAAGAAAGATGGCAAGTCTTTTGTACAAAAAGTCTCTCCTCAAGCTCGTGATGACGACAAAGGCGATCGCTTATGGGAACTAAGTGCCAAATTGGTTGGACTTGCATGACGGAACAGGAGGTGGCGTTACCCTTGTGCATGATTCATAAATTCATTTTTTTGAACGAATTGGCATTATTGTGCAGGTGAGTAATGCTTGAGGTGATTATTACGTCACCTCTGACTTTAGTAAAGTTGTAGACAATTGGCAATTACTTTAGACCGTAGGGTGCGTTAGACTTTAACGCACCGATGTTAATTGTAAAGATATGTGAGATATTATCTAAAGATTTGTGATGGAAACTGCTATGTCTTCCCTAAAGGCACATTCCCAAACCCTATATGAAACTGATTACTTGCAATGGATAGAAACGACTGTAGAAAAATTGCAAAGTCAGGATTACGCAAACGTTGAGTGGGAGAACCTAATTGAAGAAATTGCCGAGATGGGAAGGAGTGAGCGCCGGAGTCTGAAGAGTAATCTGATTGTAATTCTGATGCATTTGCTCAAATGGCAATTTCAGCCCGACAAAAGAAGTGGTAGCTGGGAAGGAAGCATAATTGAACATCGTAGACGTGTCAAAGAAGCTCTAGATGATTCACCTAGTCTCAAATCCTATCTTGAGATAGTTTTTGCTGAGTGTTACACACAAGCGGTTAAGCAAGCAAAAGCTGAAACTGGCTTGTCAATGGAATCCTTTCCTCTGAACTGCCCATACCAGCTAACAGAAGTCACAGATGATGAGTTTTTACCTCAGTAAGGGACTTGCGTGAAAATCAAGTACCAATAAACCGAGTTTCGACACTATTAACCCGCAGATCCCTAAGCCCTGAATCGGTCTGTATGTACCGCTTCACTCTACAGTTATACTTCTATATTGGCTACTCTATTGACTTAATACATGGAAAATATGTATAATTATGAACGCATAGAAGGGGAGTAGCTGCTGGCAAAAAACATAAAAGCCAGTACATCTGAATCAACATACTGGCGATGAGCCTGGTTCAGATGGCAAATAATAAATATTTGAAAGCGAGACCTTCACTAAGTTCACACCGAAAAGTGTAAACTTGGTGAGGTCTTTTGGTTCTCATCAAGCTTCACATCGGTAAACGATATCTTCAGGAGCTTGAGAGAGTGTTAACAGCTTTTACCGCAGCTTTATTACTAATTACAGTTTCAGAATTAGGCGATAAAACATTTTTTATTGCTGTGATTTTGGCAATGCACCACCCACGGCGACTAGTATTTACAGGTGTGACAGCCGCTTTAGCCGCAATGACAATCCTTTCGGTGCTATTTGGACAAGTGGTATCTTTGTTACCAAAAGTTTATATTCATTACGCCGAAATAGCTTTATTTACAGCCTTTGGTATCAAGCTGCTGTACGACGCTAGTAAGATGTCCCCTGCTAGTTGTGATACAGAAGTTGTAGAAGAAGCCCAAGCTGCGGTGAAACAAGCAGATTTGCAGTTACCAAAGCAAAAGACTGCCTTAGCAATTGTTATAGAAGCCTTTGCGTTGACATTTATGGCAGAGTGGGGCGATCGCACCCAAATTGCCACTATTGCCCTAGCAGCAGGTAATAACCCCATTGGAGTGACAATAGGTGCAATTTTAGGACATTCCATTTGTGCTGCGATCGCAGTTATCGGCGGCAAAATGATTGCCGGACGAATTTCTGAGCGTCAACTAACCTTTATTGGCGGATGCCTGTTTTTAGTATTTGGTGTTGTTGCTGCCATTGAAGGAGCGTAAGGGGAAGAAGCAGGGGAGGAATCAATTCAAAATTCAAAATTCAAAAACTTCTGCCTAGTTGTTGAGCGTAGTCGAAACACTGCCTCCTCTTCCCCAATGCCCATTACTTGGGATTATTTCCCACCGAAGGCGCGGGAGAGGTCGCAGATTTAGGAATGGGAGAAACCGTTCCTGCCTTTTTAATTTCGTCTCTGTACTTAGCAGGTGCTAAAGCTGCGGCACTATCAAATAAAGGTTTTGCATCTGCGTCTTTGCCCTGTTGTTTCAGGAGCATCGCTTTTGCCACAACGGGGCGAAAATCCTTGGGATCTTTCTTAATTGCCTGGTCATATACAGAGCTAGCTTGAGCATAGCGTTTCTGGGAAGCATGAACAGAACCTAACAGCACCTGCACGGCTACTATATCTACACTTCCAGGCTGAATTGTATTTGCTTGGGCTGCATTAGATAGGGTTTCTTGCAACAAACCAATGGCTGCTTCGGGTCGTTGCTGACTGATCAATAAAGCCACCATTCCTTGCAAAGCCTTCAAATCGCCTGGTTTCGTGGACAAAATCGAGCGATAAGCTTGAGCGGCTCCTTCGCGATCGCCAATTTGCTGTTTGGCTTGAGCTAGTAACACTGAATATTCTGACTGTTCGGGATTCAGCTTTGCTAGCTTTTCTAGAGGTTCAATGACAACTTGGATATCAGCTGGTTTAACTTCACTTTTATCTTTTTGACTTAGTAATTGCAGCCGCGCCTGTAATAAACCCTTAAGCGCAGTCTGATTTTCTGGCTCTCGTTGCAAAACCTGTTCATAACCCCGTGCTTCGTCTTCCAGTTTTGATTTTTGGTCAGCGGAGGACAAACTGCCTCTGGTGCTAGCGGTATTTTGACTTGAGGGTGGCGTATTATTAAATGCTCCAATTATGGGAATCACCGAAACACCCACAAAAGCAAGAATTGCCACCGCTAAGACGACTTGAACTATCCAACGATTGCGCGGTTGAGACACGGTTTTGTCTTTCTCCTAAATTTTAATGACATTATCATTTACACAAATCGTAAAGTTAAAAATTTCCAAAACTTTGCGGAATACCGCCAATTGCCTGTGAATTTTATAACAATTAACTATCCACACTGCTAAAGTAAGTGATGACTTTAGGAGGAGCCGTCAGAATTGTAGCTATGATATGCTTCCGAAACTAGTGTAAAGCCGCTAAATTAGACATTTAGTGTTTATACATTAAATTTAGCGCCTTTAGGATTGTATAGAGTACCCTAGTGTGATTTTGTGAAAAGCCAATATACTTTCATCAGTCGCACAAATGCTCTTTCCAGCTGCCTTTGTAAAATCCCACAATGGGATGTGTCTCCGCCGCAAGGAGTTTTTATGAATTCCGACCTGATGCCGTTGCCTGAATCTTCCAATTCTTCTGCCTCTAACCAGGGCCCAACTAACGTAGAGGCAGCCGCTAATGTTCATATAGCAGCCCAGTCCTCTAAACAAGTTGACAATTTGCCTGTCAACCCCAGTGAAACTGACTCAAATGGGAACTTGATTAATCGCCAGCAACCGATTCCGCCTCCCAGCGAACCGATGCAGTATCGAGCGATCGGCTTAGTCCGGGGTCGCTATCATGCTAGCAGCGAACAATTTACTCAAGGTACTCTGCTGACTCCAGATGGTGTAGAACTCAATGCCGTCCTCCTAGGGCGAATTATGAGCTTAGTCAAGAATCATCTAGACTTAGAAAAAGAACACTTATGGGTAGTATATCCACGTACTAGACAAGAAAATGATACCTTGCACATCCAAATCGTCGGAGTTTGGGAACCAGAAAATCTGGCTAAAAACTCAACAGATGAGGACGAATCGGATTTGGAGTTGCAATTACAGACACTCGATGATGGCTTATCCGAGAATTCTGAACTAAATACAACTGCCCCCAAACCTTCATCAGAAGTTGCAGATGGTGGTTTTTCTGTTCGTGGTGAAGTAGTATACCAATCTTTTGATGCTAAAAGCTTGGTAGTTAAAATTAGGCAAGCTCCACGCAAATCAACTGACAAACCCAAATATTTTAAGTTGAAATTAAGGGGTGTGCTAACCACCAAAGCAGTGGGCAAATTCTGGGATTTCCAAGCCAAGCGAGAAGCTGACGTTTTGATAGTAGAAAAAGCCGAGGCGATCGCTGATTTGCCCAAAAAACGCAAACCACCATTTAAAGGTGGGCCTCGTGCTGGTATTGGTGGTGCTGGTGGTAGAAAACCATTCCCCCCCAGACGCACTGGCGAAACCCCTCGTCCCATCAAGAAAACAAGTACAGGCGGCGACCCTTCAGTGGTGTCAAAACCTATACCAAGAACACCCGCTCCTAAACCCATCAAGCGACCGAAACCGACTCAAGAGTAGGGTATGGGGCAATTCAATTTTAGATTTTGGATTTTAGATTTTGGATTAAATTCCAATCTAAAATCCAAAATCTAAAATCTAAAATTCTTACTCCCCACTCCCCCCAATCAAAAATCCGTCCGACGGTCTTGGGGTAGAAAAGATCGCTCCATCGGAATTGGAGAAACTGGTTCTGTAAGGGTAAACGTACCTGCTTCGATCCACTTTTTCAACTCTAGAGCGACTTGCCTAGAAAAAAACAAACTCGCTAAGGGGGCAGAGCGTACTGCTTTGCCCTCTATAGTAATCCGCCCAGATTTGAGTTGGGCGTAACTGACTAAACCAAAGGTGGGACGGACACGCCGGGGAATGGAAAAATCTACTATTGGGGCTACTAAGTCTCGATCTTGGACGGCGCAGTGTTCAATTACTTGTTCATTTAATACAGGTAGTGGTACACCAACCCCTAACATTAATGAGGGACCATAACTTTTGAAATAACACCCCCGCACCCAATGAGCATCCATTTGCTTGGCATCACCAATTAAAGCTAAAGTGGCAGAAGGCCCAATCGGTGTACGATTAGCTAAACGCTTTTGTAAGGGGAAGTGCTGAGTGCCTTCCCAAGCGACATAGCCAATACCGCCGCCTAAAAAAATTCGAGTACCTATACCAACGAGTTGCAAATCTGGATCGTTGAGTAATGGAGAAATCGCACCGGGGTTAGAATAAACAGCATTCCCCAGACGCGGTTGTAAAGGGCCGAGATAGGTGAAGAGGGGGCGATCGCCACCATTGACACCAACAATAAAATTTTGATAAAGATTGCGCGGATTAAATAAATAAAACTGATTAATTGTGTCACTAGTAATTGTAGTTTCAAAATTTGCTCTGGGGTAACAATCTGTTACTTGTCCTTGCGCTTTCACGTGTATAGATTTACCAGCGATCAAATCTTCGATTACATGACCGCCACCACGTTCTCGCACTTCTTCCCCGTCCGTCGTCTCCACAGCGCAACTCGCACCTAAATATAAATCTACTGCCCCAAAACCAGAGTATGCTGGCACGCCATCTAACCAACAACGACGAATTTTTATTGGGGGATCGGTATGTCCCAGATTGATAATTGCACCACTTGATTCCATCGGCTCAAAAGTACCAGTGGTAATTACATCGACTTCTTTAGCAGCTTTAGTAACACCGATTTCTACAACTCGTGCTTTTAATTCTTCAGTTGTCAACACCACCGCACGTTGGCGCTTAATTTTCTCGTTAATTTCTGCAATTGTTCGCATCTTATCAGTGCTTACGCTTCTTGGTGAGTGGGAAATGGGAATTAGGGAGTAGGGAAAAGAAATTTTCATTGCTCCTTGTGAGCGCAGACGATCGAGACTCTTGGATAATTTCATCTCGAAATAGTTATCGCCAATCTCTGCGCGACAGCTTACCCCGAATAAAGATAAATTCCAAAAAATAATTCAAGTATTGCAAAATTAAAATGATAGATTTTTTGGGGCAAACAAGCTGCCTGTATCCAAAATAGTTTTGAGTCTACGTAAAGTTACCATAAACGAAGCCTTGCATTATTAATCAAATGTATGTATGGTTAGGATTAAGTGGACTTACTGGACTTAAATAATTTTACGTCAACCGAAAGAAACATTTCTGGTTTTTGTAAAGCATTATAAGCCAACTAGTCAATCGCAAAGTGCGAGTTCATAGCAGATACTAGAAAGTTTTGAGAAGGTAGAAATTAGAGCGTTAACAGAAGCGAAGTATAAGTAAAAATAAGTTGCTTTCTGGCGGACTTATTCTGACTTCTACTTCCTCAAAGCAATTCTACTTATTGCTATTGATTTTATTGCTACATTTGACCCGATAGTGAATTGAGTAAGAGGCAATGACTACTTCAGAATTAGCTAATCTTGAGCAAAGAAACCAAAGTAAGATTTCCGATAGGATTGAAAATTTATCCTCTTCATCAGATGAAAAAAAGTTATTTAACCTGAAGGTAATAGAGTATTTATTACTTGCAGCTTTTGTCTCTGCTGGACTTTTTATTATTTTTCTTTCAGATGATAAAACAGTTGTAATTTCTGGAGCAGTATCTCTAACTTTTTTGTTTTTTTTATTGCTTATCAACAGACAAGTATATCAGAACTATAAGCAAGCCGCTTATAAATCTGAACTTACCAAAAAAGCTGAACTCTATAGTTATTTATTGACCAATCCTAATTCCTGGGATAAAGATACACTGACTCTGACAAGAGGGAAGGCTTTACAATACAGCCAAGACTTGATTGACGATTATAAAAAAATTAGGGGTTTATCAAAGAACCTTTACTATAGTTTGCAAATTGCGACAGTGATTTTATCAGGAGTCACACCGATTTTAGTTCTGGTAGACAAATTAGAAGCAGGACAAGCTTGGCTGAAGTGGCTACCTGTGCTTTGTCCAGCTATTGCTTCTATAGTTGCTAGTATAGTTACCTCTTTTCCTTTTCAGAAGAATTCGCTTGCTGCCAATACAGCCGTTGAATTATTAGAAGCGGAACAAGAGAAATTTATATTGGGCGTGACTCCGCCTTATCGTTGTTATGATGTATCTGACGAAACCCAACAGCAACAAAAGGCAAGTCAGGCATTAGAATATTTTATTGTTCAAGTGAACAATATTCATCTCAACCAATTGCAACAAACTAGTGAGACGCAATCAGAGAAGACAGAATCAGCTTCATCTAATGAGTCAAACAAAGCAGAAGCAGAGGTAACAAACCAGAAGAAACAATAGCTGATTAGCTAATTGTGTCCATACTCATGGCTATTCTTTCAAAGATGACTTCTTCAGACTGACTCAAAAGTATGAGATTCCCAACTTTTTTAAGAAGCTGGGAATCTTATTGTTTTTTCATTCCAGCACTCATTATCCCAATAGCTTCAAAATTTGTAAGACTTCATATAACTCGTGTCATTGAGTTTTTTTGCTTTCCAGAGATTATTGTTACTATCTTCGGTTAACGCAAGAGACGCGATGAATCGCCGTCTCTACAATAAATAGTCTTTCGTCTTGACGGCGATTTATAGCATTTTTTTGATCGAAAATTTTTATCAACAAACCTTAACCTAGTCGTATTGCCGCATTAAAAGTCGAGTGACTAATCTTGTTTTTTCAAGATATCATCATCAATCGAGGGATTCTCATTTATATCTGGATTTTCTGCCGTCCAATTATCATCTGTTCTAGGAGATTCAGAAACTATCACAAACTCAGTCTCTTTTTTATGATTATTTCCCCATTCATCTAAAACATCTTTAATTAACACCTCTTGTAACCAAATCTTAGCGACAACAGTTAAAGGTAGTGCTAGGAATAATCCTAAAAAGCCAAAGAACGTGACGAAAAATAGCTGGGCAATTAAGGTTATGGCTGGCAGTAATGAGACTTGATGCGCCATGACAACAGGCGTGATGAAATTACTCTCAATCTGTTGAATAATAAAGTAGAGAATCAAGACAGCGATCGCTTTCCAAGGTTCATCCAAGAAAGCGATCGCCATTGCTGGGATTACACTCATTGTTGGCCCCAAATTGGGAATCAAGTTAAAAAATCCCGCTAAAACCGCTAAAGCAAGTGCTGCCTTGACATGCAAAATTGATAAGCCAATCAGACTCATCACCCCCACTACAAAGATGGCAATGAAAGCGCCTGTAATCCATCCCTCCAAAGAGACTTCACATTTATCTAAAATCCCATCTACCCGCCGTCGATAAAATGAAGGGAAAAGCCGCACAAATACTTTGCGGTAAGCCACGGGGTCGGCTAACATCATTCCTGTTAAAACCAACACTAGCAAAATCTTGAGGACGACTTCTAAAGAGCCAGATACAAAAGCAAAGGAGTTTCCCAGTAACCGATTGGCGAAGGGCTGTACTTGTTGAATGAGGCTATTGATATCTGGGATATAAGGAACTAACTGGTCAGGAATACGAGTTCTCAGGGCATCAAGCCAACTATTAAAGCGTCCAAACCCTTTAGGAACTTGATATGTTAGTTCTTGAAACTGCTGGGCAAATGGCGGCACAATTAGCCAGAAAAAACCCACGACACCTGCGAAAAAGATAGCTACTGCTAGGAGTACGGCGAATCCGCGCTTCATCCCAAAGCTTTGGAAGCGTTTCGCTAGACGATTTAAGGTGGTGGCTAACACAACTGCGGCAAACATCAACAAAAGCACTTCCCGAATTTGCCACAGGATGTATAAACAAAGAAGTATGGCGATTAAGCCGATCCATTGACCCAAGTTCACAGGCTAACTCCCAACGGTTGGCGAGATGGAATTTTTTTGTAATTAAGCTAGGTTAGCTGATTTTAGGAACTTGTGCGTAAAACTCTTGAGTTAATTTTGTTTTTGTGCTTGAAATCGCCATAGTAGAGCGATCGCTACGATCGCAATCGGCAAGAATACTATAATCAGCGCGTTGCTTGCTGTCGCCGTAATTGGTAGACTTGGCCCTGCATACTTAATCAATACCGATAACAAAGCCGAGAGTAAAAGCAGTTTTAGAATTAATCCTAGTTGATTTTCCATAAAAGTACGGCAATACAGATTTTTATGGTACATACAAATTTGCGCTGTACCGTGTAGTTTCTAGAATAAACCCACAGATACAATCCTTGTAGTTTTCACAAAAATATAATTTATATTACCTGTCAGGAGCGAAGGATATGAGGCGCGATCGCTATTACACTTTGTTAGTACTGCCTGAACCTCAGACAGCACATTATACACTATCAAAGCTTTATAGAAAATAACCAAAGCAGCCTTTCAATAATTTAAATTAAGCGCAAAAGAATGCAGAGTTTTAGCAAAATTTATTTGCTCTGAACTGGCTCAATTCTATATTTAGCTTTAACCAACTCAGCCAATTGTATCAAAAGTTTTTTCACTCTAGCTTGAATATATTTAGGATTTTTAGGTACACGTTTAGCTATATATCTTAAGAAAGCAATCTGATAGCCAAACTTATATTTAATTGCGGAAAATATATTATAATTAATCTGCTTAGTGGAACCTTTCTCTAGGTTTTTTAACTTTGTTACCTCACGATGATATATGGGATGCTCTCCCCAAACGCAGGCAAAGTGTACAAGAGCAGGAGACACCACCTGATTGTATTTTTGAAAAGTCGATTGACCTTTAATAGCATCTATATTAAAAGAACCACGAAGACCTATAGGTGTTCGCATCATCTGACCATTATCTTCAAACATACTTTGATTGTGTAGCATCATAGCTAGACCAAAAATACGTTCATCATTAGGACCATCACCACGAAATTCGCTAATACCTAGCTTTTGCCAATCCTTTGCCAATTCTAGTGCTGTTTCAAAAAAGGCCTTAGCAGTATCGTTTTTTTCAAAATAATAGAGACCTCCATTAAATCTAGGTAATTTTGTTAGATTAAATCGTTTGAGTGTGTCATCTACATCAATGAATGTATCTTTATCGCCTGCTTGAAGATATACATTACCTGCCACACTAAAACTTTTACCTTTAAAATCATCAAAAATAAAGTTAATATCCCTTACTGCTATGCAATCACTATCAATACAAACTGTATATTTAAATGGAGAATAATCATAGACATGAAGCTTTTGTTTTACGTTAGAACCGTATTCATCTCTAATGTTTATAACGCAATCATAAAGCTCTAGTAAATCTTTATCATTCTCACGATCGGTAACAATAGCACGCGGAACATTTGGTGAATGAAGCCGTAGAGAACGTGCTAATGACTTTGCCATTTCAAGATAATAAGATGCTCCGTAAGCATAGGTGATAATGCCACGTTGTGAAATAAACATTATTTTATTAATTAACAGTATCTAAGCTTTCGTTTTGTAATTGCATTCTACCTTAATACGCCAAAAGATAGATATCTACTAATATCAATTAAGCTTAAATTCTGTGTAAAGTGTCTGTAAACCATAGTCGAAATTTTATTGAAGTCTGTTTAAAGAAACCTAATTGATTGACTTTAGAATACCATTTTAAAGGTATAGATAGATTAAAGAAAAGAGATGTATACAGCAAAAAACAACATAAATATCGGATTTTATACTCATACAACCCTAAAATTAAATGTAGAAAATGGATTGTTATACATCTATTAACTTGATATTTAAATCAGTACTAGAACGCAGTATAGGTCGGCGGAAATAAACAGACCATATTGGTGAGAGAATACATAATCAGGTTAAAACCCATCCATTTTGGGGCGCGGATCGAGGAATCAGGATGTGGCTAGATTAACTCCTAAAATATTAAATTTAAGCGATGGTGAGTCATCGAGCGTCAGGGGTGGTTTATTTCCACCATGCTGTACTAGTTGATTGTTCACCTACTAAGAGATACTAAAAGCAGGTACATAGGCAAGAAAATATGGAATCCCTAACCTCTCGTATGCAGGCGGTACAATCGCCAATTATTCCTGTGGTTGGGGAACTGATTAACAACTCTCCTGGAACCATCTCTCTAGGACAAGGTGTTGTTTTTTACAACCCACCACATGAAGCGATAGAATTTTTAACCAAATTCTTAGCCGAACCCGCCAATAATTTATACAAATCAGTTGAGGGAATTCCCCCTTTACTCACAGCACTTGCGGTAAAATTGCAAGCCTTCAACGGGATTGAAATCAACGGGGAAAACTGCATCGTTGTGACAGCAGGAAGCAATATGGGATTTATGAATACCATTCTTGCTATTACTAACCCAGGCGACGAAATTATTCTGAATACGCCCTACTACTTCAACCACGAAATGGCGATCGCAATGGCTGGTTGTCGTGCGGTATTAGTGGCGACTGATGAAAATTACCAACTGCGAAAAGAAGCGATCGCTCAAGCAATTACTCCTAAAACACGGGCTGTAGTGACGATTTCACCAAATAATCCCACTGGAGTTGTCTATTCTGAAGCCGCATTGCGCCAAGTAAATCAAATTTGTGCTATTCACAGTATTTACCACATCAGCGATGAAGCTTATGAATACTTTACATATAACGGTGTAAAACACGTTTCACCTGGCTCATTTGGTAATAGCAGCGAGTACACCATTTCTCTGTATAGCTTTTCTAAAGCATACGGTTTTGCGAGTTGGCGCATTGGCTACATGGTGATTCCTAAACACTTACTTGTCGCTGTTAAAAAAGTCCAGGATACAATTTTGATTTGTCCGCCAGTCATTTCTCAATATGCAGCTTTAGGGGCATTGCAGGCAAAAGAGGATTATTTGAAGAGTCATATAGGAGCGTTGGCGCAGCCCGCCGTAGGCATCGCTCAGGTACGCCAACTAGTATTAGACTCCCTTAATCGTCTACAAGGCTTATGTAGTATTATCCCTGCCAATGGCGCTTTCTATTTTTTCCTGAAAGTTCATACCCAGATGGATGCTTTTGAGTTAGTCAAAAGACTGATCCAAGAACATAAAGTAGCAGTTATTCCAGGTACAACCTTTGGCATAGATGACGGATGCTATCTACGCGTCGCCTATGGGGCGTTGCAAAAAGAGACGGCAAAAGAAGGGATAGAAAGATTAGTACAAGGTTTGGAAACTATAGTTAGGAGTTAAAAGTCATTCAATTCCTGCCTCACTTCGGCTACGCTCAGTGACCACCTGCCTCCTGCCTGCAATCCCAAATATAAAATTCAACAGATGCCAACTATTCATAAGTTAATTGAAATTGAAACTGAGCCAAAAATTAATATTCATCATATTACCCCACAAATTCAAGATTTTATTGCCTCAACATCAATTAAAAATGGACAAGTTTTAGTATTTTCTCAACACACTACAACAGCGTTATCTATCAACGAAAATGAAGTCAGTTTATTAGAAGATATAAAAGTATTCTTGCAAAAAATAGCACCAGAATCAGACAGCTATTTGCATAATGACTTGCATTTAAGAGATGTCCCAGAAGATGAGCCGATTAATGCTCACTCTCATTTAATGGCAATGATGCTGAACACTAGTGAGATAATTCCCATTGTGGATGGTAAATTAGCTTTGGGAACTTGGCAATCTGTGTTGTTTTTTGAGTTGGATGGCCCGCGTAAAAGAACAGTATTTGTACAAATTTCTGGCGAATAATGCAATCTCAAACCTGCAATCCTCTCTGAGCAACCTAAATCTGAGAGAATTACGAACACGACTAATAAGTACATCAGTTAAACTTACCTACAGCAATTAAAAACCTGAAAGAATGTTTTCAAGCATCACCTTCCTTTCCACAAACCAGGACTTTCGTTGTGTCAAAGGCAGAGGCCATTAGTTATGAAAAATAACGATAATTTTGTATTACGTAATACTTGGTACTATGCTCTGCCTAGCGATCAAATCAAGCCAGGTATGATGATCAGCCGCATTTTCTTAGGAGAACCGGTGCTGTTAGTTCGTAGCCAGGATGGCAAAGTGTCTGCAATGACGGACATTTGTCCCCATCGTGGTGTGCCCTTGAGTTGTGGGAGATTCAATGGGCAAGAAGTTGAATGCTGTTACCACGGTTGGCGCTTTAACTCTGCTGGGCGCTGTACTGCGATACCTTCTCTTGTAGAGGAGCAGCAAATGGATTTGAGTCGCTTTGACGTGCAGTCATACACAATCCGCGAAGCCCAAGGAAATATCTGGATATATATGCCCGATCCCGATAACCCTCAACCGGCTTCTGAGATGGAAATTCCGGTAATCCCAGGGTTTGGCGATCGCTCTCACCAGTTCGTAGAGGTGGTAAAATTTCCTTGTTTTATAGATCATGCAGTGGTAGGTCTGATGGACCCGGCTCATTCACCTTATGTTCATCGTGCTTGGTGGTGGCGAAATGAGCAATTGCATGAGGAAGTGAAGCAATTTGATGCTTCGCCCTACGGTTTCACGATGCGACGACACCGATTACCAGCAAATGGGGGTCGTTTATATTGGCTGATTGGCGGTGGTGTCCCGGAAACGGAGATTTCTTTTCGTTTACCTGGAGTTAGAATCGAGGAAACCACCATTGGTAATAATCGAGTCGTTAATTTGACGGCAGTTACACCAATTTCAGACACAGAAACGGAGGTAACTTTTGCTCTTTACTGGACACTTCCTTGGGTGGGATTTTTCAAGCCACTGCTACACGTCCTGGCGCGGACTTTCATTGGCCAAGACCGAACGGTGGTAGAAAAGCAGCAGATTGGTTTGAAATATAACCCTGTGCTACGGCTGATTAAAGACTCAGATATGCAGGCACAGTGGTATTACCAGTTAAAGCGGGAGTATGCTCGATCTGTTGCTGAAGGACGAGAATTTGTCAATCCTGTCAAGAGTCAAATACTCCGCTGGCGTGCTTAAATTACTCCAAAGTAAATTCGGCAAATTCTCTTTGTCCGAACAGCATATTTCGGTCTACGGCTGACAATATTTTATTATTGGCGCGTTGGCTATTTAAACAGCGACCAACTAACTGCGCCACATCTGCACGATTAATGCTACCAATAATGTGCGGATCTTCGGTTAAAACGCCATTACCCGTTGCTGGTTCTGACTTTAGTCCACCAGGACGGATGATTGTATAGGTAAGTCCACTGGCAATTAAGTGTTGTTCGGCTTTGTCTTTCTCAGCTAAAACTTTTCCCAGTACCTCTAAAACTTGGGGTGAGGCAGCAACAACACTATTGCCAGCACCGATGGAAGATACAAGAATAAACTTTTGCACCCCAGCTTTAATTGCTACATCAATCAGATTTCTATTACCAGGGTAATCCGGTCTTTCTACATCTGATGGTAAACCGCCAATTGTACTGATAACGGTGTGAATAGCTTTATCTGTCAGCATTGCGCGTTCTACATCGCCAAGATTCAAGGCATCTCCCTGAACTACTTCAATACCCATTGTTTCTATTTCACTAGCAACTGTTGTTCTCAAGAGTGCTTTGACTTTTAGCTGTTGTGCTGTGAGATATTGAGCAATTTCTCGACCAACACCGCGACTTGCTCCAGCCAGAAAAATATAAGATGCACTTGTCATAATAAACTTAACTACTTACGCTCAAAGGATTTTATCAGACAATTGCTCAAGTCCCTGAGATGCTTATGGTTGGTGGCGAACATAAGTGTCAATAAACTTACACCGTAGCGCGCTGTTGTTTACAATAACTACATCCTAGGTTCCTCCCATCAGTAGAAGTGGTAGCGAGTCTGGTAAAATCCCAATCTAGCGATCGCAAATAACTGAGTAACTATAATTACAAAAATATATAAGATAGCAATTATACCTAACCCAATGGTAGGAAGTATTTTAATCAGCAATTATGTCAATGTAGCAAATAACTTTTCAATGGATTTACTTATGGCTAAAAAATCTCAACCCAATGTAGAACCATACCAAGATGTCAGATTATCTGCCACTACAAGAATTTGGGTAATTACAGTAGCCATTCTGGGAGTTTGCGTACCATTGTCAGCCGTTACTAGAAGCGGTGCTATTCTTCCTTTAGTTGCTATTGGTGGCGCAGCTGTTGGTACAGTTGCAGTTTGGCGTTCTGATGACAAAAAATCAAAAACTAACTATTTGCAACAGCAGCAAATAGAACTGCTAGAGCAGAGATTAGCGAATTTAGAAACAATTGTTAGCAGTGATGACTTGAACTTGCAAATGAAAATTAAACAGATCGAAGCAAGGGATACTTTTGGTGACTCCTCTGATGTAAGTACTACACCCAGACAACCAAAACGCAAAGGTTAAAATAAGCCAATCTTCACCATTTATTTCGATTTCAGACGATATTTCGGAGAATTATCGTTACTAGGTTATTTTTATCTAGCTATTTGCTGACTTAACGTTACTGTAATCTTTGATCCGTCTCAAATTCAACTTTCTTTTACAGCTAGAAGTGTTTCTAGGGAAACAGTATCTCTTTATCCATCTCCGTTAGAATTGACTGATATCATCTAATTCTATATACTTCAACGCATCAGTTCATGAAATGTCTAAGTACTATCCATCTATCTATTTCACGGAAACATTTGTCAATGGCTGTGTTTTATTAGACTGTTAATATTACTGAATTTTTAATTAACTAAGGTTATAAACTTGAGTAATTGCATTTGTATAGCTTACCGTAGGTATGCAATAGTTTGCCGTAGGAATGTAGATGGATTGGATTAGCTTACTCAAAGCTCAACAAACTGACTTCCTTCAACGTGTGAAAAAACCTAAGACTTATGACTTATCTTTGCTGGAAAGTCAAGTTAAAGGTTGTCACACTGAAGTTATGGCCTTTTGGGGCGAGCCTTTGGCTAGACTCCAAGAACTTTCTCGCCAACAAGCAGAAGTTCTCGCCAAAAATCCGCCGCCGACGCCGCCGGAATATCCTGAGCCTCCTGACTGGACGATACCTTTTCCCAAATACTTCCAACAACAAGCCCAAGATTATCTTTTACGGGAACATATTGTTGACGGGGTAATAACTGAACGCTTGGGCAAGTTAGTAAAAAAGGTGTCACAAGATACTTTGCAAACCATGATTCTAGATGATGAAGGAAATTTGGGTGGCGAAAGTAAATTTCCTTATACGATCAAAAATCATCCTCAGGTAAGTGTTCAAGTTTACGTTGCTGATGGAGAAAGTTTTAATGGTATTAAGAAAGACAAAATTAGGTGGTCTGTTACTCAAGAAGATTTAAAAAATCACCAAGTATTAATTTTTCTGTGTTTGTTTTATCCATCAACAGGTAATTTAGGTTACGAAAAACAAAGCATAATAACAGGGTTTTTACCTACAAATCAGCTTGAGTTTAGCGAACCAAAACTTTATGTCACTCCGAGTAATTTGTTATATGCGGGAGGGTTGAACTGGTATTTAGAATCACTTATGGGTAAAAAAGACACATCGCCAGTAATTAACGAGAGAGCGATCGCAGATACAATAGAGACTCTACCATCAGAACATTGTCTCAAAGGTATAGTCGGTGACTGGGAATGCTGGCAGACTTTGCAAGGACATACCAGAGGCATTAATTGCCTAGCTTTCAGTTCCGCGTGCAACAATGGCAAAGCCTTACCCATATTGGCAAGTGGTAGTCGTGGAGAAACTAAACTCTGGGATTTAAGCAAGGGTGAATTAATAGAGACCTTATCAGAGTATCCTTGGGTAATATCTGGGCTGGTGGATGAAGTGAATTCCCTAGCTTTTAGTTCAGATGGACAGACTTTAGTGAGTTGCGGTGCAGATTCGACAATTAAGCTTTGGCACGTAGGCGCTTTAGACTTGATAGATATTTTGCACAAACATAATGGGGTAGTGCGGTGTGCTGCTTTCACCCCAGATGGCAGAATGTTAGCAACAGGCGGAGATGACAGAAAAATTCTGTTTTGGGATTTGATGCAACGTCAGGTTGCGATCGCACTTTCCTTAGATGATACAGCTGCTCATTCCCTAGTTTTAAGTCGAGACGGCGAAACTCTAGTTACAGGTAGCTACCGCAAAATCAAAGTTTGGCGCACCTCACCCCAAACGGGAATCAAAAGTTTAAAAGATGCACAACCACTGCATATCCTCATGGGTCATTCTCACATCGTTTGTTCCTTAGCAATCAGTGCAGATGGTAAACTGCTCGTGAGTGGTAGCTGGGATCAAACGATTAAAGTTTGGCAATTAGAGACTGGGGAATTACTTCATACCCTTAAAGGACATCGAGATAGGGTATATGCGATCGCTTTAAGTCCCGATGGACAAATTATCGCCAGCGGTAGTGCTGATAAAACTATCAAGTTGTGGCATTTACAAACCGGGGAATTGCTGGGTACATTTACAGGTCATGGGAATATAGTCACAGCATTAGCCTTCACAGCTTCCGGTGAGATGTTAGTCAGTGGGAGTTTGGATAAGACAATTAAAATTTGGCAACGCAGTTAAATCATGACACTCTCTACATAGCTTGCCGCTTTACAGGAGTAATACCATTTCGGGTGCATCCCAGTTTTTACTTTGCGATCAGAGAATAACTTGTCATTGCGAACGCGAACAGCGTCTCGTAGAGAGGAGGGACGACGAACGCAAGTGCGTGTCGCAGACAAGCAATCCCCCAATCTCTTACTAAGCAACAGTTGATGGGATTGCCACGCTCCACTTCGTTGCGCTCGCAATGACAGGCAAAAAAGTGGGATGCTCCCTACCATTTCTTTGTGAGGCTGCGCCAAACCCTTTTAACTTCTTTCTTTGTGTCCACCTCTTACGAGGCGCTGCGCGAATAGATCATGCTTTTTCCATGTGTGCAAAAGCTCTCTTACTTAAACTATCAAAATTTTATATAAAACATCCTACTTTGGTATGAGATTTTTGCGGTTTTATCAGATATTGGACATCGTGAAAATATAGGGAGAAAAGTTAAAAAGTGGGAAAAGGTAGGTTAAGTAGGTTAAGTGGGAAAAGTAGGATCTTTCTTATTTTGCATTGACAAAATATTGAGTAAATTGATATTTGTAAGTACATCCAAGGAACAAACACCTACGTACTTTCTGGAGAAAATTATGACTAACGATAAGAACTTGACACAACTCAGCAATCAAGAAATTATTTTGGAGGAAATTAGCGAGGAAGAATTAGAAGGAGTAGCGGGAGGAGGATTTTTCGCATTTTTACTCGGAGATGTAGTGGGCGGTTTACTCGGAAACGTGGGCACATCTCTTGATATAGTTACTGGACAGCTTTCAACGACTCCCTAAGGTAATTGATCTGCTAAATTCGACGAAAGTAAAGTGTAAGAAATCTAATTTCTAATACATGAGGTGAATTTGAGCGAATCAGCATCGTCAAATAACTCAAGGTGATTTTTGAGAAGTAAATAAAAGCAGGGAAGCAGCTATTATAAAAAGATTAGCCTATAAAGGTTGTGACTTTTATAAAAGTTTGTTGACCTAATAAAATACTACAAATTCACCTTCGTTGTCGCTCAACCAATATTTAGTATAACCTCAATTATACACTCCTCATTGTTGGGTACTGTAGTCAGAAGTCAGAATATCTGACTTCTGAACTTTCTTATGTCACTTCTTTCTGTGTTCACAAAGAATCTATTTGTGCCAGAATTTTGAATTGAGATTAAAGAATTGAGATTTTAGCGGTTCAGTGCTGTAATAAAGATGCGTGATGCTGCCAACATCAACAGTAGTTTGGCAAGCGTATAACAAAGATTTTCATAGCTTTTATTGATAGTTCACTTTTGTCGGATGGCAAAGACTAGCTGACAATCTTTTTTCATGAAAAGTCATAGTATTAAACTTGTATATAGCAGTTCTCGCGTGGATGCAATACACTCTTACCTCTCTCAAAACCTCTCTCCTTTAAGGAGAGAGGCTTTGAATCTTGCTCCCCAACGCTAGTAGTGAAGGGGCTGGGGGTTAGGTCTGTATTGGACTCAACCGAGAAGCGCTATATCGTAGAAAAATTAATAATACAACTAGAAAAAATTGGAGAAATGAAAACTAAAAAATGAGAAAAGTAAGTTAGTTACCAAAAGTAAGATATTTTTTATAATCTGTTGACAAATTATTAAATAAACTGTTATTGGTAAATACATCTCAGACACAAATTGTCTGCATACTTCTGGAGAAATTTATGACTAATATCAATCAAATGAGTTTCAAATCTATCTGTAATCGAAAAGTTATTGTCGAGGAACTGATAGATAGTGAATTAAAAGGAATCGTGGGAGGAAACATTGTTTTGAATTTTTCATCACAGATAAATGCGACTTCAACTGATGGAACTGATGCTACTGTTCAAGACTCAAATCAGGACATTGTAAATACGAAGACTAATCAAAGAACACGCACAAGAAGAAGATTTTCGCTTATAAATGGAGTAGTACAAACAATAGATTCAACAGTGACTTCATCTATTTAGCATTCACGGTAAATCAAACTGAACTCACGGTTTATGTACCCATTTGAAGGTACATATCCCCAACTTCTAAAGAAGTTGGGGATATTACTTTTATGCATAATTTAATATGTTATCCGTCGCTTATTCTGCAAGGTTTTGTAATACCTAGTAATACCTAATAGTAATTTTAAAAAATTTTATTTTTAGATACAGCATCAACTTATCCTACCTTTATTAATTTGAATTAATGCCGATATTTGATATTTCTTAAAACACTAATCTTTAAAAACTTTCTGCTAACTTTATCATTTCTTTATATTTTTTTTAAAAAAAAGAATGTATTGTTTAAACATAGTGAAATTACAAACCAAACCAAAAATAAATTTCGTTATTCATATTATATTTAGTGTGTTTTAACAAAAGATTTTATAATAAAAGTTGTCAGATACTTATTATTCTAAGCGTCTAATAATTTTTATTATTTGGTTAAGCAAAAGAAAGATTTCACTATTCTAAAACCATTTTTTACAAGGAAGGAATTTTATGTCAGTTGTAACATTTGAACAAGAAACACTCGTAGTCATGACCGAATTAGCTGATGAAGAAATCAGTGGAATTGTCGGAGGACGCGGAGGTGTAGATGTCAATAGCAAGACTCAAGTTGGCGTTAATGCCAAAGGTAAGAACGTACAAGTATCCAATCAAGTTGGTAACGGAACAGCGATTGGTGGAGGAGATGCTAAGGTTTATCAAAATTCAAATCAAGAGATTGATAATAGCAGAGACCGTGTGTACTTCTGGTAATAATAGGTACTAGGTTATCTCCATAGTACGCTTATGTTGAGTTACCACCTCAACCAAAAGTTAGTTTAACGATTTTGTACAAGGAAGGAATTTTATGTCAGTTGTAACACTTGAACAAGAAACACTCGTAGTCATGACCGAATTAGCTGATGAAGAAATCAGTGGAATTGTCGGAGGACGCGGAGGTGTAGATGTCAATAGCAAGACTCAAGTTGGCGTTAATGCCAAAGGTAAGAACGTACAAGTATCCAATCAAGTTGGTAACGGAACAGCGATTGGTGGAGGAGATGCTAAGGTTTATCAAAATTCAAATCAAGAGATTGATAATAGCAGAGACCGTGTGTACTTCTATTAATAATAGGTACTAGGTTATCTCCATAGTACGCTTATGTTGAGTTACCACCTCAACCAAAAGTTACTTTAACGATTTTGTACAAGGAAGGAATTTTGATGTCAGTTGTAACACTTGAACAAGAAACACTCGCAGTCATGACCGAGTTAGCTGATGAAGAAATCAGTGGAATTGTCGGAGGACGCGGAAATGTAGATATCGATACCAAGGCTAAAATTGACGTTAATACCAAAGGTAAGAACGTACAAGTATCCAATCAAATTGGTGTTGCAATAGCAATTGGTGGAGGAGATGCTAAGGTTATTCAAAAATCAAATCAAGGGATTGATAATAGCAGAGACCGTGTGCGCTTCTAGTACCAATAGATGCTAGGTTATCTCCATAGCACGCTGATGTTGAGTTAATACCTCAACCAAAAGTCACTTTAACGGTTTGTATTGCCAAAAATTTATCTATGATGATTTGTATAATCATTACAAATCAAAACAACACTAAGCTAGCAAGCATGTAAGTTATGCATTACTTCGTTAAGAGAGTTATTAAACAGTAATCCTTTGCCAATTGCTACGAACAACTGACAAAGGACTACAAACGACCCTTACGAATAAGCTACAGACATCTTATAACATAGTGGTCTGACTATTTCTGGCATCACAACCTTCTACAACGTTACACGAACATTGGCGGGTGTAAGCCGGATAAAAACGAAAGGTCAAATAGTAAGCGACCACTCATTATTATCCCTTACTTCTTACCTACCCGTCAATGTTTTCATATAAAGATTACAAAATCGTTACTTTAACAGAAATTACTCCTCGTCTACGCAAAAATCAAAAATTGATTTTCTCAGCTTTCGACCTTTCATCAGATGGTAGGTTGAATTTTATATATGAATATTAATATCCCAAAGCAAACAAAATATATCTGCCTTCCTCTGAAAGCGGAAGGTAATTTTTTATTCATCAGTTTTCAGCCTAATACCCAATTTCCTTCTGACTGCAATGCAAATTGGGATGGTCTGTGATGGTTAATCAAAAAAACAATCTATTCCGTAAAGAAGCTTTAGAGCGTATTTCTTCCCCAGAAGAACTAGATCAAATTATGCAGGTAGTCAGCCCCAAAAAGTGGCTACCTCTAGTTGCTGTTGGTTCCTTGGTGGCATCTGGGCTGACTTGGAGTTTTTTAGGTCGAATTCCAATTACGGTGATGGGTACTGGCATCATAGTCTATCCCAGTACAATTACTTCGTTTCAGTCACCGATCGCAGGCAGATTGCGAACAGTCAACGTTCGGGTTGGCGATTTTGTCAACAGAGGAGATGTGCTGGCGACTCTAGACCAAAGCGAACTGATGAAACAGCTACAGTTAGTACGCTCAAAACTAGAGCAACTACAGCAAGAGAATCGCGATGCTAACTCAGTGCAACTACTGCGGCAGAATGCAGATAAACAGGCGCTGATACAGCAACGCCAAAGTTTGCAGCAAAATCTCCAAACAGTACAAAAACTCACGCCAATTTTAAGGGAAAAAGGGCTGAACTCGATCCAACGCGATCGCACTAGCCAAATACAAAGCCTTGAATCTTTGCGGGAACTGCTGCCAACTTTTAAACAAAGATTAGACAACCGGAAGCAGCTATTAGGAGAGGGAGCGATTTCTGGGGATACAGTCCTACAGTCACAGCAAGATTACTTAAATGCTGTCAGACAAATTAACGAAGCCGAATCCCAACTCAAGCAATTGGATGTCAAAGAAGCAGATGCCCAACGCCAATATTTAGAAAATATCAACTCAATCAAAGATTTAGAAAGCCAGTTAAAGCAACTAGATAGTAAACAAGCGACATTGGCACAACAAGATTTAGAAGCCGTAACAACCCGCAAGAAAGAAATTCAGGAAGTGCGGCGGAATATTACGCAATTGGCGCTGCAATTATCGAGTAACAGCTTAATCAAAAGCACTTACTCAGGACGGGTTTTAGAAATCTCAGCAACACCAGGGCAGGTTGTCTTACAGGGTACACCCATCGGAGCGATCGCCGCACAAAAGCGATCAGTGCAACTGGAGAGTGTGGCATTTTTTCCCGTTGGTGATGGTAAGCAAATTCAACCAGGGATGAAATTACAAGTCACACCTAGTACAGTGCAACGGGAACGTTTTGGTGGCATCATTGGTGCTGTCACAGATGTCTCAGCTTTTCCCGTGACGAAAGAAGGTGCATTAAGTGTAGTAGGCAGTTCCGAATTCGTCCAAGGTTTGATGTCACAAGGACCACAGATTTTAATTACCGCCCGACTGCAACCAGACACTTCCACAGTCAGCCGCTACAAATGGTCTTCTTCCAAAGGGCCAGAGACGAAAGTAACTTCTGGAACTACTACCTCTGTACAAGTCACCGTCGAAGAACGTGCGCCAATTACATTTGTACTGCCAATTTTGCGATCGTGGAGTGGGGTTTATTGAGCAGGTAAGAGAGGGGCAGAGGGGCAGAAGGGCAGGGGAGCGGAGGGGCGCAAAAGTGGAGTTAAAAAACTTATTCACGAGTATCAAAGACTCATTAATGGAGTTCAAAGACTCATTAATGGAGCTAAAAGGCTCATTAATGGAGTTCAAAGGCTCATTAATGGAGTTCAAAGGCTCATTAATGGAGTTCAAAGGCTCATTAATGGAGTTCAAAGGCTCATTAATGGAGTTCAAAGGCTCATTAATGGAGATAAAAGGCTCATTAATGGAGTTCAAAGACTCATTCACTATTCCTAATGCCCAATACAACTTTTGGAGAGGCAGCACTTCTCTACGAGACGCTGCGCGTAGCTTGCTTCCCCGGAGGGGTACGACTACGCTTTGTTACCATGCCAACGACTACGCGGTAGTTGAATCTCGACTTCGCTCGATTTCCGCGCAGCGATGCACTGAGCTTGTCGAAGTGTCGAAACTCAGTATAAGTGCCCAATTCCCTATAAATGATGATTTCACTTCTTCGCGTTGCTCCTATGATATTGTGGCGAAATCTGCAAAACCTACTAAAGCCTAAAAACAAACGGTGTCGCACTCCAACTCTGCTGCAAATGGAGGTAGTTGAGTGTGGTGCTGCTGCTTTAGGAATTATTCTGAGTTACTACGGTCGCATTGTGCCGCTGACAGAACTCCGACAAGCGTGTGGTGTATCCCGCGATGGAGTTAGTGCGTTAAATATTTTGAAGGCTGCCAGAAATTATCGATTAACCGCTAAGAGCTTTAAAACAAATTTAGCTGCCCTGTCGCAGTTAAAGTTTCCCTTCATTGTATTTTGGCAATTTAACCATTTTCTAGTAGTAGAGGGATTTGGCAAACAGCGAGTTTATCTCAATGACCCCGCTACTGGGCGGCGCACTGTCTCTCTAGAAGAATTTAGCGGTGCTTACACAGGTGTGGTGCTAGCTTTAGAGCCGAGTTCCGAATTTCAGGAAGGAGGACGGAAACCTAGCACTATCCTCGCTTTATGGTCGCGGTTGCGAGGCTCGATTGGGGCATTGATCTACTGTGTGGTGGCAGGATTTTTGTTGGTAATTCCGGGACTGGCCATACCTGCATTTTCTCAAGTATTTATAGACAACGTATTAATTGGGCATCGGAATGAGTGGTTGCGTCCCCTAATTTTAGGGATGATTTTCACAGCCGGACTCAATGGATTTTTGACGCTGCTACAGTTACAGTTTTTGCGTCAGCTGAAAATTAAGTTGTCGGTGGGTATGGAAAGTAAATTTCTCTGGCATATTTTACGCCTACCCATGAGTTTTTACGATCAGCGGTTTGCTGGAGAAATCAGTAGCCGGGTACAACTCAATGACAGTATAGCTAATATGCTTTCGGGTAAATTAGCGACTACAGCGATCGCCACAGCGTCAATATTTCTGTATGTAGTAGTGATGCTGCAATATGATGTAGTGCTAACCTTAATTGCGATCGCCTTTGTCGCTGTTAACCTTGCTGCCTTACAGTGGGTGAGAGGGCGGCGCGTCGATGCCAACATCAAACTGCTCCAAGAACATGGCAAAGTTAGCGGCGTTGCAATTTCTGGTCTTCAGAGTATGGAAACACTTAAAGCCTCTGGGTTAGAGTCAGATTTCTTCTCTCGATGGGCCGGTTACTATGCCAAAGCCATTAATACCCAGCAAGAATTAGAGACAACAAACCAGACATTAGGAGTTTTACCAGATTTCTTGTCTGCGATCGCTTCCATGCTGCTTTTGGCTGTAGGTGGTTTGCGAGTCATGGATGGAACCATGAGCATCGGGATGTTAATAGCCTTTCTCGGCATGATGCAAAATTTTTTCCAGCCGATAAGTAATCTCGTCAACCTGGGAAGTGACCTACAAGAGATGGAAGGTAATTTGACTCGCCTTGATGATGTCTTGCGTAACCCCATTGATTCGCAGTTGCAGGGAAGAGGCAGGGGGGCAGAGGAGGCAGGGGGAGACATGGGAGTAAATTCTTCTTCCTTGTTCTCCTCATCCCTCAACCCTCTTTTTAAACTCCGGGGATATGTTGAATTAGACAATGTGACATTTGGCTATAGCAAAATTGCTCCACCACTGATTGAAAATTTTAGTCTCTCACTCCAGCCAGGACAGCGAGTTGCTTTGGTGGGTGGGAGTGGTTCTGGTAAGTCTACTATTGCCAAACTTTTATGTGGGCTATACCAACCGTGGCAGGGAGAAATTTTGTTTGACGGTAAACCCAAAGAGCAAATTTCCCGCCAAGTACTAGCCAATTCTATATCTGCGGTAGAGCAAGAGATTTTGTTGTTTGCTGGCAGTGTCAGAGACAACTTAACGCTTTGGGATACTACTATACCCGAAAGTCATCTCGTGCGAGCTTGTCAAGATGCAGCAGTCCATGATGTCATTCTCTCATTGCCAGGAGGCTATAGTGCCGACCTGTTAGAAGGTGCTACCAATTTAAGCGGTGGTCAACGGCAACGATTGGAAATTGCCCGTGCTTTGGTGAATAATCCCAGTATCCTGGTGATGGATGAAGCTACTAGTGCCTTGGATGCTGAAACCGAAAAAAATGTGACTCGTAATCTGCGTTTGCGCGGTTGCACTTGCATAATCGTCGCGCATCGACTTTCGACTATCCGAGATTGCGATGAAATTATTGTCCTCGATCGCGGCCAGATAGTCCAACGGGGAACCCATGAGGAATTACAACAGATTGAGGGGCTTTATTTACAGTTGATTCGCAGCGAGGGAGACGGGGAAGCAGGGGAGGCAGGGGGAGCAGGGGAAGAAAATACTTTTTTGTCTCCTTCTGCCCCTTTGCCCCTTTCCCCTTTAAACCAGAGAGAATGCTATCGTTTTCAGGGTAATCAATCGCTACTATTAAACGATCCGCAGACAATTTGGGTAGTAAAATCTGGGTATTTGGCACTATTTGCGATCGCTCTCAATGATGGCATTGCTGAAGGAACTCGTCGCTACTTATTTAGCAGCACCCCAGGACAGGCGATGTTTGGCACTGCCCCAAGTTTAGATGGTAAGCAGCACCAGATTTTAGCGGTGTTCCTTGAGGAAACAGAACTTCTGAAAGTATCGAGAACGGAGTTTAATCAGTTGTTTGCTGATGCCAATAGAGAAGCAGTAGCTTTCATAGAGGGCTGGATTTATCAATTAGGTTCGGTAATTGCAGGTATCACGACCCCAACGACACCACTATTACCCCAAGGAATTCAATACTATTCCTTAGCTAAAAACCAAATATTCCAACCGCCGGGTCATGTATCATGGGTGCAAATCCTCCAAGGGCGTACTAAATGGATGGGGTTTGGCGATCTGCTGTTAACTCCTGTCTCTGAGATATTACCTCTACATCCAAATATGTGGCTAGAGGCAAGTGACACAGTTGAATTGAAAACTGTTAGCACTTTAGAAATTTCAGATGTGAATTGCTTGTTAGGGGGTTTGTCTCAACTACAAACTTATTTCCTGAACTGCATTGAACTGCTGCAACGCCAGGAAATGGATGCAGAATTACTCAGATTTGAAGCTAGGGAAAGTCTTGAAAGGCAAGTGATGCAAGAGACTTTGGCAGAACTAGCATCTGTATTGCCACAGCCAAAGTTAAACAGGTTAAGTAGTAGCTCAGAATTCAGTAATAGTGTCGATGCAAATCACCCAGATCGAGCCTTGCTAGTTGCTGCTGGTGCAGTGGGACGAGCCTTAGGAGTTGAGATTCGTCCCCCAGCCGCGTCAGAAGACGTGAAACGAGTGCAAGATCCTGTAGAAGCGATCGCCCGCGCTTCACATATTCGAGTGCGGCGGATTCAGTTGCGGGATAACTGGTGGCAAAAGGATTCCGGGCCAATGTTGGCATTTACGCTTCAGGACAACCTACCAGTGGCACTGTTACCAATATCTGATACTCGTTATCAACTCTACGCTCCTTGGCAACAGAAGCGCGTCTATGTAGATGCCCCAATTGCCGCAGCTCTCGCTCCCACTGGCTATGTATTCTATCGACCTTTACCGAATAAACAGCTGAAAACTTTTGATTTGCTTCAATTTGCCGTACAAGGACATTCCAAAGAACTAATTGTAATTGTAGTGATGGGAATTACCATCAGCCTTTTAGGAATGCTGACGCCTCAAGCTACAGCTATCCTCATCGACAAAGCTATCCCAGATGCTAATCGGGGGTTGTTGAGCCAACTTGTTGTCGGTTTGCTAGCTGCTGCCTTTGGCGGAATGCTGTTTCAATTAGCTCTTGGGTTTGCTACCATCCGGCTGGAAACTTTTGCCGATTCTGCCACTGAAGCCGCAGTCTGGGATCGATTATTGAACTTAAAGGCGACTTTTTTTCGCTCCTTCTCGGTTGGGGATTTAAATTCGAGAGTCACAGCTATTAGTCAAATTCGCCAAAGATTGGGTAATACGGTATTCAAAACCATCTTTTCCAGTATGTTCTCCCTGCTGAACCTGGGACTGTTGTTTTACTACAGTATTTATTTAGCTCTGATAGCTTGTGTGGTAGCACTGATAAACATTGCCGTCACCATCATTTCCGGTATGCTCATTGTCCGTAAAGTTCGTCCCCTACTAGAACAAGAAGGACAAATCTTTGGCGTGATGGTGCAGTTGATTAATGGAGTAGCCAAACTCCGAGTTGCCAAAGCTGAAGCCCGCGCCTTTGCTTACTGGGGAAAAAAATATACCCATCAACTGAAACTAATGTTGAGTACTCAAGGCATTGAAGATAGCCTTGCAGTCATTAATCAAGTGTTACCTGTGTTAACTACTGCGGCGATTTTCTGGTTTGCTACTACCTTAATTGGACAGTCTCAAACCCCAGGAGCGACTAGTTTATCTACGGGTACTTTCTTAGCATTTAACGTGGCTTTTGGTACATTTATCCACGGGGTTACGAGCTTGAGCAGTACAGTAGTGGAAGTTTTGCAAGTCTTACCCTTGTGGCAAAGGGCCCAGCCAATTCTTCAAGGGGAACTAGAAATCAATTCCAGTCAGGCAGATCCGGGAAGGCTATCAGGTAAATTAGTTGTAGACCACGTAAGTTTCCGCTACCGCGATGATGGGCCTTTAACGTTGGATGATGTCAGCATCCACGCCCAACCCGGAGAATTTATTGCCATTGTTGGGCCTTCTGGTAGTGGTAAATCAACTTTATTGAGATTACTTTTAGGGTTTGAATTCCCGAAAACTGGCAGCATTTACTACGATGGGCAAGATTTAGCTTCTGTGGATGTCCATGCTGTACGCCGCCAATTAGGTGTTGTCATACAAAATAGTCGCTTGATGTCAGCCTCCATTTTTGAGAACATTGCCAGTGGCGCAGTGCTGACGATGGATGAAGCTTGGCAAGCAGCCCAGATGGCAGGTTTCGCGGATGATGTTGCCGCAATGCCAATGCAAATGCATACAGTGGTGAGTGAAGGAGGTAGTAATCTCTCTGGCGGACAACGACAACGGCTGTTGATTGCGAGGGCGTTGGCGTTTAAACCCCGGATTTTGCTATTTGATGAAGCGACGAGTGCCTTGGATAATAGAACCCAGGCAATTGTTAGTCAAAGCTTAGAGCAGTTAAAGGTGACAAGAATTGCGATCGCTCACCGCCTTAGTACCATCCAAAATGCTGACCGAATTTACGTACTCCAAGCTGGCAAGGTAGTACAGCAAGGTAGTTTTACTGATTTGGCAAATCAACCAGGGTTGTTTGCCCAACTCATGTTAAGACAGATGCTTTAGCGACTTAAGGAGGCCGGAGGACGTTCGCGCAGCGTGTCGTAGACAAGGCAGTTCTTGCTGGAGGGAATCCCCGTAAATAAATTTAGTTGCTCTTAAACCCTGTGGCAGAGGGCAAAAAATATATTTTCTTCCTCCTGCCTTCTCCCAAGGGGAGACGCTAAAAGCGATCTGCCTCCCTGCCTCCTGCCCTCTGCCTTTCTTGGGTAAATAACTTCCAAAAAATAAAATAATTATTGTAGAAATTAGGAGTCAGTGCTGCGTCGGCAGCACTGACTCCTGTTCTGTAGTAAATTTAACTATGTATGGTTGGAGTTTTTAGTCAATAGAAATCTGCTGAGGGCCAGTGGCTTTGCCGTTATGTGCATCCGTTGTGTTGCTAGTGTAACTATTTGAGCGGATCTGTTTATCCAGCCAGCTTTTAACGGGATCGTCTGCAAGATTGAGCCGAAGCACACCAGAGAATAACCCACCCACAAATGAGACTGGATGCTGAGTAAATTCTCTGAATATAGGTGACAATTCATTAATGAACATAAAAAGACTCCTGGCACTGCCGTAAAAAATTATTACTTCTTAATTGATCGTAACGTGTTACGGCATTGGGGATTGGGCATGGGGCACTTCTACTGCCCTTCTCTACGAGACGCTGCGCGAACGACTACGTTCAGGAACCGCGTTCGCGTAGTGTCTCGTAGAGAAGTATTGGGCATTGATTATTCATCTTCTGCTTTACAGTTCCTAGCCCCTAGTCCCCAATACCCAGTCATATCATGTCCGCTAGATTACTTATTAAACCTGAAGAACCCCACCCCGCCAAAGCTATGCTTTGTCTCCCCTCCCCGCAAGCGGGGAGGGGCTGGGGGTGGGGTGCAATGACTGTGAAAATCATAACTAATTATACGGACATGATATTAACTTCACCTTATGAGCTTGGTTGCTGATCGGGAAACATACACTTATCAGAATCACAACCACTAGGGCCAGCCTCTGTCATTTCGCCTAAATCGTAGCGGCTTAGTACTGCACAGAAATCATCTGTTTTGCGCCGTGCTTTCACTTCTTGAGTTAAGCGATCGTAGGTTGATTTATCTATTGGTTCAAATGGCAAACGTGGGAATGATTGCAAATCGTCAAAACGAGCTAAAAGAGCTGCTGAAATATATCCCTCATCATTCTGGATGGTTTCGTAAATGCGCTGTCCCAAAGGCTCGATTTCATCAGAGCGCAGTTCCAAAGTTGCTGATGTGTTGTGAGTCACGTACCAACGTTGAACCTGGAGGACAAAATCAAATTGAGCTAAGACTGAAAACTTAGAAACATCAATTTCATCAGCCCCTGGTAAATCAGCCCAAGTCACAGAAACAGGAATTTCCACTAGCCATTCACTCACCCGTGAATCGAAGGGATCGTTAAGCAAATTACCTTGTTCATCTTTGTCTGATTGAGAAGGAATAACATTGTAGCCATAGTCAATACAAGCTAAGGCTACTGGGTCATTTTTACCGAAGGTGATTCGACGAATAAATCTTTGAGCTTTCGGGGGGTGCCATCCTGAACTAGCATTAGTTAATAAAGCCTTAGTACCACTGGGTTGCACTGTGGTACAGCGATTTGGGCGCTTGAGATTGTGGCGATCGCAATAATCCCAAACTACCCGATGTACAATATCTCTCCAAGAACTTAGATATTTCTCTTCCTCACGCTTGAAAGCTAATCCTTGTGGAGTTGCAGGTCTTCCTGCTTCCCACCAGCGCAGCCAATCAACACCAAAAGCATGGACAAAGAAATCAAATAAACCTGTAAAAGAAACTCCCACAATTGGGTCTAATTCACGGCTGTATTGATAGCGTGGTTCCAAGAATTTGTGATTTAAAAGTGCCGCTACAGATAGCGCCCCAGCAGTGAAAGCCTCTTCTTGTTCTTTGTAGTTATGTGGGTCAATTTGATTAAGGTGAACCTCTGACAAATTACAGTGGAAATTAGAGCCGATGATTTCCAGATTTGTTACCCTAGAGGCTTTTTATCCCCTAGTTCTACTGCTTGATTATTTGCAGTAGCTCCGCGTACATTTTGCAGATGTGACTTCAGATAATAAAAGTGTTTTTCACATCTGCCCCCGCACTCTTGGAGAGATTATATTCTAGACACCAATTTCGGATGTAATCTAGTTTCACTCTCTACGCTGTACGGTGTCAAAGACTTTTTAATTCCTTTGATTACCACGGGATTAGCATCTCAGCCTTCCCCGTTTTTGCGAGGTTTTTAACGTGAGGCAAAATCAATTACCACACGGATTTAGCCCATAGCGAGCTAAACGATGTTCTAACTCATTAGCATCAAGATTTGAATAACGTTCTTCTAACCACTGTTTTGCTGTTCCTTGTTCATAAGCTTGTAAAAACTCAACTTTCAGAGCTTGTGTTGGTAGCAAATCTATGTTCGATCGCGCTACGGCTTCACCAGCCCATTGAATCGCTCCCTCGCCGCTGTAATATTGTTTGCGGACAGCACCAACACATTCTTCTAAGGTCGGCTTGCCGTGAAAAACTCTGGTATGGTTTGCCATCCTGAGTGCATCACGCTCTGGATCGATTCGCCAGTTGCCATTTTCATCTTGCTGCCATAAGTTATCTTTGGCGGTGGCTGCTAAGTCATCGCCAGAATCAAACTGACGCATCCCCGCGCTTCTACGTATATTACCCGCAACAATTGTAACGGCCGCTTGATCGATTAACAGACAGCATTCAACTGAATTTAATTGTCGTCCTACAGCTTTATTCAAAATGGAAGCACAACGCTGATAAAGTCCGGGCAATTTCACAGGATTAGCAACTCCTCCAAAGCCGTTGAGAGTTTCTCCTGCTTTTCGGACATCGCTGATATCAACTAATACTTCAACTTCTGCTGAAAATTGTTCATCAGTAGAGAGTTCTAATAAGGCTTGATATGATTCAACCCAACCTTCACGACTATCTCCAACGTGAATAGTGACGTTATTGCCTTCTATATGAGTTTCAGTATATTCACGTCGCTGTTGGACAGGAGTGCTGCCAATTTCACCTTTTACAGTGACATTCAGTTGATTACGGATGGGGGGCAACTGGTTAATAAATTGTGGTTCTAGGACGGTTCCAGTACCACAGCCCATCATTGCTAAATCCATCATTAATCCGAAGGCACTCCAGTCTTCGAGATTGGTAGAAGTGCAATTATAAGCCCCGGAAAAGTTCTTTGGCTTGGTGATCCAATCTGTACCACCAACCCATAACCAGCGTCCACTGGGCATAGCTTTCAAGTTGCGCTGCATCTTATCCAGTGTGGCAGCTTCTTCTTGAGTTAGCTTTCCCAATTCGACTAAGCCGAGTATAGTGCGATCGCATACCTCATCCCATGTTTCCCTAAGTCCCGCCTTTGTACGGCGGCTATAGGTTCTAAAAAATACGGGATTAGCAGCCGGTGCAGTTTCTGGAAACCTTGCACTCTGGCGTGTTCTTTCGAGATTCTGAACCATATATTAAGTGTCTTGCGTTCTTCTTGCGTGCGGACAGATTATGACTATACGCCAAGTAGTTTGAGTATTAAAGATTGTCAAATTGTCCACTTTACGCTAGCTCTACTCGGCACTAATTACAACAGAAATTTATGATGTATAATGTCCCCTACCCTTGGGTGAGAGATAGATACTAAGTTTTAATTAGCACTATTACTTTTAAGTAAATTATTTCTATCGCCTCATCTTCAAGCTGATGATCGCTACTCAGCACTTGCTCAACGCTCCGCTACCGCTAACAGTACTAAAAAAATAAAATGGTATGGACTCCCCTACATGCAAAAATCCATCGCACCATCCGATCGCGCCACTTATTTGAGCGCAACCAGCGTCTATTAATCGCTGTTTCCGGCGGACAAGATTCTCTGTGTTTAATAAAATTACTTTTAGATTTACAACCCAAATGGGGATGGTATTTAGGTATTGCTCACTGCGATCATCGCTGGCGTTCTGACTCCGAAGCTAATGCTAACCACGTCGAAAATTTAGCTAAAACTTGGGGTATATCCTTTTATTTAGAAACAGCGAACAAACCGATAAATAGTGAAGCTGCTGCACGCGATTGGCGCTATCAAGCTTTAAGTGCGATCGCTCAGGCAAATAATTATCAATATATAGTGGCAGGACACACCGCTAGCGATCGCGCCGAAACTCTCCTCTACAATTTAATTCGTGGTACTGGTGCTGATGGTTTGCAAGCCCTAACTTGGCAACGCCCTCTAACTACAAGCATTGTGTTAGTGCGTCCACTTTTAGAAATTACTCGAATACAAACAGAGCAATTTTGTCAAGAATTTAAATTACCAATTTGGGAAGATTCCACCAATCAAGATTTGCAATATGCCCGCAACCGCATTCGCCAAGAACTCATACCATATTTGCGAGATAATTTCAACCCCCAAGTAGAATCAGCCTTAGCCCAAACAGCAGAACTTTTACAAGCGGAAGTGGAATATTTGGAAAAAGCTGCCCAGGAGTTGCGTGAAAAGGCTATGGAAACGGGGATTGGGCATGAAGAAGATTCTCTTACTCCTCTTCTTTCCTTGAGGTTAAATCGTCGGGTATTACAAAAAGCACCATTGGCGTTGCAACGTCGGGTGATGCGTCAGATATTGCAGCAAATACTAACTGATGCGCCCAGTTTTGAACACATCGAAAAATTAACGGCTTTAATTATAGCGCCCAACCGATCGCAAACCGATCCCTTTCCTGGCGGTGCGATCGCTCAAGTAGAAGGCGACTGGATCTGTTTGAAATAGTTAGGAATATTAGTTCCTGAGTTTCCAAGAATTTAATTGCTAATAGAATATAGAATACCTAAATTAAAAATTATCATTCCACAAGATAAGGTAGCCCTACATCGCGTCCATGAAGTGGATAATCCTGAATAGAGTAATCATTACCTAGTTGGCCAATAACAATCAAACCATCACTGTAACTATGTAACCTTCCATTTGGGTTTAAAAAGTTCAGGGCATCAATAGCAACATTATTAGGTAACTTCATGGCTAATGTGGATTTATCTATAAACATTAATTTAGGTAAGTTTGTATCAAAACTCGCTAAAATTACTCCTAGATGTCTCTTAGCCCAAAAGCCTCTTTTAAGAATTGCTGAGTTGTCTTCTACATACTGTTGCAACTTTACTTCTGTAGAAGTTATTCCTGTCCCTTCATACTCAGGATTCGTACCATATCCCCACAAAGTTTCATCTCTATCACCAAAGGAATTGAATTTAGTCATATTTTTAGCCTACTCTTTTAACATATAAGTACATTATCTTTACCCGATTATCCGCACTTCCAGTGCGGAGAGTGGTTCAAACTTATGCAATAACAAAATGAAAGCCTTTACCAGGGGTAGGAGCAATTCATGAATTGTTACTACAGTTTATATTTTCTACATAAGTCCTATTGGTATATATCCCTCTTTTGTCACTTTCAGGGAGGGCGATCGCTAGAAGCCTCATGAGGCAATCAATACAAGCTATATTATTAGGAAAAAATTGGTCTTGTATTTGTTATTAGGAAAAAATCTGGCGATCGCTTCTTGTACAAAAGCTCTGGAATTCAGAAATGACAAATCTTTTCGGAGAGTGACAGAAGAGGGATATAGGACTCCGATTTCATTTCTGAAAACATACTGAGACTCAAAAGCCCGTTTTATCAGAGTTTGCTCTGAAATCTTGTTCAGAAATCAGATATGAGTCCTATAGATTCTTAGCTTCTTGTATTAGGAATTTGTCCACTTCCTTGACAATACTTGCAAGTATAAGTTCTTCGTCCCTTTGGCATACCAATAGTTTCTTGTTCAAGAACTTCACCTTTACCAAAACAATTAGGACAAGTTACCATTTCGCTTCTTTGAGGATTATTCATGTTACATTGTATACGGTTTTCAAAGCTAACATTTAGATTTCTAGAATGTCAATAAAGAGGTGAAATGAGCAGTGATTCCGAACTTTATTTGTTAATTTATATTAAATATATCCTCACCCATGCGGAATATGATAAGGAAAACTGGAAAAATGACCCTTACTTTTAATCCAGATAAATACAAGTAATTATTAACAGCTTATCTTCCCAAGCTGATAAAAAGTGAAGCTGAAAATGAGCAAGCTTTAAGGATAGTAGAAGATTTAATGCACCGAGAACGCACCCCAGAAGAAGACGAAGTTTATCAGTTATTAATTACTTTAATTGAAAAACTTGAACAAGAATATTATCAGCAAAGCCAGGAAAATAATTCTCTATCTATGTTGCTATTTATTTTAAAAGAATCTGAGAAAAGTAGAGATGATTTAGTATCAGTTTTCGGGGTAGAAGATTTGGTTAATAATATTTTAAATGGACAAGAAAAGATAAATACATAACAAGCGCGTAAGCTGGGAGAGTTTTTTCATATAGAATCTAGTTTATTTATAGAATAATAACTAAGCTTATAGTTCGTACTTGGGCTTTAATCAAGCTAAAGCCCAAGTACTTATTAAGACGCTAGTAATACTGGCTGAGGCATTAAACTTTGGAGAGTATGACGCAACTGAGCGATCGCTTGGACTTGATAATCACCAGTTTCCTGGAATTGATCCAAAGACTCTGCAATTCCTTGCAGCTTCTGCCGTAATCCATCTAGAGAATCCTGAATTGGTTGCAGTGCTTCTTGATAAACATTCACTCGACCAGATAATTCAGCAGTTGTTCTTCGTAGGGATAGCAAATTTTCCTCGATCGCTTTCAGTTCTTGGCGCTTTTCATCTAGATCGTGAGTTTGATTGTCAATCATTCCCTGATTTAGCTCAACACCAGAACGAATCTGCTCAATCTCACGTTCCAGCTTTTGGATTTCCTGTGAATATTGTTGTCGCTGGGTTTCAATTTGTAGCAGAATCGGTTCTAAATTAATTTTGTTGTTACTTTCTTCTTCAGCAACAGTATGTCCTTGGCGTCGCAGCATTACAGCTTTGTGTTGCTTGAGAAACTTCTGGTGCTGTAGCATATTGCGGCGTTGTCCCACTAAACTGGAATTTAGCATCTGATAAAGGTCTTTTTCATCAGTTAATTCTAGTTCCAAATTAATATGGTCATTGTCAGATGCTTGATTTAATTTAGTTTGGAGTTCTTCTATAGCTTCTTGTTTATATTTCAGTTCTTGTTCTTGATCGTGAACAAAGCTAGCATCGATTTCTAACTTATGCTGCAAGTCTTGCACTATCTTTTGTAGTTCTTCTAAAGGCATTTTATCCAAAGCCTCCAAATCAGCTTGCTTGCCGAGAACTACATCACCAGATGTTGCAGCTAAAGAGTGAATCTGTTGATATAACTCTTCGGCGTTTCGTAACTGCTCTTTGACGATCCGAGCATACTCTTGCTTACTGGTAAGGTCTGCTGTATTTATTTGTAATTGCGCTCTTTGCTGAACTAAAGAATTTTGTGCTTCTTGCAATGCATTTTGGCGATCGCTAAAGGTTTGTGACAAACGCTCAACTTCTTCTTGCTGTTGTGCGATCGCAATTTTTTCCTCCTCCAGTTTTTGCCAGTGCGGGGTAAGAGTCGCTTGCTGCTTTTCGACCAATTCAAAGGCTAGATGCAAGTGTTCTCTGACTGTTTCCGTCGGAACAACACGACTAGACAAGCGATCGAGTAACTCACTCATTACTCGACTTTGCTCCTCATCCAAAACCGTCCCTTGTTGAAAATCCGCTTGGCGTTCTTCCAGGCGACGCTGCTCACCCCGCAAATGCTCCCAAGCGCCTTCCAACTCTTGGCGGTTGCGCTCAATTTCTCCTTGTAATCGTTCAATTTCCTGGCGGGAGGTGTCAACTTCCTGTTTTTGCTCCTCCAGGTGTTGTACCTCATCTTCCAATTGTTGCAACTGTTCCGAGCGTACCTCCATGTCCATTTCACGCCGATTCAACTCTTGCGCCTGAAATGTTAGTGACTGTTTCCATTGATCGATCTCATCTTCCTTGAGCTTAAATTTCTCCAACTGGCGGGAAAAATTTTGCAAAATGTTGACGAGTGGACGCCCTGCTTCTTGAATCCGCTGCACTTGACGATTCGGATTCAGTTCAACCAATACCAAAGCGCCATCATTTAATTTGCTTGCGTCCTCAGCGGCAATCACCTCTTCCGACACAGTACTCCAATTCTGGTCAGTTCGCTGACAAGCTAGCAGTTTTAGTTCGGTTTTGCCACCGCCACTGAGTAAACCACCTTTCTGTTTTTGTACTTCTGCTAAATACAGCACACCGTTTGTCCTTTATTGATGCACTTAAAGTTCGTGTTTTGAGATATACCTTAAATAATTCTGTTAACTTGTCTCCCTGAACCAAGGTTTAGGAAAACAAGACAGACAAAACTATAGACGCAAGATGTTACGTCTTGATACTTATAGAAGCGATCTGATCGCGCCTTTATATTTTGTACTGATGACAGTGATGATGACTTCCGTGTTAACACTAGCTTTGTCAAAGTGTATTACGAAAGATGAAGGTTTATAGTTTAATGTATTCCCTAATGACAATCAGAACAAAGTAAAAATCTTTTCAATACTCCATAATCAATACTAAAGAAGAAGTCATAATTCACGATTCAGAATTCAGCAATACTAAGGAGTACTTTTTAGCTAAATGCAGGGAAATTTAAATGAAATTGATATTTGCAGTATCCTGCAATTGATTGAATTGGGACAGCGAACAGGGCAACTATGGGTAGAAGCTTATAGCTCTCACCATAACAACAAACTGGGTGGAGATGGAGCAAACATTGATCGCCCTAAACAACAGTCTTGGTTCGTCTTTTTCGTGAATGGTCAAATTATTTATTGCCAAGAAGGCGAGAGTAGTTTATCCAGAATTAGCGATTATTTACGTCATTATCGAGTTGAGATGCGACTCACTGACAAACAAATTGCCTCCCTAACACCAACCGACGCGCCAGAGTATGCCTATCTTTGGGCACTCTTGGAGCGGAATATCATCAACCCAAAGATAGCTGGTAGTATCATTTACGGTTTGGTGCATGAAACTCTCTTTGATTTGCTGAGTTTACGCCAAGGTAACTTCATTTTCCATCAGGGTGCAGCACTTGCCCCGCAATTAAACACTTATGAGATTGCTCCATTGGTGACAAAAATCACTAAGCAGCTGCAACAGTGGAAGCAACTCTATCCACACATTCAGTCTCCAGAACAATTGCCAGTGCTATCTGACAAAGTTCAGCTACAATCTTCTTTACCAGAAGCAACCGTGAATAAGCTACAACATTGGGCTGATGGTAAAACATCCTTGCGACAACTAGCTCGCCATCTCAACCGAGACATTTTGACAGTCGCTAAGGCAATATATCCTTATGTGCAACAAAGTTGGCTACAACTAGTATATTCAGAGACTAATTACCCAAGTACACACACGGATAACTGGGAATTGAAGGAAAAACCGAGGGGGCGGATAATATGTATTGACGATGCGATCGCCATCGGTGAGACTATAAATTCCATCCTACAACCACAAGGTTATGAAGCGATCGCTCTCACCAATCCCTTAGAAGCACTGAGTCAGGTTTTTCAACTCAAACCGGATTTAATTTTATGCGACATTGCCATGTCGGAATTAGAAGGGTACGAGGTTTGCGCCATGCTGCGACATTCAACAGCATTTCGGCTGACACCGATTATCATGCTTACTGGGAAAGATGGGTTTATGGATCGAGTCAAAGCTAGGATGGTCGGGGCAACAGATTATTTGACAAAGCCGTTTACAGATACGGAGTTACTTATGCTTGTAGAAAAATATCTCAACAACCAATGAAAATTGGGCATAGGGCATTAATTATTTTTCCCTCATCTCTCTCACCTATGAGGCATATAAAGAGATCAAAGATTTGTTGATCTACTAAAAGATGAGTTAAAAGATGTTATCACAGAGTCAGTTAACTGAGTGAAACGTCAATCTCCGGGAAAATAGTGAAGGCATAAAATTAATTTATACAGTTAATACTTGCGGAGGAATCAGGGAATGTTCCAATTAGGAACGTCTAAATCAGGAGGTAAATAGACAATTATGAGCACAGTTTTGATTGTGGAAGACAGTATAGCGCAAAGGGAGATGATTACAGACCTCCTGAAAGCAACTGGCCTAACAGTTACCCATGCTAGTGATGGATTAGAAGCATTAGAGGCAATTCAAATAGCACCTCCAGATTTAGTGGTATTAGATATTGTCATGCCTCGAATGAACGGCTACGAAGTTTGTCGGCGGTTAAAATCCGATCCAAAAACCCAAAATGTCCCAGTGGTTATGTGTTCTTCTAAAGGCGAAGAATTCGATCGCTATTGGGGTATGAAGCAGGGTGCAGACGCTTACATAGCCAAACCGTTTCAACCAACCGAGTTGGTAGGAACAGTCAAACAACTGCTGCGAGGATAAGGATAAAAACAACATGGTCAGCAAACCGGACTTTTTAAGTGGCAGCGGTCAAGACCACTTTCGACCAGAATTACAAGTAGAAAGTCCTGAAGGTGAGTTACATTTGAGGTTTTACATTCCCTCGCATCAGGAGTTTGCACTACAAGCAACTGGCATCCGAGAGGTAATTGAACTAAGTCCTGATAGAATCACCCCGATTCCTAATGCTTCTCCTTTACTTTTGGGTACTCTAAATTTACGAGGTCGAGTTATTTGGGTGGCCGACTTGGGTCAATTTCTGGGGGAAGCAGGTGCATTAAACACGGATAGAGCTGAAATTTCGGTGATTGCCATTGAAGAGCAAGACACAATAGTGGGTTTAGCAGTAGAGGAAATCGGTGGTATGGACTGGTTGGATGTCCAGAATCTGATGCCACCAACTAGTGTTCCAGATACGATGGCTCCCTTTTTACGTGGAGAGTGGTCATTAGGTGCTAAAAATAATCAGTGTCTACGACTGCTCGATCAAATGGCAATTGTACGAAGTGCTAGGTGGGCAGGATGAAATTGGAGGAGGAAATGGCAGCAAGTATTGATAATTACGAGCCAACATATCAACAGGCGATGACCGCCTATGTTCAAAGAAATTATGAGGTTGCGGCCACTTTAGTTGACCAAGTGGTGCAAAGTTTACCAGATGACCCCAATACCCATTTGTTGAGGGGTCACATCTACTATGTTTTACAGCACTATGATGTAGCAAAAGAAGAATATCAACAGGTGTTAGGCTTGACTAACGATCGAGAAATTATTGGTTTTGCCAAGAATGGAATTGACAATATCAATCAATATTTAGAGTCATTTAGTGGGCAGATCGATCCATCAGAAAGTCAAGAGGAAATAAACTCTTCAGAGATATCCGATCCACTGGCATATAGGGAATCAGAATTAGAAGATTTAAGCGCTAATCAGGAGTTTGACAGCGATAATCTTGATTTGAACTTTTTTGGAGAGCATCAAGAAAGTATGAATGGCATTGAAGATACATCTTCAAAAAGTCCATTCGATCTGCCCACAGAAGATAGTATTGGAACAGAAAAAAGATCAGATTCTTCTATAGCTTTTGGTGATGATCCTTTTGCCATGAATGAAGAGTCACAAGAGCAAGAGTCAAATAAAAACTGGGAGGAGAACACAGAATTAGAGTTGCCTGCTTTTTGGCAGGAAAGTATCTCAGAAGATATTTCCGAAGAATCATTAGCAAATAGTCAATTCTCAGATGATGGGATAAATTCTCCTTACGTAAATTCAAATATTGACAATACTAACTCTTCATCTTCTAATTTACAAACTGGTAATAACGAGAATAATTTCCCTGATTTGTTGAGTGAGGCAAACTCTCCATCTCAGAGTATGGGAAATTTAGAATATAAAAAATCTAGTTTTGGAGACGAAACTTTACTGATTGTTTCAGAAGAACTAAGCAATGATTCGCCAATAACAAATAACTTGGAAAACGGCAGTCAAAATAACTTGTCTGAAACCGAATCCCATAGTTGGCTAACACCAAAGCAAGTAGAGGTACAATCAGCTTTTCAGCCGAATTTACCTGATAAGACATCATCTTTTAATAGTAATTTACCTCAGAAGGAAAAACAGTTTAAATCAGGTGAATTCATCGGGAAAAATAGCTTCGATGACGATGAAAATTTTGATATGGAAGCATTTGAGTCTGCCTTTGGCTCAGAGGGTTTAAACTCTTATGAAGACTCAAGCAATATACTGAATGGAGAAAATTCTAAGAGCAATATCGAGTTTTTAGATGACTTTGAGGAATTTGATGATTTAGGCAATATTCCAGGGTTTGACCTGATCGAAGGAGATTCTAACTTCAGTAATGCAGCAATCCATTCTGCTCCAGTAGAAATTAGTGATACTGGACGCGTTCAAAGCGCGGAGGCTTTTTTAAGTAATGCAGCTGCTAGCGATCGCGAAGAGGAACTGTTCTCAATGACTGGTTCCCATGAAGCCGTTCCAGTCTTTAGCCAAACAGATGTCTCAAAACTAGAACCCAACGTCAGCATCGAGCAAGGATGGTTAGCACCATTAGAAAATGCCTCCATCGAACGGAAACAATGGCTAATTGCTGGAAGTGTGGGCATTGTCTCAGCGCTGGTTGTAGCCACAGTTAGCTTTGTCGCCACCACATTTTCGCCACCCCAACAACGAGAATCAGTACGAAACACCGGTTGGGCAATGTCACTAGCCGCTGGGATTGCAGGTTTTGCTACCGCAGGCTTCATGGGGAATCTGGCGCTTAAACAAATTCGGCGTACAACTGATGACCTGCAAGCTCAGTTTGAGGCTGTACGTCAAGGAAATCTGAATGCTCAAGCTACAGTATATTCCGAAGATGAATTGGGGCATTTATCCACTGGCTTTAATGAAATGGCGCGGGTAATTTTCACAACCACAAGTGAAGCCCAACGCAAAGCCGATGAACAAGAGGAAGCCAAAGAAAACCTGCAACGTCAGGTAATTCGTTTGTTGGATGATGTGGAAGGAGCTGCTAGAGGCGATTTAACAGTCCAAGCGGAAGTGACAGCTGACGTACTGGGAGCCGTAGCTGACGCCTTTAACCTAACAATTCAAAACCTGCGGGATATTGTCCAACAGGTAAAAGTGGCGGCGAAGGATGTAACAAAAGGTGCAACCAACTCTGAAACCTTTGCCAGAGCCTTATCTAGTGATGCTTTGCGGCAAGCAGAAGAGTTGGCAGTAACGCTGAATTCTGTACAGGTGATGACCGACTCGATTCAGCGGGTAGCAGAGGCGGCGCGGGAAGCCGAAACCGTTGCTCGTGATGCTAGTATGATCGCCTTGAAAGGTGGCGAAGCAGTAGAAAATACCGTAGCAGGGATTTTAGAAATTCGAGAAACCGTTGCCGAAACCACTCGCAAAGTGAAGCGGTTGGCGGAATCTTCCCAAGAAATTTCTAAAATTGTGGCGTTGATTTCTCAAATTGCTTCGAGAACAAACTTGTTAGCACTCAATGCTAGTATTGAGGCGGCAAGAGCGGGAGAAGCGGGACGCGGGTTTGCGATCGTTGCAGATGAAGTGCGCCAGCTAGCAGATAAATCTGCTAAATCCCTCAAGGAAATTGAACAAATTGTGATGCAAATCCAAAGCGAAACAGGCTCAGTAATGACCGCGATGGAAGAAGGCACACAACAAGTAATTAAAGGGACAAAATTGGCAGAAGATGCCAAGCGATCGCTCGAAAACATTATTCAAGTGGCAAATCGCATCGATATTCTTGTGCGCTCCATTACCAGCGACACTGTGGAACAAACGGAAACCTCCCGCGCCGTTGCTCATGTAATGCAATCAGTAGAACTGACCGCCCAAGAAACTTCCCAAGAAGCACAGCGAGTTTCAGGTGCCCTACAACACTTAGTAGGTGTATCCCGTGACTTGATCGCCTCCGTTGAACGTTTCCGAGTGGAAACTATGGAAACCAGGTAACAAAGTTAGGAGTTAGGAGTGAGGAGTTAGAAATAAAAATCACAACTCACATCTCACAACTCGTAACTTGGAAAAAAGTTAGGAGTAAGGGGTAAGGAGTTAGAAATAAAAATCACAACTCACATCTTATAACTCATAACTCATAATTCATAACTCATAACTCATAACTCATAACTTTTGCTATGCTGCCGGAACAACAACAGCGGATTTTGGGTTACTTTATCGAAGAAGCCAGGGATCACCTGAATACCATTGAGCAGGGCTTGCTGAATTTAGAGGGTACTCTAAACGACCCGGAAATGATCAGTGAGGTCTTCCGGGCGGCTCACTCCATCAAAGGAGGAGCGGCGATGCTTGGATTGACTAGCATCCAGCATACCTCCCACCGTCTGGAAGATTGTTTCAAAATTCTCAAAGATAATCCGGTTCAGATTGACCAAAAGTTAGAGTCTTTATTTCTTGGTGTCTCTGATACCCTAAAATCGCTGTTAGAGCATTTGAGTGGGCCTTATGGTCTTTCTGAAGATGCAGCTAATACTTTGATGTCAGAAACTGAGCCAGTCTTTCAATGGCTATATCAGCATCTGGAACTACTTGTAGAACAAGCGAAGAGTGGAGTAGCCAGCACTTATGACGCAACAGAACTCACAACCTCTATAGAGAATGTCTCCACACTTACAGAAATTTTCATGCGGCGAGATATTCCCGATCTGGCAGAAGACACCCATCAGGAATCTCCAGACTCAGTAGCACCCCAGGCGCTAGACGCTCGCGGACTCGCTAACGCTACGCTATCGTCAGTCACCGCTAAAGAAAATAATAACTGGAGTGAGTTTCAAGCCCAAGTGCTACAAACACTGCGGGAAATGTTGCAATTATTTAAGCAAACTACAACACCTTCAACTCGGCAAAACCTCCAGCAATGCTGTCACCAGTTAGTCAAACTTGGTGAAACTTGGAATTTGTCCAAATGGTGTGGTTTGTGTCAAGCAGCAGCCAGTGCGATCGCAAATCCCGAAAATACTTATCTGACTTTAGCTAAAATTGTCATTACCGAAATCAAACAAGCTCAAGAATTAGTTCTCCAAGGTAGAGAAGCCGAAATTGCAATTAGTCAGCAACTAGAAGCACTTTTAAGCTTTGCAGAAATTGAGTTATTAGAAATTACCCCTGATTTATTTGAAGAACAATCTCCGGTTTTGACAGAATCAGAGTCAATTCTATCTGGTGACACCAAGGCGTTAGCCCAGACAACAGAAGAACATAGCTACGCCAACGTCTTTGACGAAAGCTCCTCCCCTCAGTTACAAGGAATACCACTAAACGAAAGTAGAAACACTAGTCTTACTTTCACCACACATGACGAAGCACACCCAATCAGTAACAATCTCGATCCGAATGGCCCAGAGGTAGGAATAGCTGAGTTAAATACCCTTGCCGATTTATTTGACGGTGAGACTCCCGAACTAGATGAAAGCTGGCATCAAGAAGAAACCTTAGATATTGTTACTACCGATGACTTTGGAATTGATTTGAGCAGCACTGAGGCTGAAGACGCTCATAACGATTTATCTGACTTACTCTCCTTTAATGAAGATATAAGCAACGCACTACACCCAACAACCACAGCTACAACAGAAGATTTATCCCTGTTATTTGGCGACCATTTCCTAGAAAAAGATAATTCAGAACCGCAAAATCAACAAACATCTGCTACGCCTTTAGAGTTGAGCGATATTAACGAATTTGATATAAATTTAGACTCATCTTCTTCCGAATTACAAGAATTTATTGATATTTCTAGTGATACAAACCAGACTACTAGCGAGATTGTCCAAAATAGTGTAGTCGAAGATTTGTTGACACTGGAGTTAGATGATGATGAACTATTGCCAACAGGCGAAGTTACTCAACTAGAAACTGAGCCATTCGCCAGTGTGGAACTATCTACCAACCAACAAAACAATTTTGATAACTTATTCTTAGAAACTAAAAATGCAAATTGGGTAGAAGAAATTACCCCTAGTGACTACATAGAATTACCCCAGCCAACAGACTTGTCTTTGGACAACCTGTTTGCTGAAATGGAAGAACAGCCACAACTATCCACAAGTGAAGCAGAAATCAGTGATTTATTTGATACACCTCCAGTAACAGAACCTGAGTTTTCTCAATCAGAAAACGATCTGAGCAACTTCTGGAACCAGGAAACCACAGAGGAAAAAGACCAATTCGATTCCTTAATTGAGCAGAATGTGGAAAGGGCGTTAGATGAAAGTTTGTTTACTACGGCGGCTGATGACATTTTTGCTGATAATCAGCAGTCCATACCTTCTCCTATAGCCAATTTTGATATAGAAGAAGATTTTGATATTAATTTCCAGCAGCAAGAACAGCTAGATTTAATATCATCAGATTCTGGAGATAATTTATTTGATGAATTAACATCAAGTAGCTCAACTATTTATCCTATAATCAACGATACCTCCACGCCTGAAACGCCTTTGTTTGCGCAGCATCCTGGGGAAGAAATTCTCAGACCGCAACAACCAGAATCTTTAGATTTTGTTCCAGAATTTACTAATGGAAGCCCAGATATATTTGCTGTCGATCTGGAAGTTAATTCATTAGGCTTTTTTGAGGAGAATCCACAACTGCTGTTTGAAGATGTCGCTACAAATGAATTGACGTATATTCAAATGGAAACCACAGAGAATACTGTGGATGAACTATCATCAGAAACCGTCAGTTTTGAGGAAAATTCAGATTCAGCATTATCCGAAGCACAGTTAGGTGACTTGTTCGACTCTGAGGATGTCGCGACAAATGAATTGACCTATATTCAGATGGACACCACAGAGAATATTGTAGATCAACTATCAGAAACCGTCAGTTTTGAGGAAAATTCAGATTCAGCATCAGCCGAAGTACAACCAAGTGATTTATTCGGCTCTTTCGATGAAAATCCACAACTACTGTTTGAAGATGTTGCTACAAATGAATTGACGTATATTCAAATGGAAACCACAGAGAATACTGTGGATGAACTATCATCAGAAACCGTCAGTTTTGAGGAAAATTCAGA
>NZ_JBALDU010000048.1:0-14587 GCF_036917235.1 Nostoc sp.
TGTTCAATCAGAGAACTACCCATAATTTTCCTCCCCTCAACACTTGCAATTTTACCTGTTTTAGGGAATGAATCAGCCCTGCCTTAAAAAGGGGGTTGGGGGGATCAAAAGCTTGTAGGGCAATGTTAAAAGACTTGTGTGTACACCGTAGGTCAAGAAAGAGGAGGCGGAACCTTCGAGAATGGTTTCGCAGCCTGGAGGGTGGGAACCAGTTGGGGCAAGGGCTGTATCTTGACTTAGGTGCCATTCAGTTCTGAGCCTCATTAATGGAGTTGAAAAACTCATCGACGAAGCTCAAAGACTCGTGAATGACTATTAAAGACTCATTCACGAGTCCCATTTATACCTACTCTATAAATTATTGATCTCTGCTCCACCACTCCCAATACTGTTCGGTTAAGACAAGAGACGCGATGAATCGCCGTCTCTACAATAATCAGTCTTTCATCTTGATGGCTATTTATCGCGTCTTTGCGATCTAAAATTTTCATCAAAAAACCTTAACCGAACTTATTTGCCACTACTCCCTACCCATCATGTCTCTAGCCTCTTTCCTCGCGCGTCGTTCGTTCCACTATGGCTGGATCGTAGCTGGTTTAACATTCCTAGCCTTGCTGGTGGCAGCCGGAATCCGCTCTGCTCCTGGAGTTTTTATAGTGCCTCTCGAACAAGAGTTTGGCTGGAGTAGAGCAACTATATCTTTGGCAATCTCCATTAACTTAGTACTCTACGGATTAATTGGCCCTTTTGCTGCCACAGTTATGGAGCGAATCGGCATTCGTCGGATGATGGTATTCTCACTTGCCATCATTGCGCTGGGTGTCGGTTTAACCACTTTAATGTCAGCTTCCTGGCAGCTAGTCTTGCTGTGGGGTGTAGTTGTCGGTAGTGGTAGCGGAGTTATTGCCCTAGTTTTGGGTGCTATTGTCGTCAATCGCTGGTTTTTGGAAAAGCGGGGTCTAGTTCTGGGCATCTTAACCGCCAGTACAGCTACGGGGCAACTAGTGTTTCTGCCGATACTAGCCTCAATGGCCGATCGCTTTGGGTGGCGAACTGCGGCTCTCGCTCTGACTGGTGCAGCACTTTTAATTATTCCAGCGATCGCAGTCTTTATGCGCGATCGTCCGGCAGATGTCGGTTTGCGAGCCTTTGGCGACAACAGCGAAACTGTGGAAGTGTTACAGCCCAAAGTCAATTCCATCGCCTCCACTCTTAACGCTCTCTGGCTGGGAATGCGTAATCGAGACTTCTGGCTATTATTTGGTAGCTTTTTTATCTGTGGCGCAAGCACAAATGGGTTAATTGGAACTCATTTAATTCCTGCTTGCATTGACCACGGTATTCCTGAAGTCAAGGCTGCTGGGCTTTTGGCAATCATGGGAATATTCGATTTTTTTGGAACTACTATGTCCGGTTGGCTATCTGACCGTTGGAACAATCGTTACTTATTATGCTGGTACTACGGATTGCGGGGTTTATCTTTGATTTTCTTGCCCTTCAGTTTTAACTTTTCCTTCTATGGACTTTCCATTTTTGCCGTCTTCTATGGACTTGATTGGATTGCTACCGTACCACCGACAGTCCGTCTTGTTGCCAACATCTTCGGTAAAGAAAATGTCGGTGTGATGTTCGGCTGGATTGTTGCAGGACACCAGCTTGGTGCAGCCACAGCAGCATTCGGAGCCGGAGTGTTGAGAACTTGGACGGGTAGTTATTTACAAGCGTTTATTTTATCAGGCGTTCTCTGTCTGATTGCCGCAGTTTGTGTACTGCAAATTGGTCAAACTCCCACTAAGAGTAATTATCTTGTAGAGAAGAATTTGTAGAGTGTGCGTAAGTCTTTATAACTTGCTTGTTAAGCTTATCCGTGGTTTGATATAATACGGTATCTACATTAAGTTTTCGTATTTTATTGACGACTCAATTACCTGAATTAACTTGTCATATCATGTCCGCTAGATTACTTATTAAACCTGAAGAACCCCACCCCGCCAAAGCTATGCTTTGTCTCCCCTCCCCGCAGGCGGGGAGGGGTGCAATGACTGTGGAATAACTAATTATACGGACATGATATCAGCCACAAAATAAATATAAAACTTTCCATGCCTATCCAAACTATTGGTATTTTAAGTCCGGGTGATATGGGACAAGCGATCGCAGCTGTTCTCAATCAACATGGATTGAAAACTATTGCCGCCCTAAACGATCGCAGCGAACGAACTCGGCAATTAGCAGCCGCAGCCAACATTCAAGATGTGGGTTCCCTCACCCAACTGGTAATTGAATCTGATGTGGTGCTGTCAGTTCTAGTTCCCGCAGCGGCTACCCAAGCAGCGAAGCAAGTAGCTGAGGCAATTAGCAGTGTGGGTAAACCCATTCTCTACGTTGACTGTAATGCGATCGCACCCCAAAAAGTTATAAATATCGGTCAACTCATTGAATCAGTTGGGGGAACATTCGTAGATGCATCAATTATTGGCCCACCGCCGCGAGTTCCCAATCGCACCCGCATTTACACTTCAGGAAAACAAGCAAATCAACTCCTACAACTGCGAGATTATGGCTTAGATGTGCGGGTGATTGGTGAGGAAATTGGTCAGGCTTCCGGGTTGAAAATGTCTTATGCAGCCCTGACAAAAGGACTTACAGCAATCGGCACAGAATTACTAATTGCAGCCCATCGTTTAGGTTTGGATAAAGAATTATGGGATGAAGTATCTAGTAGTCAAAAAGAACTTGCTAGCATATTAACCCGTTCCATTCCATCGATGACACCGAAAGCGCATCGTTGGGTAGGAGAAATGGAAGAGATTGCAGAAACCTTTAAAGAATTGGGTCTAACTGAGCGCATTTTTGACGGAGCAGCCGACGTTTACCGTTTGGTGAAAGACACCTCCTTGGGTAAAGAAACACCAGAAGAGTCTAATCGCGATCGCCCCTTGGATGAAATCATTACAATCCTCTCCAACGAAGCAATTTCCGACACCTAATCTTGAGTATTTTTTTCCAAATCATCCTGCCCCCTGCCTCCATCCTAAATAGCTTTCATTGGCAGACTGACAACGAATGTCGCCCCCTGCCCAATTCCTGGACTTTTGGCCGAGACTGTGCCACCGTGTAATTCTACCAAGTGACGGACGATCGCTAACCCTAATCCTAGTCCGCCATGCGATCGCGTGCTGGAACTGTCAGCTTGACGAAAGCGTTCAAATACATGGGGTAGGAATTCGGCAGCAATTCCCGCTCCCGTATCACTCACCCGAATTTGCACGTAAGATTCAATGTACTCTAATTGCACATCAACTCTGCCGCCTTTGGGTGTAAACTTGACAGCGTTGGAAAGCAAATTCCACACAACCTGTTGCAAGCGATTGGCATCACCCACAACTACCTCTACTTTCGAGTCGAATCTACATTTGATGCTAATCTCTTTAGCCTGGGCTGCTGGGTACACGGTATCGATTGCCGCCTCTACAAGCGATCCAAGTTCAACCTGCTCCATACTTAAATGGAGTGTGCCTCTAATAATCCGTGACACATCAAGAACATCTTCAATTAGTTGTGCCAGGGATCTAGCATTACGTTCAATTGTCTCTAGTGCCCGGCCAGTAGTAGCTTGATCGAACTTGCGAGTTCTAAGTAGCTGCGTCCAGCCGAGTATAGCATTTAGGGGTGTACGGAGTTCGTGGGAGAGTGTGGCGAGAAACTCATCCTTCATCCGGTTTGCAGTTTCGGCATCGGCGCGTGCTACTTGTTCGCGTTTAAGCAGTTGTTCGCGTTCTTGCTCTGCTTGTTTGCGATCGCTAATATCAATCATGAATCCATGTAGTAGCTGCGGCCCATTTTCATCCCGCACCACATTTACAATGTCATATAGCCAGACAACTCTGCCATCAGCAGCCAACATTCTGTATTCAAATTCGTAATTATTCAGTGATAGAGAAGATTCTTGGCAATACTGAATAGCCCACTCCCGATCTTCTGGATACATATTTTTTGCCCAAAAATTATCGGTGTACCAGTCTGACAATGGATAGCCTAGAATCTCAACAGTTTGTGGGCCTACATAAGTAAAATTCCCGGTAGTGGCATTTACCTCCCAAGGAATCACGCGGACTTTTTCAGTAAGCGTCTTTAACCGTTTCTCGCTTTGTTTGAGAGCTGCTTCTGCTAACTTGTGAAGTGTAATATCTGTGATTAGAGCAACAAATCCTGCAACTTTCCCCTCCTGACTAAACTGGGGAATGTATGTGACATTCACGTAATGGTTTGTACCATCTTTATTAGGTAATTGGGTTTCGTAAGTTATTTGCTCTCCTGAGAGTACTGCTTCTACATAAGGAAGAATTGACTGATAAACTGACTCTCCCAAAATTTCTCTAATATGTTTACCAGAAATTTCGGAAGCAGAAAGCCCAAACCAGTCTTCATATTCTTTATTATTAAAGCGATAACGCTGCTGACTATCAACATAAGAAATCTTGGCGGGTACAGCATTGGTAATTAGACGCAATTCATCTTCTCGTTGACGGAGTGCTGCTTCCGCTCGTTTGTGTTCTGTAATGTCGCGTTGAGTTCCCCACGCTCTCACTAAAAACCCATTTTCGACAATTCCCACCAGATTATTCAAAAAATATTTGGAATTACCTTGCTTATCTATTTCGTGGGACTCGGCATCGATTAGTCGGTAGTTAGAACGGATAAAATTACGCAGGTATGTAATATTATGTGGATCGGAGGCAACAAGAAAGTCTCCTAATCTGACGCCGAGAATTTCTTCGGCACGAGAACAGCCATACATCTGCGCCATAACATTGTTGCATTCTGCCAGGTAAACATATTGGTAAAAATGTTGAATTTGTTCATCTTCTGGACAATCTAGTGAAATTGGTACTTCCAGTTCGATGCACCAAATACCTTCTGAACTATGCTCTAAAAAAGCGCGGTAGCGTTCTTCGCTTTTGGAAAGGGCAAGCTCTGCTTGTTTGTGTTTACTTAAATCAATCACAAAAGAGATAATATCATCTTGGTTATTTTCTAACAAAGCAGAACCTAACAGAACAGGAACGCGGCTACCATCTTTGCGGATGTATTCGTTCTCAAAAGGCTGACACACGCCTTTAGTTGTGAGTTCTGCGATGGCACTGTTGTTAGTTTCAATATATTCTGGTGGAATCATGTCGCGCCATCGAAGCCCTGCGAGCAAATCCGACTGCGAATAACCTACCATTTGTAAAAAAGCATCATTAGCTTCTGCGTAGGCGTAGCCCGCCGTAGGCATCGCCCCGTCCATATTGGTTACAATTACCCCAATGATGTTAGACTCTACCAACTTTTTAAACCTTGCTTCACTCACCTGTAGTTTCTGCAAACTCGTTTGAAGATGTTGTTTGGCAGTGCGTAACTCTGAGTTCAGCAAGTTAATAATTGTTGTCACCAGCACAAACAAGCCTAAGTCCAGTATGTTGTCTAGACTCGCAACCAAGAGCGAAAATACTGATTCTAAGAAAAAGTAGCTGACGGCTAAAGTAGACAAAGCAGTAGCCAGTAATCCTGCTTCCATGCCCCCATACCAGGCACTAACCGCCACGGCAGCAAAAAACAGCAGGAAAATCGTTTGTTTCAGTAGTGGCTGTAGCAATAGTGTTAGTAGCAATACGCTACCAACAGTCAATAGTGCCACAGCATAAGGCGCTAGAAGGGAACGTGTTCCTTTCAATGTGGCTTCTCCTTTATGCAGCTAGCTAAAGGATTATTCCCAAAATCAGCTAGAAAATGCGTAGGCGTAGCCCGTCATAGACATCGCTCAACACCTAATAATGCATTGAAAAAAGACATACCTAACTTTATGACTAAAATATTCTGGATTCTGTTAGCGCAGCGGGGCGTAGCCCATTCTGAATTCTGACTCCTATTTATTAAGTTTTTAAATTAATTCCCTTTAGTATATAAGTCATCATTTCACCTTTACCTTTCACTTGAATTAAACCTCGTTTTTCCAACAAGTATTTATCCTTTAAAAGCTGATAACTTGCTTCACAAACCTGGATACTACCTGCAATACCATGCGATTCCATTCTACTAGCTATATTGACTGTATCTCCCCAGAGGTCGTAGGCAAACTTTTTCAGCCCAATCACCCCTGCTACTACTGGCCCTGTACTAATGCCAATACGAATGCTAAAGGATTGGTTATTTTCTTTGTTAAAAGTAGCTACAGCATTTTGCATATCCAAAGCCATATTAGCTATTGCTGGAGCATGATTGTTAGATTGATTTGGCAAACCAGCTACAGCCATATATGCATCGCCAATGGTCTTAATTTTCTCTACCCCATGACGTTCTGCTAATTGGTCAAACAGACAGAATATTGTATTTAACAACTCGACTAATTCTGCGGGTGAGGTGTGAGATGAAAGTTCTGTAAATCCAACAATATCAGCAAATAGCACCGTAACTTCCAGAAAGTTATCGGCAATAGTTGCTGGCTGTTGTTTTAATTGTTCTGCAATCATCTCTGGCAAAATATTTAGTAGCAGCCGTTCTGATTTGTGCTGCGCTAGTTCCATTGCCTTACGAGCGTAAAATTCTTTTTTTCGTAAGCGTTCGTATAAATAGACTGAAAAAACACAAATTATACAAGTCCAAAAGAAATATAATCCTTGCTCAATATAAAAAGCTGACGGATTTTTCAAGATGGGGCTATATAAAATATATAAAGTTAAATAGCAAAGTATTGTTCCGAGTTGAGATATTAAATGCATCCACCATTGGACTGGAATGATTGTAGCTTGAGTGAGAAACATCAAAGTCCAAATATTGCTTCTCGGTTCTAAATTATTGAACAGCAAAGCTATATCAATTTGAATAGTACAAGTTACAGACCAGCATAAACTCAAAAAAATTAAATCAGGATAGCGGCGACCGATAGGAGTTTTGCATAAACCCCAACAAACAAGAGTGAATAATTCTACTACAAGCCCAATTTTAAAAGCGTATATCTTGCCTTCTAATTGTGAATTTGCCCAAAGAAAAAAAGCAATTAAAGTCAAGCCAGCTATTAATATAATCTGCGCCTGCAATTGCAGCCGTTTCAGCAAAAAGCTCTGTCGCTGTTCTTTGTAGGATTCGGACAGGTTATTGTTGGTTTGCCGATGGGACATTCCGTGACTAATGAGCGCATCTAGTTGGGTTTTGTCAGAGTTAGTTGGATTAATCATGCACTTTTTACGTTATTAGTAATTAAGGGAGTAAGAATTTTAGATTTTGGATTTTAGATTGAAATTTAATCCAAAATCTAAAATCCAAAATCCAAAATTGAATTGCCCAATGCCCAATAATCATGGCTCGTACCCCTACATTAAATTTTGATCGTGGCACATTAATTTTGCATCCACCACCACGCGGCAAAGGTTGGATGGATTATGCTACGTGGGATGATAGAGTTGAAAAATTCCGCATCCCAGCAATTAGATACCGATCGCTAGTAGAAGCACTACAAGCGGAAGATGTGAATTTTATCGATGAGGCCAAGCAATTTTATCCTGTAGATTTGGTTCCTACTCTAGAAATGGAACCCTATCCCCACCAAACTGAGGCGCTAGCGGCTTGGAAACTGGCGGGTAGGCAAGGGGTAGTTGTGCTTCCCACGGCGGCGGGAAAGACTTATTTGGCGCAAATGGCGATGCAGTCAACGCCGCGCACGACGTTGATTGTAGTGCCAACTTTGGATTTGATGCATCAGTGGTATGCACATTTAGTAGGGGCTTTCCCCGATGCTGAAGTGGGATTGTTGGGAGGTGGTTCGCGCGATAGAACAGCAATCTTAGTTGCAACTTATGATAGTGCCGCAATTCACGCCGAAACGTTGGGGAATCAATATGCGTTAATTGTTTTTGACGAATGTCATCATTTACCCACAGATTTTAATCGGGTAATTGCCGAATATGCGATCGCACCTTATCGCTTGGGACTCTCCGCGACACCGGAACGTACCGATGGTAAACACGCTGACTTAAATATCCTCATTGGTCAAGAAGTATATCGCAAACGCGCTGAAGATTTGGCAGGGAAGGCGTTAGCAGAGCATGAAATTGTCCAAATTAAGGTAAAGTTATCGCAACTTGAACGGGAAAGATACAACCAGTTAATTCAAACCCGCAATGACTTTTTGAAGCAATCGAAAATTTCTTTGGGGAGTTTGCAAGGTTGGCAAATGTTCGTGCAAATGAGCGCGCGATCGCAATCTGGACGTAGGGCGATGTTAGCACACCGAGAAGCGAAAGATATCGCTTTGGGTACTGATGGGAAGTTGCGAATTCTGATTAATTTATTGGCAGAACATTATCCGGCACGAATTCTGATTTTCACTGCTGATAATGCGACGGTTTACCGCATTTCTCAAGAGTTGCTCATTCCAGCAATTACTCATCAAACTCCTGTGAAAGAACGGCATGAGATATTAACAAAGTTTCGAGAGGGTAAATATAATACTTTGGTTGCTTCTCATGTGTTGAATGAAGGTGTTGATGTACCTGCGGCAACTGTTGCAATTATTTTATCGGGAACAGGTTCGGCTAGGGAGTATACTCAGCGCTTGGGGAGGATTTTACGGAAGGGGAATATTGAGAATAAACAGGCGATTTTGTATGAGGTAGTGGCGGAGGATACGAGTGAGGAGGGGACTTCGGCGCGGCGAAGAGGGGAGAGGAAAGTAGGGGAAGAAAAAGAGAGGAAAGGGAATTTACAGGTTGTTTATGGAAGTGGGAAAGAAAGGAGTTTGAAGGCTGCGGAACAGTTAGAAATTAATTATTCAATTCAAAATCCAAAATCTAAAATCCAAAATTCAGCAGATGTTACCGACAGACTTACTGATGCATCGCCAAAACGGGGAGGAGATCATCCCGAAGAGACTGAAGATTGATCGAGCAACTTCGGATTTGGCGATTGAGTTAATTAATTATTTTCAATCAGCAGTGGGGAAGACTCAAGGTGTGCTTGAGCGACAACTGACTGATTTTGAAGGAGATTCTACAGATTATCGGGTGAAGCGAGGGTTAGCTTATATTCTCAAAAGCAGTTTTTGCACTTTTGAGGTAGTTAGTCCTTTGGAACCACAGATGTTAAGAGAACGGGTGTTTTCTCTGGCTGCAAAGTCTGTTTCTAGTCGAGAATCTACACAAGTTACTCTGAGTAAAATTGCTGATGAGTTAACTCAAGAACTTGAGCGGGAAGTTTTAACAGAACAGGTTCGGAATGGATTATACGCTGATTTATCTGAAAATAAGATTTTGACTGTTTTTGATGCACCAACAGCGCCAGATTTATTAAATCGATATAACTTATCTCAGGTGCAAGGTGTGTTTTATAAGGCCAGTCAACTGGTGTTAAATGCTCATCGTAATGTTCCGGGAGAATATAAGCTGTTATTTCGCTATTTAAAGTTGTTTCAATTGATGGCTTATATTGAGGGTGATGCTGACCACGGGTTTACAATTACCATTGACGGGCCGACGAGTTTGTTTAATCCTAGTACGCGATATGGATTAGCGATCGCTAAACTTATTCCGGCTTTACTTCACGTTACTAAATGGAGTCTTTCTTCCATTCTCCAAAGCCGCGACGCTTATACAAATACTTGGAAAACTGGACGTTTCACTCTCAATTCTGAATGTGGTTTGGTATCCCACTATCCACCAGGAAAGCCCTACGATAGTATGCTAGAAGCATCCTTTGCTGATAAATGGGATGCGTTGAAAAGTGGTTGGGCGTTAGAGCGAGAAGTTGATTTGATACCAATTCCTGGTAGTGTGATGATTCCCGATTTTCGCTTAGTTCATGCTGATGGCCGCACCTTCTTGTTAGAAATTGTTGGTTATTGGCGACCAGAATATTTACAAAAGAAGTTTTCTCAAGTGCGACGGGCTGGACGTGATGACTTGATTTTGGCAATTTCTGAGCGACTTAATTTAGAAAAGGCGGGAGTACAATTAAATGATGTCCCCGCCAGAATTGTTTGGTTTAAAGATAAGTTATTACCAAAAGCTGTGTTAGCTGTAATGGATTGATTAAGGATAAATGAGATGAAAAGTATAGAAACAATTGCCATAGTTACCAAAGATGGCAAGATTACAGCGCAGTTACCATTGGATATTCCAGAAGGTGAGCATCAGGTGGTAATAGTAATTGATGAAAAGCCTTTGGCTGAGGAAGCAGAGACGGAAAAAAAGAAAGCGCCTCTCAAATTTTCCGCCTATCCTGTAGGATTAGTCTCGGAAAGCCTCACTTTCCGTAGAGAAGACCTTTATGCAAACGACTAATAACTCTATTTTCATTGATACGAATATTTTAGTTTATGCAAATTTAGCTTTGTCGCCATTTCATCTACAAGCGACAGAACGACTGCAAGCACTTGCAGAACAAGGTATTGATTTATGGATTAGTCGCCAAACTTTGAGAGAATATTTGGCAGCAATGACAAGGCGAGGCGACTTAACCGGGAACATTCCTATTGCATCTTTAGTGGCAGATGTGAGGTATTTTGCTAGTTATTTTCGCTTGGTTGAAGATAACTTGTTGGTAACAGAAAGGCTATTAACGCTCATGGAGGAAATTCCTAGCGGTGGTAAGCAAGTTCATGATGCAAATATTGTCGCTACGATGCTAGTTTATGGCATTCCTCAATTACTCACTCACAACACAAGTGATTTTGCAAGATTTTCTGAGTTAATTACTGTTTTGCCGTTACAAGGTTAACGCCGTGTGCGACTTTATCTCAAACCTAACCCCCAACCCCTTCCCTACAAGGGAAGGGGAGCAAGAATCAAAGCCTCTCTCCGTTTCGGGGAGAGGTTTGGAGAGGGGTTACAATTTCGGTAATTATGCAATCTAACTAACTAACTCCAAACACTTCTGCGTTCCCAATATTGGGCGACTCTTTTTTCCCACTGTTCCCAGTAATCTTTGATAACTGCTGATTCAAACCAAAATACTTCTGCTGGCATTTCTGGAATCGCTATTACCAATAAAGCGTGCTTTAGCTGAATACCATAATCTCGATAATATTCGTTAGCTGCTCCTATGTATGCTGTAAGTTGCAGTGGATGTTCATATAAATGCTCAATTGAACCTTTGGGTTTATCTGCGGTTTTCCACTCACAAATACAGGGAATACCTTGATAGCTGGCAATACAATCAACTTTGCCAGAATAACTCAAATCATGATGGAAAACAGAGCCTTCCACAAGTCTAACTGTGTCGATTTGTTGTAAAACTGGCTTGATACTCTCCCAATAAGGGCGACTCGCTTCGGGACAAACTGGGTTTTGTCCAAGCAGGTAGCGCTCAATTTGTTTGTGTGTTTGGGTTCCCCGACGACTAGCAGATGTAGTAATGCGCGTAGCTTCTTCTGTACCAACACGCGCTTTCCAGTTTAATAATCTGTCTCTATCTGCTTGTGATTTGGTGGCATTAAGTATTGTAGTCACGCTGGGAAAACGATTTCCCTTGGCATCTACATAATATTGTTTACCATTTTCTCTTTTGGCTGTGGCATTAATGCGTGGTAGCAGTTGGGTATCATGCATCAGTTGGTGTGTTGACTTTGAGATTCCCTCAAGAAGGAAAGTGAATAAAACCCCTTTCCATTGTAAGGAATAGGGAGGGCTGCGTTAGGGTTTTGTCAGAGTGCTTATTAGCTAAATAAACTGCGTCCACCTTGAAAACTGTAGATATTCCGTATGAGCAGAAAAAACCCTCATCCCCCAGCCCCTTCTCCCAATATTGGGAGAAGGGGAGCCGGAAAAAAGTCCCTCTCCCTACCAGGGAGAGGGATTTAGGGTGAGGGCAAAAACTACGGTTCTCAACATAGATGAGGTTTATGTGTGATATATTTCCGAAATAGACAGAGCTACATTTGTATCTCTAAGTGCAATGTCGTATTTTCTTGCTATATGGAACCTGTAACATTAACAGCAGTTGCAACTGCGATCGCTACTATAGTTTTAACTAAAGCTCTAGAAAAAACTGGCGAAAGGCTTGGGGAAGCGGCATTAGATAAAAGTCGTGAGTTAATCGAACAGCTACATCATAAAAATAAGTTGCCCTTGCTAGCCAATGCAACACAGCAGCCGTTAGATTATGGCAAAGCAGTACTGGAGTTGAAAGCAGCAGCAGATGCAGATACCGAAATTGCTCAATCTGTGCGGGAAGTGGAAGCAGCCGCAAATGCTGATCCCCAAGTAGCGCCGAAAGTCCAGGCGCTAGCGAATGACCTAAACTCGCAACCAGCAGGTGTTATTAATTCTACAAAGTTAGCTGAATCTATTAAAAATGTTTTTCAGGGAAATACTTTCACTGGTACTAATAACTTCTGACTGTACCCGCCTGTTGCGGAACAGGTAAAGTTAAATCCCTCTACTAAAACACCGCAAAATTTACCTCTGAGTGGGGTGGTGAAGTTTGTTGGACGTGAAGCTGAATTGCAAAACCTGCATGAGATGTTGCAGGAAAATAATCAGGTGGCCATTGCTGCTGTTGCTGGCATGGGTGGAGTTGGGAAAACAGAACTAGCTTTGCAATATGCCTATTCCCACCGCGTAACTTATCAAGGAGGGATTTGCTGGTTGTCCGCATTACAGGATGTGGGGGCGCAACTAGTGCAGTTTGCCTGTAATAAGATGCGATTAAACCCCCCAGAAAATTTAGATTTAATTGGGAAAGTGCAACACTGTCTAACAGAATGGCATGAGGGTGAGGTTCTGCTGGTAATTGATAACGTTACTAACTATAGAGAGGAAGTCCGGTGTTATTTGGAGTCTGTTCCTTCCCGGTTTAAGCAGTTGATTACCACGCGGGAAAAATTACAGCCGCCGATAGTGCTATTAGATTTAGATTTGCTGAAACCACTAGCGGCAATGAAGTTATTAGAATCCATAGTGGGTAAGGAACGACTGCGACGGGAGCCTTTGGTTGCAAGAAGACTTTGTAAATGGCTGGGATATTTGCCCTTGGGTTTAGAATTAGTCGGGCGTTATTTGTTAGGTGATGAGGAATTAACTCTAGCAGAAATGCTGCAAGACTTGGAAAATGAGCGTCTGAAGAATGAATCTTTAGACGAAGCTCGACCAGAAATGACTGCTAAATTAGGTGTGGCTGCTGCTTTTGAGTTGAGTTGGCGACGTTTGCGAGAAAACGCCCAACTTTTAGGCTGTCTTCTAAGTTTATTTGCTCTGGCTCCGATTTCTTGGAATTTGGTGGAGCGTATAACAATAAATAATGAGACTCAAAATTGGAAAAAAGCCAGACGTGATTTATTACAGCTACATCTGCTCCAATATAAAGGTGAGAGAATCTACCAACTGCATCCGTTACTGCGGGAGTTTTTTCAATATAAGCTTACAGGTTTAGAACAGGCAGAGGAATTAAAGCGATCGCTTTGTCGAGTAATGGTAGCAGTTGCTAAAGATATTCCTGACTCGGCCAACCTTGAGCAAATCAACGATGTCACCCCCGCCATAACTCATCTAGCTGAAGTAGCCAACAATCTCATTCAATATATAGGCGATGATGATTTACCTTGGGTATTCGTTGGCAACGCTCGATTTTACAATGGTCAAGGTTTATATAACCAAGCTTTACCTTGGTATGAGCAGTGTTTAGAAGTCACTAAAAAGCGCTTGAGTGAAGAACATCCAGATGTCGCAGGTAGTCTCAACAACCTAGCGGAACTCTACCGTTCCCAAGGCAGATACAGCGAAGCCGAACCCCTTTACATCCAAGCTTTGGCACTCAGGCGCAAGCTGCTGGGTGAAGAACATCCAGATGTCGCAGGTAGTCTCAACAACCTAGCTCTACTCTACTACTCCCAAGGCAGATACAGCGAAGCCGAACCCCTTTACATCCAAGCTTTGGCACTCTGGCGCAAGCTACTGGGTGAAGAACATCCAGATGTCGCACTTAGTCTCAACAACCTAGCTCTACTCTACTACTCCCAAGGCAGATACAGCGAAGCCGAACCCCTTTACATCCAAGCTTTGGCACTCTGGCGCAAGCTGCTGGGTGAAGAACATCCAGATGTCGCACAAAGTCTCAACAACCTAGCGGCACTCTACTACTCCCAAGGCAGATACAGCGAAGCCAAACCCCTTTACATCCAAGCTTGGGCACTCAGGCGCAAGCTGCTGGGTGAAGAACATCCAGATGTCGCACAAAGTCTCAACAACCTAGCGGAACTCTACCGTTCCCAAGGCAGATACAGCGAAGCCGAACCCCTTTACATCAAAGCTTTGGCACTCTGGCGCAAGCTGCTGGGTGAAGAACATCCAGATGTCGCACAAAGTCTCAACAACCTAGCGGCACTCTACTACTCCCAAGGCAGATACAGCGAAGCCGAACCCCTTTTAATCCAAGCTTTGGCACTCTGGCGCAAGCTGCTGGGTGAAGAACATCCATCTGTCGCAACTAGTCTCAACAACCTAGCGGCACTCTACCGTTCCCAAGGCAGATACAGCGAAGCCGAACCCCTTTTAATCCAAGCTTTGGCACTCTGGCGCAAGCTGCTGGGTGAAGAACATCCATCTGTCGCAAC